>JAYVUK010000001.1:0-131028 GCA_043787975.1 Bacteroidota bacterium
TTGAACTTAACCACTAAACATGTATCAAAATGGCATCTGAAAACCGGTGGTCAATTTGCTCCGAAAAGTGGTGGTCAATTACACCGAAAATTCCACTAAAGGAATATATCTTGTTTATATTAATAACAGTGCTCAATCAATCGAAAAAAAATTAATCATTAACTGAGGATAAAATAATATGAAAAAGATTTTTTTAATAACAGGACTTCTACTTCCTCTGATTGCTAATTGTCAGAATTGGCAATGGGCAAGACAGGTTGGTGGTAATGCCACGCAATCGTATGATAATGGCCATGTAATTACAGATGGCGCTAACTATTATTTATACGGAACATTTTCAGGAACAATGATTCTACAAACAAATACATTTACCTCTAATGGAAATAGTGATTTCTATATCATCAAATATGATCCTGACGGTAATGAATTGTGGGCAAAAGCATTTGGAGGTAATAATGGTGCCAATCAATTCGAAAGTATCCAATGTGCTTATGATTCTAGCAGTAGTACTATATACTTATCAGGAAGTTTTTGGAACAATATGCTTTTAGGAACTTTCACGTTACATGGTAATGAATACTATAATAATTTCATAGCCAGGATGGATCTGAATGGAAATTTTATATGGGCTAAAAATGCATGGACAAAAAATACTTTTAGTTTAACGAATGAGGATTCTCCGCCTTCTTTATATGTGAGAGCGGATGGATTAATCTATTTAAATGCAAATGTAATTGATACTGCATTCTTCGATAGTTTTTGGGTCCCACCTGGTGGTTGTATGGCTAAGTATGATAGCAATGGTAACTGTATTTTTCTTCGACATTTGTTTACACTCTCTCCTGGGACACAAGGCGGCGGAGGAATTAATTTTATGAACAATGATTTGATCTTCTCAGGAAGTTTTAAGCAGACCTTCACGATTGATACTGCAACATTGGTCTCAAACGGAGATTATGATATGTTCATTGCACGTGCCGATTCAGATGGAAATATATTGTGGATAAGGCAATTTGGCTATAGCAGTATCGATGTTATTACATTTATTGACTTAGATAATTCAAAAAATTTATACATCGCAGCAGGTTTTAAGGATTCGACTTCAATTAATGGAAATATATTCTATAATTCTAATCCAGACATTTTAATTTTGAAGTTAGACTCTAGTGGGAATTTTGTTTGGGGGCGACAAGCTTTTGCCACGGGAAATATTGAAAGTGCTAACTCAATTGTTTCAGATGCAGAAGGGAATTGTTACGTTGCGGGTACATTTTCTGGTTCCGCAACTTTTGGTTCTTCAACTATATCAACTTCAAATTTATTTGATATGTTTCTAACTCGTTACGACAGTAGTGGAGATTGTAAGGGAATTGAACATTTCGGGAAGGCAAATTGTGCAAGTGTTGTTATCAATAACGCAGGCCTTCCCGTTGTCGCAGGCACATTTGCCAATACTGTAATAATTGGATCGAATACATTTACGAGCAGTGGACCTTTTGATATTTATATTGCAAAACATGACGAAATGACAAAAATCAGGGAGCTCGAAAGAGGATCAAATAATCAATTAATTATTTATGCAAATCCTAATCAGGGTAAATGCAATATTACGGTTCCCGATGATTTTCTAAAGGAAAAGAAATTAGTATTAAGTATTTTTGATAATTCAGGTAAGCTTATTCAAGAGAAGACATTAGAAATGAATGACGAGAAAATCAAACTAAATTTAGAAACTGAGGCAAAAGGCATCTACAATGTGTCCTTAAGCAGTAAATATAAAACTTACCAAGGAAAAATTATTTTTGAATAAGTTGCATTATTGGGTGATTTCTTTTCTGTTTCTGTAAATAGCCTATTTATTTATTAAGACTTAAAGTTAAAAAGTGCAAACTTATTTCAGGACGTTACAACCTTTACAATAGGGTACGGGGAAATGTGTTCCCCGCAAGATTGCGTGTGGCGGTTCAATCACGTTAGTGTTGACCGTCCACACGCAATCTTGCCTGACAAGCCACTTACAAAATGTACTTGATCATATTACACACTCCTAACTGCCCCGGAACGCCGGCTCTAAAAAATGTTCCTGATCCGCATAGTGGAACTACGAGAAATAATGACGTAGTAGTACGGTCGCTTTCCCGTAGTAGGCAAGAAATAATGTAGCAGCGCTAATTATAATTCCAATCAGGTGAATTAAATTAGAATGGTTGTTTAAAAAATCTTCGAATTTCATAAAGTGAAATCAGCATGATATGACTAATTAGATGGAACAAAGCTAAGAATAAAAAAAGCCCCGAAAGATTTCAGAGCTAATTGAAGAGCGTCAATTTAACGTACCAATTAAGGTCACTTTAAGGTGTATGCTATACGCGCGCGCGTTAGGTAATTACATTAGACCTTTTAGATAGATTTACACAAACAGTCACCTAAAAAAATTGAAGAACTAATTCCGGTATTTATAAGACGGTACTTTATCGGGGTGTATTGCGCGAAATAATACCCGATCCGCACACCGAAATAATACCCGAAATTTTCTTTTGAATGTTATCATGTTTCTTATTAATGATTATTTCAGGGAGTGAAATAATGAATGAAGTGGAAAGGATGATTGAAAATGTGCCTCAGTTGTTTCAACCATGTTTCAACCGTTAAAACATGAGAGTCGGAATTTGAGTCGTAACTAATTGATATACAAAGTGATTCCGATTGGATTCGAACCAATGACCTACTGCTTAGAAGGCAGTTGCTCTATCCAACTGAGCTACGGAACCGGAATGGGAATTATAAATTGTGAATTATAAATTATAAATTAATTAAAAAAGAAATTCAGATAGAGTTTTTAAAATCAAGCAGGCTCAATTTATAATTCAGAATTTATAATTTATAATTTCAAAGAAGTCGGGGTGGCAGGATTCGAACCTGCGACCTCCTGGTCCCAAACCAGACGCGATAACCGGACTACGCTACACCCCGAAAAAATGATCGTTTACATTTCTGATAACGACTTCAAATGTATGTAAAGAACTTTGGTATTAAACTAATGACTACAGAACAAATAACTAATGAACTAATAACGAATGACTAATTTACGCGGAGAGGGAGGGATTCGAACCCTCGGTACAGTTTCCCGTACGACAGTTTAGCAAACTGTTCCTTTCGGCCTCTCAGGCACCTCTCCAAAAATCAAGGGCGGCAAAGATAGAAAGAAATAGATTTTATCGAAACTTATTTTCCTTCTTCAAACTCCTGTTGCAACGCAATCATTTTTATGGCAGTCACTGCTGCTTCAATTCCTTTATTACCATGCTTTCCGCCGGTTCTTTCTTTTGCCTGCTGAAGGTTGTCTGTAGTCAATACGCCAAATATGAATGGCAATCCGAATTTTATTGACAACCTGATCAACCCTTGTGAAACCGCATTGCAGATAAATTCAAAGTGCCTGGTTTCGCCTTGTATCACACAACCAAGTGCGATTACTGCATCCACATCTTCGTATTCTGCAAAGAACAATCCGCCTGTTACCAACTCAAAACTTCCCGGAACATTTTTGCGGATGATATTTTCTTTCTCACAGCCACAGTCAATCAGGGTTTTGTACGCTCCCTCAAACAGTTTTTCGGTGATCTCCGGGTTCCATTCTGAAACTACAATAGCGATGCGCATTTTAGCAGCATTCGGCAAGGATGACGGATCGAATGATGAAAGATTTTTTTGAGAAGAAGACATTTGCCTTATTTCGGATTTCGGATTTGAAATTTCGGATTTGAATTCGCATCCGCCTAGGCGGACCGCAATCCGAAATTCTATTCTCGTAGTTGAAAAGTTTCAACGTTCAGAAAGAAGATTTACTTGATCATCGCGTCAGCCCTCGCAATGTATTTGTCGACCTGGTTTGCTTCTACTGAAGCAGAATAATCTTTCTTTATTTTTTCATACACTTCTTTTGAATCTTTGTAATTACCTTTTGATTCAAGAGCGGTCGCCAGTTTCATCAACAGGATTGGAGTCGTGGAGTTGTTAGGTTTCTCCTTCGTCGCTTTTTCATAATAGCTGATGGCTTCATCCATTTCATTCTTTTCTGAATAGGCATCTCCGATCGCTCCCAGAGCCAGCGAAGGTGTGATCTCATCGTGAGCGTTGTAGCCTTTCAGTGCTTCAATGGCTTCATCATATTTTTTTAATTTGAGATACGCCATACCAAGGTAGAAGTGCGCAAGGTTTGCCGAAGGGCTTACTCCATAGTCATCAATGATTTGAATGAACCCCGGATTGTTACCGTCACCGTTGATTGCTAAATTCAGAGAATCTTTTTCAAAATATCCTTCCGCTTTGAACATCACCATTTCGGCTTCTTTCTCTTTGCCGGCCACATACGAATTCTGATAATACAGATAGCCGCCAACAGCCAATACCACAGCACCTACAATAATGGAAAGACTTTTTTTGTTCTGATTGACAAAATGTTCTGTTTTGCTAATGGTTTCAGCGATGTCAAACTGCTCATCCTGCTTAGTTTCTGCCATGATCTTAGTTATGTTTTTTTACAAGGTTGCAAAAATAGATTTTTTTCGATTGATTACAAGGACTTTTTTTGGAAAATCATCGAATTACGAATCTATACGAAACTGCGGATTACATATGATAATCATCGAATTACGAATTGGTACGAAACTACCGATTGCGAATCGTGCTGACTCACTTGCGAACATTTTCACCTCTTTATCTTGAGTGAATTCAAAATATGTAATTCGTAGTTCCGTACCAATTCGTAATTCGATGGCTACTTGCTTGTAATTCGATGGTCATCTAAATTGTATCTTTGGACCATGTTTTTGCAGAAACTCTCACTTCTCAATTTTAAGAATTATGAGGAGGCTGAATTGTCCTTTTCGGAAGATGTAAATGCATTTGTGGGAGGCAATGGTGAAGGGAAAACCAACATCCTGGATGCGGTGCATTACCTTTCTATGTGCAAGAGTTATTTTAACCCGATTGACAGTCAAAATGTAAAACACGAGACAGATTTTTTTTTGGTGCAGGGAGCTTTTATGCTGAATGGTAAGGAAGAAAATATCTACTGCGGACTCAAAAGGAATCAACGGAAGGTTTTCAAACACAATCAAAAGGAATACGAACGCTTGGCCGATCACATCGGTTTGTTGCCCGTTGTGATGATCTCTCCGACCGATACAAGTTTGATCACGGAAGGAAGCGAAGAACGAAGAAAATTTATTGACAGC
Organism: Bacteroidota bacterium; assembly: GCA_043787975.1. Taxonomy (GTDB): domain Bacteria; phylum Bacteroidota; class Bacteroidia; order AKYH767-A; family 2013-40CM-41-45; genus JAPLDA01. Next base: position 5,241 of record JAYVUK010000001.1, read on the forward strand.
ATTATTTCCCAGTTCGACAGATACTATCTCGATGACCTGATCCAATACAATAAAATAGTTTCGCACAGGAACGCTTTGCTCAAACAATTTGCCCAGGCTCGAAAGTTTGATGAGGCTTCAATCGAAATATGGGATGATCAGTTGATTCCACTCGCTGAAAAAATATATGACAAGCGTTTAGATTTCATCCGTAAATTTCTTCCCATCTTCAGGGAGTACTATCAATTTATTTCGTTGGGTAGGGAAGAGGTCGCTGTTCATTATGAATCGCATTTACACAAAGGGAATTTCAGGGAGGTGCTGAAAGCTGCGTTGGAGAAAGATCGCATCATGCAATATACTACCGTCGGCATTCATAAGGATGAATTGGTTTTTGCTATCCAGGATCATTCTGTAAAACGGCTGGCATCGCAAGGGCAGCAGAAATCGTTTCTCATTGCACTTAAATTGGCGCAGTTTGATTTCATCAAGGAAATAAAAAAGATGAAACCGATTTTATTGCTCGATGATATTTTTGATAAGCTCGATGACAAGCGAGTGAAACGCCTGATGGAACTGGTGAGTAAAGATAATTTTGGACAAATTTTTATCACCGATGCGCATCCTGAACGCGTGAAAAAAGTGTTCGAAGAAATAAATGTCGGAATTAAAACTTTTGTGGTGAAGAATGGAACCGTTGCAGAAGAGCCGGAAGTTCTGAGTTTAAAGTTTAATGTTTCTCAAAGTTAACCCGGAGTCATTAACTTTAAACTATTTCAAATTTCATATCTAAGAAAGTGGCGAAACGCACCAACGACCAATCCTTAAAACAAGCCATCGACCAGATGCTCAAGACCTTTCATCTTGATCAAAAAGTAAATGAAACACGCGTGATTAATTCCTGGGAAATCGTGATGGGTAAAACGGTGTCAAATCGCACGACACAAATTTATATGCGGAATAAAAAATTATTCATCAACCTGAATTCCGCTTCACTTCGCGAAGAGCTTCATCATGCCAGTGAAAAAATTATCAAACTTTTGAATGAAGAAGCAGGGCAGGAGGTTGTGGAGGAAATTATCTTTCAATAGGCTTGACCCGGGCTTCGACAAGCTCAGCCCTCGATTGTTCAGCCCTCGCGCTCAGCCCTCTCGACAAGCTCATCTGGCTGAGCTTGTCGAAGCCTAAAACCGCTCCATCTGTGAGAAGAAAAATTTTCCTTCAATGTCAGCATTCTCATCGCTATCGCTGCCATGAACTGCATTTGCTTCAATCGATTTTGCAAACAGGTTACGAATGGTTCCCGGCGCTGCCTTTGAAGGATCAGTCGCCCCGATAAGCTTTCTGAATTCTTCCACTGCATTTTCTTTCTCAAGAATCACCGCTACGATAGGTCCCGATGACATGTATTTCACCAGGTCATTATAGAAAGGACGTGCTTTGTGGACTTCATAAAATAATCCTGCTTTCTCAGGTTCCAGATGCGTATATTTCATAGCAACGATGCGAAAACCGGCTTCATTGATCTTTGCTAAAATAGGACCGATGTGTCCGTTTCCGACAGCATCGGGTTTTATCATGGTAAAGGTTCTGTTTGTCATAAAATTAGTATTGCGTGCTGTAATTTCACGGTGCGAAAGTAAGATAAAGAGTTCTAAGTTTAAAGTTTAAAGTCATACTTTTGGAAAAATTTAGTATGAATAATCGTTTTCCTTCAGCTGATTTGCAGAAACTAAAAGATGTGTTGTCTGCTTCTCAAAAAATTCTCATTACCACGCATCATCGTCCCGACGGTGATGCCATGGGTTCTTCACTTGCTTTGTACAATTACCTGCGGCTGAAAGGAAACGAGGTAACGGTAATTACTCCGAGTGAATATCCTGATTTTTTGGAATGGCTTCCCGGGAATGACAACGTAATCGTATATGAAAAAGATGAGAATGCTGCAAAGAAGATAGTGGAGTCATCGACTGTTATTTTTTGCCTTGACTTTAACTGGATGAGTCGTGTTGAAAAGATGGAGCAACCATTGCGTTCATCCAGGGCAATCAAAGTTTTAATTGATCATCACCTCGAACCTGAAAAAACATTCGACCACGTTTTTTCTTTTCCTGAATCCTGTTCAACCTGCGAATTAATTTATGAATTTATTGTCGGGCTCGGTGACCGAAAAATGATCAACAAAGAAATTGCCGAATGCATTTATACAGGCATCATGACGGATACCAATTCATTTCGTTATGCAAGTATGAAAAGCGACACCCATCGCATCATTGCTGATTTGATAGATGCCGGAGCAGAGAATTATAAAATTCACGAAAACGTTTACGATACGTCCCTGGAAAACAGGCTACGTTTGCTTGGGTATTCACTGAAGGAAAAATTAACCGTGCTGCCGGAATTCAACACCGCGTACATTGCACTTTCACAAGCTGAACTCGATATGTTCAATTTCAAACCGGGTGATTCGGAAGGGATTGTGAACTATGCGTTGAGCATTAAGGGAATTAAAATGGCGGCTTTTTTTACGGACAGGGAAGGAGAGATAAAAATTTCGTTTCGATCAAAAGGAGATTTTTCGGTGAAAGATATGTCAGCGAAATATTTCCATGGAGGCGGACATAAAAATGCTTCGGGCGGAAAATCAGACGAATCGCTTGCAGCAACAGTAGAAAAGTTTTTAAGTATTCTTCCTCAGTATAAATCTCAGTTGGTAAATGGAAGTTAGAAACCGCCAAAGGAGAGTCTCGCTGCAAGCGGATTGGAAATTGGAAATTGGAAATTGGAAATTTGGAATTGCCTTACTTTTCCTATTGCCTGTTTTTCTTTTTCTGTCCTGTCATCACGAGCAACAACAGCAAACCATTTCTCAAGATTCATTGAAAGAGCATTTGATCGGTGCGAATAAAATCATGGTAAAGGATGAGTCGAAGGAGATAGAAGATTTTATTGAGCGCCATCCGTGGAAGATGACTTCAACGGGAACCGGGCTGCGAGTTGAAATTTATCATCACGGGAACGGAAAGAAGGCCGAAGAAAAAAAACAAGTCAGCATTGCATTTTCTGTTTACCTGCTTGACGGAACGCTTTGCTATCCTGCTGATGAAAATAAACCGCTCACGATTATTCTAGGTCATGGAGAACAGACACGCGGTCTTGAAGAAGGAGTTATGCTGATGCACGAAGGAGATAAAGCACGGTTGGTTGTTCCTGCTCATCTTGCATTCGGCTTGCAAGGCGATGACAATAAAATTCCCGGCAAGAATGCATTGTATTATGATGTTACATTGTTAAAGGTAAATGATATTCAATGAAAGACTTAAAACTTCAATTTAGAAATCAGAAATCGGAAATCAGAAATCGGAAGTCAGAAGTTGGAAATTGGAGATTAGGAAAGCAATCTGTTCTCCCGATTCCATTCTCTAACTTCCAACTTCTGATTTCTTGTTTGACACTCGTATCAGTATTCCTTACTTCATGCAATCACAAGACTGAAAAGGTCACTGATTCGGGAATGAAATACATTGTGTATAAAGAAAACCCCGGACCCAAAGCCAAGCGCAGAGATTTTGTCACCGTCGAAATGGTTTATAAAACGGAATACGATTCCGTGCTTTTTGATTCGCGGCAAAACAAAATCCCAATGCGATTTCAATTGGAACAACCTCCGTTTGCAGGCAGCATGGAAGAAGGAATTACGTATCTCGCAGCAGGGGATAGTGTTACATTTTTTGTCTCGGCAGATTCCATGGTTCAAAAAGTTTTTGCAAAAATGACAAATGGAAATTATCTACGGCCTGGTTTTCTGAAGAGCGGAAGTTTTTTGAAATTTGATGTCAAACTTCTCCGCATACAAAGTGAATTGGATGCCTCTGAAGAAATGTACCACGAGTTAGACCGGCTTGCAGCGCTTGAAAAGTCTGACATTGCGAAATACATTGCGGAGCATCATATTACAGAACAACCTGATACAAGTGGAGTGTATGTCATTAAAAACACAGAAGGCAAAGGAGCGCCGGTTGTAACAGGAAAATCTGTTTCAATAAACTACACAGGGAGGTTGTTCGATGGAACCGTTATTGATGCGAATGATAAAGCCGGAAAACCCACCACGTTAATAATCGGCAACAGCAAGATGCTTAAAGGATGGGACATTGCATTCAGAAAACTCAGGCAGGGTGATAAAGCAACAGTCATCATCCCTTCTGCAAAAGCTTTTGGAGAAGAAGGAGTGCGGAATAAAATGAACGGTATGTACGTCGTTCAGCCGAACACGCCATTGCTTTTTGATATAGAAATTTTGGAAGTAAAGTGAGATGTGGTCGATTTAACTTTGCCTTTTTTAAATGGAATGAGGGAAGCGCTTTGTCATTCAACTCTCCAGATGCGTGTTCCGTCTTTTTCTTTTTGAGCGAGAAACTTCCAGTCAAGATTTTGTCTCCTGGAAAATAATTTAGCCTGGATCAATAAATTATTCTTTGTTGTTTTTGCCCAAAAGGAACTTCCTTTTTGCATCTTGGCAAATGGATATTTTCCCGGTCTTCCATTCATGGGTGGCGCAGGAACACTGTTCGTAATTATAAATAGTTCTGCCATGGTTTTTTTTTGACGGAATACCTGCTTATTCTTTTACAATGAGTTCTCCGGTCACTTTTTTCTGGTGGTCCAACACCAATGTATAATTGTAGGTGCCGGATAAGAGGTCATTGACATAGTACTCGTTGGTATTTGCATTGTGAATGTCAACGTTGAATGTTTTTAAAGTCCTTCCTGTAAAGTCCTGTATTAATAAGATTGCTGAATACGTAAAAGATGGCAGGGCATAATTTAGTTTGATCACTTTGCTTTCCCCGTTCATGCATACTAACGGTGTGTTAACTGGTCTTTCGATAACAGGACTTGCAATTTTGTCTGCAGGTTCCGCAACGATAGGTTGAATAGAAGCATTTGTGCCTGAGAGCAATTCATTGGAGTCCTTTTGTGCTGTTGCAAAATTTGCTGTCATTCCTGCCAGCAGGAGGATGATAAGGAAACAGGTGGTAGTTTTCATTTTTTTTGGTATTTAATTGTGAAATGTTTTTGTAATTATTTAGTAAATATGAAGCGCTAAAGACGCCATAGAAAATTTATGTGACGGTTTAGGACACATCCTGTGACGAATTGAAAATAAATGGTGACGTATGAAGATTTAAAAAGATAAAGACCTCAAAAAATAGACTGGAGAGGAGGGGAGTTAGCCCTTGATGCCAAGCAACGTAAATAAATCTGCCCGGTACGTATTGCTTATCGGAATTTTAAATCCGTTTGCTGAGACTTCAGTTGGTTCAACATTTTCAATCAAAGCAACCTGTATAGCAAAACCACGGTGGGTTCTGTAAAATTTTTCAGCAGGTAGTTGATTCAGAAAATCACTGAAGGTTGAACGGACGATAGATTTTTTTTTATCCTTTGTATGAATGACTACATAATTTTCACAACTTTCTACATAAACAATTTCATTAAATAATAATTTAATAAAACGGTGGTTGTCGCGGATAAAAATAAAATCTTTGGGAACGGTATCTAAGACGACAGCTGGTGAATTGTTTTTTGATTCAGTATAATTATTGAAAGCAATTTCAATGGAAGCAAATAGTTCGTCTTTGTTGAATGGCTTTACAAGATAAGCATGCGGCTTTACTTTTTTTGCGCGCTCAATGGTATTCCTGTCGCTGTTGGCTGTGAGAAAAATAAAGGGAAGCTGATGCTGTTTGTTTATTTGTTCGGCCAGGTCAATGCCATCTTTTTGAGAGCCCAGGTTAATGTCGAGTAGAAGCATATCGGGCTTCTCTTCCTTGATCATTTGCAATGCGTCTTCATAATTCGAAACAGGTTCACAGACAAGATAACCCATGCCTGCAAGAAGGCGTTTTATTTTTTCTGCAATAATTAATTCGTCCTCTACTATTCCAATTTTAATTTCAGCATTCATTTGGCAAATTTAATTTTTGTGATTGTTATTAAAAGGAATTTCAAACACACTTCCATTATCATTATAAAAATTCAACGTGCCTCCGAGTTGTTTCGTAAGCAATTGAATCACCTTCATGCCAAGCGAATTTGATTTGCTTAAATCAAAATGCTCAGGCATGCCGGGACCATTGTCAGCATAAATTATTTTGCTTTGATGGCCATCCATTCCGGGTTGTAACTGAATGCTGATCGTATTTGTCTTCGCATCGCTTACTGCATATTTAAATGTATTGGTGAGAAGCTCATTTAATATTAACCCGATTGGAACTGCTGCATCAATCGGTATTTGAGTTTCATCAGCATGTATCTTAAAATCAATTTCAGTAGTAGCTTTTTTAAAAACTCCCGACACCTGTTTGAATAAATCGTTAGCGAAACTTTTAAATTCAACGGAGGATACATCATCCGTCCGATATAGCTTATGATGAATCAATGCAATTGACTGTACGCGGCTTTGTCCTTCGAGAACGGCTGCTTTTGCTTTTGCGTCATCAATTCCTTCGCTTTGCAATTCCAGCAAGCTGCTGATCACTTCCAGGTTATTTTTTACACGGTGATGGATTTCTTTAATCAGCATTTCCTTGTCGTCAAGCAACTGCTCTGCGCGATCTTTTTGCAAGACTACTTCTTCTGTTCTTTCAAGTACGGTTTGCTCCAGCTTCTTTTGATTTTCTTTCAGTGACTTCTCGCGCGATTTTATAAAATACCATATACTTCCAACGATCACGATAACATACAGACTATACGCTGCCCACGTCCTCCACCACGGAGGTGAAATGGTAATTAGTAAGGAAGCAATCTTGTTACTCCACACGCCGGCACTGTTGGAGGCTTTGACTTTGAAAACATAATCTCCGGGTGTAAGATTTGAATAACTCACAAATCTCCTGCTGTTGGAATGGATCCAGTCGGGGTCAATTCCTTCCATTTGATAGGCATAGCGATAGTCCTGGTTGCGGTAAAAGCTGAGTGCGGAAAATTCAAAAGACAGACTATTCTCCGAGTGTTTTAATCTTAAGTGATTATCACCCGGTGGAACTTCATGGTTAAAGATTTTAATGGAAGAGATAACGACAGGAGGAGGAAGTGATTTTGTATTTTGTATTTTATCGGGATGAATGACGTTATAACCATCCACGCCTCCGAAAAGCAATGTTCCATCCTTCAATTTCAAAGCAGCTTCTGTATTGTATTCGTAATTCTGTATACCGTCTTTCAATGTAAAGTTTTGGCATGAATAATTGTTGGGATCAAACCGGCACAAACCGCGGTTGGTCCCCATCCATAACATGCCGTTGTTGTCACAAAGGATGGTATATATCTCATTATCGGGTAATCCGTTCTCAGTAGTAAAATGCGTAAAATTATTTCCGGCTTTATTGTATCGGTTCAATCCTCCGCCATTGGTGCCCACCCACATGTTTCCTTTTTTATCGAAAGCAAATGAGCGTATATCGTTTCCATGGATACTGTGTTCATCACCGGGAATGTTCAGGTAGCGTGTCCATTTTTTTGAGTAACGATCATAGCGGTTCAATCCTTTATTCGTCCCGGCCCAGATATTTCCATCTCTATCTTCACACAAATTGAATACAATACCGTATAAATTAGTGGGCTCATTTGTTTCTTCGTAAGAAATATGATTGAATTTCAGTGAGGCCGGATTTTCAAAATCAATTTCATTTGCATTAACTGTATAGATGCCATCTCCTTCAGTTGCAATCCACATGGTATTTTTACTGTCACAAAATAAATCGCGTACCCTGAGTTTCCGGAAAGGGATTTCATATAAAATATATCGGCTATTTTTGGGATTCAATATTCTCAGCGGTGCTTTCCAGCCGCCGACCCAGGAATTTCCTGAGCCATCCTTTGCCAACGTACCAATGGGTGTCGATCCCGACCCGAACACTCCCTTCAATTCACTTAATTCTTTTTTAGCGGCATCATAGGTGAATAACCCCTTGAGCGATCCCACCCAATAGCTTGATTCTGTTTCGAGGAAAGTGCGGATGTTTTTAAATTCATCACCGAAATCCATTTCCTTTGTATTCTTAGGAGGGCTTAGGTGTTCCATGACATGTACCACCGGTTCAATTTTCACCAAACCTTTTCCGCGGCATAAAATCCAGGCCATCCCTTCATCGTCCGGCAAAATAAAATAGACAGAATTGGAAGGAATACTTCCGGGGTTTCCCGGCTCGTTGATAAACTGTTCATACTGGTCAGTATTGGTGTCATAGCAAAACAAGCCCATGCTGGTAGAACGGATCCAAAACAATCCCTTTTTATCCATCGCGCCGAAAATGGATTTGCTCTTTATCTCATCTTCAGGAATTTTTTTGTTGAGATAAATAGTTTTTTCTTCTCCTGTTTCAATATTTAATTTGTAAAGTTCTCCGTGCGTGGTCAATGCAAAATAATTGTTCCGGCACAGTTGACCATCAACTCCTGAATGGTGCAGGTCAAAGTCGGGAATGAACCTGTCAGGATTTTTAGTGAACCGGTAAAGATGCTTTTTACTGATTGCAATAAATTGTTTTTTTTTCGAACTATAGATCACGTCGTAAACGGTGGTGTCGACTTTACCTGAGCGATCATAAAGAGTCAGTTGATCGAGTTTTTTTGTGTTCGCGTTGAACGTAAAAACCTTCCCGGAATCATTTACAAGGATAAGATTTGATGAGTCGCTTTCTGCCCTGATGAAACTACTTTTGGGCAGCGGAAAATATTCACAAACAGAATTGTTCACCAGCATAAGGTTATCGGCTGAAAAAAAGCAGAGCGCGCTTTTATCACTCTTAAGCATAAAAGAACGGTTAAGAAGTTTCCCGGCATCCTTATAGGCGAACTGACTATTGAATGATAATTTTCGCGGGTCATAAAGTCGCGATCCTCCATCGAAATTAAAATACAGATCGCCATTTGCCATCAGCTTGGCATCTCTTTGAGTAGAACCCGGGAGGCTTGTAGTGTCGTCAGGATTATGCTGGAATACTTTAAAATTATACCCGTCAAACCTGGCAACACTTCCTTCACCCCAAAGCCACAAAAATCCGGTGGTGTCTTCGAACATTCTTTGAATGGTTCCGGTTGGAAGTCCTTGCTCTTCGGTGTATTTTGTAATGGTGAATTGCTGCTGCGGAAAGCACGCAGAAGCCATGAGAAAAAACAGAACACAAGAGAAAAATAATTTCATAAGCGCATTTTCGGTGGAAGCAACCCCTCGAAACTACTTCTTGATTTTTATTTCAGCGAATACGCGACAAATTTAGTTTTTAGGATCGTTATTAAAAGGAATTTCAAACACACTACCATGATCATTGTAAAAATGTAAAGTCCCGCCAAGCTGCTTTGTAAGCAGTTGAATCACCTTCATGCCAAGCGAAGTTGATTTTTGAATATCAAAATTAACTGGTAAGCCCGGCCCATTGTCTTTATATATAATGGTGCTGAGTGCTGCATTTGTTGATGCTAATTGTATGCTGATGATGTTCAGTTTTTCTTTTTGCATTGCGTACTTAAAAGTATTTGTAAGCAATTCGTTTACTATTAAACCGAGCGGCACTGCAACATCAATACTGATTTGTGTTTCGTTTGCCGTAATTTGAAATTCAATTTCAGTACCCGGCTTTTTAAAAACACCTGCTACTTGTTTATACAAATCATTTACAAAACTTTTAAACTCAACAGCAGAAACATCATCGTTGCGATAAAGTTTATGGTGGATCAGCGCAATGGATTGAACTCGGTTTTGTCCTTCAATCACAGCGGCTTTTGCTTTCATATCAACAATTCCTTCGCTTTGCAATTCAAGTAAACTGCTGATTACTTCGAGGTTGTTTTTAACCCGGTGATGTATTTCTTTGATCAGCATTTCTTTTTCAACCACCAACTGATCACTTCGTTTTTTCTCTCTCCCGATTTTATTACGCTGACGAAAGACAACAAGTGAAAACAGCAAAACAATTGCAAGGCCTGCAAACGTGGAGTTGCGTATGTTTCGCTGGCGTTTTATTTCTTCCTGTGCTATGACATCTTTTTTAGCCTGTTCAGCTTTCGTTATGACTTCTTTCTTGTCAAATTCGTAATTCATTTCCTTACGGGTAATTTCTTTATTCTTCTCCTGGTTGAAAAGCGAGTCCTTTAATGTGATTGCTTTTTTATAATGAATGAGTGCAAGTTCATGCCTGCCACATGTATCATAGAGTTGTGAGAGGGATTCTTCCAACTGTCGTGAATTATCCATTAACCCCAGGCTGTCCGAAATGTTGACAGCCTTTTTAAGTACGACTTCTGCTTTTGCAAATTTGCCGGTCTTTGTGTAAAGGTCACCTATGTTACTCAGGCGTATTAAAATTCCGGTCTTATCACCGAGTTCTTCATCAATTTTCAGTGCCTTGAAATAGGATTCAAGTGCTTTTGCGTATTCGTGTTGATTCCAGTAGACAATGCCGATATTGTTGAGCTGTTTCGCAATTCCATTTTTATTGTTCATCTCCTCATTCATTTTCAGCACTTTTAAATAGCATTCAAGTGCTTTTGAATAATCATGTTGACTCAAATAAACATTTCCGATGTTAGCGAGACAATTTGCAATGCCCTTCTTATTTTTGATTTCTTCATTTATTTTCAATCCTTTAAAATAATAATCCAATGCTTTTGGAAAATCAGATTGATTCAATGAGATGTTTCCAATATTCACATAATCACTGGCCATCCCACTTTTATTTCCCATTTCCTCATCCGTTTTCAATGCCTTGAATGCGTAGTTCAGCGCTTTTGGATAATCTCCCTGGTTGCGATAGATAATTCCAAGGATGCCGAAGGTCCTGGACTTTCCGCTATTGTCTGATATTGCTTCATACAGAACTAGGGCTTTCTTGACATAATCAAGAGAGGCCGGATATTCTGCTTTCAGATATTTGAACCAGCCCAATTCAAAATATGATTTCGCCATTCCCTTTTTTCCTGCTTTAACTTTGATTGTGTCAGGTGAAGCGTTTAATTCTTCCGACAGTTTTAATGCCTGTGTGCCAAGCAAAATGGAAGTGTCAGGATTGGAATTCATCACTTCCCATGCAAAGGCGTTGAGTTGGTTTACTTTGGCAGTGTCTTCCTTTTCAGTTTTTAAAACATTGAAGAGCGAATCAATTTTTTGTTTTCCCGCTTTCTGTGAGTAACAGAGTTGTTGAAACAAATTCAGAATTATAAAAATGGAAAATTTTTTTTTCATAGTTGGAATTGAATAACAAAATGTAAATAAGCTAGTTTGTAAAGCTACTTTAATTCCCGTAAGACGATTGAAGGAGCTATTTTGCCGGTATGAAAAGCTACTTCAGGATATCAAAAAGAATCTCGAATACACTTTTATTGTCAATATAAAAATTCACGTATCTCCAAACTATTTCGTGAGCAATTGAATTATCTTCATTCCAAAGATGTTGATATATTCAAATTGAAATTTTCCAGTAATGATATAGGATGAAAAGTCATTGGATGAACCGGAGCGATAAAATCCCCTATGATTCAAGGTAATCTTTCAAAGAAGTATCAATAATCTGATTCCATCCTTTAACGAAATTTTGCTTTGCAAAATCAGGATTTTCTTTCGGGAATGTTTCAAGTCCTGATTGATTCGTATGCGCTCATTATTTATCATGTGTTAGTTTTAATAAAGTTTGATTGCCCTGGGCCAACAGTTCAAATGTAACAAAAGAGTTTCCTTCATAGCCGTCATAGCGCCAGCTGTGGGTGAGTTTCTTTTCATACATCACCTCCATTATTTTACATATGTGCAGGCATTGTTTTTCAGGGCTGGGGCCACCGGTAAATCGGAATTCAAAACCTACTTCTGCTTTAAATTCGGCGAGATCGAAGTACAATTTTTCATTTCAGTTTTAGCTGTAATTGCTTTCCAGGCTTTTGAAACGGGAGCATTGAATGTTCGTTCTGAAATGATTGGTTGACTATCCATAAAATTTCTAATTCGTATTTTCTTTGATTTCAATTTCACCCGTTGACAGAACATGAATGGAATAGTTGTTCTGCATTTCGCAACCGGCATCGTTGCAAAAGCCATCGTATAGCTCAATGGATTTTTCTTTGGTGATATAGAAATACCGGAACGGTGTTCCTTTGACATTACCGGAACCCGAACTTCCTTCAAAATAGATCAACAATACTTTGGCTGAATGGGTAGAGCTGTCATAAAGAATGAGATCTCCGTATAGGAGGCAACTGTTGGCTGGACATGATTTTTCAAATGTGGTGTTTTCATAAACATCATCACATATGTAATACACCTCGTAATTCCCGATGTTCGCCAGTTTATACCTACAGCTATCGAAAGGAAGAGAATTCGTGCAAGTACATGCAAGACCGTCACCTATTTTTATGTATTCAACATGTTCAATTGGTGGAGGAGAAAAAGTTTTCGCACGCGACATAACTTCGTAATAGGCGCTGGTGTGAAAAAAATCTACTTCATGCGGCTTCTTGATGGAGTCGTTTGATTCATCACTTGCTTCCCAATGCGGTGGAAATTTATGAGTAACCAGAATGCTGCATCCAAACGGATATCGTTGAATAACCTGCGATTTGCATTCGGCCGAAAGAAAAAAAAGCAGACAGCTTAAAAATAAAAAGCACTTATTCATGACAGTGTTTATTTCGTCTTTACTGAATCAGCAATTTTCCTCTTCGCACCAGATTGTTTTTATCATCAAGTAAATCGTAAAAATAAATTCCGCTTTGCAAATTGCCTTTGGAGATTTCCGATTTTTGATTTCGAATTTCTGATTTGCGAACTTCTCTTCCCAATTCATCACGCACAACGAACGCGTAAACTTTAAACTGTAAACCGGAAACCTCAATGGTTGCTATTGTACTGAATGGATTCGGATAGATCCTGATTTCAGAAGAAGAAAAAATACCTTCAATTCCGGAAGGTGGATCCGTAAGTGTATCATCATAACAAACAGAGCAACCATTGGCATCGGTTACACAGATTGTATAAATGCCTTGTGAAAGATTCATAAAACAATTCCCATTGAATGTTGCCGGAGGGGAAATTGAGTACGCGTAAACAGGCGTGCCGCCGCTTACAGCTCCTGGACATATTGATCCATCAGAGCATCCGATGCAAGTTGGATTATTTGTAATGGGATTTCCGGGAACAAGTTGTGAGGGTTGATTCAGCGTAGAACTTGCTGTTGCAGTACAACCGTTAAAATCGGTCACCAATACAGTATAGGTTCCCGCACATAAGCCAACTGTAATACCTCCAGGTAACCATTGATAAATATACGCAGGAGTTCCACCACTCACATTGGCAGAGAGTGATCCGTCGCAATCACCATTGCAATAAATCGGTTGTGAAATTGAAATGGAAACAGAGATAGAGCAGGGAAGAGCGGCAGTTCCTGAAAGTGTAATGTCATCAACGGCAAAGGAAGGATCCGTGCCGACTCCGTCATCGTTGTTCGTCCATCTGAATCCAATTTTTATACTGGAATTGTTATTCGCACTTGCGGGAAGCTGTGCTGTATAAGCCGTCCAATAACCTTGTCCGGCACATGAAGCATTGTTGGAAGAAACAAGCGAAGAGAATGTTGAAGTCCATAAAGAGCCGTTGTAATAAAGCCACGATGAGCCATCATAATATGCAAGCGCTGCGTAATCAGAACCTGCACAGCCTTGCATAAAGTAGTTGAAAGAAATTGTGATGGTGTCATAACCGTTGCAATTGATTATCGGCGATTCTGCTCTTGCATCTGTTGCGACGCAAATTCCCAGTCCGCATATTCCTCCTGCATTGTACGTTGCTCCTGCATCTCCACCTAATAGCGGAGATGGTCCGAGATGAAGCGTTCGGTTAATAAGCGAAGCATCGTTGCCGCAGCCGTCTCCACAATTATCAACACCCATTCCTGCTTCGGTGGCGCTTACATACCAGGTATTTGAGTACGTGTCATTTGTTCCGGTGATCGCAACAGACCATGCTCCGTTTGTTCCGGAATAAGAGCTTGCTAAATTTCCCTGCGAACATCCTTCTCCGAAATTTTCCGTCCAGAAAACCTGGGCATTGGCAGTAAAAGAAATAATAAGCAACAGCAAACACAATCCTGCTTTTATCTCTTTATTTTTATTGCTACGCACCAGCTTATTATTTCTCTCCATAAATAATGAGCGCATACGAATCAATAGAAACTTTTCCGGAAGGATATTTCTGGTTGATTGAGTCATACACTTCATTTTTTATTTTCGTTTTCATGGTGTCGTCTGCATTCGCAAGAGCCGCAACAACAGGAGCAGCTACTTCCATCATCATACTCCAATACGCATCCGTAGTTCCGCTGTTTAATTTTCCAACCACTTCTTTTTCGGAAATATTTTTCAGACCTGCCTCTTTAAATAGGTCGGCAATGAACCCGCTTTTTGCGCAGCGAAACATGCCCGGTGCTCCCGGCGGTGGCGGCGGCAGTTGCATCTTTTCACTAATGGTACCCATCGTAGCTGTCACCCAGAAATTTTTTTCAGGCGTACCCCATACCGTAGTAGCAATCCGTCCTCCGGGTTTCAGTACGCGAGCCATCTCTTTTGCTGCCATCAACATATCAGGAAAAAACATAAAACCTAGACGACAACTGATTGCATCAAACGTGTTGTCTGCAAATGGCAGTTCAGAAACATCACACACTTTTGTTTCAAAATTTTTAACTCCTCTTTTCGCAGCTTTTTCCCGCGCTATATCCAGCATGCCTTCAGCAAGGTCAGTGCTGATTACCTTTCCACTCTTGATCATCTCTGCAATGGTAAGTCCGGGTTCACCTGTTCCTGCGGCCACATCCAGCACCACATCACCATCTGTTGGTTTCAGCATGTGAATGATTGCATCACCCATCGGATGTAAGAAGTCCATTGTAAGGTCGTCCCATTTTTTCCAACCGGAAGAAAATTTATTCCAGGTTTCTTTTTGTTGTTCGCGGATTTGTTCGAGTTGTGCTTCCATGTTAAGTTGAGTTTGGTTGTTTGAATTGAATAAAAGTAATCAATATTTTGAAATTAAATGATCTGTTTGAATTGCCTAAAATGAGATGAAAAAGGATGCTTGATTTCAATTGGATTCGTTTCATCCATGTGTGAATCATGTAAACTATTTATTAAATTGTATAACACTTTTCGGTATCAGCATCTTCACTTTTGCATGACGGTGATCAGAAAAAGTTTAACACTCCTGTTTTTTTTAATTGTAACCATTTCTCTTGCAATTGCCCAGGAAGATGACAAGAGTCCGATTACTAGGTTTTTGGTTAAAAGAAATTATTCATTTCCGGATTCACCGGATAAAAAGGATATACCGGACAGTTTAAAAAAATGGCCCGATACACTTTACTATAACACCGTGTACAAGGCGAAACTTTTAGGGTCTCCTACCATTCCGATTTCGTTCAGCAGGATAGAATACATAAACGGCCAATACGAGGTAAGCCCGACCATCAGTGTTGGTTATGGCTATACCTGGTTTTTTGGAGATTTTATTTTCAATGAGAACGATAAAATAACGGTTGATCCTACATTCTTCTTTGGACTAGTAGCCGATGTAGCATTGCAAAGCAATTTCAGTTTTAACAAGCCGACCGGTTTTTTTACCGGTGGATTCATCGGGTTTGGTGCCTTTTCTTTATTTGGAGGATATGATTTTATCAGCCATTCTGCTGCCATTGGATTGGGTGGAAGAGTGGACTTGTATACCATTTCCCAAAACTTCTTTCACCCGATAGGAAGAGTATATGAAGTAAGAAGGCACAAACGAATAGCAACACCAATCGAAAATGAATAATCGATGCAATCGTATTTGCAGGACAAATAAATTAGAACGAATTAAAATAGAACTAATATGACAATGGCATGGTGGACCGGATTGGCAATTGCAGTACTCGTAATTGGATTGCTATACAAATTGCGGAAAAGAAAATGAGAAGCCTCTTACACAGCGCGAAGATGAAAACTATATAATAGAAATGTATCTAGGTTTTACTTTCTCCCAAAGAGACCTGTGATTTCTCCTGTAGCTAAAATGTGATCAGCCATGACCTCTTCAATTGTTTTCCGGCTTGCACCTTCTTTCAGATTCAGTTGCGAGTCGAGTGCATAGACTCTGAAGTGGTAGTGATGAATTCCTTCAGGTGCGCAGGGGCCTGTGTAACCTAACGTTCCTTTACTGTTTTTTCCCTTTATGCCGGGATCAGCATTTTCCATGATTCTTCCAGCCGGAATGATATCAAACGATACCCAATGATCGAAGTTTCCGCCTGCTGCATCAGCATCAAACATGATCAACACCAGTGTTATCGCATCCTTAGGAACCTCCGTGATGGACAGTTCAGGACTTACATTGATTCCGTTACACGTATATTTGGAAGGCATCATTTCTCCATCGCTGAAGGATGGAGAAGTTATAACTAAAGTTGAATGGATAAAGATCGATGCAAGCAGAACAAATGAATACATCCAGTTATTTTTTTTAAAGGTAGACAAAAAATATAGCTCCCGGAGATAAAGGAAGTTACCCGTTGCTATTAATTTGCAAGTCAGTTATCAAAACCTCTTTGATCCCTTTTTAGAAGGCAGTTCTTTTCAAGACTTAAAACTCATCACCTGCCAATTAGAAATATTGTATCCCGCTTATTAATAACAGGTATTTTTTTCTTCCAGTCTTTTATACTTTTTGTTTTAATAAATTCTGTTGGCCCTGTAATTTCGCTCGCGATACAAAGCATGGTATCAGCATCACAGGTTTGAAGAATGTCTTCCAGTAAATGTTGGTTACGATAAGGAGCTTCAATAAAAATTTGTGTCTGGTTTTTTGTACGTGCGAACTTTTCCAATTCTTTCAGGGTTTTAATCCGTGCTATTCGCTCTTTAGGAAGATAGCCGGCAAATGAAAATGATTGTCCGTTTAATCCGCTTGCCATCAACGAAAGAATGACAGATGATGGACCGACCAGTGGGACGATCGGAATGTTATTCAGATGCGCAGCACGCACCAACTCGGCTCCTGGATCAGCTACAGTGGGACAGCCGGCTTCTGAAAGCAAGCCAAGATTTTTTCCTGCAAGCAATGGTTTTAATAAATGGCCTAAATCAGTGGATGCATTGTGTTCATTCAACAGATAAAGTTGAACCTCGTTCAACGATTTTTTATAGCCGGCCTTTTTCAAAAAATGCCTAGCAGATTTTTCATCCTCTACTACAAAGTCATCGAGTGTATTGATGATGTCTTTTACATATAGAGGAATCACTTGGATGTTTTCATCACTTAATTGGGTAGGGATAAGATAGAGTGTTGGTGACATGGCCAGTTGTGAGGGGCGAATGTACGATTGTTCATTGGTTCAATGGTTCATTCGTAAACCAATGAACCATTGAACCATAAAAAAAACAAGTTCTTTCGATATCAAAGATGTTCATTAACTTTACTTCGTGAAACATTTTTACAAAATCTGCATCATTGTTTTTGTTTTAAGTTCCTGTAAGAAGGAAAGAGTGGAAGACACATCTCCTTACATGTATTATAGCTACTTTCCACTGGTAAAGGGAAGCTGGGCAATTTATGATGTTGATTCAATCGCTCACTTGGAAGATGACGATGGCACCAATCAGCCGGATACAAGCATTCGTATTTTTCATTTCAAAATTATGGAAGTGGTTGATACGGATTTTATTGACGGAGAGGGGCACCAGGCATTCAAAATTGCACGATACAAACAGGCAAACGATACGTTGCCTTTTGATTTTCAATCGGAATGGGTGGCAACTCGCACTTCAAATTCTGCGCAGCGTGTAGAGGATAACATACGTTATGTAAAGCTATCATTTCCGATCAATACCAGGTCTGAAGCATGGAATGGAAATGCATATAACAGTTTCCTGGAAGAGGATTATTCGTACACGGATATTCATGTTTCCGCCACAATTAACAACCTATCTTTCGACTCTACTGTAACGGTACTTCAGTTGGAAGACAACAACGTGTTGCATCGCATTTTTAAAGAAGAAAAATATGCGAATCATATCGGCATAATTTATAAACAAAAAGACAGTCTGAATTTAAATGGTATTCTGCAGGTAACCAATGGCTTTGAATATAAGGAAACACTTCATTCGTATGGAAATTAAAATGAGCAAGCGGATTTTACTAATAGCTGTATTCTTTCTTCCTTTTTTTTCCTCAGGGCAATCAAAATATTTTATACAGTTCACCGATAAAAATAACAGTCCTTTTTCCATTTCAAATCCATCCGCGTTTCTCACGCAACGTGCGCTTGACAGAAGAGTAGCGCAGGGGATTTTAATTGATTCAACGGATATTCCTGTCAATCAAAACTACATTGACAGCGTGATCAGTAAAGGTGCACATGTACTCACGCGTTCAAAATGGTTTAACGGAGTTACGATCGATGCAGATTCAGCTACGCTGCAAGCTGTACTTGCGTTGCCTTTTGTACAACAGTCAACACAGGTTCATCGCAATCATTCAAATCTTTCGGATGAAGAAAGATCGAATAAATTTTTCATGCCTTTGAACGCCCAGCGCAATGCATTGCCTCACGCGCAGGCATTTGACTATGGTCAGTCATTCGACCAGATTCATATCATGAACGGAGATTATTTGCACAATGCAGGTTTTCATGGTGAGGGTAAAGTAATCGCATTGCTCGATGCAGGATTCCTGGATGCAAATATTTTACCTGCGTTCGACAGTCTCTTTGCAAATAACCAAATTCTCGGCACATGGGATTTTGTTGCAGGTGAAGCGAGTGTATACGAAGATTATCTGCATGGTATGATGGTGCTTTCTACCATCGGTGGAAATGTTCCCGGTCAGCTGGTTGGAACCGCACCCAAGGCGAGCTTCTGGCTGTTGCGTACAGAAGATGTGGCAACCGAATACATCATTGAAGAGTACAATTGGGATGCGGGAGCAGAATTTGCTGACAGTGTGGGAGCAGATATCATTTCAACATCACTTGGTTATACCACCTTCCTCGATCCGACAGAAGATCATACATACGCTGATCAGAATGGACATACGAACCCATCTTCAAGAGCAGCAAACATTGCATTCTCGAAAGGAATGCTGGTGTGTGCAAGTGCAGGAAATGAAGGTTCTAATTTTTTCCATTACATCAGTTCTCCTGCCGATGGCGACAGCGTGATTGCAGTCGGTGCTGTGGATATTTTTGGCAGCTATGCTTCGTTCAGCAGCACTGGTCCTTCTTCTGATGGTGATGTAAAACCAAATGTTGCCGCTGTCGGTTTAAACGATGTACTTTCCAATACCGATGGTTCAATCGGAAATGCAAGCGGAACTTCCTTTGCCTGTCCTGTGTTGGCGGGCTCTGCAGCATGTTTGTGGCAGGCACATCCTGCACGAAGTAATAACGAGATTAAAGACGCAATTCAACGAAGTGCTTCGCAATACTTCGGTCCTGATTCATTGCTCGGGTATGGTATTCCAAACTTTTTAGTTGCAGATTCATTGCTTAACATAACTGTTGGCGGAACTCAATTGAATTCTTCAAGCAAAGATCAATTGGTTTATGTTTCTCCGAACCCGTTTGTCGGAATGATTGAACTGAAATTTTATTCCGGATCAAATCAGAAACTGAACATCGAAATTTTTGATTCTTTTGGGAAAAAAATAAAAGAACAAAGCGTGAAAATTTCTGCAGGGGATAAGAAAAGTATTGATTTGTACCTTGGAGAATTAAGCAAAGGAATTTATTTCATTGAAGTCTCTTCAAACGAAAATAAGTTTGTGAGAAAAATTGTGAAACTGTAAAATTATTTTCCTTCCCCGTAAATTTTATCAATCGCTTCAGCCAGTTTACGATCTTTTTCAGTGACTACATTTCCAGCATCGTGTGTATTTAAAGCAATGTCAACTTTGTTCCACACATTGCTCCAGTTCGGGTGATGATTCATTTTTTCTGCAACAAATGCTACACGAGTCATAAAAGCAAATGCCTGCACAAAATTTTTGAATTCAAAAGAACGTTGAAGTTGATTATTTTTTTCTTCCCACATAGTATTTAAATTTAATAAGCAAGTTAGTTAAGTATGCTGAACCCTGAGCCCGTCGAAGGGTGTCGAAGCGTCATAGTTGCATCCTAGCAAGCGGAGTTATGCTCTGATCAGCAAAATCTTTTTTCAGGTATTTAAAATATCCCGTGATCGCAATCATAGCTGCATTGTCAGTGCAATATTCAAATTTAGGAATGTAAACACTCCAGTTCAATTTTTTTCCTTGTTCAAGAAGTGCTGCCCGAAGCCCGGAGTTGGCACTCACTCCGCCCGCGACGGCAATTTCTGTTATACCGGTTTCAGCAGAAGCACGGATTAACTTCTTAAGCAATGTATCAACGATCGTATGCTGAATGGAAGCACAAATGTCGGCTTTGTTTTTTTCGATAAACTCCGGATCAATTTTTAAATGGTCACGAATGAAATAAAGAAATGCTGTCTTTAAACCACTAAAACTGAAATCATATTTTTCAATTTGAGGAAAAGGAAATTTATAGGCCAGTGGATTTCCTGATTTTGCAAATTGATCGATCAACGGTCCTCCCGGGTAATCAAGACCCATAATTTTTGCGGCTTTGTCAAACGCTTCTCCGGCTGCATCGTCCAGTGTTTCTCCAATGACTTCCATGTGCAGGTGATCTTTTACCAAAACAATTTGAGTGTGTCCACCTGACACGGTAAGGCAGAGAAAAGGAAAACCCGGAACTGAAGTTTCAAATTTCAAATTTCCAATTTCCAATTTCTGATTTGGATCAGTACGGATAAAATGTGCCAGCACATGCGCCTGCATATGGTTCACTTCGATCATGGGAATATCCAAGGCAAGCGCAAATGATTTTGCAAATGAAACTCCTACCAACAAGGCGCCCATCAAGCCCGGACCTCGTGTAAATGCGACAGCGTCAAGGTCATTTTTGGTTACCTTCGCCAGCTTCAGCGCCTCATCTACAACAGGAATTATCTTTTGTTGATGTGCCCGCGAAGCAAGTTCAGGAACAACTCCTCCATAATATTTATGTATGAGTGTTTGAGAGGCAATGATGTTGGATAAAATCTGATCGTTACAAGAAACAGATGCAGATGTTTCATCGCACGATGACTCGATGCCAAGTATGTAAACAGGTTGATTCAAGGTATGGTACTTGTTAATAAATGTTCTCCCGTAGCCGTTTCAAAATTAACAAATCGTATTAATCTCGTAGTGTATTATTTTAATAGCTGAAATCAGGAAAGTGTCAAAGAAAATCCTTCGTATCCTTCTTTGGACAGTTGCAGTTTTGCTGCTGCTGATCGGTTCTTCTTTTGTGTTGCTTCAGGTACCTTCGGTGCAAACATGGCTTGCACAAAGAGCCACGGCTTACTTGTCTGATGAACTGAAAACAAAGGTGACAGTTGGTAAAGTGAGCATTCAATTTTTCAAAAAGGTATCGCTGAAGAACCTTTATATCGAAGACTTACATCATGATACCCTTTTTTATGCGGATGAATTACTGATTGATATTAAAGAGTTAAGCACATCACAGCATTACCTTGATTTAAACAAGATTACGTTAGATCATGCGAAATTTTTTCTGACCCGGCATCATGGTGAAAATTCTGATAACTTAAAATTTCTTTCAGATTATTTTGCGTCAGGCGATACATCAGCAACCTCCGCCAAATGGACGATTAAATTGCGTGACGTACGATTTGAAGATGTTACGTTCCGTCATGATGTGGAGGATGATAAACCAGAACCTGGAGGTGTGGATTTCGCGCACCTGGATGTAAAGAATGTGTATGGTGATCTGAACGATATTTCATTTGTAAATGATTCCATTTTTGTGAATGTGGATAAACTTCGCTTTAAAGACAAAAGCGGATTTCAACTGGATGAGCTTTCAACGGATGCGAAGGTTGCTTCTGACGAACTGCGTTTGAATAAATTAATTATACGCACTCCATCTACGGATCTTCATACCGATCTTACTTTTCGTTACGACAGCATGTCTGCATTTAATGATTTCCTGGAAAAGATCAACTTCAATTCACATTTCAAAAACTCAACAGTTTCATTTACCGATATCGCATTCTTTGCCACCGATTTGAAGGGAATGAACAGCCATGTAAAACTGGATGGAGATTTCAAAGGAACTGTGAGTAAGTTCCACGGAAAAAATGTAACGATCAGTTTCGGTGAACATTCTTTCTTCAAAGGAAATGTTGCGATGACCGGGCTTCCTGTTATCTCGGAAACCTACATGGACATACTCGCCACCGATGTGCAGGTAAATAAAAAGGACATAGAAAGTATTCCGTTGCCTCCATTCAATGAACACAATCATTTGGAGGTTCCGGAGAATCTCGTTACGCTCGGCAAAGTCAATTTCAAAGGCAAGTTTACGGGGTTCTTCAGTGACTTTGTAGCGTATGGAAACATAACAACGGATATTGGTTTTATTTCTTCTGACATGAACCTGAAGGTTGACCGTCAGAAAAAAACAACCATCTATAGCGGACATATTTCAACCAATCATTTTAATGTGGGGAAAGTATTTTCCTCGAATGATCTTGGAGAACTAACCATGAGTGCGGATATAAAAGGCAGTGGTTTGAAATTGGAAAATGCAGATGCAAAACTAAACGGAACGATTGAAGCAATCGGGTTCAGAGGGTATGTATACAGGGGAATAAAGCTCAACGGAGAAGTGGCTAAGAAACTTTTCAGTGGCGCTGTTGCCATTCATGAACCGAACATCGATTTGGATTTTTCAGGTACTATCAATTTCAAACCTGCTGTTCCGGATTTTAATTTTACTGCCGATATAGGGAAAGCGCATCTTGATACATTGAACCTCTTCAATATGAAGGGAGAAGAGATGCTGAAAACAAAAATTGTTGCACATTTCAGCGGTAAAAAAATTGATGACCTCGAAGGAACTATCCGCGTTGACAGTACCGATTTTCGTTTTGATAAAGTGTTGTATCATATCAACCACATGTTCGTGAGTGCTGAAAATATAAATTCAGCACGCTCAATTAATATTCAATCAGATAATTTGGATGCTGATTTTAAAGGACAATTTGAATTTTCAACGTTGGGTGATGCGTTCAAGCAAATCATGCCGCGCTATCTTTCCAATGTCATTCTGCCGGTCAAATCAATTCCGTCGAAACAGGATTTTTCATTTAACATCAGGCTGAAAAACATGTCGGTGATTACTGAAAATTTCTTCCCTTCCTGGGAAGTGGATCCCAATACAACGATCAATGGAAAATTCAACAGCCTCACAAATGATATTCTGCTGAACATTGAATCATCTTCCGTGCGGTTTAAAAATTTCCACTTTGTCAACACACGATTAAATGCTTCTGCGGGAAATGAAACAATGAAAGTGGCGCTCGATGCAGGTCAGCTGTTTTATTCGGATTCGTCCTACATTCCTTCTTTTCAATTTAACGCCAGTACTTCCGGTAATAAGATTTCATTCATGTTGCAAATGGCTGATTCAACTGTTTATGCTGACAGGGCAAACCTGAAAGGGGAACTCAATTTTGCTTCATCAAAGAAATTCGATTTGCAATTCAAGGAGTCTTCCATTGCGCTTGGTAATGAAATATGGACCATGGATCCGGGTAATAAAATTTCATTCGATTCAAGCGCTATTGACATCAGGAGTTTTTCTTTTTCAAAATCCAATGAACAGGTGAATATTAACGGGATCGTTTCTAAGAATGAAAAGGATCAGTTGGTGGCGGATTTCAAAAACTTTAATCTTAAAAACCTGAATCCTTTATTGGTGTCTTCCAATATTAAGATCGGAGGTTTGTTGAATGGTAAAGCGATCGTTGCGGATGCATATAAAAAAATCAAACTGGTTTCGAATCTTGATATTGAGAAAATTCAATTCAATGATGACACACTTGGAAACGCTTCCTTCATTACCGGTTACGATGCTGACAAGAAGAAAATTTCGGTGGATGCATACATTCAGAATGGTTCTGTGAAAACCATTGCTGTTACAGGAGAATACCAGACGGATAAGGAAAAGGATAATCTTGATTTCAACGTGAAGCTGAACAATTTTTACCTGACAACCATTGCTAAGTACATTGATGATATTGTTTCAGAATTGAGCGGAAGGTTATCTGCGGATCTAAAACTTACAGGAGACTTTAGTCGACCGGTATTTAAGGGTAACCTGAACCTGAACCGTGTTCATTGCAAAGTGAATTACCTGAACACACGGTATAATTTCACCAATGATATAACAGTTGGAGAAAATTATTTTGAGTTGAAAGACTTTAAGATTTTTGATGAACGGAGTGAGTCAGCCATTGCGAACGGAAGAATTACTCATTCTTATTTTAAAGACTTTTATTTCAATGTCAACCTGGATGCGAATAAATTTCAATGCCTCAATACTGGTGTTTCCGAGAATGCAATTTATTATGGAACTGCAAATGCCAGTGGCAGCGCCTATTTTTCAGGCCCGCTGGAAAGCATGAACATGCAGATTCAATTTACCTCTGAAAAAGGAACTGAAATTTATATTCCTCTCACAAATACATCGGAGGTAAGTCAAAGCAATTTTATTTCATTCAGGGAAAAAGGAAAGTTCAACATTGCAAATGCACTGACAAACCGTGTCAATCTTTCGGGCATTAAACTCGATATGACATTGGACATGACTCCGGATGCGGAAATACAGATCATCTTTGATGAAAAGATCGGTGATAAAATTATCGGAAGAGGATATGGCAATTTGCGACTTGACATCAATACGGTTGGCGATTTTAATATGTATGGAACCTATTCAATTGAAAGCGGATCCTACATGTTCACCTTGCAGAATATCATCAACAAGAAATTCGAAATCGAACGCGGTGGCTCGATCAGTTGGGGAGGAAATCCGTATGATGCCGATATCAACCTGGATGCTGTTTACACGACCAGTACGTCAACGCTTTATAAAATTCTTCCTGATTCTTCCTATCGCACACGGTTAAAAGTTGATTGCCGGCTGAATCTTTCAAACAAGTTAATGAATCCGACTATTAAATATTCGATCAATGTAAGAGGAGTAGATGCCAGCGCCCAAAGCCAGATTCAAAGTGCGCTTAATTCAGAGGCAGAAGTGAGTAAACAGATGTTCGGTTTATTGGTATTGAATCAATTTATTCCGACGGGTATCACTTCGCAGGCCTCTAATAAAGTGGATGCCGGTGCAGGAGCTGGAGCCAGCGGTGTTGAATTTCTTTCTGACCAGGTGAACAACTGGCTTTCACAAGTCAGCAAGGATGTGAACATCGGAGTAAACTATAAAGCAAGAGATATTTACAGCAAAGAAGAAATGGAACTCATGTTTTCAAAATCACTTGCAAACGATAGGTTGCTTGTTGAAGGAAGCGTTGGCAGAGTGGCGGCAACGGGCGATCAGACCACAAGCAACATTGTCGGAGATTTTAATGCGGAATACAAATTGAGTGAAGACGGGAGAGTCAGAGTAAGAGCGTTTAATAAATCAAACACGTCAAACTTTATATACAATTATGCTCCTTATTCTCAAGGTATCGGAATTTTGTATCGAAAGGAATTTGATAAATTTCATTTGTTTGGAAAAAGAGCTGTCAGTGATACATCAGCTGTAAAATAGTTTTTTTTAAAGCACACAATCAGATTACATTATTTGTACTGACACTTCTTTAAATGACAAAAGCTACCGACCTTACGGGGTTGGTAGCTTTCGATATCAGCCTTACGGGGCTGCTAGTTTACACCATTCGCTTTTTTTTCTTGGTAAGAAACTATGTCACAAGAATAACTGGAAAAAGTGAGTGCATGTTTTCAATAATCAGTTTCTCTTGCATGTGTAATGTTTGAAATGATTATCTGATTAGAATAATCTGGATATTAAAAAAATGAAGTTTTCAGGTTGATTTCTTTTTTTACTTCTTTTTTATGATGAAAGAAAAATTCAAAATGCTCCATTTTATCTTACGAGGATACACTCAATTTCAAGGTAGGGAATAAAGTTTACTAACTTTGCGCTTGGATTTAACACTAGATGATTGATTAATATGAAACTGAATACCATTGAAGAGGCTATTGCTGAAATTAAAAGAGGGAAAGTCATCATTGTAGTTGATGATGCGAACCGTGAAAACGAAGGTGATTTTCTCACGGCTGCCGAAAATGCAACACCTGAAGTCATCAACTTCATGGCAACGCATGGCAGAGGTTTAATTTGTGCACCGCTTACAGAAGAGCGATGCGATGAATTGCAGCTCGAATTGATGGTCAACCGAAATACGTCATCACATGAAACTCCTTTTACCGTTTCTGTAGATTTAATCGGAGAGGGAACTTCAACAGGAATTTCTGCAAGCGATCGTTCTAAAACGGTGCTCGCTCTTATTAATCCGAAAACAAAACCGTCGGATCTCGGAAGGCCCGGACATATTTTTCCGTTGCGTGCAAAAAAAGGTGGCGTGTTGAGAAGAACTGGTCATACAGAAGCAACGATTGATTTAGCGAGGCTGGCCGGGTTTAAACCTGCCGGAGTTTTGGTGGAGATCATGAATGAAGACGGAACCATGGCGCGGCTTCCTGATTTATTTACGATTGCGAAAAAATTTGACCTGAAAATTATCAGCATCGAAGACCTGATCGCGTATCGCTTAAAACAAGAAAGTCTGATCGAACGGGAAGTGAATGTAAAATTGCCAACGCGCATCGGGGAGTTTACACTGTATGCGTACAAACAATTGACAACCGGCCAGGAACACCTTGCGCTGGTGAAAGGCGAATGGAAAAAAAATGAAGCTGTGTTGGTTCGTGTTCATTCATCTTGTCTGACGGGAGATATTTTCGGTTCATGCCGGTGTGATTGCGGAGCTCAATTGCACAAAGCGATGGAGATGATTGAACAGGAAGGCAAAGGCGTGGTTGTTTACATGAACCAGGAGGGAAGAGGAATCGGTTTGTTGAATAAACTCAAAGCTTATAAGTTGCAGGAAAAAGGACTCGATACCGTTGAAGCAAACATTGAGTTGGGTTTTGGAATGGATGAACGTGATTACGGAGTGGGAGCACAGATCCTTCGCGACCTGGGAGTTTCAAAAATGAAACTGATGACGAACAATCCAAAGAAGCGTGCGGGACTGATTGGTTACGGATTGGAAATTGCGGAAGTAGTTTCGATAGAAATAAAATCCAACGAGCACAACAAGTTATATCTTACAACCAAGAGAGATAAAATGGGACACACGATCAGGATTGATAATTGATCCCTATTTTCAGATCAGGATTCTTCGTACAACTTTGTATTTTTAGTTTTCTCATTGCCCGAAATACAAATGGGAGTCATATTCGTATTTCGTTGCTCTTCGTATTTCGAAGATTCTATTCAGTTAATGTCCTGTAAAATTCAGTTACACTTTTTCCGATCACTTCGTTTGAATAGCTGCCGGCAACCAATTCTCTTCCCGCTTTTCCGATTTGCTCAGCGTAATTTTTGTCGTTCATACATCGTTTGATAGCCTCTAAAAATTGTTGAGGTGTATTTGCAATCAAAATATTTTTTCCATAGGTACACCCAATTCCTTCCGCTCCGATAGAGGTAGACAGAATTGTTTTTCCAAGTGCCATTCCCTGGATGATTTTCACACGCATGCCGCTACCTGATAAAAGAGGAACGACCATGATTTGTTTATCATTCATGTACGTGTTCGAATCAGAAATTTCTCCTTCGCAAATCACATTCGGATAAGCCGCTTCTACTAATCGTTTTGGAAAACCTCGACCTGCAAGATGGATTTTAAGATCAGGAAATTCAGCATGAATCATCTTCCAGCAATTTTCAAGGAACCAATCGATCGCTTCGAGGTTTGGCATCCAATCCATCGAGCCAAGGTGAAACAAACACCATTCTGGTTTTTTCTCTGTAGAAATGGTGTAGTCACTCAAATCAATTCCGAGCGGAGTTACATGGATTGGAAGTTTGCAGCCAAGGTTTCTTAAAATAGTTTCATCTTCAAAAGTGATTGGAAGTATAGCGTCCAATTTATCCAGGTGAAATACCTCAAATGCTTTGAGTCTCTTTGACAATAATTTCAAATACCATTTTCGAAATTTATTTTTTTCTGACTGATGCAAACGTTCCCAGATGATATGCTCGACATTGTGCGCACGCAGCACTATTTTGGCAGACGAATTTTTTCGGATGCAAGCCAAGTAAGGCAACATAAACAAACTCTCCAATTGGATGATGTCGTAATTCTCTGCCTTTAATAGTTCCGTTAACCGGTGTTCGAATTCTTTATTGTAAAAGCGAGTGATGTTGTAAGATTCCTTTGTGAATAGATTTAAAAAAGCAGGAAACGTTTTTACAGAGGTATCTGTGATGATCGCTTCAATTTTAGTTTCATTTCTGAACTGCTGAGGCAATGAATTCAGATTTACAAAATGTTTCTTCGTATTCAACGCAAGAATCTTTACTTCATTACCCTGTGAGAGAAGCGACCTGCAAAGATTGTGCATGGCAATATTTCCTCCATCCACAGGAGGAAAAGGAATGCGATGACAGAGTTGGAGAATTTTCACCTGGACAAAAATAGTAGTTGAATCACGGTATACTTATTTTCAGGAAACAGGTGAAGAATTATTCCTGATTCGTACAAGAAGTTTTCGGAAGAATCGCAGGTATGAATCACGGTCGAACAACGATGAATCCGTGGCAGCTTTGTACGTGAGAAATATACCGACAGGCAACAGGATCATGGAAGAAATCCACATGCCTTTGTAAGCAGGCAACACCGTTTCACGAACCATTTTTTCCCCTGAAATAGAAATGATATGGTAGCTCACAAAAAATAAAGTCGAAATCACCACGGGCAATCCCAATCCACCTTTACGGATAATGGCGCCCAAAGGTGCCCCGATGAAAAATAAAATCAGGCAAGCCATGGAGAGCGTGAATTTGCGATGCCACTCAATTAAATGTTTCGCTTCGCTTTTGCTTTTGTTAACGATATCGTTTACAGCATCAGAGGTAATAGTCTTCGTATTGCGGGCGGAATACATCGCGGAGGAAAAAATTTCCCGTCGCTGATTTTCGGGAAAATTTAAAATGAAATTTGTTTGAGGAAGCAATAGAGCAGTTTGATTTATTTTTTTGGATGAATCAGGGATCATTACAGACAGGAAATATTTTTTGAAATCTTTCTTTCGGTCGGCAATTTTTATTTCAATGGAATCAACGGCGGTTGCAAGCTGTTTCAGATTCAGCATCTGGTAATTGTCTTTAAAAAGTTGTTCACTCGTCCGAGTCAGTTTAAACGTGCTCAGATCAAAACGTATTTTTTCTTCTTCAAATTCGCTTCGGGTAAGCGGGCGTGAATTTGTTTTTCCACGAGTACTTGCACCTTCCTGGTAACTCGTTCCGTTGTATAAATTTAAAATGAGGTAACGTTCATCGTCTGACATTACCATTTTTCCCTTTTCAGCGAGAATCAGTTTGTTATTTCCTATGTTATCTGTGTGATCGTAAATCATGACGTTGCGAAGGGTCTGTCCGTCATTTTCTTTTTTTGCAACCTTGATCACATACCCGTCTATTCCATTATAAAAAACTCCTTCTTGAATATAGAGTCCCGGTTTCTGTTGTCGCACATCATACAACAAAGCATTCATCTTCAGGTTGGCAATCGGAAGAATATTATTTGCAAAATAAAATCCGATCAGAGAAATAATGAAAGCAACAACAATGAGTGGTCGCATGACTCGTTGCAACGAGATACCGGATGCTTTGCAAGCTGCCAGTTCAAAATGTTCAGCAAGATTTCCGAATGTCATCAGCGATGAAAGCAGAATTGCCATGGGCAACGCCAACGGAACTACGGTAGCCGAAAAATAGACGATGAGTTTAGTAATGATGACAAGGCCGAGTCCTTTGCCCACCATATCGTCAATGTACTTCCACAAAAACTGCATGAGTAAAATAAAAAGTGCGATAAAGAAGGTCAGGATAAAAGGACCAATGAATGATTTTAAAACCAATCGTGTTAATTTCTTCACGCTATATTTACAGGAAAATTAAAAGTTGTGCAAGGTACAAAATTGACTTTTAGCATAGAAGAAATGAACGCTGTTCAGGATAACCGTTTCTTTTTTGTCAAACACGAAGTGACGCAAAAAATTCTGGAACTGTTTGGAAGCCTGGAAAAGGAACTCATGAAGAAAATTCCCGTGTATACTTTTCTAGTATCTGAAGGAGTACAAATAAAAGAAAAAGGAAAAATATTCCGGGGAGAAAATTATCGTCTCTTGCCTTATATCTTACTCGATTGCCCGAGGGTATTTACCACAGAAACTGTTTTTTCATTTCGTTCGATGTTTTGGTGGGGAAATGAATTTAGTTTCACGCTCCATCTCCAGGGAAAGGCGTTGGAACATTTCAGAGAGAGCATTCAGCAAAATATTTCAAACCTTAAAAGCCGGGATTTTTTTATGTGCGTAAATGATACTCCGTGGGAATATCATTTTGAAGAAGACAATTATAAAAGCCTTGATAAAATGTTTGAGGCAGATGCTGAAGGGTTGAAGAATCTCATTGCCACAAAACCTTTTTTAAAATTCAGCAGGAAAATGGAGCTAGCCAAGTACAGTGATGCAACTCACTTCGGAATAGAAACATTCTGTAAATTAATGGATGTGCTGCAACGGTAAACTGTAAACAAAAACTGTAAACCGTTACGATCCGATGTGATGCATCAGGCTATGGACCTGGCTGTTCCAAAGCATCGTGTTCTCGGCTTTTTCTTCATCGGTTGTAAAATCGGTTACGATCAAGGCAACATCAGATGTAATTTCATCCTGCATTATTTCAAACTGGAAAAAAGTATCGTCTTTTTTATCTTCCGTTACCCATTTGTATTTTACAAGCTGATTTTCCTTGCGGCTCATTAATTTAGCACGGGCTTCGCTGCCTTCCCAGATAAAAATAAATTCACCGTCACGCATATTCACTTTATCGGCAAACCATTCTTCGAGTCCGCTGGCAGTGCTCAGGTAAGTGAATAATATTTTCGGAGAGGACTTTATCTCAAATTCCAATTGGTATTTCTGTTTTTTCGGTACTGACGTTGTCTTCAAAGGCATTGCAGATCGTATTTTAAAATTTCACAAGTGCACAAGATACGTTTATTTTTTTAAAATTATCTTCGCGGAAATCTTTACCATGGCTTTTATTCATTCTTTCGAAAGTGAAGGCAACTGGCTCTTTAAGCGAAGAGGCACACTTCCCGTAGTTCTTTTCATTCTTGCTCTTCCGGCAATTTACTACACTGATTATTCAACACTCCATTCGGAATTTGTTTGGGTGTTAAATGTACTTGCTGTTCTTGCCTGCATAAAAGGTTTCCTGATTCGTGCTTATACCATCGGCACTACACCCAAAGGAACTTCCGGAAGAAACACCGAACAGCAGGTTGCTGAACAACTGAACAGCACAGGCATGTATTCCATGGTTCGCCATCCGTTGTATCTGGGTAACTACCTGATGTGGATCGGGATTGTTTTGTTCACAAAGAACATCCCCTTTGTAATTATTGTTAGCCTGCTCTTCTGGATCTATTACGAACGTATCATGTTTGCTGAAGAACGTTTTCTGGAACGGAAGTTTGGAGAAGACTATTTAAAATGGTCGCTCAAAGCTCCGGCTTTCATTCCCAAAATATCGCAGTTCAAAAAAAGCAGCGTTCCTTTTTCTTTGAAAAGTGTTTTAAGGAGAGAATATTCAGGCGCGCTGGCAACCGTGATCGGGTTCGCTTACATTGAGTTGATGGAGAATGTTTTTCAATATCATCAATGGATTATCGGGAGAACGACATTGATTGTATTGATTGTCACTGTTGTGGTTACGATCATCTTGCGTTCGCTGAAACATTACACCCATGTTCTTGACGAAGAAGGTCGCTCATAATTTAGTTACGAATACGAATCCATACGAATTTACGAATAGCATTTGTTTAAGGCTATATTTTTTTGTTTATCAAAAATCAAAACTGCTATATTTGCAGCCCGAAAAAAAGGTTCAAAGTTCATAGTTCAATGTTGAAGCAACTTTGAACTATGAACTTTGAACTAACATGGCGAGGTAGCTCAGATGGTTAGAGCGCAGGATTCATAACCCTGAGGTCGGGGGTTCGACTCCCCCTCTCGCTACAAAAGAACAGATCAATCAAGATCTGTTTTTCTTTTATTATGTACATGGTTTATATTTTATATTCTGAAAAATTTAGGAAAACGTACACTGGATTCACTTCGGATTTGGAGCAAAGACTTGAATCCCACAACAGATTAGGCACGAAAGGTTGGACGGTTAAACCCCGCTCCGCAGGATTTGCAATCCTGCGGAACTGAGGATTTGCAATCCGCAATTACTTACAGTCGGTATCATCTTATGTGTCTTACTTTTAAACATTTTTTAATTCTTCACAGTTGCTGGCTGAACTAAAGTAGTTATCTTCCGCTGATGCTGCAATTTAAAAATCAATCATGACTAAAAAGGTTTCCAAATGAATGGAGCGAATGTAAACCGAAAAGACATGGATTTCAAATCCATTTTTGGAAGGCGAAGGATTGCAAATCCTTCGCAGCGGGGTGTTGAGTCGTTTTTTTTTTCAAGATTGTAAGTCACGTTCAATTGAGAAACTAGGTAAATGTCATTGCCCTCGCTCTTCCAATATTCGGCTGCAACAGACCTTCCATTTTATCAACAATTCACTCTTGAATAATGAAGTCCTTCGACCTTTTTCCAGTCTATTAATTCCTAACTTTGTTCACTAAATAGAAAGAGATTTTTTAAATGAAACTCAGAGTCGGAATTATTTTCGGAGGCAACTCGCGCGAGCGTGAAATTTCTTTTGCCGGTGGCAGAACGGTATATGACAATTTAAACAAGTCGCTGTTTGAAGCAGTTCCTGTTTTTGTTGACAGCTTCGGAAATTTTGTTCTGCTTAACTGGGAATTTATTTACAAAGGAAGTATCCGCGATTTTTATCCTGCCGTTGAATCTCTTCCTGCTTCTGCGAATGGTTTCCAGGTATATGCTGAAAGTTTGGGTAATTTAAACCGGGAGCAACAGGATGAACTCGTAAATAAAATCGGTAGCAGAATTGAATTACATCAACTGAAAGAGAAAATTGATTTTGCTTTCCTATGTCTTCATGGAACCAATGGAGAAGACGGACGCATGCAAGGCTTGCTTGAATATTTAGAGATTCCATATTCAGGATCGGGAATACTTTCTTCTGCAATTGGTATGAACAAAGCCATTCAGAAAAAGTTAATGGCAGATGCAGGATTTTCCGGTCCGCCATTTTTTACGATGAATCGACACGAATGGAAAGCAACAAAAAATGTTTCCGTTATTTTTCAAAAAGTAAAGGACGAAATTGGGTTTCCATGTGTTGTAAAAGCTGCGAATCAAGGTTCGTCTATCGGTGTTACAATTGTTGCGGACAGTGAGGTGAAACTGAGTGAAGCGATCGACAAAAATTTTTTTATTCAGCGATTGTATAAAAAGGATTGGGACAAAAAGAGTGTTGAACAGAAGATTGTATTCGTTCGAACGCTGACTGACATCCGGGAAGGAATCGGAATTCCGATGGTTGTTTCGACAGCATCTGTGAAAAAGATAACCTATCATCCGGAAGAATTGCTCGCTTTCCTGAATGCACTTTTTTCTTCCGAAGAAGAAGTGATGCTTGAAAGCTGCGATACTGAAAGCGAAATTATCATCGAAGGATTTATTACAGGGAAAGAATTTTCTTGTATTGTCATTCGCAATGAGCAAGGTGAGACCGTTGCCTTGCCGCCAACTGAAATCAGGAAGGGAAAGGAATTGTTTGATTACCGCTCAAAATATTTACCCGGACTGTCACGCAAGATTACTCCGATCAACCTTCCTCACGATTCGATCCGGACTATTCGCAAAGAGTGCGAACGATTATTCTTATCTCTTCGGTTCAATGTATATGCGCGCATTGATGGTTTCATCACAGAGGAAGGAACAGTTTTTCTGAATGATCCGAATACCACTTCGGGCATGATGCCATCTTCTTTTTTCTTTCACCAGGCAGCTGAGATCGGTTTAAATCCTTCGCAGTTTCTCACCTATATCATTCGCACTTCTTTGTATGAGCGCATTGCTGATTTGAAAAATGTAACATCACTTCCGAATATGCTGTCGCAACTAGATCAGCAAATTTTATCACTGCGAAAAGAAGGAAGAAAGAAAATAAAAGTAGCGGTAATACTTGGCGGCTATTCTTCAGAGCGCCATATTTCCGTAGAGAGCGGACGGAATATTTATGAGAAGCTTTCGTCTTCTGATAAGTATGAACCAATTCCGGTTTTCCTTATCGGGAACGAAAACGAGCATTCGCTTTTTCAGATTCCTGTAAATCTTTTATTGAAAGATAATGCAGATGACATCAAAGAAAAAATTCAGCATTATTCTGTGCATGAAGTCGTACAGGAAATCATGGATCAGTGTGAAGACATCACCATCAAATATTCTTCGTCTCAAAATGTTCTTCAACCACATCCGTTAACGTATCCCCAGTTAGCGGAAGCGGTGGATGAAGTGTTCATCGCGCTGCACGGTCGCCCGGGCGAGGACGGAGAGATACAACGACAGCTGGAGCAGGTTGGTTTGCCTTACAACGGATCCGGAGTTTCATGCTCGCAACTCACCATCAATAAATATGAAACCAATGAAGTGTTGAAGAAGAACGGATTCCTTGTAGCTCATCATGGATTGGTTTCTTCCGAAGATTGGAAACATGACAAAGATGGTTTTGTAAAGAATATTATCAGCTGGTTTTCGTTTCCATTTATTGCAAAGCCGGTCGATGACGGTTGCAGTTCAGCCGTGAAAAAAATAAAAAATGAAAAAGAGTTGAGTGCCTTCGCTGAATTAATTTTCAGGAATGATGAGGAGTTATCGCCAAATGAAGCGTCTGTTCTCAATCTGAAACTGAAAGAAGAGTTTCCAAGAAAACGTCAGTTCCTCGTTGAAGAGCTGATTGAGAAGAAAGATGCAAAACATTTTCTTGAAATAACCGGAGGAATGTTGACGACACTGAATTCAAAGGGAGAACGCGAATACCAAATCTTCGAAGCATCAGAAGCGTTGTCGGAAGGTGACGTTCTTTCTTTGGAAGAAAAATTTTTAGCGGGCGAAGGTCAGAACATCACACCGGCACGTTATGCAAAAGACAAAATTCAGCGGGATAAAATTTCAGAAAAAGTAAAAGAAGAATTTCTTCGTGCTTCCAAAGTGTTGAACATTGAAGGATATGCGCGTATCGATGCCTTTGTCCGGATTTATGATGAGAGAAGGGTGGAAGTGATTTTCATCGAAGTGAATTCACTACCGGGAATGACTCCTGCGACATGCATCTTCCACCAGGCGGCGATGGCTGGTTACAAGCCGTACGATTTTATCGACGGAATTCTTGAATACGGGAAGCAACGGAACAAGGCATTGGAAAAAATTAACTGATCGTTTATGTGGAGTCGTGTAAAAGAATTTTTTACAAGTAAAGTGTTTCTCATCAACCTTGTTTTGGTACTGGTGTTTGTGGCGGCTGTTTTTGGAATCACGTATAAATATCTGGACAGCTATACGCATCATGGCGAAAGTATTTCTGTGCCGGATCTTCGCGGATTGAAAAAGGAGCGTCTCGAATCTTTTGTAAACGATAAGCACCTTCGGTATGCAATTGTAGATTCTCTGTTTGAACTGGACAAAGTTCCGGGAACGGTGGTTGACCAGGATCCTGCACCCGATTCGAAAGTGAAAGAAGGTCGTACGATTTACCTTACAGTTAATGCAAGCCTTCCACCAAAAGTAAAAATGCCGGACCTCGTAGATGTATCTTACAGGCAGGCGGAAGCCATTCTTCAAACGTTCGGGTTGAAAGTTGGCAGTCTTATTTATAAACCCGACCTTGCCAAGAATGCCGTGCTGGGACAGCGTTACAGAGGTTCTGAAATACATTCCGGAACCGAAATTCCGAAAGGTTCTGTCATTGATTTAGTGCTGGGTGACGGACTCGGGAATACGCGTGTACCTGTTCCTGAGTTAATAGGTCTTACAAAAGGCGAAGCGATGTTTGTGTTGAAAGGGTCGTCACTCAACATCGGTTCATTGTATTATGAGCATGGTGTAAAGGATTCAAGCAATGCAAAAGTGTATAAGCAATCTCCTCAACCTTCTGACAGTGCGACCATCAACCAAGGCGAAGCTGTAGATTTGTATCTGCATTAAAAAAATAATTGTTATGATTCGTAAAGTAGTATTTAAACTGTTTTTTATTTTTTCTCTCACATGCATTGGTCAGGCAAATGCACAGGAAGTTTTATTTCCGCTTACTGAGAATCCTGTAATTAAACAATACTTAAAAACACATGTTATTTCTGATGATGCTGCTTATCGGGTTCAATCGGTCACAGATACAATTACACTTCCTTTCAGAGAAGATTTTTCCGGACGTGGAATATATCCTGTTGACACCAATTGGATAGATAGCTCAGCGTTTATTAATTCAACATTTTGTTTTATGCCGGTTACAATTGGTGTTGCAACCCTGGATGGAATAAATAAATATGGGAATCCTTATGATCCTTTATCAGGAGCATCCGATACTGCTGATTTTTTAACTTCTAAATACATCAAGTTTTCTTCTCCAACATACGATCCTTTGAATCCTTTAGATACTACTATTTGGTTTAGTTTCTATTATCAGCCACAAGGATTGGGTGACGAACCCGAAACAGAAGATTCGCTGACGCTACAATTTAAAAATTCGCATGGCGTCTGGAATGAAGTGTGGAGTACTCCGGGACATGCAAACATGGCTTTTCAGCGAGTGAACATTCATCTAACGGATTCCAGTTATTTGTATGACGGTTTTCAATTCAGGTTTATGAATTATGCAACTCAAAATGGTAACCGTGATCACTGGAACATTGATTATGTTTATCTTGATAATGATAGAAGCAACAATGATTCCTTAAACGAAATCACATTTGTCAATCCTATTAAATCCTATCTGAATGAATTTACTGCAATGCCATATTCGCATTATAAGTATACGGTTGCTCAAGGAAACAATCCTATTAGAAGTGTAATTTCTGATACTATTCGTTGCTTTAGAATTCCAGGTCTCCAAACAGGAATTACTGCAAGGCATACCATTACTGATGAAAATGGAAATGTGGTTCTCCCGGTTGTTACATTTTCTTCTCCGCTGTCTCCTATAGCAGGTCAACAAAATTCATTCATTGGCATTTCCGATCCTTTACCAAGTGCTGTATTTACTCCAACTTTAAGTTCTGAATTTGCGGACTTTTTTATAAAGCATTTTTTCACTGCAACATTTGCTGGTTTAAAAACCAATGATGAATCCAATTTCATACAACATTTCCAAAACTACTATGCTTATGATGACGGCACTGCTGAAACTGCTTATGGAATTCCTGAAGCAGGAGCAAAAATTGCGTATCGCTTTAATGTGAAAATGCAGGATACATTGATCGGAGTTCAGATCTATTTTAACCAGGTTGGCCAGGTCGTGCACAACAATTTATTCCAGCTTTGCTATTGGAGTGATATCAATGTGACTGCGAATACAGACAATCTTGTTTATAATATGACCGATAATCATCCGGCTAATATTGACAGCATCAACGGTTTTGCAACATATGTTTTTGATACACCACAAATCGTAAATGCAAACACCAACATTTGGGTCGGCTGGATTCAGAATGATGCTACTCAACTTGGAATCGGAGTGGATAAAAATACCATTGCGACAAGTAATATGTTTACCAAGTTCACAAGTGGCGGCATACTTAAATGGCGACAGTCGATCATACAAGGATCGTGGATGATGCGGCCGATATTTAAGAGTTCACTCAATGTAGGAATCAACGAACAGGAAGCTTCAGCTTTCTTCTTTAATGTATATCCGAATCCTGCATCAACAGAAGCATTCATTGATATTCGTGTGGAGAATAAACAGCGTTATGAATATGATCTTTTCAATAACCTTGGAGAAAATGTTTTGCACGGAAATGCTGCTTCTGAAAAAATAAATATTTCGCATCCGCCTTTGGCGGATGGTTTTTATTTTGTCAGGCTTACTGATAAGAATACAGAAGAATCAGTAACGAAGAAACTGGTTATTCAGCATTACTGATTCAACCACTCGTTATGTCTGGATGTGTGAATGATGTAAGTTATATCTAAAATTGTGTAAAGATTAACCAGGCAACGAAGCAGACTTTTACGTAATCGTAAATCCAACTGGAACGGGTTGCAAAGTGCAACCTGTTTTTGCTTTAATACACTACATGGATGAGTCAACCACGGACTGCAAGATATTTTTTTTCAAAGGGAATTGATGCGTACTTTGCGCGTGTTTATAAGGCGTATAAGTTTACTGCGCGTTTTTTTAAGGAAGCATTCAGGTTACCATTTCACATACGGGAAGTAATTAATCAGTGCTTTGAAGTTGGTTTAAAGTCCTTGTTGTTAATTACGGTAACAGGTTTTATTATCGGAATTGTATTTACAAAACAATCGCGTCCTTCGCTTGAGGATTTTGGTGCGACATCGTGGTTGCCATCGTTGGTGGGGATTGCGATCGTAAAAGCATTGGGCCCTTTGGTTACTGCCCTTATTTGTGCCGGTAAAGTGGGTTCGAGCATTGGTGCCGAACTTGGTTCAATGAAGGTAACGGAGCAGATAGACGCCATGGAAGTCTCTGCAATCAACCCGTTTAAATATTTAGTGGTGACGCGAGTACTTGCTACGTCCATTACCATTCCCATCCTTTCTTTCTATTGTAGTTCGGTGGCACTTTACGGTGCGTATGTAAATGTACATGCTGAAGAAGCGACCAGCATCATCAGTTTTTATCAAAGCGCTTTTAGCACCATTACCTTTCTGGACATATTTACTGCCGTAGCAAAGTCAATTGTCTTTGGTTTTACCATTGGCATGGTGGGTTGTTACAAAGGGTTTCATGCTTCCCAGGGTACGCGCGGGGTTGGCAGGGCAGCAAATAAAGCAGTAGTGCTTTCCATGTTTCTTATATTTATTGAGGAAATTGTAATTGTACAAGTCTCAAACTGGATTCGAAATTTTTAAATCATGGAGAATCAGAAACCACATGTTATAAACAAAGATGAATCTGTAATTTCCATCAGAGGACTCTATAAATCGTTTGATGAACTGCATGTGTTAAAGGGAATTGACTTTACTGTTTTTAAAGGGGAGAATGTAGCCGTGCTGGGAAAATCAGGTACGGGTAAATCTGTACTCATAAAAATTATTGTGGGACTGCTTGCCCCGGACCAGGGTGAAGTTATTGTATTGGGAAAGCAGGTGAATAAACTGGATGGAAAAGAATTGGATGCGCTGCGGTTGCGTATCGGGTTTTCATTTCAGAACAGTGCCTTGTACGACAGCATGAATGTGTATCAAAATCTTTCATTTCCACTAACGATGAATGTAAAACATCTTTCTAAAAAGGAAATAGATGCCGCGGTAATCGAAGCACTGGAAGCAGTGGGCCTGAGAGATAAGATAAAGCAAATGCCGTCTGATCTTTCAGGAGGCCAGCGAAAAAGAATCGGCATTGCACGAACATTAATTCTTAAACCCGAAATCATGTTGTATGATGAACCGACATCAGGCTTAGATCCTATAACAAGTGCCGAAATTAATGAGCTTATCAATGAAGTCCAGCAACAGTATAATACCAGTTCTGTCATCATCACACATGACCTTACCTGTGCAAAGGCTACCGGTAACCGGACAGCCATGTTACTGGACGGAAAATTTTCAAGGGTGGGTAAATTTGAAGACGTGTTTGAGAGTGAAGATGCGGAGATAAAAAAATTTTTCAATTATAATTTTATACAATAAGCTATGAATGAGACATCAAATAAACGTCCAGTGATTGTCGGTCTTTTTGTTTTGTTAGGACTGGTTTTCCTGATCATCGGAATCCTGATGGTTGGTAACTTACATGAAACCTTTAAACAAAAAATGAGTGTGGTTTCTGTTTTTGATGATGTGAGCGGATTGCAATCGGGAAACAATGTAAGCTTCTCCGGAGTAAAAATAGGGACTGTAAGTGAACTGCGTTTTTTCGGAATCTCTCAGGTGGAAGTGAAAATGAAAATTGAAACAAAAGCCAGGCAGTTTATTCGCAGGGATGCGAAAGTGAAGATCGGTTCAGACGGAATTATCGGGAATAAGATGCTTGTTATTTACGGAGGTACTGAAGGCGCAGGTGAGGTGCAGGAAGGTGATACATTGATCGTTGAAAAAACTTTTACTTCGGAAGACATGATCAATACCTTGCAGGAAAATAATAAAAATTTTCTTGCGATCACCACAGATTTTAAAATCATCAGCAGGAAGATGGCAGAGGGAGAAGGGACGATCGGAAAAATGTTGACCGATAATTCCCTGTATGCAAATATGAATTCGGCAACAGCCTCACTTAAAAGCGCATCAGCAACAGCTCAACAATTGGTAAACTCCCTCGCTGATTTTAGTGCCGGCTTGAATAAGAAAGGCACCCTTGCAAATGAACTGGTTACTGATACAACGGTTTTTAATTCGTTGAGAAGTTCTGTTTTGCAGTTACAACGGATGGCTGATACCGCAACGTTGTTTATCACGAACCTGAAAGAGGCAACAGGTAATGCGAATACACCCATTGGTGTTTTGCTTCATGATGAGAAAGCTGGTGGACAATTAAAGGAAAGCATTAAGAATCTGGAAAGCAGTTCTAAAAAATTGGATGACGACCTGGAAGCCGCACAACATAATTTTTTGCTGAAAGGTTTTTTTAAGAAGAAGGCGAAAGCCGGGAAGAGTTCTCCTGAACAATAGAATATGGCAGGTGAGAAATGAAGTATGCGTAGTGTATCAGTTTGAAAGAAGATTCCTCGCTTTGCTCGGAACGACACTTATGAGAGTGACGATAGGCGGGCTTAAGCCCGCCTCGCAGCTTTAATTTGGATTGTCATTCCGAACGAAGCGAGGAATCTAAATATAATTCAAACTGAGACACTACCGAAGTACTCAACAAATCGCTTCTCCGAATTTGATTGATACCTTTGCACTTTAATCCCGAATCTTATTTTATGATGGAACCCACTCAATCATCCATGTCATCGGAAGAACTAGAAATAAACGATCAGGAAGAACTCTACGAGCATTATCGCATCGTGATTGAGAAAGGTCAGATGATGCAGCGTATCGATAAATACCTGCACAATCATTTGCCGGCAACATCGCGTAACCGGATTCAGAATGCCATCGAAGCCGAGAACATTCTTGTAAACGGAAAACCGGTAAAATCAAACTACAGGGTAAAACCGCTGGATGTCATCCAAGTTGTATTGCCGCATCCTGTGCGCGAGTTTGAATTAATTCCTCAGGACATTCCGATCAATCTTGTTTACGAAGATGAGGATGTCGCCATCGTTAACAAACCTGCCGGCATTGTTGTTCATCCTGCGTATGGAAATTACGATGGTACACTGATGAATGCATTGGCGTATCATTTTAAAAATCTTCCGCAAAGCGGCAACCGGATGGAGCGCCCGGGTTTGGTGCATCGCATAGATAAAAATACTTCGGGGTTGCTCGTGATTGCAAAAACAGATTTAGCAATGAATCTCCTCGCGAAAGAATTTTTTG
This sequence comes from Bacteroidota bacterium, assembly GCA_043787975.1. GTDB lineage: Bacteria > Bacteroidota > Bacteroidia > AKYH767-A > 2013-40CM-41-45 > JAPLDA01. The sequence continues at coordinate 47,099 of JAYVUK010000001.1, forward strand.
ACCGGACAATCGATCGCAAATACATTGCGTTGGTGTGGGGAGATTTCAAAGAAGAACAAGGAACAGTCACCGGAAACATCGGTCGCAATTTAAAGAACCGGAAAGTGATGGATGTTTTTCCGGAAGGCGATCACGGCAAACATGCAGTGACACATTATAAAGTGATTGAACGATTTGGATATATAACCCTGATCGAATGTAAGCTTGAAACGGGACGAACACACCAGATTCGTGTTCACATGAAACATATTAACCATCCTCTTTTTAAGGACTTTGAATATGGTGGTGACCGGATTTTAAAAGGAACAACATTTACCAAATACAAACAGTTCGTCGAAAATTGTTTTGATATGTTTCCCGGGCAAGCGCTACATGCAGCTTCGCTTGGGTTTATTCATCCAACCACAAAGAAGAAAGTTTATTTTGAAGCAGAACTTCCTGACAATTTCAAAGCGGTGTTGGAAAAGTGGAGAAACTATGTGAAGTACCAGAAGGAAAATTAGGATACTTCTCAGTATGAATGAAACCAATAACTCGTATACGAGACCATTCCTTTTATTATTATTCATTTTAGAATCCAGCGATCATTCCGTTTCTTGCTTCAAAGTTTAGTGTGTTTGTTGAGAAACGAATTCGGAAATGTGATAAATATTCATGCGTTTAACAATTATTTAATCTACGTTTACCAGTGTAGAAAAGAGATTTTAGCGCCTTTCAAAAATTAATGAAGTATGAAAGAGAATAACATTATTAGTTTACTTGTCTTCCTGTTTTGCTTTAGTTGTGATTGCTACTCACAATGGAATCCAAATCCTTCTGTTAATACATCTGTTTGTGTTCAGCCGAATGACCAACAGGGTGTTCGGCTTGTTACTGATGGAAAAGGAGGAGCAATTATTACGTGGACTGATTACCGCAATGATGTGACACAAAATTCAGGAGATATTTTCGTGCAGCGTATTGATAAAAATGGAGTGAATTTATGGACATCCAATGGCGTTAGTGTTTGCACCGATTCTTCTGACCAAACTGCTCAGGCAGTCGTTGAAGATGGAAAAGGAGGAGCCATCATGGCATGGACAGATTCACGGAACGGGAATAAGGATATCTACGCTCAGCGGATTGATTCTTCCGGCGTTGTTTTATGGACTGCAGATGGCATTGGTGTTTCTGTGAAAATAAGAAGTCAGCAAGATCCGCATATCATTTCTGACGGGGCAAATGGTGCCATCATCGTTTGGGAAGATTCTGTCAATGGTTTATGGGATGTCTACGCACAACGGCTGGATGCTTCAGGGGTTGCCTTATGGGCGAGCGGAGGTGTGGTTGTTTGTTCTGCTGTGTTGTCTCAACTAAATGCAAGGTTGACAACAGATGGAAATGGTGGAGCCATTTTTACCTGGCAGGATTTCCGGAATACAGTGGATTACAATATATATGCTCAGCGTCTGAATTCTTCAGGCACACCGCAATGGACAGTAAACGGAATCATCATTTCGAATAATGCCGATACTCAGAACAATCCGAAAATAAAATCAGATGGTTTGGGCGGTGCTATTATCGCCTGGCAGGATAAAAGAAATGGAAACGATTACAATGTGTATGCGCAGCGAGTTAATGCATCGGGAGCTATTCAATGGACGAGCAATGGAGTTGCCATCTGTAGCGCATTGGACAATCAGAGCGCGCTCGACATGGCAACCGATGGGATAAACGGAGCCATTATTTCCTGGAAGGATAATCGCAGCGGTAATTTAGACATCTATACACAGAGAATAAATCAGAGTGGATCCATTCAATGGACAGCCAACGGAGTTTTGCTCTCGACAGGTTCTGCTCCTCAAATAAATCCGAATACTGTTGGTGATGGATTTGGCGGAGCAACCATTGTTTGGCAGGATTCAACAGCCGGAAACTGGGATGTCATGGCGCAACGAATTGATTCAAGTGGTGTGGTGCAGTGGACAGTGGGAGGAGAGGCGGTGGGAACGGCAGCCGGTAATCAAACAGATCCCAAAAACGTTTCGGATGGATCCGGCGGATGTATTTTCGCCTGGCAGGATAAAAGAAATAACACGGACTTTGATGTGTATGCTCATCATCTTTTTTCGAATGGAAGTGCACTCGGAATCAACGAAGAAACGAATCCTCTTGAAAGCGTCTGTTTCCCCAATCCTTTTTCTCAATCGACAATAATCAGTTGGCAAACGGCAAATCAAAATAGTCAAGGTTTCTATATTATAATATACGATGTGAGCGGCCGGGTTGCATTTCAAAAAACAAAAATTGAAAATGACCGGTTTAAGTTTGAGAGGGGAAATTTAGAAAGCGGAATATATTTTTACGAAATCAGATCGGAGCTTACTCATACAATTAGTTCAACAGGGAAATTTATCATCATCGATTAAATATGAAAAAAAGATCATTACTACTAGTGCTATTCGTTTCTCTTGTAGTTGCATTCTCTGCCTGCAAGAAGGGGCCGGGTTCTGGCGGAACAACATCAATCATTGGCAAAGTATGGGTTGAAAAGTGGGATCCTGATTTTATCGTCCATGCCGATACGCTCGATTATTGGGCCATGGATGCCGATGTCTACATCATTTATGGAGATGATGCAACGTATGGTGACCGGACCAAAACCGGACCCGGTGGTGTTTTTGAATTCCATTACCTCCGTGAAGGGCATTACACGATTTATGTTTATTCGGATTCCCCTAATCCGGGTGGAAAAGTCGCTGTCATTAAAGAGCTTGATATTCCCGGCGACGGAACGACAGACATAGGAACCCTGACGATCAAAAAAAATTAAGGAAAATGAAAAAGCGATTCATCGTTTTAGCAGGATTTTGTTTGTTTTTTATTTTTAACGCATCATCGCAAAGCAAGAAAGATGTTAAGAAGCATGATATCAAATCCGTAACAGTTGCTGTGCATGAAATAGATGCCAATGGAAAAGAAATAATATTTACTGATTCGTATCAGAAGTTTGATAAAAACGGAAAATTGATTGAAGAAATTGAATACGATAAAACCGGTGTTTTTCGCAGGCATGAGTACTGGAAGTTCAATAGGAACAACGATGAAACTGAACATACAGAAAATGATGCAAAAGGAAGTATCTTAAAAAGAACGGTGACCGAGTACAATTCAAATGATAAAAAAATATCGGAGACCATCTATGACGGGAACAATGTGATCACTGAAAAAATGCAGTTCACCTACAATCCTGATGGAGAGAAAGTGACTGAGGTCACCTCAAACGGATCCGGAAAAGTTCTCAGCAAATCTGTTTTTACGTATGACAACAAAGGATTGAAATCAGGACGAAAAACTTACAATCCTACAGGACAACTGATCATGACTAAAAAATTCAGCTACGAATTTCATTGACGGGTGGAGAACATCAAGGAGATACTGGAAATTTTTGCACCCATTACCTTAACGGAGATGAGTGAGAAGATGCTGATGAATCGTGTGGACACAAAATATGTTTTCCCGGCATCACAGATACCGTTATTCCTGGACCAACTAAAAGACGATTACCGTGTGCTGGATGTAAACGGTGTAAGGTTGAGCCGCTATGAATCGCTTTATTTCGATACAGAAAATCTCGATTTGTTTCACAAGCATCAGCGGGGCAGAAGCAACCGTCACAAAATACGCTACAGGAAATACGTGGAATCGGATTTGCATTTTTTTGAAATCAAATTCAAGAACAACAAAGGGCGCACCATTAAGGACCGTGTGAAACAGTATGCGATTGCGGACACCATCAGCAATGTCGCTGAAAAATTTCTTCACGAAAAAACTCCGATTCAATCGTCTGAATTGTTTCCGCAATTCTGGGCGAACTATTCACGCATTACACTGGTGAATACTGTTTTGGACGAGCGCGTTACACTTGATCTGGACATTGTGTTCAAAAAAAATAAGGATGAGTATGGTTTTGATGATTTGGTCATTGCAGAAGTCAAGCAGGAAAAATTTGTTTCATCTTCTTTTCTCAAACTGATGAAAAAATACCATGTACGTGAAGGATCAGTCAGCAAATACTGTCTTGGTGTGATTCGTATTGATAATTCCGTCAAGCATAATAATTTCAAACCCAATTTAAGAAACATTAATAAGGTACTGTATGGCAATTCTTCAGGTTCTAAATGATTCAACTGTTGTAGACACAACATTCAGCTTGTTTGATAAATTATCTCCGAAATTTTTTATGCGGTTGGGAATCGACATTGCTTCCGTACTCGTGCTTGTTCGGTTCATTTATTTTCCGGCTCACAAAAGCAGGGAATATTTTTTTACTTTTTTTATTTTCAACCTGCTGATTTTCCTAATTACGTATTTGCTGAACAAAGTTGACATGAGTATGGGCGCTGCGTTTGGATTGTTTGCCGTTTTTTCAATGCTGCGATATCGTACCGAAGGCATCACGATAAAAGACATGACCTATCTTTTTTTGGTGATCGCCATCGGACTGATCAATGCCGTTGCCAAAGGAAACTGGGATGAATTCCTGTTGCTGAATGCGATCATTCTCGGGTTTACCTACCTGCTCGAAAGCAATTTGCTGATGAAAAAGGAAACGACAAAAATTATTGAATATGAAAACATCGAACTCATCCGGAAAGAAAGACAAGGGGAATTGATCAGTGACTTGGAAAACAGAACAGGAATTAAAATCAACAGGATCAACATCAGTGAAATTAATTTCCTGCGTGATACTGCGATCATCATCATCTATTATTACGAATAGTTTTATTCGGCTTATTTTCAAGTGAAGAAAAAAATTCTTTTAGGGATACTTTATGTTTTTATTTTTTCTACTGCTTCTGCTCAGTATGATGATGCAGGAATGTGGAATACATTTAGTGTTGAAAAGAAGCTGAAGAATAATTTCTCACTTCTTTTTACAGAGGAATTCAGGCTGAAGGAAAATTTTTCTCAGATCAATTTATTTTACTCACAGGCCGGAATAGGTTATCGTCCATATAGTTTTTTGAAAATTGAATTGCAATATCGCTTTATTCAAAAAAAAATGATTGACGATTTTTACAGTTTCCGTCACCGGTTGATGCTTGATATAACGGTGAAGAAGAAGTATGGTAACTGGACTGGTTCATACCGTCACCGGTTGCAGGTAGAAGAAAGAAATATTTACTCGAGTGATAAGGGAGCCATTCCCGAATGGTATTCAAGAAATAAAATTGCTGTGAAATACGATCTGCATAAAAAAGTCACACCTTATTTGTCGTGTGAACTTCGCTACCAGTTAAGCGATCCGCGAAACCTCGAGTCTGATCAGACATGGCACCGGGGCCGTTACGTAGCCGGAATGGATTATGAACTAAACAAAAAGAGTACGTTCGGATTGTATTATCTCATCCAGCATGAATGGAATGTTTCCATTCCTGAAAACCTGTACATCGTGGGTTTAGAATATTCACTTACGTTATAAAAGTTCTTAGTCCTTAGTTGTTAGTTCGGAGACTCTCTTTTTTTTCTTTGAACTCCGAACGAATGACTACCAGCTAATTCAATGTTGCTTTCTCAAAGTCAATCTCCGAAAAATCTTTTATGACATTATACAACGTGTCTCTTTCAACCGGAGTTCTGTTTGATTGCCTGATGAGCGTCACCAATTCTTCTGTTGAAAGAACCGGTTTTTGTTCTTCCGCACCGGCCATTGAATAAATTTTTGTTGTGTCATCAATGGTTCCATCCAGATCATCCACACCAAAGGCTTGTGAAAGTTGTGCTGTGCTTCTCCCGATCATCGGCCAATAGGCTTTGATGTGATTGAAATTGTCAAGGTAAATTCTTGACACGGCATAGTTACGCAAGTCTTCAGTCACTGTTGTTTCAGGAACTTGCGACATGTCATTATCTTTATTCCTGAACTTTAAAGGAATGAACGTATTGAAACCTCTGGTCTTATCTTGTAGTGTTCTCAGTCGTTCAAGATGATCAATGCGATGGCGATAGTTTTCGATATGTCCATACAACATGGTAGCATTGCTGTGCATTCCGAGCTTATGAGCGGCCTCATGAATACTGAGCCACTTTTCCGAGGAGCATTTGTCAGCGGAAATTTCCCGACGAATCTCTTCGTCAAAAATTTCTGCGCCACCACCGGGAATGGAATCCATGCCTGCGCGTTGAAGAATTTTTAATCCTTCTTCAAGAGAAACTTTTGCTTTGCTGAACATGTAATCCAGTTCAACTGCAGTAAATGCTTTGATGTGCAAGGATGGACGGTGCGATTTTATTTTTCGGATTACATCTACAAAAAAATCAAGATTCATTTTCGGATGTACACCTCCAACCATATGAACTTCAGTAACCGGTTTCCCGTCAAATGATTTTACGATGTCAAGAATCTGCCGTTCGCTTAATTCCCATCCGTCTTCGCGGTGTTTATAAATGCGGGAGTAGGAGCAGAACTTGCAGGTGAAAACGCACACATTGGTTGGCTCAATATGAAAGTTGCGGTTGAAAAAAGTACGGTTTCCATTTTTATGTTCTCTCACAGAATTTGCAAGTGATCCCAAGAAACCAAGATCTCCTTTCTCAAAAAGTAGTTCACCTTCGTCAAATGAAATGCGCTGATGATTGAAAACTTTTTCTGCAATATTTTTTAATTCTTTTGGAAGTGACTCTTGAAGAACCATGTTAAAACCGGGTTGTGACATAACGAATAAATTTGATAATTTCCTTTGCAGGTTCTTAGCGATGAACAACAACTACTTTTTCAGTGATTGAGATGTTATTTGCTGTTGCAGAAACAATGTAAACTCCGCTCGGTATTGTAGTTACATTGAAGGGAATAACTTCATAATGGTTCAATGTTCCGGTCTCATGCATCCATTCTCTGCCAAAAATATCTTTCAATGAAAAGACAAGAGTAGCAGGAACATTGAAATACGTGTGAACAGAAAGAGTCTGATCAACCGGGTTCGGATATAGTTTTAGTGGCAGCGAGACCGTAATTGCACCGTTGCAACTCGTTACATTATCTCGAATGCTTATACGGTTATTATCCAGGACATAATGCATTCTTAAAACCTGGTCGTTTGTAAATAGGTTCATGCAAGCATCATCGGTATAATCCATGTAATCCATAAACATAATACCGGGATAATTTGGTGAACAAACATCTGTAACAGGAAACAACGGGCAACCAAATGTATTGTCTGCCTGGTTGGGAGTATCATTAATACCATCCGTCCCGGTACAAGCGCCAAAATCATCTCCCCAGGTGTGCGTTAATCCCAACCAGTGACCGGCTTCATGAGTAACAGTTCTTCCGAGATTATAACGATGATCCAAATGATTCCCGACTCTTCCAAACGCTTTGTATGAAATACACATTCCATCATATTGTGGCTGTATTGCAAGAGAAGAAGTAACACCTAAAAAATTTCCTCCTAAGTTCCCGACCCAGATATTCATATAATAATCCCTGTTCCAAACATTCAATCCGTCACTGCTCGCAAATTTCATGTCGTCATAATTTGCCCACGAAGTATTGTCTGTAAATTTTCTCTCAATACCATTTGTAGGAACGCTATCAGGAGTAATGGCTGCAAGGCAAAATTGTACACCAACATTTGCCGCAATTGCTTTCCAGGGAACAGGTGTAAGAAATGTATCCTCGTTCAATCTTGCATAGTCTGTATTCAGTACATCAATCTGGGATTGTATTTGAGCATCTGAAATATTCTCAGCATCGGTATGATAGAGAACGTGCACAACAACGGGAATTGTAATGACGGAGTTTGTGATCCGTTCATTCCTGTGCTCATTCACCCATTTAGTTGCTTCTCGATTCATTCTTTCTTCTTCCATAGCAAGTGATGGGGTTTGTTGTTTCATCTTTTGCCAATACTCGAAGGTGCCGCAACGCTTCACCTGTTGTGGGAAAGCAATGAGCGGAATAAAGGCAAGAATAAATGCACAAATATTTTTCACCCTAGCTGTTTTGATTTGAAAATTCATACTGATTTAATCGACCAAAAATATCAAAAGTTTAGCTGGGGAACGAAATACTTTGTGAGAACTTACGATTTAGGGGAATTATTTGTTATTTTGTAACGATGAATGCAGATGCCGTTTTCAGAATTTTGCTGGTGGAAGATGAGGAACATCTCCTGGAGGTCATTAAGTTGAATCTTGAACTGGAAGGTTATAAGGTAAGTACGGCTGTAAACGGAACTTCAGCAGTAAAAATTTTTAAGCAGGAAAGATTTAACCTGGTTGTTCTGGATGTGATGTTACCCGAAATGGATGGCTTCAGCGTGTGCGAGGCAATCCGCCTGACGAATTCCGCGGTTCCGATTTTGTTTTTGTCTGCAAAGAACACATACGAAGATAAAATTATGGGATTGAAACGCGGAGCAGATGATTACATCACGAAGCCATTCAACCTCGAAGAATTCCTGTTGCGTGTGAAAGCTCTCATTAAAAGAGGAATGAACAAGGATGAGAAAACAGCCTTGAATGATACGTTCCGGTTCAGCGGATTTGAAGTGAATTTTTTGACCTATGAAATTACCGGGAAGGACAGGAAAACAATCCGCCTCACAAAAAAAGAAATCATGCTGTTGAAATTGTTGATTGAAAGAAGGAATGAAGTGGTGAGTAGGGAACAGATTCTTGAAACGGTTTGGGGATATGATATCTATCCTTCTACTCGAACTGTTGATAATTTCATTTTATCATTCCGGAAATATTTTGAAAAGGATCCGAAGCAACCGAGGTATTTTTTTTCAATACGTGGAGTCGGATACAAATTCATGCATGAATAGATTCAGGAATTCTTCCTATTCTTTTACGGGTTCATTTTTAGGAGGAAGAATAAAATCAATAGGCAAAATATACTGAACATCGATGTTTTCACCGGCTCTTGTTCCCGGTTTCCAGTCAGGCATTGCTTTTACAACACGCATGGCTTCATCGTTTAGTTCATCCGTTACTCCGCTCAGCAGGCGCTGGTTTTGTAGTTTGCCTGTTTTGTCGATGAGGAAACCGATGTACACGCGTCCCTGAATTCCTGCAAGTTTTGCATGACGTGGGTATTTTAAGTTGGTCGTGAGAAAATTGAAAAGCCCGTCGGGTCCTCCCGGAAATTCAGGTTGAGTCTGAGCAACGGTTACTCCAAAACCGGCTTTTACTTTTTGATTTTCTTTTTTATCCGAAGTTTGCGCAAGGGATACTTTCCAAACTAAAAAAGCAATTGTGAAGTAGAGAATTTTTTTCATATGAATTGTATTTAGTCATTTTGTATAACCCGCTATGGAAGCACGATTCACGGGTCTTATCTATCAAAAATAAGAAAAAAGCAGCAGGAAAGCAATAGTAATTGATAAGATTTCCCTTGTTGTGCATCCTAAGCCGTTTACCATTTGCAAGTGTCAATTTACCACGTATCTGAAGGTTCTGAATCAGGGAACTTTCTATATTTGCGCTCCTAAAAAAAGCTACTCAATGAAAAAAATAGCCTTGTTCATTTCTCTTATTGTGGTTTTTACTTCCTGTAAAAATGATGCTCAAAAGCACAAGGAAGAAGTTCAAAAGTATCTTGATGGATATAACAATACATACCGTGAACTCTATACTGCTTCGAGTGAAGGGCAATGGAAAGTGAATACACACATTGTGGAAGGTGATTCTTCAAATGCGTTGGAGTCAAGAAAGGCGGATGAAGCGATGGCGAAATTCACAGGCAGCAAGGAGAACATTGACAAAGCAACGTCTTATTTAAAATGGGAAAAAGATTTAAGTCCTATCCAGGTAAAAGAGTTGAATAAAATTTTGTTTCTCGCCGCAGGCAATCCCGAAAGTGTTGAAGACAAAGTAAAGGAACGTATCAAAGCTGAAACGGACCAGACTGAAAAATTGTATGGTTTTAAATTTTCGATTGATGGAAAAGAAGTGACTCCCAATAATGTTGATTCCATTCTTACATCTTCAAAGGATTTGACAGCAAGAAAAAAAGCGTGGGAAGCAAGCAAGGAAGTCGGGAAGTCATTGAAAGGCGGGTTGATTCATTTGCGCGAGTTGAGGAATGAAGTGGTACAGGCGCTTGGTTACAAAGATTTTTTCACCTACCAGGTTTCCGAATATGGAATGTCCACGGAAGAAATGATGGACTTGCTCAAAAAATTTAATAAGGAACTCAATCCATTGTTCAGGGAGCTCCACACGTATGCGCGTTATGAACTGGCGAAGAAATATGGCGTGAAAGAAGTTCCCGATTACATTCCTGCGCATTGGCTGAGCAACCGCTGGGGACAGGATTGGGGTGAGATGATTACAGTTGAAGGATTGAATCTCGATAGCTCATTGAAGACAAAAGATGCTGAATGGATTGCAAAGCAGGGAGAAAAATTCTACGTCTCTTTAGGATTTGATTTACTGCCAAAAACTTTTTGGGAGCGGTCAAGTTTATATCCGGTTGCAAAGGACGCAGGTTATAAAAAGAACACACATGCTTCGGCATGGCACATTGATTTGCAAAAGGATGTTCGCTCCCTGATGAGTATTGTTCCGAACTCAGAATGGTATGAGACTGTTCATCATGAATATGGACACATCTATTATTACCTCGCATACAGCAATCCTGATGTTCCTTACTTGCTCAGGGAAGGAGCTAACCGTGCTTACCACGAAGCATTGGGAAGCATGATGGGACTGGCGGCGAAACAAAAACCGTTTGCAGCCGGTTTGGGTTTGGTTGATGCGACAGCAAAAATAGATTCGATGAAGCAGCTGTTGAAAGATGCTCTTCATTATGTTGTATTTATTCCATGGAGTACCGGAACGATGAGCGTTTTTGAAAAGGAGTTGTATGCGAATAATCTTCCGGCTGATCAATTTAACAAACGCTGGTGGGAAATTGTAAAGGAATACCAGGGTATTGTTCCGCCTTCAGACAGGGGAGAGGAGTATTGTGATGCGGCGTCCAAGACCCACATCAACGATGATCCTGCACAGTATTATGATTATGCATTGTCATTCATTCTTCTTTTCCAGGTTCATGATTACATCTCAAAAAATATTTTGCACCAGGATCCGCATGCAACAAACTATTTCGGCAACAAAGAGGTCGGTCGGTTCATCCAGGATATCATGCGCCCGGGAGGTAGTGGCGATTGGAGAAAGCTGTTAAAGGATAAAACAGGAGAAGACCTGAGTGCGCGTGCCATGCTCGATTATTTCTCTCCTTTGATGGATTGGTTGAAGAAAGAAAATACCGGAAGGAAATATACATTTCCTGCGATAGTCAATTAATTTTCTCATTTTCCTTGTTGTCTTCATGGTTAATCCATTTGAGAATTTGCTCATCTTAAAATGGAATTGCTATCTTCGCGCGCTCAAAAAAATTAATCAAAAACTAGATAAAAAAATTCATGAAAAGAAAATCAATAGTACTTGCTGTATGTTTCAGCTTTAGCGCTCTTATTTCCTGTGAGGGACAAAAGGGTGGAGGAGATGTATCAATGAAAACAAAAACTGATTCAGTTGCTTATGCCATTGGAGTTACGATTGGAGGCAACATGAAAAAAGACGGACTTGATTCATTAAATCTTGACATCCTGATGAAAGCTATTCGGTCATCCATAAAAGGAGATAGCCTTAAGTTGAATGCGCAACAAGCGCAAGCATCTATCCAGTCTTATCTTGGTGACAAACAAAAGCAAAAAGCGGACGCTAACATTGCTGCTGGAAAGAAATTCTTGGACGAAAACAAAGGTAAACCCGGTGTCATTACTCTGCCTGACGGATTACAATACATGGTTATGAAAGAAGGTACCGGACCAATGCCTGTAGCTACGGATACGATCGTTATTCATTATCACGGAACCTTGATTGACGGAACTATATTCGACAGTTCAGTTGATAAAGGACAACCTATTACATGGGCTGTTAGCGGTTTTATTAAAGGATGGACGGAAGCTCTTCAAATGATGAAAGTTGGTTCAAAATGGAAATTATTTGTTCCTTCTGAGTTAGCCTATGGCGAAAGAGGTCAGGGTGCGAAGGTTCCCCCAAATGCAACGCTTATTTTTGAAATGGAACTTCTTGCTATCAAAGGAAAATAAGAGGTTCAATTTCATAGATTTTTTTAAAAGGCTGCCCTAAAGGCAGCTTTTTTGTTTGGAACAGTCCGTTAGCTCCTATTTTTGTAAAATTTATTCATTTATAATCAATAAGTTATATATTATTTGGTACTATGTATTGCAAAGTAATATTTAATAACAGTATCTTTGCTTCGCATTTAAAGAGGTTATACAAAGTACTAAATATAAAAACAAGTTAACATGAAAACTACGAACAGAAATACCAACTCACAAAAATCAAATTCAATGAAATCTATGATTCACGAATCCTCAAATTCATCTTTTAGAAAGATGAGTAAAACAAAATCAATGTTTGTTGCAGTGATGATATCACTCACAACAATTTTATTCGCAAGTTGCAAATCTGCTTCAGCATCTGTTTCTGAAAACAGGATGGCCAACAACAATTTTTATGGATTGATCTTAAAAGCGAATGCGCAGGTAATCCTGAGTCAGGGAACAGAAACATCGGTTCGTATAGAAGGGGATGAGAGCAGTGTTTCATCGGTTGAGACAACGCTTGATAATGGAGCGCTTGTTATCAACGGAACGAATGATCTTCCTGTTACGATCTATGTAACGATGGACGACATCAGTTTGATTGAAGTGAATGGAATAGGAAAAATTTTCAGCAATCAAATTTTGTACTCTGATATTTTGCTGCTGAAAGTGGTCGGATCAGGAAGCATCCAGGTGGATGTACGCACACTTTCATTGGGAATGATTGTGAAAGGCAACGGAAAAATTTATGCGAAAGGAAGTACCGGTGACAGTTACACCAGGGTGCTCGGCAGCGGACAAGTGGTTGCAATGAACCTGGATTCTGTAAAAATTACGACTGAATCCAGCACAGACAATGTGATGCTTAAACAGCCTTCTGAATTCAGTGGCAGACACGGTTCAGCTTTAAGAATCCGCAGGTAAAAAATAATTGCTGCGTACAACGAATAAAAACAATAAGAATAACTAATCAATCAAACCCTAAATCTAAAAGCTATGAGTAGTAACCTTGAAAATACACAGGCTCAGATGCGCAAAGGGGTATTGGAGTTTTGCATTCTCTCCATCTTGTTACATACAGAAGTATATCCTTCTGATATCATTGCGAGGTTGAAAGAAGCAAAACTCATCGTGGTGGAAGGAACATTATATCCTTTACTCACACGATTAAAAAATGCCGGCTTACTTACGTATCGGTGGGAGGAAAGCAAATCAGGTCCTCCACGGAAATATTATTCTCTCACACCTCTCGGGGAAAAATTTTTAGAAGAACTTAGTCAGACATGGAACGAGTTAGTAGAGGCAGTTCACCAGACAACAAAAAAACCACAATCTCATGAATAAAACAGTCACTGTCAACATCGGTGGAATCGTATTCCACATTGACGAAAACGCGTATGAAAAATTCAAACAGTACCTCGAATCCATCCGGAGCCATTTTACAACCTCTGACGGAAGAGATGAAATCATGCAAGACATTGAAGCGCGTATTGCTGAAATGTTCCAGGAACGTGTAAAAGACAGCAAGCAGGTAATTACGCTTGAAGATGTGAATGAAGTCACACTCCTGATGGGTAAACCCGAAGAGTTTGCTGGTTCGGAACAAAAAGAAACAGAAGAAGAACCGGTTTTCACAGGTCCGGTAAAAAGAAGATTGTTCCGCAATCCTGACGACAAGCTTTTGGGTGGAGTTTGCTCAGGAGTTGCTGCCTACTTTGATATTGATCCGGTGTGGGTAAGGTTAATCCTGGCGGTTTCATTCTTCGTATTCGGATCTGGATTTCTGTTGTACATCATTCTTTGGGTCATCATTCCTGAAGCTAAAACGGCTGCGGAAAAATTGCAGATGAAAGGTGAAGCAGTAACCGTTTCAAACATTCAGAAGAATGTGAAAGAAGAAATGGAAGCGCTAAAAAAAAGAATGGATGAAATGAGCAAAGGCGGAACCAAAAAGGCAGGTACCGTAATCGGGAGAATATTTGAAGCGATCGGCGAGGTATTCGTTTTTATTTTTAGAGTAATCGGAAAAATATTTGCAGCCTTCTTTATTTTCATTGCCATCGTTGTTCTTTTTGCATTGTTCGTTTCATTCTTTGCAGTCATCCATGTTCCGGGAACGCATTATCCGTATATATGGAATCATGTTTTTGTTTCGGGCACACAATTCTTCTGGTCTTACATCGGTGTACTCTTATTGGTTGGAATCCCTTTCCTGATGATAGGTTATGCCGCCGTAAAAATGCTTTTCAAAATTAAGAGGAGTTCAAAGATATTCGGGCTTTCTGCATTGGGGCTATGGATTCTTGGTTTGATAATCTGTTCAGCGATTGGAATAAAAATAGCGAGGCAGTTCAGTGAAAAGGAAAGTATCCGCAAAGAAGTCTCATTGATGCAACCTCCTGCGAAGAAGCTTTCCCTGGAAACGGATGAAATGAAAAACAATGAAAAGGACTACGGTGACGGATGGAAGATAGATTGGGATTCGGATGACATGGACCTGGTGGAGCGTGATAGCATACTCATCTCGCGCGACGTAAAATTAGATATTGTAAAAAGTCCGAACGATTCGTTTCAGTTGGTGGAAATAGTGTATTCCAGGGGTACTTCAAAAAAGAATGCTGCTGAAAACGCCACACACGTTGGCTATTCGTTTGTTCAAACAGATTCATTGCTTCGCTTCAATCGTTATTTCTCTCTGTATAAAGATGACCGTTACAGGGGACAACATGTTCAACTGGTATTGAAAATGCCTGTAGGCTCAACTGTGTATTTCGACAAAACCCTTCGTCATTTTATTTATGATGTTGAAAATGTTCAGAACATATATGATAAAGACATGCTGGAGCGTACATGGAAAATGACAGACAAAGGTTTGGTCTGTGTTGATTGCACAGGTGATGAATCAACGATTGGCGGTGAGCGCGTTTCAGTTCATGACGAAGACGGAAGCCAGGTGGACATTGATGAAAATGGAGTCCATGTGAAAAGTGGAGACGGAAACCATGTTTCCATTGACAGCAATGGAGTAGTCATCAAAGAGAATGGAAAGGAAATTATAAAGATTGATAAAAAAGGAATGCGCATTGATGCTGATGAAAAGAAAAAGAAAAAATAATTTTAGTTAGACAACGAGTGGTTTCGTTATAAGGCCTGTTCTTCTTTTGAAGAACGGGCTTTGTTTTTTGCAAATGGTTTGCATATTGAATCGTATCTTTGTTCATTATATTCAACTAAACGGATAGGTCGAAACCGATCAAAGTAGGCGACAAATAAAAAATACTACCATGAAAAAATTACAAACTACCTTATGGCTGATCACACTAGTTGCAGTTCTGTCTTCCTGTGATGCAACCAAGAAAATGAGTAAACAAGATAAAGGAGTTGCCATTGGTGCGACTTCAGGTGCCGTTATCGGTGGAGTCATCGGTCATTCCGGCGGCAACACAGCGATGGGTGCCGTCATCGGAGGTGTACTTGGTGGCGTTGCAGGTGGCGTGATTGGACATAAGATGGATAAGCAGGCGGAAGAAATAAAACAAATCAAAGATGCCAAGGTTGAAAAGGTAAATAATGGTGAAGGATTAAAAGTGACTTTCGATGCCGGTATTTTATTCGCCACCGGATCCAGTACGTTGAGTGCGGATGCCCAGGAGTCACTTTCAAAATTTGCTCAGACGTTGCTTAATAATCCCGAAACGAATATTGCTGTTTCCGGTCATACTGACAACACAGGAAGTGATGCCATCAACAATCCTTTGTCTGAAAAAAGAGCAGCAAGCGTAGTCAATTTCCTCGTTTCAAAAGGAGTAGCTTCTTCCCGAATGACTTCTGTGGGAAATGGTTCTAATCAGCCGGTCGCAAGTAACTCAACTGCAGAAGGCCGTACAAAAAACAGGCGGGTTGAAATTGTCATTGTTGCAAACGAGAAAATGATCAAACAGGCTCAGGACGGAACTCTTAAATAGGCTTGTATCCTGTCTCAATTTTTAGCAACCTCGATATCTGAAGCTTTGTTGTAATAAACTCTACTTTTGACAATATTTATGTTATAATAAATACATGTCGAAAGAAGAAATACTTTACGTTTCAATTGGACAAAAAATGAAGAGTGCTGAACAAAGCCAGCTATTCGGCAAACCTTGTTTTAAAATAAACGGGAAAGCATTTATTTGCTTTTCCAAAACGAAATGGTTTTTAAACTTACAGGCGATATGCACAAAGAAGCATTAAGTCTGGATGGCTCCCAATTGTTTGATCCTTCAGGAAAGAAGCGACCGATGAAAGAATGGATCCAGGTATCGTTTGATCATAACGACAAATGGGCTAACTATGCAAAGGCAGCGTTGAACTATGTAAGTGGAAAACCTGTTTGAAACCAATTCCCAAAAGAACTTTAATACCCGTCATCACCGACTTGCTCGAATACAGTGAGGCGGCTAACAACACCATTTCCTATACGCGAAAGAAAATAGAGAAATATGGTGATGTCTGTGAATGTTCTTTTACGGGCGTCAAGAATTATTTTATTCACGATCCTGAAGTGATTAAAGAAATTCTGACAACGGAAGGACACAAAATGAAACGCACGTATTTTTTTCGGGCGTTCAGGAAATTTTTAGGAGATGGTTTATTCACCAGTGATGGTGACTATCACAAGCGGCAAAGACGCCTGATGAAACCTGCATTTTATCCGCAGCGGATTGAAGAGTATGCAAACATCATGGTGGCTTGCGCTGACGAGGAAATAAAAAACTGGAAGGATGGAGACATGATCAACATCAACCAGTCGATGACGAGAATTACATTGAAGGTAATTACCAAAGCCATGTTCAGTTCCGGGTTGGAGAATAATGCAATCGAAGAAGTCGGTGAAGATTTATCGATCGCTTTTGACGTGATGAATAAAATTCTTTCCAACCCTTTTTATGTGTATTGCCTCGATAAGGGAATTCACATTTCCATTGTGAAAAGGTTTTATAAACAAAGAGCCAAACTGGATCGTGTGGTGAACGGCATTATTGCATCCTACCGGAAAGAAGGAGACATGAGTAAAAAGGATTTGCTCACCATGTTGATGGATGCAAAAGACGAAGACACCGGAACAGGAATGACCGATGAGCAAATTCGTGATGAAGTAATGACATTCTTTTTAGCGGGGCATGAAACCACCAGGCTTGCTTTAACATGGACGTTGTATTTAATCGGTAAGCATCCCGACATTGAAAACAAATTTCATGAAGAAATAAATGCAACCATTCATAACCGGTTGCCACAGGCATCAGATTATCAAGCACTGAACTTTACGAAAAATATTTTCAAAGAGTCATTGCGGCTGTATCCGCCGGCGTGGACATTTGCCAGGGAAACCAGGGAAGATGTGACCATCTGCGATTATCATTTCCCAAAAGGTTCGGTGTTATGGACGATTACTTACCTGATGCATCACAATGAAAAATATTTTCACGATGCTGAAGAATTTATTCCGCAAAGATGGAATGAAGAAACTATAAAAGATATTCCGAAGTATGCTTACTTTCCTTTTGGAGGCGGGAGCAGAATGTGCATCGGTGAAGGATTTGCATGGATGGAAGGCATGTTGGTTTTGGCAACCATTGCGCAGCAATTTCGTTTACAACTCGCTGACGGTTTTTCAACTGAAATAAATCCGGTATTCACCTTGAAGACAAAGCAACAGGTGATGATGAGAGCAGTGAAGAATACATGAACGAACATAAGAAGCAGAATAGACTGCTTATGAAAAAAAATATTTTTTTATGATTACAAAGAAACTTGAGCTCATTGATGAGCAAACATCTCCGCTATTCAGAATCATGTGGGCTTACAACATCGATGAACCTGCGAGGAAACAATTCGGCAATAACATTTGTGCTTTTCACATCGGCAATGGTTTCGTCTTATCGGTCGCCCATAACCTGAGATCAGAAGCAGGTGCGATTAATTCGATAAGTGATGATATCTTTCAACAGGAAATTCAGCCGCACCTGAATCCGGCACAAAGCCAGGTTTTTGCACAATGGTATCCGTTGGATTCGGCTACGAATAAAAGATACCTAAGTGTTGCTGATCCGAATCATTCGAAAACCATTGTTGAAACCTTCAGGCAAATTAATTTTGATACACGTTGGCAGACGCTTGTTCAGAAAAAGATCTGCAAACCTCATTTGATTGTCCAGTTTAGAAATGATCAGTTTTACAATGATGCATCACTAACAAAGAATTTTAATCCCTCTACATATTTTCATGAGCCGGCATTGAACCGCCATACATTTTTAATTGAGTTGGAATTTGTCCGGGCGTTTTATAGCGATGATATTTCCCTTTACAGGATTACGAATACGAACCAGGATATCATAGATAAACTTCCTTGTGTTGAAGTAAGCTATTCAATGTTGGATGACAGTGGATCGAATCTTTACTGCGTGCAGAGTTCGTCCGGCAGTTCATTAGGGCGACTTTTAAATACAGCAAGGATAGAAGGATATGCCGATAGCTGGTCGTTATTCGCTGACAGGATAGGTGGGAACTACATCATGGATGGTAATCGTTATTTAATCAGGGGATATTTCAGGTTTGGTTCTTCGGGAGCACCGTATGTTGTATATGATAGTACAGAAAAACAATTTAAAGTAAATGCCATTCAAAGCGAAGCGAGCGGTATTCAACTCTCCATTAACAACAACAGAGAGGGGAATTTTCAATACGTCAATGCAATCGCTTCGCCTTTAAAAAATATCAGGGAGGAACTTGAACGTCACATTAACCCTGCGTTGTGATGACAAATTTGTTGATCAGAGAACAATGCCAGGCGAGTTAAAACTATTATTCATCATTTCATCTACAACTACAGGAATGTAACTTGCCGCCATGAAACTATGCAAACCAATTGTTTTCTTTCTCACTATTCAGCTTTCGATTTTAGGTGGAGTAAAGGCACAAGTAAAAATTTTATTTGATGCGAGCAAAGCGCAAATGGCCGGCAATGCTGATTGGGTAATAGATGCTAACCTACACAACATCGGAACCAATTCAAGCGGTGTCATGGTTGTTGGCCTGGGAGATGAAGCTAATCCTCAACGGGTACCTGCGCCGGCACAAAGTACGGTCACCGCAAGTACACCTGAAACGTATTGGAATGGTTCGCTTTCATCTTGGGGAATAGCTTTGGTAAAGCTCGGTTACGAAGTAGAAACATTGCCTTACAATGACAGCATTACATTTGGCAATACAACCCATGCGCAGGACTTGTCGAATTACAAAGTCTTTATTGTGGATGAACCGAACATCCGTTTCAAATTAAGTGAACGCAATGCGATTGTGCAATTCGTTCAGAATGGTGGTGGCTTGTTTATGATTTCTGATCATACTATCAGCGACAGGAATAATGACGGTTGGGATTCGCCCCAGATTTGGAATGATATCATGACCACGAATACAGTTCACATCAACCCGTTTGGTATTACCTGTGATTACCAGAATTTTTCTGAAACAACCTCGAATTTTAATTCTCTTCCAACTGATTCTGTTCTTCACGGTTCACAAGGCAACCCGACTCAAATGAAATACAGCAACGGAACAACATTTACATTATCTCCCACAGATAATACTACAGTTGTTGGGCTCGTTTACAAAACCGGTTCATCACATGGCAATACGAATGTATTCATGGCGCGTTGCCATTATGGCTCCGGAAAAGTTGTGGCGCTGGGTGATAGTTCTCCACCTGATGACGGAACTGGCGATCCGAATGATGCTCTTTATAGTTCGTGGAGTGGCGAGGCCAATGGCGACCATGCGCGGATTCTGTTGAATGCCACGATCTGGCTTGCTTCAAGTTCATCTTCGACAGGAGTTAATTCACCGGTTGATGAAATCAATTTTTCTGTTTTTCCAAATCCGACTTCCGGATTGATAAATGTTCATTCGGATATTAAAAATTTTCTTTCAGCTGTTACAATTGTTGACATGACAGGTAGATTAATCAGAAGCCAGATCATACATTCATCTCAACATGATTTCACGATTCAGATAAATGAATCAGAAGCCGGAATTTATTTTCTCTGCTTAAAAAATAAGGAGAGGAGTATCATAAAAAAGATCGTAAAGTTCTGAGCTGTTTCGGCAAGATTAGATTATAAATCAATCAGTAAGTTTTGCCAGTCGGTGAAGCACTGTTTCAATCAGGTTGTACATTGTTTCCTCGCCTTTATGAGTATGTTGCTTAGTGATTCTGTTCGCCACGATGGCATTGATCGAGCAGCAATGATGACCTAAAATTTTTGCTAAGCCATACATGGCGCCGGTTTCCATTTCAAAGTTAGTGATGAAGTTATTTTCAAATTGAAAACTCGTTAAACGGTCAATTACTTCAGGAAAGGCGAGCTCATAACGTAATACTCTTCCTTGTGGAGCATAAAATCCTGAACAACTTGCAGTTATACCTTTGAACATTCCGTCACTTAATGCGCTTTCGAGTTTGGAAGATGATCTTATCAAATACGATTGTGGAAGTATGCCTTGTCCAAGATAATGGTTTCTGAATGCAGCTATTAGCTTCATTTCTTCGTCTGTATTAGTATAACGGTAAAAATTTAATAAACCATCTAAACCCAATCCAAACTTAGAAAAAACAAATCCGTCAACAGGAATATTCTCTTGTAAAGAACCTGAAGTGCCGATGCGTATAAGGTTGATTGATTTAAGTTTATCCTTGATTATTCGATTCTTTAAATCGATGTTGACTAAAGCATCCAGTTCGTTGTAAACAATGTCAATATTGTCTGTGCCGATACCGGTAGAAATTACAGTGATCCGTTTTCCCTTATAAGTGCCAGTATGTGTAACGAATTCACGCTTTTGTTTTTTCAACTCCACGGTATCAAAAAACTTACTCACCATGGCAACACGATCAGGATCCCCGACATTAATTATTGTATCAGCGACCTCTTCAGGATGAAGGTTGAGATGATAGACACTGTTATCATCATTGAGGATAAGTTCTGACTCCGGTATTTTGTTCATGTGTTTGAATAATATATTTTTGCTCAATAATAAGAAATAATTTTTCCATCATTATGGCGTCTTTAAAAAATCACATTCTTGTTCCGTTAGATTTTACTGAACAATCGCTCACAGCTCTCGGGCAGTCATACAATTTAGCACGGCTCACAAAAGCAACGCTCACACTCATTCATGTGATTGATGAATCTTTTCATCTGCCTTTCGTTTCGAAAAAAGAAGACAAGGGAATGGAGAAAAAAATTCAGAAGGAGCTCGACAAGCTCGCCCTTGAAGTAACAGAGAAAGTAGGAGTGAAGGTGGAGACGATGATTGCCCGCGGTAAGGTGTATGAAGAAATCCAGGAGGCAGCGAAAAAATTAAAATGTTCTTTTATCGTTATGGGAACGAAAGGTAGCCGTTTCAAGAAATTTATCGGATCCAATGCATTGCGTGTAATTCGGGAGTCTCCTTGCCCCGTAATTACCATTCATGGTAAGAAGCATCGTCCCGGCTGTAAACACATTGTGTTACCTCTTGATTTAACAAAGGAAACCAAAGAAAAGGTGACCAAGGCAATAGAGATAGCGAAATTATTCGGGTCTGTTATTAACCTGGTTACAATATTAAATACCGATGATGAGTTTATAGTAAATAAGCTGAAACGTCAGATGAACCAGGTTCATGCGTTCATAATGCAACATGATGTGCCTTGTACCGTAGAAAACGTCCAAGGTGATGATATCTCTGAAGATATTGTGAAATATGCCAAGAAGATAAAAGCCGATTTGATTCTCATTATGACGCAACAGGAAATGAACTGGACCAATATGTTTATCAGCTCACAAGCCCAGGAAATTATTAATAGCAGTGAGATTCCTGTCATGAGCATTCGTCCGGTAAAACGTAAAGACACGACAGTTTCTGTTTTTGAATATTAAACTCAAACCACTCAAGCTATGAGCAAGAAATTCCAGATTCAACGCATTCTTATCCCGTATGATTTTTCTGAAACGGCTGAGCTCGCATTGGAACATGCCACGTTTATGGCAAAACTTCACAAAGCCGAGATTCATCTTCTTCACATTGTTGAGTCTTATTCTTTCACCTCCGCAATCAGTAATGCATTTTCAAAATCTCAGACTGAGTATGAAACTAAAATTGAAACCTCAGCCAACGTTCGCCTAAAAGAAATTGCTGACAAAATTCATTCGACCAGTGGAATGAAGATCATTGCGACCACGGAGGCAGGAAAGATATATAAAAAAATTATTGGCATAGCAGAAGAAAAGGAGATTGATGTCATTGTAATGGGAACACACGGCTCGAGCGGTTTCCAGGAATTTCTTGCAGGAAGCAATGCCTTTCGGGTGGTGATGGGTGCTCCTTGCCCGGTCATTTCAGTTCAGACACATGCAAAGAAGATAGGGTTTAAAGACATTGTTCTCCCGATTGATAACTCTTCTGTTTCTCGTCAGAAAGTAAAGTTCGCCATCGAGATAGCAAAGCATTACAATTCCATACTTCATATTGCTGGAATCATGACAATGAATGACGTTGAGTTGCAACGCAGGTTTGAAGTAAAAGTACACCAGGTTAAGGAATATGTGGAAGAACATGAGGTCCCTTATACGGTCAAAATGTTTAAAGGGGATAATGTCGCGACACTTACTACTGACTATGCAAATCAAATTAACGCAGATTTGATTGTTATCATGACGGAACAGGAAAGCTCCAGCTTGTTTATGGGATCGTATGCGCAGCAGATCATTAATCATTCTAAGATTCCTGTGATGAGCGTTCGTCCTCAGGAAGGGGATCCCGAAAAAATTTCATTGGGATATTAAGTTTCTGTGTTCTTTTTAAGACAACAAAAAAGCTGCTCGAATGAGCAGCTTTTTTGTTGAAAGATATTTTTGCTCTATCAGATTTTGACATATGCTGCAATACCGGAAGCTGAAGCGCCACCGGCTGAGTTATTCACATCAGTATATGTGAAACCAAAATTGTTTCCGGAAATGGTACCGGTACCGTTAAAAGTATGGCTTTCGCTCAGCGTTCCGATACCGGTTGCGGTCTGAGAAGGAATATCAATTGAAGTAGCTGTGGTCATTGTTCCATAGATGTTTGTGTTATTGTTGTAATCAGCAAATTTGCTGAAATGAAAACGTTTGTTCACGTGATTATCAGTCGTTATTGTCTGAGTATAATGATACGTAGTTACAGGAATAACTGAATCACTTACATTGTAGTTGCCAGCCATTGACTCAGCATCATTCACGACATGTACGGTACGGGTAGCAGTACCTGTGTTACCGGCAGCGTCAGAAGCAGAATACGTTAGTGTATAATCTCCCTTGGTATCCTTATCAACGGTTCCTGAAACCGATACTGAAACAGTTCCGTCCTCTGCATCATTTGCTGTAGCACCTGGATCTGTAAAGGTTGAGTTGAGGGAAATAGTCATGCTGGAACTTCCGCCTAAAGTCACATCAGGAGCAGCAGTATCATCTTTTTTACAGCCGCTGATAAGCGTAGCGGACAAAGCCAGCGCAAAAGCGCCCATAATCAGAATATTTTTTTTCATTTTAGCTTAGGTTTTTTAGGTTAGAAATTGAAGGTGCAAAGTTAAAAGGATTCAAGAAAGTTTTTCATTTTTTTTTTATTAAATAATCATTCTATATTTGCGCCCACAAAACCAATTAATTAAAATCACTTAACAAAATGAAAAAAGTATTCTCTATTTTATTAGCTGCAAGCATCGCTACATTCGTTGCTTGTGGTCCAAGTGCTGAAGAAAAAGCAGCGATGGAAAAAGCAAAACAGGATTCTATTGCTACAGTTCAAAAAGCGTATGACGATTCAGTGACTACTGTCAATGCTGCTGCTGCTGAAAAAGCCCGTCAGGATTCAATGGCTTCTGCTAACATGGAAAAAGCCCGTCAGGATTCTGCTACTGCTGCATCAAAGAAAAAACCTGCTGTAAAGACTCCTACTCAGAAAAAGGTAGAAGAAGCAAAAAAGGCGACCAGAGGAAGAGGATAATATCCTTATTTCATAGTCATTTATAAATAGAAATTAACGCTTGTGTGTTGTTATAAACATACAGGTGTTAATTTTTATTTTTTTTAACCCTTGTAAGCTGATAAAATTAACCTACATTTGCGCCCATAAAATCTAAAAAAACACAATGAAAAAAGTTCTCTCTACATTATTAGTTGCCGGAATGTTCGCATTCTACGCTTGCGGTCCGAGTGCTGAAGAAAAAGCTGCTGCGGAAAAAGCTACTCAGGATTCAATTGCTGCTGCTGACGCAAGTGCAAAAGCTGCTATGGAAGCCGACTCTATGCAAAAGGCAGCAATGCCTGCTGATACAGCGGTTAAAATGGCTGATCCTGCAAAGAAATAAGCAGATACTATCTGTTTAGCAATAAAAAAGGAGTCTTGCTTATAGCCAGACTCCTTTTTTTGTGAGCAAGTTTTAAGAGAACAATTATTCCTCTTCTCTAAGTAAGCCTGTATCTGTTTCACGATTAATCGCATCCTCAGACTTGTTCCTATTGATCAGGCTTTGATCCGGTTGCAAGCTTTTTTGTTGCAATGTTTTTGGCGTAGGGCTCGGATTTACATCCCGATGATTTCCTGCAGCTATGGAAGAAGTAAAATCAAAAATAGTATCAGGATAGTCAAACAAAAAGAAAAATGGCTGATAACTCCATGTTTCAACACTGCTGCGGTGATTAACTGAAATATAATAATTGCCAAAGCCCGCATTGAAGGGGAGTGAGCAACGTGCTACACCACCGGTGCTAAGCAATGCTTTTGTTGAGAAGAGTACCTGGTAAGGAGATAGATTGTACCGTAATGAAACGGTAATGGAGTCTGCAACCCCCGGCGGCATAAAAGGAGCGGATCTCATTGTTCTGTTCCCTGTATAGTATCCCTCAAGGAATGCTTTTACTACCAGGACAACATCCGGAGGGGTTGTCGCAAACAAGTGAACATTGCAACCACCCGAATTTCCAAGTGCATTTTTTGCAATTACGCTCCAATAATAAGTCCTTCCTTGTAACAAAGGTCCTGTGGCAACACTCGTGTCGGTTACATTGGGAAAAAAGAAAAGCGATGCTGCCGGAGGAGAAACCGGAACAGTATCCATATAAATATCATAGCTTGAAGCATTCGTAGCCTTTTTCCATCTTAAAGTAACACCTGATGCATTCACGTAATTATTAGTAGGGGGGGCAAAATTGTTAGGGTCAGGACATGCAGGTAAGATTGAATAAGCTACCAGGGAAAAACTTCCTGTACCGAAACCTGAAGGAGCATGATACACACGCACGTAATAAATTCCGTTCAGCGTTAGATTTGTGAGGACAACCGTTTCATTGCTCCCGTTGGCTGTGTTGGCATTAACACATTGAAGAGAGGTTAATCCAACGCCACAAGGTCCTGAGAAAACCTGCACGGCAGGATCAAATCCACCACTGCCCTGAACGAATACAGTAACAGAGGAAGTGATAGCGGTAAATTTATACCATACATCATCATCTGCGGTTCCTGTACAAACAGCAACAGGCGAAGCGGTTGCTGTAGTGGTATTTGTTCCTGCAATCGGTGTAGTTGACGTTGTTATAGGTAAATTAATGGCGCCTGAACAATCATCATTTGCAGGAGGCGGCTGTACGTTATTAATGCAAATTGAAAATACTCCGTTTGTTCCTGATCCCGCTGCGGCATGATATACCCGAACGTAATACGTATTTCCGTTCGAAAGACCCGTGCCGGTAAGTGTTTCAGTTAATCCCGACGTTGCAGAGTTCTGGCATGCAAGACTATTCAAAGAATTATCCAGTAACTGAATAGCGGCATCGTAACCCCCTGCGCCCCGCACTCTGACTGCTACTGCTGAATTTGTAGCAACAAAGGAAAACCATACATCGTCATCAGCTGTTCCGGTACAAACGGGAACACTTGAAAGTGTTGCACCGGCAGAGGAGTAATAAGTACCACAAAAATCGGTACAAGGGGAACTGTTAACAGCAAGAGGAATTGCTCCTGCAGGGTCATCATTTGCTACTGTATTGACCACAGGAACATAAGGAGTATAACTTCCCGGAGTGAAAAGTATACTGCTGTTACACTGGGGAACAATACTTAGACTATTAGTAGCTGTATTGCCGAAGTTTCTGGTGTTCGCAGTCATTTGGGTGAACAATTCTCCCGAAAGAGGAGGAACACTGATCAGAGAATCATTGAGACCAGCTGAGTAAGAATAAAATTGGCTATGCGAACCATCAAAAGCACTCATGGTTCCATACACAAATTGGATGTTATTAGAAGTTTCAAATAACTTAACCTGGAAATTCAAATTGGCTCCATCAGACTGGTAATCCATACCGATCCACTCGACCGTAAATACCCTGCTTCCCGCAGCACCTGCCGTCTGGTATTTGAAAGATGTCGACAAACCCTGTGAGCTAAGATCATCATAAAAAGGTGCAATCGCTAACCGCGAAATAGAAGAGAAGTTGTTGTTTGATGCACTATACGCGATGGTTGAATTACCATTACCTACCGCTGTAGTTCCTGTATTGAATGTAATGAAACCATTGGTTGAAACCAATACGTTCGTGTAACCCACTCCATGGTACAAAAACGTAAACCCAATTGGAATAGCATTACTTAAATTATCATCTGAAGAACCGCTTGGATTTCTCCACGATGAAATGGTATTACCACTTCCTGAAATGGAGCTGTAAGAAATTCCTGTTGTCCTCGTTACATCATAATTAAGCGGGACAGCAAACGAATTGCTAAAAAAGAAAACAGAAGCAATGATAATCACGCTGTATCGAAAGCAATGAATACTTGCTTTCGTCTTATTTTTTAGTTGTACCATGTAGTTGTTGATTCGATAACTTGTTAAGATTGATAGTTGGTGTATTAATTTAATTTATTCAGACACGATAATTTTACTACTCAAACAGAGAGCCGATACAATTAACTAAGCAGAGAATTAATTTACAACGCAGCCCCAAATAAATAGTTCATTGAATAATCAACTATTCCTTACTTTGTTTAGTCTTCAGGGAGAGCAAATATAACAAATTTTGTCCCTTGAAAGCAAAACATGTAAATAATTTGGTGAATCAATAAAAACCTTCCTTGAATGTCATTTTATTCAACGTGAAGATGAACACAGAATAAGTACTTTTGCCGGCAAAGTTTTTTTATGATTCCATTCTCAAAGAAATTAATTGATTTTGATTCGACCCATTCCTTTTCGGCTCTTGTTTTAGATTATCTCTCCGCAACAAAAACGATTCCCGACTTTCAGTCTTTTTCATTTGACGAAAATGGTTTCAAGCATGCCATTGAAAACAGGTTAAAGCCCAGATATGAAGTAAACAGGGAGGTTCTTTCAAATGTTTTGCTGGAACAATATGAAAGACTATCCGGGAAAATTTCGACATTCGATCAGACAAAAAAAATAATTTCGACGTTGACAAAAAAAACAACGTTCACGGTGACAACCGGTCACCAGTTGAATCTTTTTACCGGTCCTCTTTATTTTATTTACAAAATCATCAGCACGATTAATCTTGCTGATGAATTAAAAACTAAATTTCCGGAATATGATTTTGTCCCGATTTATTGGATGGCAAGTGAAGATCATGACCTTGAAGAAATCAATCACATTCATCTGTTCGGAAAGAAAATAGAGTGGGAGCCAACATCAAAAGGTGCTTCGGGAAAAATAACATGTGAAGGCATTTCTAAAACGCTAACGATTGTAAAAGAGATGCTGAACAATGCAAACGCGGAAAAGATTATCTCTCTTTTTGAAAAAGCGTATCATCCGGAAAATAAGTTGTCTGAAGCTGCACGAATTATTATTCACGAGCTGTTTTCAGAATATGGTTTGGTAATCCTGGATGCGGATGATGCGAGATTGAAAACGAATTTTGTGAGCGAGATGAAAGATGACGTAATCAATCATTCCGCCTTTAAGTACGTCGAAGAAACAATCCAGGAGCTGGAAAAAAATTACAAAGTCCAGGTTCATCCACGTGAGATTAATCTTTTTTACCTCGGTGAAAATTTTCGCGAACGCATTGTGGAAGAGGAGGGACGCTATAAAATATTAAATGACAAGGGTTCATTCTCCAAAGAAGAATTACTGATTGAAATAGAAAACCACCCTGAAAAATTTAGTCCGAACGTAGTTCTGCGTCCTCTTTACCAGGAGAAAACATTGCCCAATATTGGCTATATAGGCGGGCCGGCAGAAATCTCTTACTGGATGGAATACAAAAAGATGTTTGAGCATTATGGTGCAAAATTACCAGTGTTGGTTTTGCGCAGTTGTGCGTTGGTGATGGATGCTTCCTCGACTGATAAATTTAAAAAACTCGGCCTGGAACCGGAAGATATTTTTATGAATGAGGATGAGCTCGTCAACAACTATTTGAAATTAAAAATGCCGGAGGAATTCTCATTCGAACCGCTGCTTCAGCAAACAGCTTCCTTGTTTGAAGAAGCGATTTCAAAAATTAACCTGGTTGATCCAACGCTGAAAGCAACAGCGGAAGCCGAGAAACAAAAGGTTCTGAATAGCCTGAAGTCGCTTGAGGAGCGCGTTCGCAAAGCCGAGAAGAAAAAACATGAAGTTGCAATTAACCAAATTCGGAAATTGAAGGAAAAGTTTTTTCCGGAAAAAGGGTTGCAGGAACGGTATGAAAACATCCTTACCTTTTATTCAAAGTACGGAGATGATTTCCTAAAAGTGCTCATCAAAAACATGCATCCTTCAGCGAAGAAATTTATTTTGTTGAGTGAAGAATAATCGGTTTGATTGTTTTCATTTTTGTTTGCATATTTGCCTTGAAAAATTAATTCCAACATGGAACATACAAACGATCATTCAGCAGAAAAGTCCGGATTATTTTATACCTATCTCGGTGAAGGTGGAAGCGCTGTAGTCGCCTTCCTTTATTTCCTGATCCTGTTGGGTTGCCTGTATACTTTTTTAAGGTGGGGTTGATTTTACTCCCTGTTGATTTCCTTTTTTTATCCCTTCGCGTTTCCGTATGTTGGAGTAAAGGTGAATTATAAATCACGCACCTGTTTTTTTGATTATTGCTTTCCTTTTTTCTTATATTTGAGACTGAAACAATCATCTTCAAACGGATGTTTATAAAAAAGGGGTGCCTCTTTTTTTTTCTGTTATTTTTTTTGGTGACACTCAAGTCGCAGGCGACTCATATTGTAGGTGGTGAACTTAATTACACATACCTTGGCAGTAATAACTACGAGATAAGGCTTGTTGTTTACCGTGATTGTTTTGGTGGAGGTCCGGCATTTGACAACCCTGCTTCCATTGGAATTTTTAATTCCGGCAATTTTTTGATTGATGAATTGCAGGTATTCATTACGACAGAAGCGAATATTCCCAACTTTATTAATTCGCCTTGTTTACAACCACCGAATGATATTTGTTATGAATATGCTGAGTACATTACAACGGTTAATCTTCCTCCGATTCCGGGTGGGTACCAACTTGCTTACCAGAGATGCTGCCGCAATAGTTCGGTGGCCAATATCTTTGATGTATCAAATGTAGGGGCCACTTATTATGCAACCATACCGGATCCGGCGATTGCGGCATTTAACAGCAATCCCCAGTTTATCAATGAGCCTCCTACCTTTATTTGTTTAGACGCCCCATTTCATTTTGATCATTCAGCAATTGATTCCGATGGGGATTCATTGGTATATGAATTATGTATACCATTAGCAGGCGGAGGTTCCGGATTCGGGCAGGCAATGCCTCAACCACCCAATCCTCCTCCGTATAACACGATCACTTACCAGGCGCCTTATAGTTTGGGTAATATTATGGGTGGAGTTCCTATGATGATTGATCCTGTAACAGGAATGTTGACGGCCACTCCGAATTCATTGGGTCAGTTTGGATATGAAGTATGTGTGAGTGAATACAGGAATGGAGTTTTTCTTGGTCAAACAAGGAGAGATTACCAGGTGAATGTGGTGCCTTGTCCGAACATCACAGTTGCTTCTATCTTCTCACCGACACTTGTTTGCGGGACACTGCAGGCAAATTTCATTAACAATAGTTTTAATGCTTCTACATACAATTGGGATTTTGGCGATCCCACAAATACCGGTGATTCATCCACGCTGTCGAACCCATCTTATACCTATCCGGATACCGGTATATATCATGCAATGTTAATTGCTCATTCACCCGTCAATCCTTTGTGCACCGATACTGCCTACTCCGAGGTTCGCGTTTTTCCGGCATTCTTTACTGAGTTTCAAAGTACCAATGAGCATTGTTCCAATGTTTTTAATTTTTATGATGAATCTTACGGACTACATGCTCCTGCTAATTTCTGGCAATGGAATTTTGGAGACGGAAATTTTTCTTCACTTCAAAATGCAAGTCACTCCTACACTTCCGGCGGTCTTTACAATGTGACATTTATTTCTTCCGCGGATTCGGGTTGCACGGATACTATTTCAATCGCTGTTCGTGTCCTGGATGTTCCGGTGATTTCGTTTTCGTCAACGATTGATACCTGCCTTCTGCAACTCACGCTGGTTGACCATACGATCTTTGCAAACAATTACGCATGGAGTTTCGGTGACGGATTTTTTTCTGCTTCAGCAAACGCTACTCATACATACAACGCAGCGAGTTCTTATACCATCGATTTGATTGCCGTTTCAGATTCCGGTTGTTCAGACACATCACAGGTTGCTATCTCGTTACCGCCATTACCAGTTGCATCGTTTGTGTATCAACACAATCTTTGTGACTCGATGGTAACTTTCTTTGACAATTCCAGCAATGCAATTTTATATGATTGGGATTTTGGCGACGGAAATCTAAGTAACAACATCAACGCTGTTCATTATTATGAAACTTCGGGAACTTATTTCCCTTCCTTGATTGTCAGTTCAGGACATTGCAGTGATACACTTATACAAACGGTCACGATCAATCCGATTCCTCATGCATCCTTTACACATCCTTTTATTTGCGGATTGACGGGAGATTTTATGGACCAAAGTATGGATGTAGATTTCTACAACTGGAATTTTGGTGACGGATTTTTTTCGACGAATCAAAATCCTTCCCATAATTATCCAAGTCCCGGTTATTACGATGTGACTTTAATTGTTTCTACCCAGGCCGGATGTGCTGATTCAACCGTTCAACAAATCAGGATGTATCCAATCGTTACTGCAAATTTTACATCGTTCATTGTTCCTTGCAATGCGACTGTGCGCTTTGAAAATAATTCGGTGAACAGTCAATTGTATGATTGGAATTTTGGTGACAGCACCGGCACGATGTCATCCAATTCAAATCTTGTTCATGTCTACCAGGAAGCAGGAAACTATACGACTACGCTCATTGCAAACCCAGGAGTTTGCGCGGATACAATAACAAAAAGTTACAGGGTAACGATAGCTCCTGTTGCTGCTTTTGTTACTCCTGAAGAATGCGGATTGACTGCTCATTTCCTGAATCAAAGCAGGGACAATAGTTTTAATCATTGGAACTTCGGTGATAGTTTCTCAAGTACAGCAATAAGTCCTGAGCATACATTTGTTGCAGAAGCAACCTATCCTGTTACACTTGTTGTAGAAAATAACGATGCCTGCAAAGACAGTTCGTTCAATCGAGTCACGGTTCGTTTTCCGGCCATCGCTGCGTTTAATGATTTCACAGATACATGCGAAGAAAGTTTAAATCTCTTTAACAAGTCACAGCGCTCTACGAATTATTTATGGGATTTCGGAGACGGTACACAATCCGATAAGCTAAATGCTACGCATCAATATTATAGTTCCGGACTTTACAACGTCATGTTGATTGCAGATCCGAATACGGTTTGCGCTGATACAATGAACAAAACTATTTTCGCTTTCGGAGCTGTTGAATCTCATCTTTACATTCCCAATGCGTTCACACCAAACAGTGACGGGAAAAATGACGGGTTTTTTATTTCAGGATACAACAAATGTTTATTCTATCACCTGGAAATCTTTAGCCGTTGGGGAGAGAAGTTGTATGAGTCAAATGATATTTCAAAATCCTGGGATGGCTACTATCATGGCAATCCTCTTGAAGCAGGAGTGTATGTTTACTACCTGACGGGAGGCGGAAATGAGTTGATGGGTCACGTGACCGTTTTAAGATAATTTTTTTAAATAATCTTCGCTCACGTTTTCCGTAAATCATTTTAATAATTCCTGTTCATCTGCAGATTGCTTTTTGCATTCCCTAAATTTTGTGATATGTTGGAATAAACATGAATTAGTAAGGTGAAAAACGGTTTGGATGATTTTCGCCTCTGATTTTTGTTATATTTGAAACTGAAATAATCATTTGGGAATGATGCTTATAAAGAGAAGCTGCCTTTTTTTATTTTTTCTTTCCTTATTCACAACTTCTGAGTTGAAGGCAACTCATATTGTGGGTGGGGAACTTAACTATACATACTTAGGCGGAAATAATTACCAGATACGTCTTATCGTTTACCGCGATTGTACTTTCGGGATTGCATTTGATGACACGGCTCACGTAGGATTTTTCAATTCCGCCAATATGCTGGTTGATAGCCTGTACATGGACACTACAAGTGGAGCTTCGAGAATCATTGGTCCTATTCCTAATTTTATTAACTCTCCTTGTATTATTCCTCCAAGCAATATCTGTTATGAATATTGCATATACACTGATACGATTAATCTTCCCCCGATTCCGGGTGGTTACCAGGTTGTTTACCAGCGATGTTGCCGGAATTTCTCTATCGTTAATCTTACTAACCCCTTGAC
Source organism: Bacteroidota bacterium (assembly GCA_043787975.1). Lineage (GTDB taxonomy): Bacteria > Bacteroidota > Bacteroidia > AKYH767-A > 2013-40CM-41-45 > JAPLDA01. The sequence continues at coordinate 80,116 of JAYVUK010000001.1, forward strand.
TGTCGGATCAACCGATTATGCTACGATCCCGGATACATCAATCGTTTCTTTTGACAGCAATCCAAGGTTTACAAATTTACCACCCAATTATATTTGTGTGAATGAACCGTTGATTTTTGATCATTCCGCAACCGATGCCGATGGTGATTCCCTGGTGTATGAATTATGTACACCGCTTGACGGAGCTACGCCAATGACTCCTGAACCTCATCCACCCAATTCACCTCCATATACACCAGTAACTTTTCAACTTCCTTACAATTTAGGAAATGTTCTTGGGGGAGTTCCTATGACGATTAATTCCGCAACAGGATTGTTGACTGCAACTCCGAATGCAACGGGACAATTTGTATATGGTGTTTGTGTGAATGAATATCGTAACGGAGTTCTCATCGGTAGAACCAGCAGGGATTTCCAGGTGAATGTGGTTCCATGTCAGAACATCACCGTGGCATCTCTTTTTGCCCCGGCTTTTGTTTGCGGAACTAATCAGGCGACTTTTATCAATACTAGTTCAGGAGCGTCATCTTATAATTGGAATTTTGGAGACACGACCACACTCGGTGATACGTCTATCCAGTTTAGCCCTTCATATACGTATCCTGATTCAGGAACGTACCATGTGATGCTGATCGCACATTCTCCGGTTAATCCGATATGCGCCGATACTACATACGGAAATGTACATGTCTTTCCTTCTTTCTACAGTGCTCTTAATATGACGAATCAACATTGTTCCAGCGTATTTAATTTTTATGATGCCTCGTTTGGAGTCAGTGCGCCGGCAGATTACTGGCATTGGGATTTCGGAGATGGAATTTTTTCTGCGAATCAAAATCCTGTTCATTCCTATTCGGCAGCCGGTACTTACAATGTTACATTCATTTCATCTGCCGATTCAGGATGCACGGATACCGTTTCGATGATCGTCCATGTGCTGGATGTGCCCGTCAGTTCATTCTCATCTATTATTGATACCTGTCTTTTACAAATTACGTTAGCGGATAGTAGCTCGTTCACCAGTATGCATCAATGGAGTTTCGGTGACGGATATTATTCGGGCTTAGCAACAGTTTCACATACCTATCTTTCGGATGGTACGTATCACATTGATTTGGTTGCCATGTCCGATTCAGGATGTTCAGACACATCCAATCTGACAATCTTATTACCACCTCTTCCCGTCGCTTCTTATTTTTATCAGCATCCTTTATGCGATTCAGTCGTATCGTACTTCAGCAATTCTCACGATGCAATTCAATACAGTTGGGATTTCGGAGACGGAAATTCAGCGATCACTCCCAATGTCATTCACACCTATAGTAATCCCGGAACATACGTGTCTACTCTCGTTGTAAATTCTGCTTATTGCAGTGATACGATATCTCATCCTGTAACGATTGATACCATACCTGAGGCAGCATTCAAACATCCTTTTGTTTGCGGACTGGCCAATGATTTTATCGATTCAAGTAGGAGTGCAATTTATTACGATTGGAACTTTGGTGATGGCAACTTGTCAACCATTCAAAATCCGACGCACAATTATCTCAATCCCGGAGTTTACAATGTAACGCTTGTCGTAACAACGGAAGTTGGTTGCACCGATTCAACCGCTCAGACCATCACAGTCTACCCGACGACGATTGCTGCCTTTGCGCCACAGGTTACTCCATGCAATTCGTATGTGACTTTTATGAACAGTTCGACGAACGGACAATTGTTCAACTGGAATTTCGGAGACAGCACCAGTGCAATTTCACCCGTTATAAATCCACCGCATATTTATCATCATGCAGGCAACTATACGGTAACGTTGATTTCAAATCCCGGAGTATGCGCAGACTCTACTTCAAGAAATCTAATGATTAGCGTTCCTCCTGAAGCTTCTTTTATTCATCCGGATGAGTGTGGGTTAACAGCGCACTTTACCAATCAAAGCACTGACAACATTTTTAATAATTGGAATTTCGGCGATGGTATAACAAGTAATAGCCTCAGCCCTTCACATGCATACTCAGTCGGTGGTACGTATCCTGTTACGCTTGTTGTTGTCAACAATGATTTATGCAGTGACACAGCAGCATCTTCATTAAGGGTACAATTGCCTTCCATTGCGCAATTTTATAATTACATTGATACCTGTGAACAAAATGTAAAGCTGATCAATCAATCGCAACTGGCGAGTTCTTACCTGTGGGATTTCGGAGACGGAACATCATCAACGGAAGTAAATGTGATACATCAATACAGCAGTTCCGGACTTTACAATGTCATGTTGATTGCCGAACCGAATTCAGCATGCCCGGATACGATGGTGAAACCTGTTTCTGCTTTCAGGCCTGAAACATCCGGTCTTTATATTCCAAATGCATTTACACCCAATGGAGATGGCAAAAATGACGGGTTTTCAATTACGGGATACAACCGATGTTTATTCTATCACCTGACGATCTTCAACCGTTGGGGAGAAAAGATATTTGAGTCGGATGACATTTCAAAACCATGGGATGGCTACAGCAATGAAAGCCCTGTCCAGGAAGGAGTGTACGTTTACCTGTTGTCAGGGGGAGGAAAAGAACTGCTGGGACACGTCACTGTTTTAAAATAATTTTCAGACGGCCATTGCTACAATGTAATTTTCTTCTGCCGATTGAAACGGAGTGCTGATTTCCCGTGCTTCCAGTTTTTCAAACAAGTGTTCAATAAATTCCTGCTCATTCACAGGGTCGTGATAGATGTTCCCGAAAATGTTTGACATCGTGCTGGAGATAACCGCAATGCTGACAGAAAATTTTTCGGAAGAAAAATTTAAATCCAGCAGCGAGGACAACGAACTGAATGTTTCCCCTTTTACGGCACTGATTATTCCTCTTTTAAAATCGGCATGTTGAACGTGGTAATTCATTTTCCGGAGTACATTATCGCAATAGCTGAATACGATGGGCATACTGTAATTGTAGAGATGTATTTTCATGGTTCAGTTTTTTACAAAATAAATTCCGGCGTGTTTCGTAGCGATTAACCAGATGTTAATGAATCGTGATTTTATTTTTATTTCAATGAGTCGATTCCATTACTTTCGCACCTGATTTAGTAAACCGTTATGCCGAAAAGAAAAAAGGGAAGCATGCTTAAGAAGATCGTTTGGTCAATTGTACTGGTGCTTGTATTGGTGGCAGGAACCGGAGGTTTTTTGCTTTACAAGGAGTTCCTGAAACCGAATGTTCAGCTGGTAAAACCAAAGCAACCGTATCTGTATATCCCCACAGGTTCAACTTTTGAAGATGTTGTAAAGATACTTACGCAACAGAATTTATTGCTCAATGAAAAGACGTTCCGATGGACTGCTGAGCGAATGAAATATACCACCGGCATAAAACCCGGAAAGTATTTACTGAAGCCGAAAATGAATAATAAGGAATTGATCACCTTGCTTCGGTTAGGAGAACAAACTCCTGTGCTCGTAATTTTTAACAACATCCGGACGAAAGACCAGCTTGCGCAAAAAGTTGCTGAACAAATTGAAGCTCCTTCATCAGCGATTTTAAATTTGCTGAATGATCGCGATTACGCAAGGCAACTGGGATTCACTCCCGAAAATATTCTTTCGTTATTCATTCCGGATACCTATGAATTTTATTGGAACACGTCTGCTGATCGATTCATCAAACGGATGAAAACGGAATACAATAAATTCTGGACGGACAGCATGAGACAAGCTGCAAAAAATATTGGTTTTAAACCGACTGAAGTTTCTGTTCTCGCTTCCATTGTTCAGCAGGAAACGAATAAAGCAGATGAAAAAAGTTTGATTGCCGGAGTGTACATTAACCGTTACCATAAAGGATGGAGACTCGAGGCCGATCCGACTCTTGTTTTTGCCTTGGGAGATTATTCAGTGAACCGTGTACTGAATGCTTACAAGCAAATTGATTCTCCTTACAACACATACATGTACGGAGGTTTGCCGCCCGGACCCATTTGTCTGCCTACCATCGCGTCTCTGAAAGCTGTTCTGAACTATACGAAACACAATTACATGTACTTTTGTGCACGCGATGATTTCTCCGGGCATCATAGTTTTGCAGCCACGTACGACCAGCATTTGGCAAATGCTCATCGGTTTCAAAAAGCGTTGAATAAGCGCGGAATAAAATCCTGATTTCAGTAAATGAGAAAGGAATTTTAATTTCGTTACCATGAATGAATAGTAACATCAAAATTTTCACATGCAAAAAATAAAATTCGGAACAGACGGATGGCGTGCCATCATTGCAAAAGATTTCACCGTTGAAAATGTAGCGCGTGTTGCAGAAGCAACGGCGGATTGGCTTTTGAAGCAGAAAAAAAATCCTTCGGTAATAGTCGGGCACGACTGCCGTTTTGGAGGACAGCTGTTTGCTGAAACGGTTGCGAAAGTCATGGGATCGAAAGGTGTGAAAATATTTTTTACCGAAGGGTTTGTTTCCACACCCATGATTTCTATGGGAACGCTTGTCAATAAATGTGATGTTGGAATTATCATCACGGCTAGCCATAACCCTCCTGCATACAATGGTTTCAAGCTGAAGGGTTCGTATGGCGGACCACTTACTCCGTCAAAGGTGCAGGAGATTGAAGACATGATTCCTCCTAAATCAGCTGTTGATGTTGACAGGATTTATTTGAATGAGCTTGTTGAAAAAGGATTGATTGAGGTGATTGATCTCGAAACAGAATATGTGAGACACGTAGAAAAGAATTTTGATCTGGATACCATCCGTAATTCAAAAATGAATTTTGCGTACGATGCTATGTATGGATCAGGAATGAATGTGATGAAACGTTTGTTCCCCGATATCGTCAAGTTGCACTGCGACGACAACCCGGGTTTTCACGGACAGGCACCGGAACCGATTCACAAAAACTTGAAAGAGTTTTCTGAGCTGATTAAGAAAGACGGGAAAATTGATTGCGGGCTTGTTACCGATGGTGATGCAGACCGTATCGGGCTGTATGATAACAAAGGAAATTTTATTGACTCACATCATATCATTCTGCTGCTCATTCATTATCTCTACAAGTATAAAAATATGAGAGGTAAAGTTTGTACGGCTTTCAGCACCACTCCGAAAGTGGAGAAACTTTGCAAGCATTACGGACTGGAATGTGAAACAGTGAAAATCGGTTTCAAATACATTTGCGAGATTATGATTCACGAAGATGTGTTGTTGGGTGGAGAAGAGAGTGGAGGTATTGCGATTAAAGGACACATTCCTGAGCGTGATGGAATCTGGATGGGACTTGTGATTTGGGAATTTATGGCGAAGAGTGGAAAATCATTGACTGACCTGATTAAAGAAGTATATGATATTGTCGGAGCATTTGCATTTGAACGCTCTGATCTGCATCTGAAAGAAGAAATTAAAAACAAAATTGTTGCGAACACGGCGAAAGGAGCGTACAAAAACTTTGGTAAATATGTAGTGAAACGTACGGAAGATTTGGATGGCTATAAATATTTCTTTGATGACGAAAATAAGGAATGGCTTCTCATTCGTGCTTCGGGTACAGAACCTGTGTTACGCACCTATGCTGAATCTGCGACGGACGAAGGTGCTTTTGCCATTCTCAAAGCTGCTGAAGAAACGTTATTGAATTAGTAATTTTCTAAACTAAGACCAAATATTTTGAAACCGCAAAGAGCGCTGAGTTGGCGCAGAGGTTCGCAGAGGAAAAAAAATGAAAAAGAATCTCGGCGATTTTCTCTGCGTTCTCTGCGAACTCAGCGGTTATTTTTTTTTCTTTTAGCCATGCTTTTTTTTCAGAACGTGTATGCTCAAAACGATACACTGAGATTTTTGGAATCTTCACCTGTATTGAATCATCATCGCATGAACCTGGTTAAGTACTCTGCCATCGGGTTGTATCCGGTAAGTATGTATTGGCTTTACAAACAGTGGTACAAAGATTATCCGCAATCATCCTTTCATTTTTTTAATGACGAAGGTGAGTGGCAGCAAATGGATAAATGCGGACACGTTCTTACTTCATACACGGTTGGCAAGGCAGGATTCAAAGCATTGCAATGGGCGGGAGAGGAAAATAAAAAAGCAATTTGGTATGGAGCAGGAATTGGTTTTTTGTTCCAGGCAACGGTGGAGGTGTTCGATGGCTTTTCATCGCAGTGGGGATTTTCCGCAACGGATATTGCAGCAAACACATTGGGAACGGCCATCTTTATCAGTCAGCAACTTGCATGGAATGAACAACGGATTCAACTAAAATTTTCTTTTCATCAAAGCGACTATTCAAACTATCGTCCCAATGTGCTTGGATCCAATCTCGCGGAGAATATTTTGAAAGATTACAACGGTCAAACCTATTGGATTTCGGCAAATCCGTATTCATTCATGAACAAAGATTCAAAATTCCCGAAGTGCTTAAATGTTGCTGTGGGTTACGGAGCGAATGGAATGATCGGAGGATATTCAAATCCTTCTGTTGTTGGTGATCAAACTGTTCCCCAGTTTGATCGTTATCGCCAATATTATTTATCACTTGATGTTGATCTTACGAAAATTCAGACACGCTCGAAATTTTTGAGCGCAGCATTTAAGCTGATCAATGTCATCAAACTTCCGGCTCCAGCCATTGAATTTAACAACGGTCACAAAACAAAATTCCATGCGCTCTATTTTTGATTCGTTGTTTTTCTCAAATAATTTTAGTTTAACCTTGGTGAAATGAATCATGTATCTTTGATTTTTCAATTCAAAATTATTTCATGAGACTTCATGTTGGTGATAAAGTGCGTTTTCTGAACGAAGCCATTGAAGGTCAGGTTTCGAAAATTCTTAGTAACGATCGTGTTGAAATAGTGACTTCAGAAGGGTTCTCCCAAACGGCTTCCGAGCACCAGTTGGTCAAAGTGGAGTTCAGCATGGAAGAAAAGGTTGTCGAGGACAAAGAGCCGGTCGAACAGGAAGTTGTTGCAAAGAAGAAAAGGTATGAAGAAATTCCCAATCCGGTTGCACCATCGAGGCTTCCCGTTATTCCTTCGTTAGAGAGCGATGAAACTATTTACGTGGCCATTGTGCTGGAAGATGAACGTTCACCTTTGACAAGTGACATCGAAATGACATTGGTAAATAATTGCAGTTACTCGATTGTCTTTTCAGTATCGAAGAAAAAAGATGACATTCGTTCGGGAGCTGCTGCCGGAATTTTAAAACCAAAATCGGAACAATTTATCGGCGCGTTTTCACAGGATGAGCTACATAAGTTTGATGGTTTCATCCTGGAGATTCTTTTTTTTAGTGAAAAGGATTATGTGCCGAAACCTCCTTTTGAGAAACACCTAATTTTTACTTCCTCTGATTTTATGAATCATGAATATTGGGAAGTGTTGAAAGGGAGAGAAGACCAGGTTTTACTGATGCCTGTGTATGTCGTCAACCAGGAGCGCGATGTCAACGTGAAAAAATTATTGGAGCGTTACCAGCGGAAAGATGATGAAGATAAAGCGCGCGCGGAAACATATTCTAAAAATTCAAAAGGGAAATTGCGACCGCAAAAATTTGTGCTGCTCTCAAAGGAAAAAGTAGTTGACCTTCACATTGAAGAATTGGTGAAGGATTTTTCTGACATGAGCAATGCGCAAATCATATCGTACCAGTTGAATTTTTTTCTCTACGAAATGGACCAGGCCGTTTTGAATAAACTGAATAAAATTACATTCATTCACGGAGTAGGGCAAGGTGTGCTGAAAAGTGCGATCAAAGAGCAACTGAAAAAATACCCGAACATACGTTACCGTGAAGCGCCGGCAGAAAAATTCGGTTACGGGGCGACGGAGGTGGAATTCATTTAGAAAGCGCTGAGAGAGTTCAAAGTTCTTAGTTCAAAGGTTTGTCTGCAAAACTTTGAACTAAGAACTTTGAACTACTGTACCTTGACAGTTAATAATTTGATGTCCTCTAAGTATGCTTCTAACAAATCATTTGCATGCACTTGCCCGACTCCTTTCGGTGTTCCGGTAAAAATTAGATCTCCTTTTTTCAGGGTAATAAATTTAGATACATAGGAAATTATTTTATCGAATGAAAAAATCATCAGTTCGTTATTCCCTTGCTGAACAGTCTTTCCATTGATGTCAAGATGGAAATTTATTTGTTGAAGATCCGATAGTTTGTTATGTGAAATAAATGCTCCGACCGGAGCTGAATGGTCAAATGCTTTTGCCGCTTCCCAGGGCAATCCTTTTTCTTTTTGCTTTTGCTGAATGTCGCGTGCTGTGAAATCAATTCCAACGGAGATTTCATCGTAGTAACGATGTGCAAATTTTTCATCAATGTGTTTTCCTTCTTTACAAATTTTCAAAACTAATTCCACTTCATGATGAATGTCGTTCGAAAATTCAGGAAGATAAAAGTTACGTTGTTTAGGAAGCAACGCTGTGTCCGGCTTGAGAAAAAAAACAGGCTCTGTCGGAACTTCGTTTTTTAATTCCTGCGCATGTTCAACATAATTACGACCGATGCAGATGATTTTCATTTTAAAAGTTCTTAGTTCAAAGTTTTTAGTTCTTGTGTGACTGTTTTTAAAACGACAACAACTAGGAACTAACAACGAGGAACTTCTTCTCATACTTTATTAAAATCTTTTAATCGGATTTGAGTGATCACATTTTTTGTATTGGTTGCGAAATCTCCTTTCATCATCCAATCGTAATAAGAAGGTTCTGTCTTAAAAATATCAGAAACTAATTTGCCTTTGTACTTACCGAAATTAAAAGTCTCTTCTCCTTTTTCATTGAATACAATTCTTCCTGCGAGATCAACATTTTTTGTGATAGAACTGAATTGAGAGAGCGAATCCACATCATTTTTTAAGGATTCATATTTTTCCAGCTGCGCAACCAATACTTCATACGTAGCAAGTGTATCCGCTTCCGCGCTGTGCGCATTCTCAAGGCTCTTGTCACAATAAAATTTATAAGCTGCAGAAAGTGTGCGTTGCTCCATCTTGTGAAAGATGTTCTGTACATCGATCAGTTTTCGTTGGCTTAAATCGAAATTGATATCAACACGGGTAAACTCTTCAATGAGCAGCGGAACATCAAATTTGTTGGAGTTGTATCCTGCTAAATCACAGCCACCGATAAATGTATGGATGTCTCTCGCTATGTCTTTAAATGTCGGACAATCCTTTACGTCTTCGTCAGCGATGTGATGAATGGCTGTAGTTTCAGGTGGAATTGGAATGGTCGGATTAACTTTCAGTGTCTTTGATTCGCGATTTCCGTTCGGGTGAATTTTTAACAAGGATATTTCTACAATTCTATCTGCACCAACATTGACTCCTGTTGTTTCAAGATCGAGAAAAACGAGCGGACGGGTAAGTTTTAACTGTGTCATTTAAATAGTTCTTAGTTCTTAGTTCTTAGTTATTAGTTATTAGTTATTGCTTTCCGGTCTTTACCGTTACTTTTTTCTCAATGTTCTTCAACGGGAATTCATTTTCGATTGACATGTCGGCAACATACGGTTGAAAATTAAAGCCTTCAACGGTCAGCACATATTCACCGGGCTTTGCTGAAAAAATAAATTCATTTCCCGGTGAAGCAGGCCGGTAAACCATTAACACTTTGCCATCTGATTTACTGGCAAGCGTTGCTTTTGTAATTTCAACTTTTGTATTGGACTCCGAAGAAACAATTCCGGAAATCAACGCAAGAAAGGGATGATCAGTCGTATCGTTATACGTAACCTGGTAAATATCTTTATCACCAAATCCTCCTTCACGCATGCAAGCAATGTACGCGTGCTTTAGATCGCCGGTCATCGAGAAGAAGAGATTGTCCTCAGCCGTATTAATCGGGTAACCGACATTCACGGGCTCACTCCATTTTCCTGATGATTCGTCAAACACAGAACGGAAAACATCATAACCACCCATGCTGTTATGACCTTTGGAACTGAAGTAAAGTGTTTTTCCATCGATTGAAATGGACGGCGCATCTTCATCGTAACGACTATTGATCACCGAACCAAGATCCGTTGGTTCTCCCCATGCACCATCGTCTTTTCGTTTCGACATAAAAATATCACTGCCTCCAAGTGTTCCTTTTCGTTCGCTTGCAAAATAAATTGTTGATCCGTCCAATGAAATTGAAGCTGCGGTTTCAATAGACTTTGTACTCACAGGAGGTTCCACCAACATGGACTTCAGCCAGGTTTTCCCTTTCAGTATAGAAGATGCAATATCACTTGATGCATCTATATTGTCGAGAAAGATGAGCATTAAATTTCCATCGGCGGATAAGCCGACGCACTCTTCATCCCATTCTGTATTGATGGCAGCACCCACACTTTTCGCTTTCGACCAACCGGTATCTTTCAACATAGAAAAATAAACATCGGATGAATACATTCCCAAATCTGCAATGAAACCACCCATATTTCCTTTCCTTCGTGTAGTGAACACCAGCAGTTTTCCGTCGGCTGAAACAAGCGGGTTGCATTCAAGGAACGGTGTGTTGATAGCTTTGCCAACATTTTCAAATGTGACATTGACAGGATGCTTTGTCAGTTCCTTTGCATTGTTGCACATTTCGATTTGACGTTCGACATCTAAAAAATCAATGATCGGTTTTGAATGCGCATTCACTTTGTAATCTTCATAAGCTTTGATGGCATCATCCCACCGTTCAGCATACATGTATGCAAGACCTAAAAAGTATTGTGTTTCTTTGCGAGGCGTTTTTGATTTCGCGACCGCTTCAAAATATTCAATGGCTTTTGCCTTGTTCACATTGGTTTGAAGATAACAAATACCCAAACGGTAACTCGCTTCAGGATTATTCGGATCATCTTTGATCACTTCCTGGTAACCTTTTAAAGCGCTGTTGTAATTTCCGGCATTAAAAAAGGAACCGGCATCTTTTTTCGCAACCTTGACTTCTTCCGCAGTGAGTGTATGTGTTTTTGCTTTTTGAGCATTCGAGCACAAACCGGCACTCACAAAAAATAATACAGACAGAAATTTTTTCGCTGATGGGGAATTGAATAGAATATTGCTCACGTGTTAATTGGAATTTTGAAATTGAAAAACGGAAAGTCCTGTTGTTGACGGAATCAGATGATTCTGTTTACATCAAATTGTTCAAGGTAATCAGCGATGCGTTTGAGAAAACTTCCACCCAACGAACCATCCACAACACGATGATCGTAGGACAAAGAAAGAAACATCATGTGACGGATGCCGATGCTATCACCTTGTGGAGTTTCAATGACAGCGGGCTTTTTGCGAATAGCTCCCAGCGCCAAAATAGCAACCTGCGGCTGGTTGATGATCGGAGTTCCCATCACGTTTCCAAAGGTTCCCACATTGGTAATGGTAAATGTTCCGTCCTGGATTTCTTCGGGCTTCAGTTTGTTGTTGCGTGCACGTGATGCAAGATCGTTCACCATTTTTGTGATGCCTGTCAGATTCAGGTAGTCGGCTTTCTTTATAACAGGAACAATCAAATTCCCTGACGGCAATGCAGTTGCCATTCCGATGTTGATGTCTTTCTTGATGATAATTTTTGTTCCATCAACGGATACATTGATCATCGGAAAATCTTTGATGGCTTTCACAACGGCTTCAATGAAAACGGGTGTATACGTGATTTTTTCTTTCTCACGTTTTTCAAAATCATTTTTCACTTTCTCTCTCCACTTCACCAAATTGGTTACATCCGCTTCCACAAACGAAGTAACGTGCGGAGAAGTATGTTTACTCATCACCATGTGATCGGCAATAAGTTTTCGCATGCGATCCATTTCGATAATCTCTGTATTTCCACTCACGGAGATTGAAGGAGAAGAATAAGAAGGTTGGGAAGGAATTGCAACAACAGGAACCGGTTGCTGAACAGTTGTCTTTCCTTTTTGTTGAATATGCTTTAGAAGATCTTCTTTGGTAACACGTTCATTCATACCGGAACCTTTGATGGATTCCAGCTCCGACATGGCAATTCCTTCTTGCTTTGCGATGTTGCGCACCAGCGGAGAATAAAATTTTCCGGAAGATGATTTAGAAATTATTTCGGAAGAAATACTTACTAAAGAAGGAGTAGAAGTGGTTGCCGAAGGAACAGGAATTTTTTTCTCCGCAGTTCCATTGGAAGAAATTGATTTAGATGCGGGAGTTGATGGAGCAGGAGCTGAAGTTTGAGCAACTTCGCCTTCTGCAGCAATCAGCGCAATTACTTCACCGACCTTTACGACTTGTCCTTCTTCAAATAATATTTTAGAAAGAACTCCGGCAGCAGGAGAAGGAATTTCTGAATCTACTTTGTCGGTTGCAATTTCGAGAACCGTTTCATCGGCTTCAATTCTATCGCCTTCCTTTTTCAGCCACTTTAATATAGTTGCTTCTGCAACACTTTCGCCCATCTTGGGCATTATCATTTGAATCATTTCAGGTTTACGGTTTACAGTTTACGGTTAAGCAAACAGACGGACAAAATTAGAAATTAAAATGATAAGAGAATCGATTATCTGCCCAACTTTTGTAGACCTTTTTTCACTATTTTCAAATCAATATTGACGTGATAATCTTTCGCATACAAAGAATTCAGGCGATGAATGGTTTGTTCGTCGAGTTTTTTATCTGAGAAAAGATCAAGAGGAGTTAAAACTCCATTCCTGATTTTAGGTAAATTATTATTTGCCGATTCAATTTGAGAGTAATAACCAATCCACGAAATTTTTCCAATCAACACAGTAAAAATGTTTTTCAGATAACCGATTGGATTTTTCTGAAGAAAAATCAGAACCGGACTTGCAACTAAAAACACGAGACTCAATAAAATATCTATCACGCGCTTGTTCCTTTTGTTTACATTTTTTGAAATGCTGTTGATGTCGATGACGTACAGTTCTCCGGGATTGTCAATGGAACTGCTGCCGATGATGAACAAACTTTCAGGAGGTGCAATTTTATATTCAACTTCCTTCATCGTGGAAACTGACATGTAGTTGATAATTTGATTCGACGGAATATCCTTCGCGCAAAAAATTACTTCATCAATCGAATATACTTCCATGATCTCCCCGAATCTTTCAGAAGTTCCAAGAACATATTTTTCAAATTCGGGAATTGATTTTCCTGAGCCGTTCGGAATTGAATCAACTGTTGGTTTTATAAAGCCAATAAAATTATGTGTGGAACCTGATAACTTTAAAAGCGATAACACACGGCTTCCTTCTTCTTCATCGCCTGCAATTAGCAGGCGTTTCCGTGCATTGCTTTCAAGCATGAAACCATTCCAGTGAAAAAGGTTGATGATGAGTCGGGAAACAATCATAGAAATGCTCGCCCAAATGGCACCCAATAAAATCAACGCACGCGAGAAACGAAACGATTCAGGGAGCAATGCATAGATGACGAGAATTAAAATGGTTCCTCCGAAAATTCCACGAATGATTTTTTGCAATCGTACCGGCTGATCATATCCACCGCTGAAATAAACAGCTACGATCCATGCAAAAATATAACAGGGAACGGCAAAGAGAATGAACGTGTCAGGATAATTCACAAACATGTTCTCACTCCAGTAATTCTTTAGAAACGTCATTCCTGCGAAAAGAATGAGTACATCCAGCAAAACAAAAATGATTTTTTTGAAAAAGCGGACGGCGATGGCAGAACCTGCGCGCAGGTAAATGGCAATCCGGATGATGAAAGAAAAAAGAGATGCGTTCTTTTTTGAAAAATGTTTTTGCGCGAAAATGATCATCGCGTTATAAAACACGAACACATAATTCACACTGCTTTTTTTGGTGCTCTCGCCTTTGTAATGAATGATGCGTGTTTCAGGGAAATAATAATTTTTAAATCCGGCTTGGGTAATGCGATAGGATAAGTCGATGTCCTCACCATACATAAAGAATGTTTCATCCAGCAACCCGATCTTATCCAATACAGACTTCCTGAGAAGCATAAATGCTCCTGCAAGCACATCCACTTCATGAATTTTATTTTGATCGAGATAGGAGAGATGATACTTGCCAAATGTTTTTGATCGCGGAAATAATTTTGCCAAACCGAACATTTTATAAAATGCAACGGTCGGAGTAGGCAAGCCGCGTTTTGATTCGGGTAAAAATTTTCCGCTACCGTCAATCATTTTTACGCCGAGCCCTCCGGCTTCAGGATGAGCATCCATGAAGCGGACAATTTTCCCAAAGGTATCTTCCTCGACAATGGTATCCGGATTCAACAACAAAATATATTCACCTGTTGAAAGCTCGATGGCCTGGTTGTTTGCCTTTGAAAATCCTTTGTTGTCTTTGTTCGGGATTAATTTTACGTCGGGAAATTTTTTTTCAACCATGTCAATGGAACCATCCACTGAATTATTGTCCACGACAAAAATCTCAGTATCCGTTTTTGCAGACGCCTTCAGTACAGAATGAAGACATTGCTCAAGGAAATATTTCACATTGTAATTGACAATGACAACCGATAGCTTCACGACGGATTTGAAGATTTGATAATTTGCAGACGGGCTGATTAGCCGATCGCAAACCTAATTAATTTTAACGATAAGGGAATTGATCTAACGAAAGCTTCGTAAATTAATTGACCAGTTTCACAAGAATTATTTTCTACCTTAGCCGGACTAAAACACACATCATGAAAAAACTACTACTTACTTGTTTAATAATTGTGTCTGCGTTGAGTCAATCGCATTCTCAAAATGTTTTGAATCCCGGTTTTGAAAACTGGACAGTCGGAGATCCGGATTATTGGTTAACCAATAGCTTTGTCGGAAACGTTTGTGTTTCACAATCTGCTGATGCGCATTCAGGAAGTTCAAGTGCTCGTGCTGATGTGATCAGTTTTAGCGGGACTCCTTATACTCCTGTTGTATCTTCTGATTCAACGTATGGTTTTCCTGTGAGCCAGGCATTTACCACACTTGAATTCTGGTATAAACTAAATAGTGGTGTGTCAAATGACGCCATTGAAATGTTCGGCTTTATCTATGACGCAGCACATTCAGTAATTGGTTATACGGGCACGATCATCGGGACCAATACAAATACGTATGTGCATGTAGCCATACCCATTGCTTATTCAGGAACTGGACCGGCTAACTGCCTGATTTATTTTACGGTCGTAGATACCACTGCAACAAGCACCGGCACTCACATTGGCACCTATTTCCTGTTGGATGATGTACAGCTGACAAACAATTTGGTTGGAGTTACGGAAAATACTGTTGATGCAATATGTCTGAAAGCTTTTCCAAATCCGACTGTTAATAAAACCGTGTTGAGTTATTCTTTGAAGAGTACTTCGACAGTGAACATTAGCTTGTTTGATTTTGGAGGAAGGAAAATGTATACACGGACGCATGAACGTATGAGCGCTGGAAGACAAGAGGAATCCATTGACTTAACTGATATTGCTGCGGGAAAATATATTTGCCTTGTGCGAACAGATTCGGGGACAGCGTCAACACTGATTGAAGTGGTAAAATGATGTGGAGATTTGCAAATGTGCAAATGTGAATGCTGCACCAAAAGGAGTAATTGGAAAAATTATTTTCTTGATGAAGAAATAATTTTTCCAATTATTCTCTTTATATTTTTTAAATCTTCAATTAATTGATCACATTCAGGATAATTTTTTGAATTCTTGCAAAGTTGTAATCTATATTCCGTTTCTTCCGCTTCTTTGTCTGCGATTTTCATTTTATGAATAAAATCTGCTTTGCTTTCTGCGCTTTGCGCTTCTTTTACATTTGAACCGATCGAAGTACCACATCTGTATAGCTGATTCGCCATGATGTATTTTCTTTTACTTTCAAGAAGTTCACAGTATTCGATTATTCCTATCGCAAAAGCAAAAGTTAAATCAACAATCAGGTTTTTCTTTTCTTCCATAGCGATGAATCTAAAAATTTGAATATTGAGACGGCATATTTGCACAGCTTCACATCTGCTAATTTGCAAATTCTGAAAATTACTTCACGAGACTATTTTCATACAGCGTCCTGTTCACAATGGACCGGCCGAGTGTTGCTTCATCAGCGTATTCAAGTTCATCACCGATGGAAACACCGCGGGCGATGGTAGAAAATTTTAAGTCACCGCAATCTAACTGAAATATTTTTTTGTAGAGATAAAAGACAGTGGTGTCACCTTCCATGGTCGCGCTTAGCGCCATGATTACTTCATTGATTTTATCCGATGCGATTTTATTTAATAAGGTATCCACATTCAGATCACTTGGGCCGATACCATCCATCGGAGAAATGATTCCCCCGAGCACGTGATATTTACCATGGAACTGATTGGTGTTTTCAATCGCAATCACATCACGCACATCTTCCACCACACAAATCAGTGATGCATCACGTTTGTGATTGGAGCAAATGGAACAAACTTCTGTTTCTGAAATGTTGTGACATTCGACACAATACCTGATTTCATTGCGTAAGCGGAGAAACGTGTGACCAAATTTTTCCACTTCATCAGGAGATTGTTTTAAAAGATGAAGCACCAGTCGCAAGGCGGTTCTTCTTCCAATACCCGGCAATTTTGCGAATTCACTGACCGCTTCCTCTAATATTTTTGATGAATAGTTAGTCAAAATTTCGTGTTGATAAATTGTGAAGCACTTAGAAATTATTTCTCTGCTAAAATACTTACTTACTCTTGGTTCCGCAACCATTATTAGAAATGAGAAATTAGAAAAATGGAAATTGGAAAATTGCCAGATCATTCCTGTAAACCATAAACCATAAACTGTAAACTGTAAACTGTAAACCGTAAACTATCCCTGTGTCATCGACTCTCATACTCATTTGTGTTCTTGCCTATTCAGCATTGCTTTTTTTTGTTGTCTGGCTTACCAGCCGCAACGCCGACAATGAATCTTATTTCATTGGTAACCGGTCATCGCGTTGGTATGTGGTTGCCTATGGAATGATTGGCGCTTCACTTTCCGGGGTTACGTTTATGTCAGTTCCGGGCGCTGTTGCTACGACGCAGTTTTCTTACATGCAGGTTGTGATGGGTTATTTGGTCGGTTATTCGGTGATCGCTTTGATCCTGATGCCTGTTTTTTATAAACGCAACCTGACTTCCATTTATACCTATCTTGAACAGCGTTTTGGATTTTGGTCATATAAAACAGGATCGTTCTTTTTTATTTTATCACGTGTGATCGGAGCATCATTCAGGGTCTTTATTGTCGTGAATGTGTTGCAGACGTTTGTTTTTGATCAGTGGGGAATTCCGTTTTATGTTACAGTCGGAATTTTCATCGCACTCATTCTTCTTTATACTTACAAAGGTGGAGTAAAGACCATTGTGTGGACCGATACGTTGCAAACTACGTTCATGCTGCTTGCAGTGATATTAAGTGTGGTGATGATTTCAAAACAACTCGGATTAAGTTTTGGAGACCTGGTGACAAAGGTGAACAACAGTGATTATTCAAAGACGATTGTTCACGATTTTTTAGCACCGAATTATTTCTGGAAACATTTTCTTGGTGGCGCATTCATCGCGATTGCAATGACCGGACTGGATCAGGAGATGATGCAAAAAAATCTAAGTTGTAAAAATATTGGGGAAGCAAAAAAGAACATGTTCACTTTTGCGGTCGTATTGTTTTTTGTGAATTTACTTTTCCTGGTATTGGGAGCGGTACTTTGTTTTTATGCAACACAAAAAAATATTGCTATCGATCCGAAACATACCGATGATTTGTTTCCGAATGTGGCCTTACATTATCTTGGAACCATTCCGGGTTTACTGTTCGTCATCGGACTGATTTCGGCCGCTTATCCAAGTGCAGATGGTGCACTCACTGCTTTAACAACGGCTTTCTGTTTTGATTTTCTTGGAATCAACAAAAATGAAAAACTGAATGATGAGAAACGAAAACGAATTCGTTACATAGTACATGTGAGTTTTGCCATTGTTCTTTTGCTGACAGTTACAATTTTCAGGGTTATCAATGATGATTCAGTTGTCACCAAACTTTTCAAAGCTGCTACATATACGTACGGCCCGTTGCTGGGATTGTATGCCTTCGGATTTTTTATGAAGGCAGATGTGAAAGATAAATTTGTTCCGGTAGTATGCCTACTGTCACCTGTTATTTGCTGGATTATAAACGATAACGCACCCGGCTGGTTCAATGGCTATAAGTTTGGTTTTGAATTACTGATTTTGAACGGAGCCATTACGTTTTTAGGATTGATGCTTTTGCGTATAAAAAAAACGGCCGTTCAGCAAGTGAAAATTTCCTGAACTCCTTGTTGATAAAGATGTTTATTACTAATGCATGAAACATCAGGCGGTTAAATCCGTTCAGGTAATTTTGCAAAATGATACCGAATAAAATGAAAAAAGCATTTGCATTGCTGGTTGTATTGATGATCATCGTGATGGAAGGATTGTTTGCTGCTCCCGTGCCTGTTGATTCCGTTGGAGTTAAACAACTGAACAATAAAAAATTTATTGAATACAAGGTGGAGGAACACGACGGATGGTACGGTATCGCCCGGAAATTCGGAGTCGGATATGCCGACATCAGGCTTGCCAATAAGGAAGTGGATGATATACTTCATATCGGCCAGATCATTCTTATTCCCGCAGGAAAAGCAAAGTTGAATGATCCGCGCAACCAGAAAAATTATATTCAGAAGGAACAGGAGGAGCCGGTTTATCATAAGATAAAATCGAAAGAAACATTGTATTCGATTTCTAAAAAATATGAAGTATCAACGGCTGATCTGAAAAAATGGAATCATCTTCAGTCGAACGACCTGAAAAATGGTGAACAGTTTATTATCGGTTACAAGAAGACAAAGGTTAAAATGAAGGCTGAACAGGTATTGGCGGAAGAGAAGAAGGCGGTACCGGCTGAAAAAAAAGAAGTCATCGAAAAGGAAACTCCTTTGTTTGGAGCAGAAAATAAAAAAGGAATTAAAGCCGATACAGCAGGTTTAAAGTCAACGGCTGAGAATAAGACAAATGCAGAGACGCTAACAATAAAAAAATCGTTTGTGGCGCTAAGCAGGAAAGAGGTTTCTGAACAGGGTGTTGCAACCTGGATTGATGATGAGAATATAAATCCTAATAAATATTTTGCGTTGCATAGAACTGCACCTGTTGGTACCATCATCAAAGTGACAAACAGGATGAACAAGAGAGCCGTTTTTGTAAAGGTTGTCGGAAAACTTCCTGACACCGGCGACAATGACAACACTGTTATCAAAGTTTCCAAAGCATCCGCGGAAAAACTTGGAGTACGTGATCAGCGGTTTCAGTCGGAGCTGACGTATGGGATTAATGAGAAATAAAATTGTTTACGGTTTACAGTTCACAGTTGCAGCCAGTTGTAAACTGGAAACAGTAAACGCTATACTAACTTTTTCAGTTCACCGCTTTCAACAATCGTTTTATCAGAACCGTTTTTAACAATGTGCAACATTGCTTTCGCTAACTCCTCTGAGGTGATAACCATCGATGGAATTACAACTTTCAAAAAGGGATACAATCGAAAAAATAGTTTTTCGTACCACGGCGCACTCTTCTTAATGTGTTCAGGCTTTATCCCGGCTGGTCGGGCGATGTAAATTTTTTTAAACGCAAGATCCAACAAGGCGTTTTCAGTTTCTCCTTTTACACGCGCAAAAAGAGTTCTGCTTTTTTCCTTTGAATCAGCGCCTGATCCACTCAGAAATAAAAATGAAATGAACGGATTTGCTTTTAGCATGGCAGTGGCTCCCGCCACTGTATAATCGTACGTGATCACGTGATATTCTTCTTTGCTCACCAACGTTTGTGAGATTCCAAGACACCAGATGCAAGCGTCACTATTCCTGAAAATATTTTCTAAAGCAGAATAGGCTAAAAAATTTTCATGAAAGACTGTTGTTAATTTTGGATGTGAAAAGTCAATGTTGTTTCTCACAATAGCAGTGATGTGTGTGATCTCAGGATCAGCGATGGCCAGTTTCAACACTTCTGAGCCAACCATTCCGGTTGCTCCGGTAAGAATGATTTTCATGGTGATTAATTATTCTTCTGTGGAAATTTTTCCTGTATGACTTCAAGGAATTCTTTGGCAATTTTTTCATTGGAAGCAACGATCTCTCTGCCGAAAATAAAATTATTTTTTCCTGAAAAGTCAGATACTTTTCCGCCGGCTTCCTTTACGATAATTGTTCCGGCAGCTACATCCCACGAGTTCAAGCCGTATTCATAAAAACCTTCAAACCGTCCGCAGGCAACATAAGCGAGATCAACAGCGGCAGAACCTAGCCTTCGCAAACCATGTGTGTTGTGCATGAAGTGATTGAATACGTCCATGTATTCTTTCATCCGGGAATAATTGGAATAGGGGAAACCGGTTGCAAGCAACGAGTCCTTTAATTTGCTGACTGATGAAACAGAAATTTTATTTCCATTCAGAAAAGCTCCTCCATGTTCAAATGCATAAAAACATTCATCAAGATTGACTTCGTAAATGACACCGATCGCAAGTGTTTCTTCTTTCATCAATGCAATGCTGATGCAATAACACGGAACTCCATGAATAAAATTGGTGGTCCCATCCAGCGGATCAATGATCCATTGGTAGGTTTTCCCTTTTAAGTTGGATGTGTTTTCTTCTGTGATGAAACCGGACTCAGGCAATAACTTGCTCAATCCATCGACTAACTTTTGTTCAGCTGTTTTGTCAACATACGATACTAGATCGTTTGTGCCTTTGTATTCAATAGAAGCCTGTGAAAAAGTTTTCCGTTCGGTGCGAATAAATTCACCGACTTGTTTTGCCAATTCGCAAACACTGTTACAAAGAGATTGAAGTTCCATATTGATTTTTCAATTAGCAGTATTGGAAAATATATCCTTGTTCCACTCGACCGGATTGTTTATGATATAATTAGAGATGTGATAATATTCTTCCGTGGAACGAATGATATGATCGTGAAATCGCGCTTGCCATTCGAACACTATTTTATTTTTCCTGGCATAGGTGGTTATGGCCGATTTATAACCTCGAATAATGGATGCGATATTTTTTGATTGTGGCCCGAATTTGTTTGTAGAGACGCCATGCATGGCGTCTCTACGGGTTACGTTGAATTTATTTTCTCCAATCATAATAATTCCATGAAAATGATTCGGCATCACAACACATTCACCCAATTCCAAATTCATATCCGGACGTAAATCAATGGTTTTCATCCACTGGATTTCTGCAATTTTCCCCAATTCTGATAATTGTATTTTTCCGTTATCCGTAATTTCTCCAAAATAATTTTCACGGTTTAAGGTACATATCGTAATGAAATACATTCCTTCATTTGAATAATTCCATGTTTGTAACCGGGCGGAAGGAATTCTATATTTATTTTGAAATAGAGATGACATTTTCGGATCCAAAATATTTTAAGCAGAATATTTTTTCTTCCTGAAATAAAAAATACCAAAAACACCGAGCAGAATGAGGCAGGAAGAAATGAGTTGTGCCTGCGTAAACGCAAATCCATTCACATGGTATTTTGTATTGACGCGAATCAGTTCAACGAAGAAACGCTCGATACCATTCAGCAACAAATACACAGAGAACATCATTCCCGGAACGGTGAATTTTTTTCTCATGCTCCAGAGAAAAAAGAAAAACGCAATGCAAACGATGCTTTCATAAAGTGGAGTAGGAAAGACGGGTTGATCCAGCATGAAACAATGTTTTCCGACACAATCCGGAATCGGAATTCCTTCACTAACTACATTGTGCGGATAACGATAACTCCAGAACCAGTCCGGCAGAAAGCTCATCCAACCAGGCTTAGGAGCATTGTTTACAATTCCCCAATCTCCGTCACCTGCAACCTGGCAACCGATTCTTCCAAAACCATATGCCAGCATTAAACCCGGAGCGTTTCCATCGCAATTGTGCAAGGGAGCAATTCCATTTTTTTTGCCATACCAGATCAGCGCAGCTCCACCGACTATCAAACCTCCATACATCGTCAAACCGCTGAATGAAAGTAATGCATCAACCGGATCTTTCGCAAAATCATCCAGGTTCTCCAGGTTGTGAAAAATTTTTGCTCCGAGCAAACCTGCAACGGCAGCCAACATGGTTATGTTACCGACCAATTGATACGGATGAATTGTTTCTTCCACCCATTCCGGTTTTTCCTTTTTTGTTTTTTCTTTCTCACGGTATTTCAAAAAGGCGGAAACTCCTCCTGCTAAAATGCCTCCGATCAGATTCCCGTCTCCGGAAAGTAACGCCTGTTGCGGATTTGCAACCAGGTCATGGTAATTAAAAATAAAGTGAATGAGTTTATAGCCGATGATGAACCCGATCACACCTGAAAAAATCAGTTCTGAAATTTTTGCCGGCTCTCCACGAAGTGTCTTTTTAGAAAGCGGTTTTAGCAAGCCCTGGTTTTCTTTCCGTTTCAGTTCAATGGTGAGTGTATAAGCCGCAAGCAGAAATGAAATAGCTACAAAAAATCCGAATGATTGAATCGGAAGCGGAATGTTAATTCCGAAAAGGTCCTTCAATAAATCGGATATGGTTGGATACACCTTTTGGAGTTATGAATTATAAATTATAAATGAGGTAAGATTGAAATCTGTAAATTGAATAGTTGAAATTAAGGAATTGATCATTATGCCATCTGATATGAATTAACCAACTCACCGATTACGATTCCTTCTTCACTTATACGTTGCAATTCTACTTTCGCCAATTGTCGAAGGAATGTTCCATCAAACGGAATTGCCACTTTGATGTAATTCTCAGTGAAACCATGCAACATACTGTCTTTTTCTTCACTCTCAAATAGTACCGTATGTATTTCCCCGAGATGCTGATGATAGAAGTTGATTAATTTTTTTTGGGAAAGGATACGGAGCATTTTGTTCCGCTTCTTTCTTTCGTGAATTGGAACCACTTCCTTTATCTTCAGCGCTTCTGTATTGTCACGTTCAGAATAGGTGAACACATGCAAATAAGAGACATCAAGTGAATTGATAAAATTGTAGGTGTCGAGAAAATCAGCTTCAGTTTCTCCGGGAAATCCTGTAATTATATCGACACCGATGCAACAATGCGGCATTAATGATTTTATTTTTTGAACACGTTCCGAATACAAATCTCTTAGATATCTTCTGCGCATTAATTTCAGTATTTTATCAGAGCCACTTTGAAGCGGAATATGAAAATGCGGAACGAATTTTTTAGAGGATGCAACAAACTCAATAATTTCATCCGTTAAAAGATTTGGTTCGATGGATGAGATACGGAAGCGTTCGATCCCGGAAACCTGATCAAGTGCTTTTATCAAATCTAGAAATGTTTCCTGTTTCCTGTTTCCTGTTTCCGAAATCCATGCGTCGACTTCGCTCAATGAGACATCGTTTGTAGTTCCTGACAATTGTTGACGACCGTCGACTGCCAAATGCCGACTGCCTCGGAAGTCCCCGATATTCACTCCTGTCAGCACAATTTCCTTGACACCTTTTGCTGCAATTTCTTTTGCTTCCTTAACAACGTGTTCAACGGAATCACTTCGACTTGCTCCGCGAGCCAGGGGAATGGTACAATACGTACATGAGTAATCGCATCCGTCCTGTACTTTGAGAAAAGCGCGTGTGCGATCACCCAATGAATAAGAACTGATAAAAAAATCGGCCGACTCCACTTCACACGAATGAATTTCAGCAATTTCTTTTTTGTGGATATGATCCAGGTATTGAGCGATGTTGAATTTTTCTGTTGCTCCCAATACCAGATCAACGCCTTCGATAGAAGCAATTTCCTCTGGCTTCAACTGCGCATAACAACCAATGACAGTGACATATGCCGAAGGGTTGTGATGCAACGCTTTGCGAACAACAGCGCGGCATTCCCTATCAGCATTTTCAGTGACAGAACACGTGTTGATGATGTACACATCAGCAGCATTTTCAAATTCAACTTTGCTGTAACCATTCTCTTTCAGGTTACGGGCAATGGTGGAAGTCTCGGCAAAATTGAGTTTGCAGCCGAGCGTATAAAAGGCAACGGTCCGTTGTGTGTTCATCAGGCGGCAAAGATAAGTTTTGGAATCGGAATTAGGTCTTGTATGATTTAAGTTTTTAGTTTTGCTACATTCTTTTAAAAAACGTCTATCTATCCTCGTTTCATTTATTTCTTATGAAAAGTCTTCTCAAGTATACCCTGAAACTTTTTCTCTTCATCATGATTTTCTTTCTTTCTGAAAGGATCATCTTTCTTTTGTTCCAGGTTGATGCATTGAAGGGAATCTCTTTCAGCGAAATCCTTTTGGTGTTCAGGCATTCATTCAGCATGGATGTAGCTTCCTGCTTTGCTGTTTTAATTATTCCGTTTATTCTTTTTAGTATTTATATTTTTTGGCAGCGAGACTTTCTCTTGAAAATATCCGGGCATTATTTCAGGGTTATTATTTTTCTTTCGACATTCATCAATGCCTGCGACATTGCCTTGTATGAAACCTGGGGAACGCGAATTAACCAGAAGGCGATTTCGTATCTCGCTTACCCGAAGGAAGCAACTGCAAGCGTCTGGAGCATTCATTTCTTAATTCTCCTACTCGTTTTTTTGATTCAGTGTTTTTTATTTATTCGTTTGTTCAATGCATATTTCAGAGTTGAAATTTCAATTAAGATATCTGTTGTTCAAAAAATTGCCTGGACTCTACTTATGCCATTTGTTCTTGTTGTTGGTATACGTGGGGGTCTTCAAAGGTTTCCACTCGACAAATCATGGACTTATTTTTCACGCCATGCAGTGCTCAACCAGGCAGCTGTAAACAGTTCGTGGAATTTTATTCATGCCGTTACAGATCCTGTTGCGATAAAGGAAAATCCGTATTCTTATTTTCCTCCTGAAAGAGCAAATCAAATCATACATGATTTAAGTAAGCTAGTCCGTGATTCTTCCATTCATATTCTTACAACAAACCGTCCCAATATTATTCTTATCATGCTGGAGAGTTTTAGTGCGGAAGTCATTGAACCGCTTGGTGGAAGAAAGGGAATTGCTCCGCAGTTTACAGAACTTGCGAAAGAAGGACTGTTGTTTACAAATTTCTATACACCCGGTTATCGCACCGAGCAAGGGCTTGCAGCTTTGGTAAGTGGCTTTCCATCACAGCCGACAACCTCCATCATTCAACAGTTTGGAAAATTTGATCGGATGCCCGGCCTTGCTCAATCGCTTGATTCTGTTGGATACGTTTCATCGTATTACTATGGCGGCAACCTGCATTTCGCTTTTACCGGAAGTTACCTGCAGGCGATGGCTTTCGACAAAATAATTGGCGAAGATGATTTTACATATAGACGGAGAACCAAATGGGGTGCTTATGATGAAGAACTTTTCAGTTTTTTTAATTCCGATATGAAAGAAACAAAGGAACCTTTCTTTTCAATTGTGATGACATCCACCAATCATGAACCTTTTGATGCAGATGTTGAAAAAATTGTCCCGAGTAAAGTAGGAGATTGGTGCAACGACTATCTCAATACAGTTCATTACACAGATAAATGTCTTGCTGAATTTATTGAAGGAATGAAGAAGCAATCTTGGTATAATAACAGCCTGATCGCGGTTGTAGCCGATCATGCGCATAAATGTCCTTCCGGGTTTGAATACAATTCTGCAGCCCGTCATCGAATTCCGTTTCTATTACTCGGTGGCGCCTTGAAGCAGGAATACAAAGGGCAAACGTACAATCGTATTGCATCGCAGGTCGATTTTCCGGCAACCATTCTTTCCATGTTGCAATTGAAATACGACCGGTTTCACTGGAGTAATGATATGTTTAATGCGGGATCACCGGCCTATGCTTTTTATTCATTCGATGATGGATTCGGATGGATCAATGACCGTCAACAGTTGGTGTATGATCATAAATTGAAAAAAGTAATTTCAGTAATGAATGATTCGCTTTCTTTAAGTGAAAACGACTTGTATCTCAATGAAGGAAAATCCTATTTGCAATTGTTGATTGATGAATACATCAGGTTTAATGAGAAGTAAAATATATACTTACTGAAATTTCTTACTACTTTCAAAGATAAGCGGATTAGAGAAGAAGATTGATTCAAGGAATTGAACAAAAATTAAAAACCATCCTTTAATATATAAAGGATGGTCTTTTTATTTTGAAGAACATGTCGAAACGCAAAAAAAAATTAGTCTTTTACCACGACAAGATATTTTGACGCGCTCCAGAATTTTTCAGGGTCGGTAATGAGAATACTTTTTACAACATCTTTCCCGTCTTTGTCAATGGTATAAGAACCTGCAGGATGCGTAGTCACCATCTTCATTTTTTTGCTATCAACAGGAATGCTGCCCATCTGAGTATAATCAACACGGGTGAATTTACTGTTATCAACGTTTGCACTGAGTTTTGCAGTCTTTCCGATTCCAAGCAATCCGCCTGTACGATCGATAATTTTTGCTTCCTCTAAATCTTTTTGTTTGCCGACAACATAGTACGCTGTGTGCAAGGCAGTTGTTTTTTCAGAAACATTTTGATTCAGGGTCTCCACGGAAGTCTGGAGCAAAGTAACCTGTGCATTCAGTCCTGCAAGTTTTTCATTCAGTTCAGCAAGTTCTTTATCCTTTTGCGTGAGCTGTTCATTCAATGTCTGAATCATTTTTTGAAGTTGTGCATTTTTACCGTTTACACTTTTTAGCTTTGCGTTGAGCGAAGCAAGTTTTTTCCGGTTTTGATCCATCAGATCGTTGATAGCTGCAATCTGGGCATTGATGTGATCCTTCGAAGAAGCTTTAAACTCGGTAGCATTTTCAGTGCTTTTACTTACAATGTTCTGCTTGACAGCAATTGAATCAAGGTTGCGTTCCACTTCATCGAAAGAAGCAACAAAGTCATAGAGTGAAGCATCACGTTGGTTTACGATGGCTGCAAGTGAATCACGTTCGTGATTTGCTTTATCAACTTCTGATTGGTTGCTACAGGCGGTAACGAAGATTAAAATCGTTCCGATGAGAAAATAATTTTTCATATTCATTTTTTGTGTGTTTTAGTTTCTGCAAAGAACAGAAATATCATGCCATTTATCTAATCTAAAATAACGGTATTGAAATTGGTACAGGTAGATAACTGAAACCATAAAAACTTGAAACATGGACCATACGATTTCGATTATCTCAGACGAAACATTTAACCACGATGACTACGGATGCCTTATGAATGGAGAGTTACACGTTGCTCCATCGTTGTATTCGAAAATTTTTAGATCCGGTCAGCTCGACACAGAACTGCTTTCAGAACTTGTAGTGATTGATGTGGATGAATTAGTATACATTGAAAACCTCGAATTCATGACTGTATTTACAGGACAACAGGTGCGGGTGTTCTGCGATGGAAAATATGCAGGTGACGGTACAGTTACCTGCTATCCGTATGCAATGAATTTTGCTTCTGCAGAAGTAACCATGCATTTTCCTGACAAGGGAGAAACTTTCATCAGCGAGGTTTTTTCCCTTGAACCGATTGCTTCCGTTTAATTCTGCATGAGCATTCACTTTCCCATCCTGTGAAATCTTTTACCCGAAATTGAAACGCAACAGGGAATCGAAGAAGTTGCACGGTAATAGGTCAACGTTGTTTTTTAATCGTCTTTTTTGCAGCGACTTCTTCATAGGCTGTGGTCAGTGCATCCTTGAACATATCCTTGCGTACTTTTCTGAGATTCACAAATGTAGCTCCTTGTTTTCCCCAACCACCGGGAACAGGGTAGAAGATAGTCTGGTCGTACGAACAAAAGACAGATTGTGATACCAATGACAGTTTCAACATCGCTTTATTTTCTTTTTCCCATAACGTTGCAAATATTTTTTTCCGGATTCTGAAAGATGGAATATTGAAATGCGGATGTTCTTCCACGTCAGGAAAGGAAAGAGCGAATTCCCTGAAAGTGTCTACGCTTACCATATTATACAAATCAGTTATTTAGTATTGATCGATTCAGGATTCTCTATTCAATAATTAATTTCTGAATAGGATAATTCTCTTTCTCACCATTTATTTCCAGGAAATAAATTCCCGAAGGCAAATCTTTTCGGTAAAGTGTAAATGACTCGTTTGAATAAATGATTTCTTCCAATACAAGCCTGCTCGTTGTGTCATAAATTTTTAATTTAAAATTCGTTTTTCCGTAATTGTTTTTCAACGTAATGGTTGCTTGTGAATGAATCGGATTCGGAAAAACTACAAAATTTTTCTCAGCAGTTATTTCGTGAACGGAAGTGGTGAAACATTCTCCTTCTTTTTTTAACCACGAAGTAACAAAGCCCGGAAGACCTAGAGCCGACATAATTCCGGTGAAGCCAGGGTCAAGATCAAAACCGAAATCAGTATAGCCCGCAGCAAAGCCATCCAAGTTGGGTGAGTTGACTACACCTAAGCTGCTGCTAAACGAGTGACAAACATAAATTTTTCCGTCAGAAGCAAGTTGCAAACCATAAATATCAGGCGTTACGATCAATGCAATTCTTGAAGCAAGAATGGAATCGATATCGGGAACGCTCAAATCAAACTGCACCAAGGTTCCGAACGGATCGTAATTGCTCACATAAAGTTTACTGCTGTTGTTTGAAAATTCTAAGCCATAGACATGCGCTCCGATTGGCAACGTGAAAGGATTTGATACTTGCCCGGATGCATTATCAAAATCAAATACTTCAACGGTATCTAAATATCCCATGGCAGCACCAATCCTATTTCCGCAGGGATTAAATTTCATCTGACCATACGTATATTGGATTTGGGAGCTGTCATGTACGATGCCGGTATGACTTATTACCGGTGACTGCAATCCTGCCGTAGTTAAAGGGTAAACATAAAATGCATCGTTTCCCCATGCATGTACTGCAACCCAATAATTGGCTGTACCGGTTTGCTGAACGGCAGTGAGTTTTTCGGTTACTTGGCCGAGAATAAAATTATTTTTTGAAGTCACATCACCAAGTCCTCCATCCAACGTCATATCAACAAGTGAGTACTCGAATCCATTGGGACCGCCAATTTCATCTACTGTGAAAACATAATACACGGTTAAACTTCCGGGCATGGGAACAACCAATGCGGATTGTGTTGCTGTCGTGCTTCCCAAAAGTCCGGTTCCATTTGGCATTACCTGGTGATTTCTATTCCAGACAGAACTACCGTCGGTATAAAAAAGGAGGTTGCCGGCGGAATCGGAAATTGCAGAACATCCTTCCGATGTATTAATTGCGCTGCCGGTAAGAGCAACGGGACTTCCTGTTGTAAAATTCATTCCGGCATTGATGCCAAAAAACCAATTGTCGGCCTGGTGCTGTGAAAAGGATACAAGAACTGATAACAGCAATAAGGAAGTAAGTAGAATTTTTTTCATAACAGTTAAATAGGTTATTCAAATATACCAACTTTAAAAACTAAAAACTAAAAACTAAAAACAACTAACAACTAAGAACTGACTCCTGTCTTCTAATTTCATTACTTTTGCGAACTCAATTATCAAAGTATCCAAACACCAATTAATTAATCTATGAACATCAGAAAGTCAACAGCCGTATGGAATGGCTCGGGAAAAGAAGGAAGTGGTCATCTTACTTCTCAAAGCAACATTTTAAACAAGACTCCATATTCTTGGCAATCCCGTTTTGCGGAAGGCACGGGTACTAATCCTGAAGAATTAATTGCTGCAGCTCATGCCGGATGTTTCAGCATGAAATTAAGTTTCGTATTGGGAGCGGCAGGCTTCACGCCAGATTCCATCGAAACAACTTCGGCCGTTACAATTGACGCCGGAACGATCACCGGTTCACACCTTGTCGTGAAAGCAAAAGTTCCCGGAATCACCAAAGAAAAGTTTGAAGAATGTGCAGCCGAAGCAAAAGCAACTTGCCCTGTATCAAAAGCGCTGAACACAAATATTACGATGGAAGCATCGGTGGTGTAGTATGAAAATAGAATCTGCTGTCGACAGTCGACAGTCGACAGTCGACTGTTTTTTCAGATGGAAGATTTTCGTTCTCCTCTTCCTGTTTTTTTATGCCGGCATTGTAACTGCGCAGCGTAAGTATGCAAGTAACAATGCGAAAGCAATCAAGGCATTTGAGAATGCGCTCAAATGTCTGGATGGTAAATATTACAGCAAGGCATTTGATTATTTAGACGATGCGATCAAAGAAGACCCTACGTTTGTGGATGTTCTTATTCTCAGGGCTAACATTTTCGAAGAGCAACAGAAATATAATGAAGCAATTGATGCTTTCAAGCAATCCTTTCATCTCAATCCTGATTATTTTCCAAACAGTTATTACACGATCGGAAAAATAGAATTTCGTATCGCCCAATACGATTCGGCAAAAGTTCATTTCGAAAAATTTCTTTCTTACAAGGATATTCGGCCGGAGTTGTCAGTAAAGTCAAACCAGTTATTAATGAATGCGCAATTTGCCAGTGATGCGATAAAGCACCCGATTCCATTCAATCCTGTTAACATGGGTGATAGCATCAACACAGACGGTATGGAGCGATTACCAGCTATTACAGCAGATGGAAGTACTTTTATTTTCACGAGAGCAGTAAAGGCAAAGGATTTTAGAGGAAGAGAAGTTTTTACAAGCGACTTTTACGTAAGTCATTTTAAAAACGGGTACTGGCAGCAGTCTCAAAACCTTTCTGAATTGAATACATCAGGTAATGAAGGCGCGCCTTCTCTTTCTGCGGACGGGCAATATCTTTTTTTTGCAGCTTGTGAAGAAAGAATTGGCGGTTATGCAGGTAACAGGAAAGGAGAAGGAAGGTGCGATATTTTCATTGCAAAAAAGATCGGCAATAAATTCCAGGAGCCACGTAATCTCGGTCAACCTGTAAATACAGGTGGATGGGAAACTCAACCTTCCTTTTCTTCCGATGGAAGAACACTTTATTTTGTTCGTGAGGTTAAGTCGAAAGAGGGTAAATCGAACACGGATATTTTCATTACGCATATTGATGATAGCAGCCGTTGGAGTGATCCTGTTCCGCTGAGCGATATGATCAACACTTCAGGCAATGAAGAATCTGTATTCATTCATCCCGATAACCAGACCTTGTATTTTTCTTCAGACGGACATCCGGGAATGGGAGGCCTCGATATTTTCATGAGCAGGCGACAACCGGATGGTTCGTGGGGTGAACCGATCAATCTGGGTTACCCGATCAATACATCCAATGATGAAAACAGTTTGTTGGTAAGTCCCGCAGGTGATATTGCATATTTTGCTTCTGACCGTGTCGGTGGAAAAGGCGGATTGGATTTATACCAGTTTGAATTGTATCCTGCCATTCGACCGGAACCGATTACCTACATGAAAGGAAAAGTGTACGATTCAAATACAAAGCTGCCAATCGTTGCCAGCTTTGAACTTATTGATCTTGCAACAGCAAAACCTGTAATGCGTTCCGTATCAAATTCAGGTAACGGAGAGTTTTTGGTTTGTCTTCCCGCGGGAAAAAGTTATGCGCTCAATGTTTCAAAGGACGGCTATCTTTTTTACTCTGATAATTTCGAGTTGAAGAATCCGAAGAATGCAAAAGAACCTTTTCTAAAAGATGTTCCGTTGCATCCGATCAAAGCAGGAGAGAGCGTGGTGTTGAAAAATATTTTTTACGATACGGATCAGTTTAATATCAAAGATGAATCGAAAGCGGAACTTGGAAAGCTGATTTCATTCCTGAATAAAAATCCGAAAGTGAAAATTGAAATCAGCGGTCATACCGATAATGTCGGAGCGAAACCACACAACCAAACTCTTTCTGAGAATCGCGCCAAAGCCGTGTATGATTATCTGGTGGCAAATAAAATTCCTGAATCAAGATTGTCTTTCAAAGGATTTGGCGACAGCAAACCGATTGCTTCGAACGATAAGGAAGAAGGCCGTGCGCAAAACAGGAGAACGGAGTTTACAATCATTGCTGTGAATTGAAAAATGGATTGTAGAATGGTTCATTAGTTCAATGGTTTAATAGTTCATAAGTTCATTGGTTGCTCTCAGCCATTTAACAATCTAACCATTTAATAATTGTAAGAGATATAAATCGTACCTCATCACATTACCAATGAATGACGCGAATACTTTAATCCTCCAACCCATTGCTTTCGTCAGCAACGAAAGGATCAATGCCAATGATGATAGTTGGGGAGATGTGATTTCTGAAATTATTCTTGCAGATCATCTTCCATCAACATGTTTGAATGGGATTGAAAATTTTTCTCACCTCGAGATTATTTTTTATTTCCACCAGCTAAAAGACATGGATGTCGTTTTTGATTTGCGTCATCCACGAAACAATACAACCTATCCGTTAACCGGAATCTTTGCTCAGCGAGGAAGAGCGAGACCAAACAAGTTGGGCGCTACCATCGTTGAGTTTCTTGAGAAGAAGGATCGTTCGATTCTGGTGAAGGGACTTGATGCCATGAACGGTTCACCGGTGATCGATATAAAGCCTGTGATGAAAGAGTTCCTTCCTCATTCTTTGGTGAAACAACCTGAATGGTCTGTTGATTTAATGAAGAATTACTGGAAATAATCCCCTTGATTGAGGTGATTGAATTCTAATTGTATATTTACTCTCCAAACAAGATACTATGAAAAAAATCTACACGACAATCGCTTTCTTATTGATGATTTTAGCTTCTTCGTTATCAGCATCTGCACAAATCACCCTTGCAAGCAGCGATATGCCTTCTTCCAACGATACGTTCAGGGTGAGTATGGGTCTTGCGTTTCCGGGAATGGATGAAACAGCTACAGGAGCAAATTATACGTGGGATTATTCGCAGCTTACAGCCGCTTCGCAAACCATTGATACGTTTGTATCGGTGTTGTCAACAGGACTTTTTAATTTTTACTTTTTAGCGAATTCAACCTTTGCACTAAAATCCAATACTCCTTCTATACCCGCAGGTACGTTCACGATAGATTATCAATATGATTTTTTCAAAAAAGCGTCTTCAGGATATGTTTCAACAGGTGGTGGAGTAAGTTTCAGCGGAGCACCTTTAGGCTTAGTGAATAGTCCGGGTGATACACTGTATCATTTTCCTTTGCATTATGGTAATACGAAAATGAATTCTTCAGCATTCGGCGCGTCTGTTCCAACGATTGGATATTATGGCGGACAACGAACAAGAATCGATACGGTGGATGGTTGGGGATCGTTGACAACTCCGTATGGAACATTTCCGGTGCTTCGTGTCAAGTCAGTCATTCATGAAACAGACTCACTTTATCTTGATGCTTTTATGTTCGGGTTTCAAATTCCTCGTCCCGAGGCAATCGAGTACAAATGGCTTGCTACAGCGAAAGGAATTCCATTGCTTCAGATCAATACCACTGGCGGAGGGGTAACTCAAATCATTTACCGTGACAGCATCCGGTTTAATCCGGTAGGAATTGCTGCAATGAAAAACGAGAAAGTTGATTTTAATATTTATCCGAATCCTGCTTCCGATAAAATCGTGATTGAATATGATCTTGATCGTGAAGCAGAAGTCTCCGCAGATATATTTAATCTCACAGGAGAAAAAATATTCTCAAGTCCTTCTGATAAAAAACAAACCGGCAAACAATTTTTACCGATCTACCTTTCTAATAAAAATATTTCTTCCGGAATGTATCTTTTAAAACTGAATGTGGATGGAAAGAGTTTTCAGAAGCAAGTAATGTTGAGAAAATGATTCAAAACAGTTTTCTGGAGTTGCTTTAGAAATAGAATGTATCTCTGAAAAAAGTTTCATTTCCCTTTTCATCGGTTACCGTCAATTCAATGTGATGATCTTTGTTTTGGATAAATCCGGATATGTCACCGATCAACAAACCTTCTCTTTTGTTATACTCTGTCAAGACCCATTTTCCATCCACGATGATGTTATAGCTTTTAATGCCTGACAAATCATCGGAGACTCTGAATTGAACCGTGGCTCCGCGGGATGAATTCAAATCAGCAGGATAATATTCTTTCACCACTTTTGGAGGAAGCGTATCAAGTGCAATAGTAAAATCTCCGAAGTGGCGAACCTTGGCAGTGAGAAATTTTTCAGTCCAGCTTCCGCCTTCATATATTTTTTCTCCATACTTATTGAAGGAAACAATCGTTGCTTTTGATTTCAAGGAATCAGGAAGGTTCACCGGTTTAATGCCAACAGAAATCGGGTTATGAACGGCAACAAAGTGGTCACCGATATGAAAAAGCGGACTGATATCTCCTTTTGTCATCGAAGACTCAGAAGCCAGGAACAGGCAGTTTTCATAAACTGCTCCTGCAGGAATGGAGATATCGACATTCGTTTTATGAATAGCGACTCCTTTGAAAGGTGTCACCAGCAAAGCTCCTTCAGGTACCGGTTGAAAATTTGATTGTGCCAGGGACGAATAGGTAATCACCGGAAACTTCAACGTTGCTTTGTTGCCGTTAAAATCTTTCACGGTGAATTCAATGTTGTGCGCAGTCTCTTCCGTGAAATTTACGTAGCCCGTTTTAGCAGTGTCGGAATACAAGGTATTCAAATGATTCCCGGGCAACCTGAAGCAACGATGTATGATAGAATTGTCGCGAACCTTGGAAAGGTAATCGATGTGTGCATTGGAGTAACGTTTGTCATCGAAGTTGAAGCGATCCATTTTGAAATCATACACGTCCGTGGAATCCACCTTCAATTGCACAGAATAAATTCCAAGAGAAGCATCCGAGTTTTGCTGAGCATCTGTTGCTTCGATACCGAACCCGATATTTCCGAACGCCTGGATGTAATCAAGCGAGTTCACATTGTAAACTCCGTCCGTCATCATCACGAAAAAAGTTGAAGGTGTGTCGGTCGTGTTCACAATTCCCTGTCCTGCAATTGGAAATACCCTGACGTTTGAAATCACTGGTGGTATCGTATCATTTATCTGCAATCCGAAAAGCAACGGGTTAATCGGTTCTTCCGTGACTGCATCTCTGATTTCAAAATGTAAATGCGGCCCATCAACATCACCGGTGCTTCCGCTGAATGCAACGACATCACCTTTTTTTACTTTCAGTGTATTTGCTTTCGGAAGCAATTCAATCTCATACGTTTTTTGCAGGTATTGAGCGGCAGCTACATAATGCTGAATTTCATTTCCGAAACTCTGAAGGTGTGCATATACGGTAACATATCCGTTTGGATGTGTGATGTAAAGCGCTTTGCCGAACCCATCATCCGTGATCTTAATCCTGGAAACATATCCGTCAGCGGCAGCGCGCACCCATTTCCCATCGTGTAGTTCTGTGCTGAGATCAATTCCGCTATGAAAATGATCCGTTCTGATTTCACCGAATGTTCCGATCAGAACCAGCGGAGTATCGAGCGGTGCTGAAAAATAATGCTGGGGATAATGTTGTGCTTTTGCACGTGTAGCTACTACAATCAGAATCAAAACTGTGAGCCTCATTTTTATATTCATCCTGCAAAGGAAATAATTTAATGGGAGTTGAATATAATTTACTCACTAAATAAATTAATCCGATTTTTTTTCTCCTAGTTTTGGACTTTCCGGCAATTATGGAACTTTGATTAACGGGCAAAGTTTACATCGTGTATTATTCCCCGGTTGTTATGAGAAAGTAACAGTAGCTTCATTTGCTACCGAAATGGAAGATATTGCAAAAGCTCAACTCACTTTCAATTTGTTTCCAAATCCTACTCATGATTAAGTAAATGTGTCTTTCAGCACGGAATATTCTTCCATGGTAAATATTTCAGTTTATAATTGCATAGGAGAACGGGTGATTAATCGGACCTTAACAAACCTGGCTCCAGAAGCAAGGCTTGAAACATTTGATGTAGCTGATTTGGCACGTGGTATTTATGTAGTAGAAATAAGTACAGGAGATATAAAAGATATCCGGAGAATTGTGGTTGAATAAAACGTCACCAGTCTAAAAAAAAATTAAAAATCACTTCATGAGTAATCAAGGAGTGGTTTTTTTTAATGAATCATGTAATTAGATTAATCAAGCGGTAATTAACCTAATGAAACTGTGAACAATGCCTGTTGATAATTTATGTTTAGATTCAGATATTTTTTCTGTTCTTTGTGCTTATCATTACGGTAGTTAAATGAGTCAGGCTGCTGTTTAAAAAAGAAAGCGATGTCAGAACTGAAAACAAAATTTGACGAGCTCGAAAAGCGAATTCAAAAATTAATACATTTGCATAAGCAAGCGAAATCAGAAAATCAAAAGCTGATCCAGCTAAATAAAAAGCTTGAGTTCGAGTTAGAAGAGGAGAGACAACGGTTCAGCCGACTGGAAGAAGGGTTGTCGAACCTGAAAGAATCAGAACGGAACTCGAAAAGTAAAAGCATCTCGGGAATTAAAATGAAGATTAACGAAATGATCAGCGAAATTGACAGAAGTGTAACGCTGATCAGTGAACAACATAAAAAGTGAATCGCCCCATGGGAGAATTGCTATCAGTTAAAGTTTCAATCGCCAACCGAACCTATCCGCTTCGAATTACTAAAGAAGAAGAGGAAAAGGTCATACAAGCTGCTCAGTCAGTGAATAAGTGCATTAAAGAGTTTGAAGACAATTATGCCGTAAAGGACAAGCAAGACCTTTTGGCCATGTCTGCATTGCAGTTTGCATCGGAAGCGATGGGTCACCCTAAAAAGGGATCCAAACAACAAGATAACAGTCAGCAACTGAATGAACAGATCGACCATCTGAGTTCTGTTATTGACAGCTATCTTGAAGATGAAAAGCATTCTTCCTGAAAGGAAACGTTCTTTGAAAAGGTTTACAGTTTTGGGTTCACAGTTTACAGTTGTTGTAAACAGTAAACATCAAACCGTAAACATGCTAATGTTATTCCCGCATTAGTACTGAGATTCACTTAAAAAACTCAACACTTCGATATCATTGGAGATCAGCTCTCCGGTTTTGATGTCAGGCTGCATCCCGATTTACATCGGGTCCCCGGGTAATCGGGGTTAACGGCAGAAGACAGAAGAGCCAAGCGTTTCCAACCTTGTATATAGGGGTTTTAAAGGCTTCTCAGTATTACTGCGGGTTTTTTTATGAATTGTTTAGGAAAAAAGATTGAAAAAACTAACTAAAAATTATGACTGACGAATCATTATTAATTATACTTACGTCTATCGGTGGCCTCCTGGGTGGAGTTCTCATTGCATGGTTTGTAATCAGGAAAGTAGCCAAAGGAAAAGAAGGCGCAGCCATGTCTAAAGCCCAAAGCATTTTAAAGGAAGCCGAAGCTGAAGCGGAAGTACTCAAGAAAAATAAAATTCTTGAAGCCAAAGAAAAATTTCTTCAGCTCAAAGGTGAGCACGAAAAGGTTATTATCGAAAAGGACAAGAATTTAGCAACTGCTGAAAACCGCATCAAGCAAAAGGAAGCTGCTGTTTCTCAAAAAATGGAGCAAACACAACGCAAGCAACAGGAGTATGAAACGATGCAACTCCATCTCCAGAATCAATTGCAGATTCTCGAAACAAAACAAGAAGAAGTTGCGAAGCATCACCAGCGCCAGGTAGAACAGCTTGAAAAAATCAGCGGACTCAGTGCTGAGCAAGCCAAGTTGCAGCTTACTGAAGCCTTAAAAGCAGAAGCAAAAACGGATGCGATGTCAACCATTAAAGACATCATGGAAGAAGCGAAGCTTACTGCAAGTAAGGAAGCCAAGCGCATTGTCATTCAAACCATTCAGCGTGTTGCTACGGAACATGCCATTGAAAATGCTGTCACTGTTTTCAACATCGAGAACGATGAAGTAAAAGGACGAATCATCGGTCGTGAAGGCCGTAACATCCGTGCACTTGAAGCTGCCACCGGTGTAGAAATTATTGTAGACGACACTCCCGAATCCATCATCCTTTCCTGTTTCGATCCTGTGCGCAGAGAGCTCGCGCGACTTGCTTTGCATCAGCTGGTGAGTGACGGCCGTATTCATCCGGCACGTATCGAAGAAATAGTTGCAAAGGTAAAGCGTCAATTGGAAGATGAGATTGTGGAAGTAGGAAAGCGTACTACGATTGATCTCGGCATTCACGGTCTTGCTCCTGAATTAATCCGCATGATCGGTAGAATGAAATACCGTTCTTCTTACGGACAAAATTTATTACAGCATTCGCGCGAAGTTGCCAACCTCTGCGCCATCATGGCGTCGGAGCTTGGATTGAACCAGAAGCTGGCGAAACGAGCAGGATTACTCCACGACATTGGAAAAGTTCCTGATGATGAACCGGAATTGCCACATGCAATCCTGGGGATGAAGCTTGCGGAAAAATTTAAAGAGAATGCAGAAGTATGCAACGCGATTGGCGCCCATCACGATGAGATTGAAATGAACAGCATCATCTCACCGATCGTACAGGTTTGTGATGCGATTTCAGGTGCGCGCCCTGGAGCGAGAAGGGAAGTGGTTGCATCGTATATCAAACGGTTGAAAGACATGGAAGCGATGGCGCTTTCCTATCCCGGAGTAGAAAAAACATTTGCCATCCAGGCGGGACGTGAGTTGCGTGTGATTGTTCAGAGTGAAAAAATAACAGACAAGCAGGCGGAAGTTCTCTCCTTTGACATTGCCACCAAAATTCAAACGGAGATGACCTATCCCGGACAAGTGAAAGTGACGGTAATACGCGAGACACGAAGCGTGAATTATGCGAAGTGAGAATGTTCTTTCATTAACCCTTAATTAAAATTCTCCTATATATAGAGACGCTGAATGATTTTTTCAAAGAATGTTTTGATGGTGATGACCGGGACAGTCTTTGGACAACTCATTCCTGTAATTGCTTCACCTTTTCTTGCAAGATTATACGGAGGTGAACAATTCGGGGTACTTGCCCTTTACATAACTATTTCATCCCTCTTTGTAATGGTTGCATGTGGCCGATATGAAGTGGCTATTGTTCTTCCTGCTGAAGACAGTAAAGCCCTGAACCTCGTCGGCCTGTCATTATTGATCACTATAGGAACAGCGACAGTTTCATTCCTGCTTATGTTTTTTTTAGGTACCGGCTTCTCATTTTTATTTAAAGAATCTTTGCTGAAATTTTATTTGTTGTTTGTGCCTGTATCCGTGATAGCCATGGGCGTCTACCAGACTTTTTATAACTGGGGATTACGGGCAAAAAAATTCCGGTCCTTGTCTACAAGCAGGATCATTCAAAGTGTATTTACCGTAGCTGCAAGCATTACATTCGCATATACAGGAACAGGATTAAATGGATTGATCCTTGGATTTATTGTCGGGCAAATTGCAGGAGCAATTTTTATTTCGATCTCTGTACTGCCTAACCATCCGATCAACTGGAATTCTATCAACGCCTCCGAAATGAAGGATGCCGCCAGGCACTACAAAGATTTTCCAAGGGTAAACACAGCTCATGCGTTGTTAGACAGTTTTCAGAATTATGGAATTACTTTTTTGCTTTCTTTTTATTTTGGGAATGTAATTTTAGGATGGTATTCTTTTTCATATCGGATTTTGAGAGCGCCCCTGGCTTTTATCGGGGCAGCCTATGCACAGGTTCTTTACCCGGAAATGAGCGAAATGAAAAATAAAGGAATTGCTTTTCGGCCGGTGATAATTCAGACGCTGAAAAAAATTTCATTGATTGGCTTTCCAATCTTTCTTCTACTTGCTTTTTTTGCACCGGCCATATTCAGAATAGTTTTTGGGCAGCAATGGGAAGAAGCCGGAACCCTGGCTCAATGCATTTCTCCGTGGCTATTTGTCAATTTGATTTGCTCACCTGTTTCCCAGGTTCCCAATATCCTAAACAAACAAAAGAAAGCGTTCTTAATAAATCTTATTGGAGTTATCGCAGGCTTCACAGTTTTTCTTTCCGGTATTTACCTCCATGGTACGGTAGAAAAAACTTTTTTGTTTTTCTCTCTGACCTCAGCCCTTTATCTTGCTTATTTTACTTTCTGGATTGTGAAAATTTCAGATTATAAAAAGAACTAAGATTTTTTCTGACGTGAATTTGAAGGGAAAAAAAAATCTTTTTGCGATACCCAGAAAATTAAAACCGGAATTAGTATTCCTTCAAATAACAAGGTCTTATATCCTTCCGGTCCAGAACGAACAAGAATCGGGATAGAAGAAATAATTCCCGGAAGAGCCAAAACTTTCAGGCAAAGCATAAAGCTATTATATTGTTTTTTTGTCCGTGTGAAATTATTACTGATCCTTGACAACAAATAACCAAGTAAAACTCCTCCGGCTACAATTCCGACGATCCCGAAATTCAGATACCAACCTGTTGCATGATTAATTGTAAATCCCTGCACCCCGGGATTATTTGCAATGACAATGTAATGGTGATAAATGTCCATCGGTCTGTCCGGCATAATAAACCTGGGGACCAGTGATGCAATCAGGTTTAAAAAACTGCTGCCATACGTGAGTGGGAGATGTCTGTGAATAGCACCATACATAGACATGTGACCGGAGAAGATCTCGTTGCTGAAAAAAATACTGGTAAATGCCTGTTTGCCTGAAAGTCCTGTTTTAGTTTCTTCAATAGGTGCATTTTCTGCCTTTATGCCAATGTAGTCGAGGATTGGAATTCCCCTGGTTAATTCGATAAGAAAAACAGGAAGAACCAGGATAATGAAAATAATACAGAGATCCTTTACATTAACTTTCGTTCCGTTGATTACATATAATATAAGGCAAAACATTCCTGAAAAGACAAGCTCATGCCGGCTACCAAGTATCAGTGAATAGAAAATAATAACAAGCATCAGCAATAAGTAATAGATAATTCCAAACCTGAGTTTTGTGCCTGACAAAAAAATGGCCCGGTCACTATTGAGATAAATTACCAAGCCGGAGAATGCAGTTAGCAATGAGCACCCTTTGAAGAGTTGATAAAGCGAATAGAAGCTTCCGTTATTATGGCTGATAAAAATATAGAGCGATTGATGCTGTTGAGCAGCATCCAGCATTTGACGGTAAATAAAAAGGAAGCTTAATATCAAACATACCGCAGAAACAAGAATTAGTTTCCGGTGGTGAATGACAATTTTATTTGAAGGAGGGATGATTTTTTTGTCTTTGTCAAGTAGAAACAGAATGATAACCTGAAAAGCAACAATGAATAGCGCGAAATAAACAATACTTAACAGGTAGTCGTTGTTAAGTTCAATTGGAAAAAGCTTTTCAAAATAATCGTAATAATGAACCCCGATTTTTGAGGAGGCGTTATTATTCAGTTGATCGTACACAATAAACCATCCTCCAAAAATAGACCAGTAATACAAAAATAAAGTCGCAACCGGGAAGAGAATATTCGGTTTCTTTTTCCAAATTAAATATTGAAAAAATACAATTAGTAACGTAGAAAAAGAGAGGGTGAAATAGAACGTCATTATTTTCGAATAGTTCGTTTATAAAGGTTCATAATTTCAGAACAGATTAAATGCTCTGTCAGGCCAAGTTTGATAAGCACTTCTCTGCCGTTTGATCGTTTATTGAGCCTTAATATTTCTTCAATTCCTTTTGCAAGTTGAAGTGAATCCTGCCTGGTTATCGCGTGAGGGGATGTCTGTACAATATTCTGCCTTACATCCCCGACGTCAACTGATACCACCGGAAGGTTGCAGCACATCGCTTCCTTTACAATGGTCGGGCTTCCTTCTGCATCACTGCATAATAATAAACAATCGCACGCACTAAGCAATGATACAATTTTTTCAGGAGTAATTTTCCCGTCTAAAACTACCAATCGGCTTGTTGGAATTTGTTTATTTACCAATGTCGCTGTTGCTTCAGCAATGTCGCGTCTTTTTACCGGGGCGCCACTGTCATTAAACAAAATAATTTTTTCATCATCCGCAATTCCCGACTCTTTTCTGGCTTGGTGATAATCGGAGGGAGTGAAAAATGTTTCATCAACACCCATCGGTAATACAACGGTTTTCCTTTTTCTCCACCACAGTTTTTGTTTTAATTTTTCGCTGACACAAATAATCGCTGTGGCGCGCAATGCAGAAAGTTGCGACAGAAGTTTATTGAACACTTCTTTCAAGAAATTTTCTGATTTCAAAAAATTCAGATCGCTTCCATGATAGGTAATGATCAATGGCTTCATGTTACTGAAAGCGGCGAAAAATGATGTCATGGTTCCGTAATGACAATGGATCAGGTCAGGCTCAAAGGATTTTATTTTCTTTCTGAACCGAAAAAAATCCGAAGCCAATTCAAAAATTTGAGTGCGTGATTTCAAAAAAAATATTTCCTGTTGAATTCCCAACGACGCGAGAAAATTTACCTGTCGTTTTGCAAATATCATTGAATTACCATCTTCATTTCCCGGAATAACAAACAAGACCTTCATGAGAATAAGAGTTTTACAACAGGTGTGTCAGAAATGTTATTTCTTACATTTGCTGCAATATTAAAAATAACCACCTTATATTCGAAAATAAATGTTCAGATCGGTAATTTTTTTTAATGCTGACAGTTTGTTTTTAATGCAGTTTTCGAAATGAGAATATTGATTCTTACCCAATATTTTCCTCCTGAAACAGGAGCACCGCAAAATCGTCTTTCAGGTTTGGCAAAGGAGTTAAAGAAAAATGGTGTGGAAGTAGTTGTGCTGACAGCAATGCCCAATTACCCGGAAATGAAAATCCAGGATAAGTACAAAGGCAAACTATTTTTTAAGGAAACCAGGGATGAAACAGATGTCTACAGAGGCTGGATTTTCGTCTCGCAAAAAAGATCGGTGTTCATACGCTTACTGAATTACTTTTCATTTGTGGTGACATCAATTTTCGTTTCATGTCGAATAAAGGGAAACTTTGACTATGTTTTTTGCGAATCACCTCCCTTGTTTCTGGGCATCAGCGGATGGTTAATCAGCAAATGGAAGAGCGCAAAATTTATTTTCAATGTTTCGGATCTGTGGCCTGAGAGCGCTGAAAAACTTGGCATCATCAGCAATAAGTCTTTCCTCAGGTTAGCAACCAAATTAGAAGAATTTTTTTACAAGAAAGCTGTATTAATTACAGGACAAACACAAGGAATTGTAGAGAATATCAGGAGCCGGTTTCCTGCTAAAAATGTTCATTGGCTTCCCAATGGAATTGACAAAGATCAATTCCTGAATCCTGGGATCAAATCTGTTCGTACAGAGCTGGGATACGCTGACAAAGATTTTATTTTGGTTTATGCCGGGATTTTCGGTCATGCCCAGGGATTGGAAGTAATTTTAAATGCTGCGGGAAGACTAAAGGACTATTCCGAAATCAAATTTTTGCTTGTTGGAGATGGACCTGAAAAGAATTCTCTCTTGCTGAAAAAGGAAACGCAGAATTGTTCGAATGTTCAATTTCATCCGTCTGTTTCAAAGGAAAAAATTCTGAACATTATTTATTCAAGCGACGCCTCGGTTATTCCATTGAAAAAATTAGATCTTTTTAAAGGAGCAATTCCATCAAAAATTTTTGAAAATTTAATTTTGAAGAAACCAATTATTCTCGGTGTTGACGGAGAGGCGAGGGAATTATTTATTGAAAAAGGAAAGTGTGGAATTTATTTTACTCCGGAGGACGATCAATCGCTTGCTGATGCGGTTTTGCAGTTGTACAATTCCGCGGACATGCAAAGCAGGTTAGGTGAGAACGGAAAGCATTTTGTGTTGGAAAATTTCACACGGGATAAGATTACAAAAGTATTTTTGGA
Source organism: Bacteroidota bacterium (assembly GCA_043787975.1). Taxonomy (GTDB): domain Bacteria; phylum Bacteroidota; class Bacteroidia; order AKYH767-A; family 2013-40CM-41-45; genus JAPLDA01. The sequence goes on from JAYVUK010000001.1 coordinate 123,924, forward strand.
AAATCTCAACTAACCAAATTGCACTTTGGTTCGTCAAAAACATTCGCATCTTTGCGCTTCAATCTGTTACCTGTTTCCGTATGAAGATTCTTACCATCATCGGTGCCCGACCTCAATTTATCAAGGCTGCCGTTGTAAGCCGCGAGTTGAAGAAAGATAAGCGTTTTGCAGAAATACTTGTCCACACAGGGCAACATTATGATGCAAACATGTCGGAGGTTTTTTTTAACGAACTCGATATTCCCGAACCACAATACAACCTGGAGATTAATGATATGCCGAATGCTGTGATGACAGCCCGCATGATTGAAAAGATTCATGAAGTCATTCAAAAGGAATTACCTGATCGTGTATTGGTTTACGGGGATACGAATTCAACGCTTGCTGGTGCAATTGCTGCGAAGCAAAATCACATTTCGCTTGCGCATGTTGAAGCGGGCCTGCGAAGCTTTAACATGAAAATGCCTGAAGAATTTAACCGCATTCTGACAGACCGGATTTCCGATTTACTTTTTTGTCCTTCGGACGTTGCTTTGCAAAATCTCCGGAATGAAGGGTTTGATAATTTTAAATGCAGCCGGTTTTTGAGCGGAGATGTGATGTATGATGCTTCGTTGTTTTATAGCGAGCAGTCTGACAAGAAATCAGGTATTCTGAAAACGATAAACAAAAAGGAGTTCGTCCTAGTTACGCTGCACCGCGCTGAAAATGTGGATGACATTTCAACGCTCACTGCATTTTGTGAAACGTTGAATGAAATTAACAAGCAGGTTTCAGTGGTGCTTCCGGTTCATCCAAGGACCAAGAAGAAAATGTCTGAAGCAGGATTGAAGTTTGCGTTTGAAACGATAGATCCTGTTGGATACCTTGACATGGTTCAATTGTTAAAGAACTGCAGTTTAGTGATGACAGATAGTGGTGGATTGCAAAAGGAAGCATTCTTTTTCAAGAAACATTGCATAACGCTGCGCAACCAAACGGAATGGACAGAATTAGTTGAACATGGATTTAATGTGTTAGCAGGTAGCAACAAGGAAAAAATTCTGAAAGAATTTTCTACCATGATGAACAAAAAATCTGATTTCGATATTAAACTATATGGAGATGGAACTGCAGGGGCGCAAATTGTTAAGCAGTTATAAATCGCATTACTTGAGAAATAATTTTAAATGTCAAAAGTATTTTTTAGCGGCAACGAATAATGAAATCAGTTAGTTCAGATATTTCCACGCCGGAATTCAGATCCCGTAAGTTGATTGATATTTTATTGGGTGCTTCCGTATTTTTTATTCCCATGCTGCCTTTTGTTACTTCCATTCTCTGGGGAGTGATTTGTATTTATTGGATTTTTGCAAATGGATTCTCAAAGGAAAGTTACCTGTTGCTTAAAAAAACTCCGATCATTATATTTATCTTTTTTTATCTCTATCATGTTATTGGAATGTTTTGGACAACCGATTGGGAGGTAGGTTTAAGGGATCTGACGATTAAGATTCCAATGATTCTTTTCCCTTTATTTTTTTGTGTGTATAGGATTGGCAATAGAACAATACGCTTTATTAAAACCGGGCTGATCACCGGATGCATCATCGCCAGCTTAATTTGTTTTGTCAATTCCTGCATCAAATATTCTCATACGCATGATTATGCCATGTTCTTTTATACCTATTACTCCTTCCTGTTGCATCCCGGATATTTTGCAATGACATTAAATCTGGCTGTCCTATTGACTTTGAATATGTATTTTTTTAGTGAGGAAATAACCTGGATGAAGAGCAAAATTATTTTTTCAATCGTATCCATTTATTTTTTACTCGTGATCATTATTCTCTCATCTAAGATGGCGTTGATAACGACCGTCATTACGGTTCCGATCTACCTTATCCTTGAAGCACAAAAAAGAAATAAAGTAAAAAGTATATTGAAACTGATATTTATTTCGATGGTAGTTTCTGTATTTATTTTTATCGGATATTTAAAAGTGTTCGATCGGTTTTCGCAAGTAACAAATGCGATTGAAGCGTACTCAAATGAAAATATTCCCCGCACAGATGAGTACTACAACAGTTCCACATTGCGAATTGAACAATGGAAGGACGGCTATGAAGTATTCAAAGAGAACTGGCTGTTCGGAGTTGGTACGGGGGATATTGATACTGAGATGATGAAAAAATACAAAGCCGAAGGGTTCGAGTATGAAATCACGCACTTTGAACTCCCGTCCAGCCAGTTCCTGCAAACCGCTATCATTCTTGGCATCATCGGGCTTGCTCTTCTCCTGGTATCATTGTTTCTTCCGCTTTTCCTAGCGTTAAAGCGCAAACACTATCTGTATGCCGGAGTATTGCTTATCTTTATTTTAAATTCAGTTACAGGAACAATTTTCAGTGCAACAGGTGTGCTGGTGTACGGTTTTTTCAATTCTTTTTTTTATATTTTGTCTCGTGATAAAGAAATGGCAGTTGGACTCGGAACATGATTTTTTTAGTAGTAGGTTAGTTTGAAAAAAGGTTCCTCGCTTCGCTCGGAATGACCCATTGCTTTGGTGGGCAACTGGCGGGCTTAAGCCCGCCATAACACGAATGGTTTGTGTTGTCATTCCGATCCCGATTTTTATCGGGAGAGGAATCTCAATAATTTAATTGACCCAGTACCATTTTTTTTCGCATTCTTTGCAGTATTCTTTTCTTTGCAGATAAATCAGCTGACCAGTACTAGCAATGCTCACTTAAGTTCCTGAAATATGATTCCTTTTTCTCCGCCTCGTATTGACCAGAAGATTATTGATGAAGTAATTGATACATTAAAATCAGGATGGATCACGACCGGACCGAAAACAAAACTATTTGAAAAGAGACTGACGGAATATAGCGGGTGTAAATCTACGTTGTGCCTGAACTCAGCCACAGCCGGATTGGAGCTGATACTTCGTTGGTTTGGTGTGAAAGAAGGAGATGAAGTAATTCTTCCGGCTTATACATATTCTGCCACAGCGAATGTTGTTATTCATTGCGGAGCCAAACCTGTATTTGTGGATGTGAGGGATGATTTTAACATTGATGTGAAGGAAATTGAAAAAGCGATCACTGCAAAAACAAAAGTGATTATGCCTGTCGACTTCGGTGGACTACCGTGTGATTATGACAGCATCAATGCGCTTGTTGCCGGGAATGATGTGAAAGAGAAATTTTCGCCTGCAAGTCCTGAACAAAAAATGTTAGGAAGAATATTGGTGTTGTCGGATGCCGCTCATTCCCTGGGTGCAACATACCATGGAAAAAAGACGGGCTCACTTACCGATGTTTCTGTATTCTCTTTTCATGCAGTGAAAAATCTCACAACAGCAGAAGGAGGAGCTATAGCCTTGAATCTGCCGGAACCATTCAGCAATGAAATGATCTATGCGCAACTTTGTGTCACATCACTTCATGGGCAAGACAAGGATGCTCTTGCTAAGACGAAGAAAGGGAACTGGCGTTATGATATTGTGGAAGCCGGTTATAAATGCAACATGCCTGATATTCTTGCTTCCATTGGTTTGGTAGAGTTAGAGCGTTATAACGATGATACATTAAAAAAGAGAAAATGGATTTGTGAAAAATATTCGGAAGCACTTGGGAAATTTGAATGGGCGATTCTTCCAAATCAGAAATCAGAAATCGGAAATCAGAAAGTGGAATCATCCTATCACCTCTATACGTTGAGAATTAAACATGTTTCAGAAGTTCAGCGTGATGAGATCATGCAGAAGATATTCGACCGCGATGTTTCAGTGAATGTTCACTTCATTCCTGTTCCCATGATGTCATTTTATAAATCATTGGGATATGATATTAAAAATTATCCTGGAACATTTGCTATGTACAGCAATGAAATTTCGCTTCCTGTCTTTTATGATTTATCTGAAAGCCAGGTTGAGGAAGTCATCCGGGCAGTCGTAAATTCCGTTGAAGAAATTATATTCAAAAAAGCATAAATCAAACTTATGAAAAAAGCGTTAACATTCCTGTTGTTTTTGGTTTTGACGATTCATTCCTACGCTCAAAACAAAACAGATAATAAAGAAACAGCAAAAACAGTTTTGAACCTGATGCTGAAAAATGATTTCAACAAGGTAATGACATACTGTGATTCATCGTTTGCGAGGCGAATGACGGCTGAAAAACTGGAAAAATCCTGGGAGACCTTGATGGCTACAGCGGGAGTTTTTGTGAAAGTGGTTAGTACCACTGAGGAGGATAAGAATTTTTTTGTGATCGTTCAAAAGTGCGAGTTCGAGAAAAAAGTGATTGGGATCAGAATGGCATTCAATACAAAGGGAAGAATTGCAGGACTTTCCAGCTTTACCGATCACCCGAAGGATTCGTATCAATTGCCTTCGTATTATGATTCAACCAAGGTGGAGGAGCGGAAAATAGAAATTGTTTCCGGTGTATTTACTTTGCCGGGAACATTGACGCTGCCAACCAAAGGAAATAAATTCCCGGTTGTTGTATTGGTGCAAGGCGCCAGTGCCACTGATCAGGATGAGAGCGTGGGTGCGACGAAGATGTTTAAGGATTTGGCCCTGGGGCTTGCGGCAAAAGGAGTGGCAACGGTTCGGTTTGATAAGCGCATGAGGACTTTTAGTAACCAGCCGCCGCCGCTGAGAAAAATACCGACTGTAAAAGAGGAAACTACAGACGATGTAATTGCAGCAGTCGGGAGTTTGAAGAACTATTCTACTCTTGATATGAACAGGATATTTCTTCTCGGCCATAATCTTGGCGGGATGTTGCTTCCTCGTATTGTAAAGGAGTTGCCGCAAGTGGCCGGTCTCTTTTTGATGGCTGCTAACGCTCGTCCGTTGGAAGATGTCATGGCTGACCAATCAATTTATTTGTTTACACTGGATAGTATGACAGAGAAAAAGGAAACCTATCTTGATACATTAAAGAAACAAGTTGAGCGCATTAAATTGCTTAAGTCCAACGATAATGATTCAACACCTGCTAAAAGATTCCTACGGCTTCCAAAATCATATTGGATTGATTTGAATACATATCATCAGACAGAAGTTGCGAAGGAATTGACAATACCAATCTACATTTTACAGGGAGAACGCGATTACCAGGTAACCATGAAAGATTTTGATCTCTGGAAGAAAAATCTGTCAGGGAAAAGGAATGTCACATTTAAATCATATCCAAAATTGAATCATATATTTATTGAAGGAGAAGGAAAAGGATCACCGTATGAATATGACAGGAAAGGTAATGTTGCTTCGTTCGTCATGGATGATTTGGTTAATTGGATAAACGCTAAGTAAACAATTTGCTGAATCTAATGTTGCAGTGTCATGATCAACAGTTTTTTTATTCGTCTCTTTGATTTTCTTTTTGCATTGACCGGCTTAATTATTCTGTTTCCTTTTTTTATTATCATCGCATTGCTCATTCTTTTTGATTCACGTGGAAATATTTTTTACTCGCAGAAAAGAGTAGGGGTAAACAACAAAGATTTTTTCCTGTGGAAATTCAGAACCATGAAGGCGAATGCTGATAAGTCTGGCTTACTGACCATTGGAAAAAGAGACCCAAGAGTTACCCGTGTTGGTCATTTTTTGCGCACTTACAAGTTGGATGAATTACCGCAGCTTCTGAATGTATTGTCCGGCGAGATGAGCTTTGTTGGTCCCAGACCGGAAGTTCGAAAATATGTTGAGCTCTATTCCCTGCAGCAGCTGGAAGTTCTCCGGGTAAAACCGGGCATCACTGATTTTGCTTCGATCGAATATTTCAGGGAGAATGAAATTCTTGGTAACGCACCGGATCCGGAGAAAGCTTACATCGAAGAAATAATGCCTGCGAAAATTTTAATCAACATGAAGTTCATCGCAGAACCAACTGTCATGAACTATTTCCAGGTTATTTTTAAAACGATTGGTAAAATTTTTTCCGGTTCCTGAGATCGGTTTGGAAAGCTCGTTACTCAGTTGCTTTCATCAGCAGGTTTAATTCTTCCACTTTTTCCATGAAACCGAGTTTGTGATAGGAGTTCATGAGGTTGCGTATGAGTCGCTGAATCATGTCGAGGTTAGTACAAGGCTCGTAATAAAAATTCTCTGATTTTATTTTCAATTGCTTCAAAAAATTATCAATCTCCTTTTTTCCGAAGATGTCACCTTTGCTGAATGGATTGATATAAAATAAAATGCGCAATTGATTCTCTTCAGTAAAAATAGGAAGGATGGCCTCTTCATCCTTATAGCAAAGCACAAAATGTTCAGGGAGATTCACCCCGTAAATAGGAATACCCGCTGATCGCGCCATTTCAAGATAAAGAATAGACAGCATCAGCGGATTCCCTTTCTTTGTTTCCAGTGTGATGTTGATAAAAGAATTTTGAGGAGCATGATAGTTCTGCGTGTTGCCGCTGAAATTATGAATCTCAAAAAAGATACGGTTTAATACTTTCACCTGTTCAAGTGCAGTGAGTGAATCATTCATTTCGAGCCACGCATCCCGGCTTATTTTATCCAAGTGTGTACGAATGCTTTCTTCATTCAGGTCAGGATATTGATAACGAGCCACCAGCAAAGCTCCTTTAATGAGATCGTAACCTCCTGAATTAGACCATACACGAAACTCATGCTGCAGCGCTTCCAATTGAATTTTATGAATAATGTTTTCGATTCGCTGCTGCATCAGCGCATCCATCGATTTACTCCAGGCACTTTCAAGAATCGGAATTACTTCCTTTCCATATGTAACTAAGCGGGCTTCTATTTGCTGGAAGATTTCCGAATCGGTATCATCGAGCAGCTTAATCAGGTTATCAATTTCTTTTTGGTTCATGACGTAATTTTATGCTGTTCTTTATACCGCATGAATGATTGTACGGATACGAAAATCTCCGGTAATTATGAACAAAAAAATGTTTGCATATTTTTCTTAGATAAATGTAACTTTTTAATCAGAGAGTTTTCCAGCCCGGAGATTTTCAGTACCGTGTCAGTTAGAATTATTGAGATTCCTCATTCCTCTTCGCTCATTCGGAATGACAGAGCGAAGATATTGTGTGAAAGGGAAGAAATTTCGCGAAGCGAAATTTCTTCCCTTTCACA
>JAYVUK010000002.1:0-29418 GCA_043787975.1 Bacteroidota bacterium
TATATTTTATCAACTGTATACTGTCCTATGCTATGGCTTTAACGAAATAGATTCCGGCAGGCAATGATTTTTCAATATTGACAATTTCTTTTTCCGGTATTGATTTGTAAACCAACTACCCGATATTATGGTGTATCCCCGCTGCCCGTTCCGCGCTAACTCTCTCACCGCAGGTAATCCATATGCGTGGTTTTATAAATTCAAAACGATATTATTCCACTCATTCCTCGAAAAAACATGAATTCATTCCACCACAGCAAAACTTACAAACCAGGCCCTTTCTGCATTATGGAATTTAGATTTACGGCTTATAAAGCAAATTTAAACAATAGCATTTAACCACGCGAAAGGATTCGTAAGGTATCGGGGCGACTCTCTGTTACCATTCTTTGTATTATGCACTTTCATCAAACATAATTTCGTCTGAACTGCCTATCTTATATAATGGTTCCTCAATGGGTAATGTAAAATAAAAGGATGAACCTTCACCTTCAATACTTTCTACCCATATTTCACCACCATTTTTTTCTAAAAATCCTTTTACCAATAATAATCCGATTCCGGCCCCTTTATTCTTCTTTCTTGTTTCTGAAAGGGTTTTCATTTGTGGTGTGAAAAGTTTTTTCATTATTTCTTCGGACATACCGGCTCCTGTGTCCTTAACCTGAACAATAATTTTGTCATCTTTGCTTTGTGCTGAAACCGTTATTGTACCATCTTTCTCCGTATGTTTTATTGCATTCGAAATTATATTCTGAATAATGGATATTAACATTTTGCCATCCGCAAATACACACATGTTCTCTTCTATTTCGTGATGAAGATTAATGGCGTTTATTGAAGCCGTTTCGTTTAACGTCCCCAAGACTTTATCAACGTATTCGGATAGTTTTATTTTTGTTGGAGAAAAAGTGTCTGTTGCATATTTTATTCTTGCCCATTCTACTAAATAGTCTAACATATCTAATTCATCCGTTGATGATTTATAAAGTAAGTCAAGCATTTCCTGAACAGCATCCGGCTTCATTTTATGAAAATTCTCTTTCAAATATTTTGCAGTTCCAATAATAGCTGACAGGGGACTTCTTAAATCGTGTGAAAGTATTGCCAGAACACTCTCTTTATGTGTATTAAGTTCTTCCAATTCTCTGACATAATTTTTTATTGCATCCTCCGATTGTTTTCTATCTGTTAAATCACGCAGTATTTTAACATAGCCCAACATCTCTCCGTCTATCCCGATGAGTGGAAAAACCAACCCATAAGCATAAAATAAACTCTTGTCTTTAGCAATGTGCCATCTGTTATCTGTTGCTCTGCCTTCTTTTAAAGCTGTTTCAATTTCTCTTTTCGGGATACCATTTTTTACATCCTCCTCTGTAAATATTAAATCGAAAGGTTCTCCAATAACGTCCTCCGTTTCGTAACCAAATATTTTTGTGGAACCAGAACTCCAACTATTTATAATGAATTCTTTGTCCAACGTAAAAATTGAATAATCCTGTAAGCTGTCAATTATTTGGCTGTAAAACTCAGCAGTTGGTATGTATCTGGTTTTAAGAATTTTTGGATTGTCTTGTTTGTTTTCCATTTTACTTATTTTATTGTAATTGTTATTGTGTCTGCCGCCATTGGGCATAACGTGAGCTGGTGCAAAAACAAAAGTAAAAATTTTAAGATGACAGCAAGACGACATGTAGTGTTTGGTATTGGCAATCAATGTTTTTTCTTATGTACTTCATTGTGTTGAGCCACATGAGCGAAAAAAGTAAAAAAGCAGCGTTAAGACGCTTTTTCAGCTCAGTTGTTCCAAGTAGAGCCTCCATCGCCGGTTGTTGTTTCAAATGTTTTCTGAAAAGTAATTTGAGCATTTGCTAATTGGGCAACCAGCAAGATTGAAATAAACAATATAAATTTCTTCATAGCAGTTTAAATTTAGCAATATAGTTTATTGAAAGCGAAAGCATATCTGCTAACGTATTATTAGCTGAATCTTTACTATCAAAGTTCCTTCGTCAAATACGAATGTAATTATATTCAGAAGTAAACCGTGGAGAAGTTTAAGAAAGACAAAGAAATTAAATAATTATTAAACTTTTAAATCCCGAATAATTGTTTGCTTTTTTTACGTTACTTTTGGTTCACCAAAAAGCAAGAGATAGTTTCTTGCAAGTCTATAATTCTAAAATAAAAATATCATGACAAACAAAGAATTTTTTATCAACTCATGGCAGCGTGACCATGCAGCCACTGCAAAAGCATTTCGTTCGCTGCCAAACGACATGAGCAAACTGAACCTGACTCATCATCCGAAATTCCGTTCACCGTGGGAAATCGTAAATCACATCGGTCCGCATGCCAAAGAAGTGGCCCAGGCTATTTCAGAAGGCAGAATGGATTTGGTTAATGAAGGCAAATTTGATTTGAACGCTCCTCACATTTACAAAAGTCCGGAAGATGCGGCAAAAGATGTTGAAATGAATTCAGCAAGAGTAATTGAATTGGCTAAAAAAGTGGACGACAATACCTGGATGACAAAACAAATTCCTGTGTATTGGGGAGCTATGAAAATAATGGAAATGCCTTTGACACAGGTGTGTTGGATGATGTTCAACGACACCATTCATCACCGTGGCCAGCTTACTTCATACTACCGTATGCTCGGAGTTGCTCAGCCGAGTGTAATGGGTCCTACCTTTGAAGAGGAAGAAGCCATGATGGCGAAATCAAATTAATATTTTTTCAAAACCATTCATAAACAGCCACTCTAAATATGTAGGGTGGCTGTTTTTTTTATGGATTGAAAGTCGACAGTCCACCTGCGACCGTTGACTGTGGACTGTGGACTGTGGACTGTCGTCTCCCTTCCCTTCACCCACTGTTCAGAAAAAAAATGCTTAATTGCGCCCCGAATCAAAAATTTGCTTCAGATTGATCTATTCTTAAATTTGCGCTCCCAAAAACTTATCTGTCACCTATGAACAAGAACTTATTTTTATCATTTGCTCTAAGCATTGCTCTTTGCGCAAGCCTTTATGCGCAGGAGAAAAAGGATCCCGTTATTCTCACTGTTGCCGGTGAAAACATCAACAAGAGCGAGTTTGAACGTGTGTTTAAAAAGAATAACAACAAAGAGACTTCGTTCGATAAAAAATCGGTCAACGATTACATTACTCTCTATATCAACTACAAGCTGAAAGTAAGGGAAGCCATGGAAATGGGTATGGACACCGCTAAATCATTTATGGATGAATTGGCCGGTTATCGCAAACAACTTGCGCAGCCGTATCTTGTTGATAAGGATGTAACGGATAACCTGTTGAAAGAAGCTTACAACCGGATGAAGACGGATATTCGCGCCAGCCATATTCTTATAAAATGTTCTCTTGATGCGTTACCGAAAGATACTGCAGAGGCATACAACAAGGCGATGAAAATTCGCCAGGAAGTATTGAAAGGAGCAGACTTTACCGCAACCGCCAAATCAAAATCAGACGATCCTTCTTCGAAAGATAACGGGGGTGATCTGGGTTACTTTACCGCGTTGCAAATGGTGTATCCGTTCGAAACGGCAGCGTATGCTACAAAGGTTGGTGATGTGTCCATGCCTGTGAGAACGAAATTCGGTTATCACATTATAAAAGTTATGGACTCTCGTCCTGAGCCGGGCGAAGTAAAAGTGGCGCACATCATGGTGAAAGCTCCTGCAGGAATTAAGGCAGAAGATTCAGTTGCAGCCGTACAGAAAATCAATGAAATCTACGGAAAGCTGAAAGCCGGCGAGAGTTTCGAAGATCTTGCAAAGAAATTTTCTGACGACCAGGGTTCTGCAAAAAATGGTGGAATACTGCCGATGTTTGGTACCGGTAAGATGGTTCCTGAGTTTGAAAAAGCAGCGTTCGATCTGAAAAAAGTCGGTGATTATTCCGCGCCTGTAAGATGGTCTTACGGTTGGGACATTATCAAATTGCTGGAACGTAAACCACTTGGAACTTATGAAGAATTGCAGGGAGATTTAAAAGCAAAGATTACAAAGGACTCACGGGCAGAATTGAGCAAAGCATCCATGATCAACCGTATCAAACTGAAATATAATTTCAAAGAGGTGCCGAAATCGAAAGATGAATTTATGAAAGTGGTTGACTCAACACTTACGCAATCAAACTGGACGGCTGATAAAGCGGACAAACTTCACAACACCATGTTCACGCTTGCCGGCAAGAATTATTCGCAACAGGATTTTGCAAAATACCTTGTTGATCACCAGGCACGCAAAGGAGCGAGTAATCCGCAGGCGATTGCAAATCTTCAGTATAACGACTGGACAAATGAAAGCGTAATGGCGTATGAGGAAAGTCATCTCGATTCATTGTATTCTGATTTCAGAAACCTGATGAAGGAATATCGTGACGGAATTTTGTTGTTTGAACTCACTGATAAGAAAGTTTGGTCAAGAGCTGTGAAGGATACAGCCGGATTAAAAGCGTTTTATGATAAGAACAAAGAAAATTACAAGTGGAACGATCGCTTGGAAGCAACCATTTACACCTGTGCAAATGCGGAAGTAGCCAAAGAGGTAAGGAAGCAATTTAAAAAAATTACAGAAGAAGATTCATTACTTTCAACGATCAATAAAACTTCCAAGCTGAATCTGCAGATGAAATCAGGTAAGTTTTTGAAAGGTGATAATGAAGTCACGGATTCCATTCCATGGGTAGTTGGTGTGACGAAAGACATGAAAAAGAACGACCAGGTTGTTTTTGTGGATGTGAAGAAAGTATTGCCACAGCAGGTCAAAACACTGGAAGAATCGAAAGGATTGGTAACAGCCGACTATCAAAGTTACCTCGAAAAAGATTGGATCGAGTCATTGCGAAAAAAATATCCTGTAACTGTTCACCAGGAAGTAGTTGATACGGTTACTAAATAAGTTTCAATAAAATAAACTCAATGGCGTTCATTCAATACACAGAATGAACGCCATTTTTGTTTATGATTTCCTTCAACAGTAAACCGTAAACCGTAAACTGAAACAGATAATTGAAAGGTCTCCTTACATTTTTTATCGCATTGCTGCTGCTTACTTCCTGCAAACTTTTTAAAAAGAATGCGGATAAGAAAAATGCTGTTGCACGCGTGTATGATATGTACCTTTTTCCTGAAGACCTGTCAGGAATTATTCCGTCAGGTTCATCCAGGGAAGATAGTATCTCCATCACGAAAAATTTTGTTGACAACTGGATCAAGCAAAAAATAGTGCTTCACAAAGCGGAGGAGAATCTTGACAATGAAAAGAAAGATGTAGAGAAGCAATTGGATGAATATCGGAATTCATTGATCACGTATGCATACGAGAAAGCGTTGATCGAACAGAAGCTGGATACGGTTATTTCTCAAAACGAGATCGAGGATTTTTATTCCAACAACCAGAATAATTTTGAATTGAAAGATAACATCATTCGTGTTATTTATCTTAAGCTCAACAAAAAATCACCGAAGATTGAAAAAGCCAGGCAGTGGTTTAAGTCAGACAATGCAAAGGACAGAACATTGCTCACTGAATATTGTCATCAGTATGCATTGAATTATTTCCTGGATGATAACACCTGGTTATTGTTTGATGATTTGCTGAAAGAAATTCCGATCAAGACCTACGACAAAGAACAATTTCTGCAGAATAACAGGAACATCGAAATTGAAGACTCCTTAAATTATTACTTCGTAAGTATTAAAGGATTCAAGGTTAAGAACAGCGTGTCGCCATTAGGCTTCGAAGAAAATAACATTCGCACCATGATCATCAATCAGCGAAAATTAAAACTGATAGAAGAAATGGAACACCAAGCTTTTGAAAATGCGAAGAAGAAGAACGACTTTGAAGTGTACGAAGCTCTGAATTAGAATTGCTTTGGTTGGAGAAACAAAATTTTGCCCGAGTAAATATTAACAAACCATTAGCAATTCTTAGTCGCTTCAAAAAACAGAAATTTTATTCTTCTCAAAAAATTGGGTTAATAAATTATCTTTGCCGCGCATGAAAATACCAGGTATGATCCAATCTCAATCTTTAATCCGCAATCCGCAATTATTAATTTCAATGTTGATTGCGTGTTTATGTACACCTGCTTTTTCCCAACAGACGAAAGTGATTGACCAGGTTGCAGCTGTGGTCGGAAGCAAGATTATTCTATTGTCCGATATCGAAAAGCAATACAACCAATTTGTTCTGCAAGGCGCTGAAAAAGGTGAGGAGAGTAAATGCTCCGTATTTGACCAGCTTATTTTGCAGAAGTTGTTGGTGAACCAGGCTGAAATCGACAGCGTCATTGTTACAGAAGCACAGGTAGATGCCGAGCTCGATAAGCGGATGCGTTACTACATCAAACAAATAGGTTCCGAAGATAAACTGGAAGAATATTTTCACTCCACCATCATTCAACTCAAATCAGAACTTCGTGATCTCATCAAAGACCAGATGACGGTGCAAACCATGCAAAGTAAAATCACCAAGGAAGTCACGGCTACACCGAATGACGTACGCGAATATTTTGGAGCCATTCCTGCAGACAGCGTTCCATACATAGATGCTGATCTTGAAGTGGCGCAGATTGTTCGCAAACCTCCCGTAAGCGTGGAAGAGAAAGCGAGAGTGAAGGCGCAACTCGAAGAATACAGGAATAAGATTTCATCAGGCGATGACTTCGCAGTGTACGCTGCATTGTATTCGGCAGATGCTCCGACAGCGAAGAAGGGCGGGGAACTAGGCTTCTTTGAAAGAGGACAAATGGTTCCTGAGTTTGAAGCAGCGGCATTTAAATTAAAACCGGGAGAAGTTTCTCCGATCGTTGAAACCAAGTTTGGCTATCACATCCTTCAGCTAATCGAACGAAGTGGTGACCGGATAAATATCCGTCACATTCTTCTTCAGCCGAAGGTTTCGGATGATGATTTAATAAAAGCTGTTCATTTCCTGGATAGTCTCCGGACTAAGATTAACAATGGAAATATTTCGTTTGATGAGGCTGCCGAAAAATTTTCAAATGACGAAGACACGCATAATAACGGAGGATTGCTGATTAATCCTGAAACGGGAACGACTCATCTCTCTCCTGACAAAATGGATCGGTTGCTGTTCTTCCAGGTGGATACCATGACCTTGAATACGGTTTCCAACCCGTTGCCTATGACTACGGCTGAAGGAAAAACTGCTTATCGTTTAGTGATGGTGAAGAGCCGTTCCAAACCTCACAAGGCAAATATGAAAGAAGATTACCAAAAAATTCAGGAAGTTGCCTTGCAGGAAAAGCAGAGTAAAGCGATGAATGACTGGGTTGCCAAGAAAAAAAAGTCAACATTCATCAACATCAACGAAGAATATAGAAACTGTTTAGCCTTGAAACATTGGTTCAAGGATTCAAACTGAGAATAGTGAATAGTGAATAGTGAATAGTGAATAGTGAATAGTGAATAGTGAATAGTGAATAGTGAATAGTTGATTGTAACTGGTAAACATAGATAGAATAACTAACTTTTAAATTATGGCGAAACAATATTCATCGGATGTGGAAGCAGTGCAGGATTTGGTTGCTTCCTACAAACGGTTAAGAAATGAAATCGGGAAAGTAATCATCGGTCAGGATGAAGTAGTACAGGATGTACTGATTTCAATTTTCAGCCGCGGGCATTGCCTGTTGGTAGGAGTTCCCGGGCTTGCAAAGACGTTGTTGGTAAATACGATCGCACAGACACTCGGTCTTTCCTACAACCGTATTCAGTTTACGCCCGACCTGATGCCATCCGATATCATCGGTACTGAAATTTTAGATGAAGCACGACACTTCCGTTTTGTGAAAGGACCTTTGTTCGCCAACATTATTCTTGCTGATGAAATCAACCGGACACCGCCGAAAACGCAAAGTGCGTTGCTTGAAGCGATGCAGGAATATGCTGTGACAGCGGCCGGGAAACGGTATCCGTTGGATCTTCCTTTTTTCGTTCTCGCAACACAGAATCCGATTGAGCAGGAAGGAACCTATCCATTACCGGAAGCTCAGTTAGACCGTTTTATGTTCAACGTGATGCTTACCTATCCGAGTTTTGACCAGGAAGTCATGGTGGTGAAAAACACTACATCTGATTACAACCCGAAACTGGAGAAAATTATTTCTGCCGAAGAGATCATCTTTTTCCAAAGCCTGATCAGGAGAATTCCGATTCCTGATAATGTGTTGCAATATGCCGTTTCCCTCGCGCAAAAAACCAGGCCGAATACCCCAGTCGCAACAGCGGAGGTCAACAATTACCTTTCCTGGGGAGCAGGGCCTCGCGCTTCGCAATACCTCGTGATCGGAGCCAAGTGTCATGCAGCGTTAAACGGAAAATTCTCTCCCGACATCGAAAATGTAAAAGCAGTGGCTCCGGCCATCCTTCGTCACCGGATCGTTCGCAACTACAAGGCTGAAGCGGATGGTGTTTCCGTAGAGAAAATCATTGACGGATTGCTCAAAAACTAAGGCAGAAGGTCAGAAAAGCTAGTTTGGTATTTGGGAAATAAGGAAATTCCATTATATTTGCACCCCGAAAAAGGTGAGCAGTTTGGACTGTAAGCCGTAAATTATTAACAGTAACCCATCATGGCAAAGAAAGGCAGTAGAATTCAGGTAATTCTTGAATGCACAGAGCATAAGACAAGTGGCTTGCCCGGCACTTCGAGATACATTACCACCAAGAATAAAAAGAACACGACTGAAAGAATTGAGTTGAAGAAATTCAACCCGATTATGAAGAAAATGACCTTACACAAAGAAATTAAATAATTTGTTTCCGGCATTTAACCGTAAACTGTAAACAGTAAACCGAACATGGCAAAGAAAGTAGTTGCAACACTAAAATCAGGAAAAGGAAAAGAATTTTCAAAAGTGATCAAGATGATCAAGACACCTTCCGGGTCGTATACATTCAGAGAAGAAGTTGTGCATAACGATCACGTAAAAGATTTTCTGAAGAATAAATAATCATTCGGAACACGATAAGATTATTGAGCTTCTTTCATTCTGAAGGAAGCTTTTTTCATTTCCGATCAATACAAATTTGTGATTTTTTAAATCAGTATAATCTATTTTCAAAATCGGTGTAATCATCTTCTACATGGGATTTTTCAGTAAAATATTTTCCAAAGAAAAAAAAGAAAGCCTGGACAAAGGTCTTGAGAAGACAAAGACCGGTTTATTTTCACGCCTTGCAAAAGCTGTTGCCGGTAAATCAACAGTGGATGCAGAAGTACTGGATAACCTCGAAGAGATTCTTGTTTCTTCCGATGTCGGAGTCACCACCACGTTGAAAATAATCAAGCGAATCGAAGAGCGTGTTGCTCGCGATAAATATGTTGGCGCAAGCGAGCTGAATAATTTATTGCGTGATGAAGTAGCTTCACTGATGGAGGAAAATAATATCCTGGACGCTGAGGACTTTTCGATTCCTCAGATGGACGGAATACCTTATGTGATCATGGTTGTAGGTGTGAATGGAGTCGGTAAAACAACAACCATCGGGAAACTTGCTTACCAGTTTAAACAATCCGGGAAGAACGTGTTACTTGGAGCAGCTGATACGTTTCGAGCGGCAGCCGTTGATCAACTGGATGTGTGGAGCAAGCGTGCGGATGTTCCCATCATCAAACAACCGATGGGTTCAGATCCTGCTTCGGTTGCTTTTGATACGGTAAAATCTGCAGTGGCACAAAAATCAGATGTCGTGATCATCGATACGGCCGGACGGTTGCACAATAAAATAAACCTGATGAATGAGCTTTCAAAAATAAAACGTGTGATGCAAAAGGTAATTCCAGACGCGCCGCATGAAGTGTTGTTGGTGCTCGATGCGTCTACAGGTCAGAATGCGATTGAACAGGCTCGGGAGTTTACAAAGGCTACGGAAGTAACAGCGCTCGCGCTCACCAAACTCGATGGAACCGCGAAAGGCGGCGTAGTGATTGGTATCTCTGACGAGTTTAAGATTCCTGTAAAATACATTGGAGTGGGAGAGAAGATGGATGATTTGCAGGTTTTTAACAAGGTAGAATTTATTGACTCATTATTTAAAATTTAAAATGAACACAGATTGTCATGATATATCATGATCATCATGAAAATCTGCGGTCGATTTACTGATGCGTACAAAGACACTTAAGAAAAATAAAGTCAATGTTGTGACGCTCGGATGCTCAAAAAATATTTTTGATTCCGAAGTGTTGATGGGACAATTGCGCGCCAACAAATTTGATGTTGAACACGAGAATTCTTCCGAAGATTCTTCCATCGTCATCATCAATACGTGTGGGTTTATTGATAACGCAAAACAAGAGAGCATCGATACGATCCTTGAATTTGCAAAAGCAAAAAAGCAAGGCCGGATTGATAAACTGATTGTGACAGGTTGTTTAAGCGAACGCTATAAACCGGAGCTGAAAAAGGAAATTCCAAACGTCGATGATTTTTTTGGTACACGTGATTTGCCCAAACTTTTAAAATCTTTGGGTGCGGATTACAAACATGAACTCATCGGGGAACGGTTGCTTACTACCCCGCAGCATTTTGCTTATTTGAAAATTTCTGAAGGCTGCGATCGCCCATGCTCTTTCTGTGCGATTCCACTGATGCGTGGAAAACACATATCCATACCGATGGAAGACCTTGTTAAACAGGCTCAGATACTGGCTTCCAAGGGAACAAAGGAAATTATTCTCATTGCTCAGGATCTGACCTATTATGGACTCGATATTTATAACAAACGGAATTTGTCGGAGTTGCTCAGGAAACTTTCTGATGTTGAAGGTGTCGAATGGATACGTTTGCATTATGCTTTTCCTTCCGGTTTTCCGTTGGACATATTGGATGTCATGAATGAACGGAAAAATATCTGCAACTACCTCGACATGCCATTGCAACACATCACGGATAATATGTTGAAGAGCATGAGAAGAGGAACCACCAAACAGAAAACAATTGACCTTGTCAATTCAATCCGTGACCAGGTTCCCGGCATTGCAATTCGTACAACGTTGATTGCCGGTTATCCCGGAGAAACAGAAAAGGATTTTGAAGAAATGAAAGAGTGGGTGAGTGCGACCCGTTTCGATCGATTGGGTATTTTCAATTACTCGCATGAAGAAAATACACATGCGTACTCGTTGGTTGATGATGTTCCGGATGATCTAAAGCGAATGCGGGCAGAAGAAGTGATGGCAATTCAACAAAGCATTTCTTTTGAAATCAATCAACAAAAAGTTGGAAATACATTCAAGGTTCTGTTTGACCGGAAAGAAGGAAATTATTTTATCGGAAGAACGGAATTTGACTCCCCGGAAGTGGATAATGAAGTATTGCTTGACGCTGAAAAATTCTATGTTCGCATCGGTGATTTTGCCAATGTAAAAATTACGAGCGCAGAAGAATTTGATTTGTATGGTGAGGTGATTCTGTAGTGTAGTTTCAGAATGTCATGTCTTTTGTGATCTTTAGAAAACGTTTTTTTTATTTTGAAATAAGCAGGTTATGAAGCCCGTAATTTATTTTTTATTTCTGATTCTGGTTACTTTAAGGATTCATGCACAGTTATCAGACATAAAGCCGGTGCATCTTCGTGCGTATAGTTTTTCCCAAATTATGGGTATGAAGGATTCTTCTATTTTGTTGATGACAAGTAAAGTTGGGGACATAAATTATACAAATCAATTTTACACGTTTGATCGGTCTTTAAATTTGAAAGAGGAAGGCACACGTTTTAAAAGCAAACATTCATGTCTTGATAAATGGACATTTTTTCTGGATAATAAAATTTATATGGGAAGCCTTTTTGAAACAGAATTGAAAAATTATCATAATTTCTTTTTTGAAGATACAATCAGTTTGAATGGAATTGCAAAGGAGACCAGTCTGGACGTATTTAAAATTGATTCACGAAAAGACGGAAAGTTGCATTCCCAGCTCGCCACTTTTGATTGTATCAAAGGAACTCATGAATCGAAAGTTCTTTTGACTTATAACAATGATTACACAGAAAATTATCCGGAGGGATTCATTTATAGAATTATGGAAAGTGATGGAAAAATTTCTGAACACGATTCTCTCTCCCTTCCATACAACGACAGGATTTCAAACATTCATAGGATTGTGTATGATGATGTTGAATCGGTGTTTTATATTTTAAGCGAAGTCTATAAATTTTCAGGTAAAAATAATGATCTACGAACTACCGATCACTTTTGTATTTTTAAATTTAATCTTCAGTCAAGACAATTATTGGAAAGCAAACCGTTTCTTATCCCTGATTCCTCCCGTTATCAAATGGAGCTTTCAGAAAATTCAATTTATTTGCTCACGCTGCAACGCCATCGATTCATTTCTGAAAGTGATTCAATTTGCCTGTTTCGTTTCGGAAAACAAAACGCGGACTTACAATCCTTGCATGTAAATTATTTTAACCGGGAAGTTGTTGATTCGGTTAATAAGGACAGGGCTCAGTCCTTTCGGAGTTTTGTTCCTGTCGATCTTAAAATAATAAACGACACCAGTATTATAAGTGTCTACGAATCTCAATTTACTTCAAAGGAGTGGTCGCAAAACTCTGCTGCAGCAGCAGTAGTAGGTTCTTTCATTGGTCTTGCTTCAGCTGCTTTCTTCGGATACGGATTTTTCTTTGTTCCGACAGGCGAAATTCCAACAGAGTTTTCCGGTGATATGTTGCTGGTAAATTTTGATTCATCCGGAACTTCTAAAACTCTCATGGTTGAGCGAACTCCTATTGCAAGAAATAATTCACATGCGGCATGTGCAACTGTATATTCAAAAAATAATTTTCACATCCTGACAAATGATTGGGCACTGAATAAAAGGGAAAGATATGTACGGGTTGTATATGACATATCGTATAATGTAAGAAGTAAAAGTATTTCAGTTGATCGCGATCTGTTTAATTCCAAAAAAATTTTTAATGTGGATCCAAATTCTGCTTTTAAAAGAGATAGTTCATTCTATTTTATAGGAAACGGATACTTTGAAATGAGTGTCAGAGGAGAAAACAGCGAAAGCGAACTCGAAGAATCTTATTGTATCTTTCAGTATACTCCTGAATAGTTTACAGGATTTAAGGCAGCAAAACCACAGGATCAATATAACACGGACTTTTCAGAAACTCATCCACCGTTCCGTCTTCGTAAAGCACTTTAACACGAACTTTGTTTCCAAGTTCGTAATTGTTCATGATCACGGATTTGTGATCTTCAGAAAGTTTTCCCTGGATCGGCACAAAATTCTTTTCATACATCAACAACTTGATTTCCTTTGCCGGTTGCTTCAGAAAAATCTGGTAGCCTTGTTTGTTTCGAACATCAGTACTGTCAGGCAAAGCAAAAATGCGCATGGAAAGCATGGAAAGGAAAACGAAGAGAATTAATTTTAAAAAAGATTTCATTATCCAAAGTTACAAAAAAGGGGAAGAAGTGGGAAGAGTTAATTTCCTTTGATCCGTTCTATCATTTCGTTTATTGCTTTGCCATTTGATGCCTTGAACCTTCCTCGCTGAATGACAACATCGTTGTTTACATCCTTAGCGAGTTTGAATTGAAACACAAAAGGCGCATCACCCGAATTCCATCCTCCGATTTGTCCGAAACGAAGATCGTTAAAAACAAGCGTGTCATTTATTTTTTTAATCTGATAATAATTCTGCGAGAACCGGATTAATTTTTTTACGTCTTCGTCACCTTTCATCGTTCTGAGCAAAGAATCATTCGCCGGAAGAAAGTGAAAGTGAATTTCTTTTTGGCTGTCGAAAACAGAGTAGTAACCAATGTTATATCCGGTTTCATTTTTAGCAACGATGTACCAGAGAAAGTTATTCAGTGGAGTTGGAGTGGAAATGAAATCAGTGTAATTGATTTTTTCGTTGTCTAAAGATTTTCTTACCACCCGACTTACCTCAACTTTGTGATACAAAGCATAAACAACATACATCGAACTGATGATGATTCCTGTTCGTACCCATCGTATTCTTTTTGTTGAGGATGCCTTTAGAAAAAGCAAAGCAATACTTGAGGCAAGCAGTGCAATGGTATAAAACGGGTCAGCCACAAAAAGAAGGTTAAAAGAAATTCGATGGTGACTGAATGGCTCCAGCCAGCCGGTTCCATAGGAAGTAAAGGCGTCAATGAAAATATGTAAGAACATATTGATGCCGAAAAGCATGGACCATTCATTCCTTGTAAAATGATTTTTGCTGAATATTTTTTTCATCATCCAGCCTGCGAATAGAGTCATCAATAGAACAAAGAGGATTGAATGTGTAAATCCGCGATGAGCCAGCAGGCTATCGGTTGGGTTCATCCAAAACGAAGTAATTACATCCACATCGGGGAGATTGTTCGCAAGGGCTCCATAAAGCATAGCCTTCTTTCCGAGCTTTCTGCCTCCCATTACTTCACCAATGCAGGCGCCTAAAACCGTATGAGTGAGTGTATCCATTCTTATTTTAAGCTTCGGAGTTCAAAATGATTTCTGAATTCAAAGATTGGCAATTTTTTTTCTTAAATTATCTAATTTTTTTCAATTCATCATTTTAAATGAAAAATGATTTCTTACATTGATCGCAATTCAAAACAACAATAAATTATATGAAAAAAAATCTACTTCTCATCAGCTTCTGCTTGCTTGTCTCGATTATTTCCAGAGCTCAAACATTTAATGGAAGTCCGGGCCTCATTCATGATTATACCGGGGTTGCTATTCCTGCCTATTATCATTGTACAGTATCAGGTTTGCCTTCAAGCATCACTCCGTCTTTTGGATTGGAGCGCATTTGTCTCAACATCATTCACACCTATGATGGTGATTTGGAAATCAAACTCATGAGCCCCGATAGTTTTGTGGTGATGTTGTCAAACAGGCGTGGAGGAGGAGGAGATAATTTCGTTTCTACATGTTTTCGCGGGCAAAGCACGAACGGTCTTATATCAGATGGATCTGCACCATTTACCGGGGAGTTTGATCCTGACGGGAATCTTTCCCTTTTTATGAATGGAAGGAATCCCAATGGAATCTGGTCTCTGATTGTCACCGATTTAGCTGGATCAGATTCAGGTGCAGTTAGTGGATTCAATCTGGTGTTCAGCAATAATCCGTCTCCGGCTGCAGCTTTACCTTGCAGTACGTCAGATGTTACATTATGCCATTGCCCTGATGGAAGTCAGGATTGTGATTTACTACCCGACATGACAGCTTCAGCTGCTGCTTTGTTAAATGGTTCTTATGAAAACCCGGGAATTATTTATGTGAACAATGCAACACCGAATATCGGTTGGGGGCCGCTGGAAATTCATGGCATCAATTCTTGCTGGTGTGATACTGTGCAGGTTCCTTGTTCGACTACTGCTTGTCCCGGTTCAGGATTGCCGCCGAAGCAACTGGTGCAGCAAACGGTCTATCATAAACACAATGGTGTTGTAACTACCTGGACACGTCCGGCCGGAACAATGACGTATCACCCGACTCACGGTCACATTCATGTTGACAACTGGGCATCGTATACGTTGCGTAAACCTGTTTACGGTCTTACCGCCCCTGATTGGCCGATTGTAGGAGTTGGCTCCAAACAAAGTTTTTGTCTTGTTAATCTGGGCCAGTGTTCAACTGCCGGAGGATATTGCAGGGATACAGCAGGAAATGTTTTAGGTCCGGCTGAAATTCTAAATTATGGATTGGGTGCTGTAACCGGTTGCGGAAGTGACCAGGGAATTTTCGTTGGTAATTACGATGTTTATTCAGCCGGTCTTTCCGGCCAGGATATTCCGGTGGATAGTATTTGCAATGGAACATATTATCTTGTTTCAATAACGGATCCTAGTAATGCAATGCTGGAGACAAATGATAATAACAATTGGGCGGCCGTTCCTTTTACACTTACTCAACAGATCAATCTGCCATTCCCTTCTGTTAATTTTACGTACAGTGCTTCCGGTAACACGATCACTTTTTACAACAGTTCTACCGATTATGATTCGTTGAGTTGGGACTTGGGTGATGGAATCAAAACCTCCGGCATTAACCCGATTCATACGTACTGCTGCACAGGGACCTATACGGTTGTTCTTACTGCTTACAACCGTTGCGGATTTGAGCAACAGGTAGTAACATTCACGTTGACGATGGTTGGAATTTCTGAAGCGACTACACCGGATGTATTCAATTTCAAATTATATCCGAATCCTGCAGCAGACGTTGCGAAAGTTGATTTCAATCTTTCAAAACGTTCACCCGTTACGTTGCAATTGTTCGATGCAATCGGAAATCTTGTAACAACACTTTCTGATGAAACATTAAATATGGGAAGCCATCACTATGTAATTGATGCAACTGATCTAAATCTCTCAAAAGGAGTTTATACAGTGCGTCTCACTTCTGCCGAATCGAATATTACACAACGGATTGTGTTTGTGAAATAAGTAATTTCTGAATTTCGGATGTAAGATTCGAAATGAATACTGGAAAACCATCCGCTGTAAACGGATGGTTTTTTTGTATACAACCAATCCGGTTCACCTGAAAAATGGTTAGCAATAAAATGAAAAATTTAATTTTGATAACGGAAATTAAAATAATATTGCTAATGATTTGTGAACAGTTCTAAAAAATATTCAACATGACTTCTGTAAAACTTCCGTCATTGCTCGTGGCGATTCTTTTTCTGTTTTGTTTTTCCGCGCTCGCGCAAAACAAAGAATTTGATTCGAAAAATTTTCCAAATGATAAACAGGGATTAAAAGAAGCTCAGAAAGAAATCAAGTCAGGTGACGAAGCGTACTATGATCTTGCTTATACAGAAGCGCTCGGACATTATTTAACAGCCGGTAAGTTTAATCCTGACAATGCTGAACTTAATCTGAAAATCGGAAACTGCTACATCCATTCCATCGAAAAGAAAAAGGCAATTGAATACATTGAGAAAGCCATCCGTATTAACCCTGATGTTGACATTGATGCGCATTACCTGTTAGGCAAAGCATATCAATTCAATTTGGAATGGGACAAAGCCATTGCAGAGTACTCGAGATGTCTCGGAAAAAAAACAGAAAGCAATGATGCCGAGGTTGCCACTTCGCTTCGGAAAATTGAAGAATGCATAAATGGAAAAGAACTCATCAAAACACCGGTGAAGGTTAAGATTGAGAATCTTGGTACTGCAATAAATTCAGTGTACGAGGAGTATTGTCCGATTATTTCTGCAGATGAATCGGTTTTGTTTTTTACATCTCGTAGAGCAGGTACAACAGGTGGTCATGAAACTGGGAAAGGAGATTATATTGAGGATATTTATTTTTCAGAAAACAAAAATGGCAAATGGGCAGCTGCAAAAAATCTCGGCCTTCCTGTGAATAGTGATGATTACGATGCTACCGTGAATCTTTCTGTTGACGGACAACGTCTTTTTATTTATAGGAGTATGGCTGAGGACAAGGCAGATATTCTTGAATCAGTACTAGAGGGAACTCATTGGTCAAAGCCTTCGAAATTGAACTCTAACATTAATTCGCCATTTATAGAAACATCTGCATCCTTTACACCGGATGGTAAATCCATTTATTTTGTAACCAACAAACCGGGAGGATATGGAGGCAAGGACATTTATGTATCGAAATTGACACCTTCAGGTGACTGGGGATCTGCGGTCAACCTTGGACCTCCAGTTAATACCGAAATGGATGAGGATGCTGTATTCATGCATCCCGATGGAAAGACACTCTACTTCTGTTCCAACGGACACAAAACCATGGGTGGATACGACATTTTCAAAACCGTTTTTGAAAATGGCAAATGGTCAGAACCCGTCAACCTCGGTTATCCGATCAATTCTCCTGAAAATGATGTCAGCTATGTTGTCTCCGCAAGCGGCAAACATGCTTATTATGCTTCCGCGAGTGAAGGCAGTTTAGGTCAACGTGATATTTTTATGATTACGTTCCTGGAAGACACCATCAAGAAAGCAGAGCCGCAACTCACCCTTGTAAGTGGAATCATTACAGATGAAGTGTCAGGCAAACCCATTGGTGCAGACCTTGAAATCATTGACAATTCAAAAAATGAATCGGTGGCAAAATTTAAATCGAATACAGAAACCGGAAAATACCTGGTCTCACTTCCGTCAGGAAAAAATTATGCGCTTGTTGTAACGGCTCCTGAACATTTATTCCATTCTGAAAATTTTGACATTCCGGCTACCAAAGGATATGCAGAAATCAATAAACCGATTACCATGAAGAAGCCGGAAGTGGGAAAGAAAATTATCCTGAATAATATTTTCTACGATTTCGATAAAGCCACTCTTCGAAAGGAGTCGTTGAATGAACTTAGTCTCGTGTTTCAATTGCTCAATGAAATGACGACACTGAAAATAGAAGTATCAGGTCACACAGATAGTAAAGGTACAGATGAGTATAACAACAAACTTTCACAAGCAAGAGCACAGTCTGTTGTGGATTACCTTCTCAAAAGGGGAATTCTAAGTGATCGTGTAATTGCAAAAGGGTATGGAAAATCACAACCGGTTGCAACCAACGAGACGGACGAAGGACGCCAGTTAAATCGCAGAACTGAGTTTAAGATTTTGTACAAATAAAAAATCCTGAAGAGTGACTACCGACAGATCAGTAATACCGGAGCCTGATTACGTCAGCTAAATATTTTGCATAACGAATTACCTGCCGGCTATAGCCGTACTCATTGTCGTACCAAACATATAGCACCAGTGATTTGCCGTCTTTAGAAACGATTGTGGCAGGACTGTCAACAATGGAAGCACATGAATTTCCGACCAAATCAGATGACACCAGTTCGTTTGAAATGGAGTATTGAATTTGTTCAACCAGGTCACCATGCAAAGCAGCGTCACGAAGAATTTCATTCACTCCATCCTTGCTTGTTTCTTTTTTGACAGTGAGATTCAGAATGGCAAGAGATACATCCGGAGTCGGGACACGAACTGCATTACCGGTTAACTTGCCTGCAAGTGGAGGTAGCACCTTTGCAACAGCCTTGTCAGCTCCCGTTTCGGTGATCACCATATTAAGCGGAGCAGAACGGCCCCTGCGGTATTTCGGGTGATAGTTATCGAGAAGATTCTGATCGTTTGTATACGAGTGGATAGTTTCTATATGTCCTTTTTCAACACCCAGCGTTTTCTCAATTACAGCAAGAACAGGAACAATGGCATTGGTTGTACAGGATGCAGCAGAAAATATTTTTTCATGATCATGATCGAAAGCGCTTTCGTTTACTCCATACACCACATTTGGAATATCTCCTTTTCCCGGAGCAGTGAGCAACACTTTGTCAACTCCTTTGGATTTCAAATGGAGACCTAATCCCTCGCGATCGCGAACTGTACCGGTATTATCAATGATCAATGCGTCATGAATTCCATATTCAGTGTAATCAATCGAACTCATATCGTTCGAAGCAATCATGTGAACAGTATGTCCATTTACGATCAATGCTTTGTTTTTATAGTCTTCAATAACGGTTCCCGGAAAACTTCCATGTGTAGAATCATTGCGAAGCAATTCAGCACGTTTGTTAATGTCAACATCACTGTTATTTCTTGTAACGACTGCACGCAACCGGAGTTGCTCTCCTTTGCCTGCCTGGGAAACTAATTCACGCATCAGCAAACGACCTATTCGACCGAATCCATACAGCACAACATCGCGGGGAATAATTTGTCTTTTTTCTTTGCCGATGAAATCAATCATTTTATCGCCAATGAACTCTTCCGCATTTTTATAGTTTTTCCTTTCAGCAATCCATTCAGCACCTAATCTGCCAATGTCAATGCGGGAAGGAGCAAGATCCAATTTGTTTAGTTCCCTGATCAACATCAATGTATCCAGTGCATTGATGGGTTTTTTCACGACGTCTTTTGCGTACTGATGAAGACTTAAAATCTCACTTGCACTGCGATCAAACAATTGATTTCTGAACAATACGAGCTCCACAGATTTGTCATACCATAATGTTCCTGTCAGATGAATGATAGCGATGGCAGCTTTTTCAAGTTGTATCCAATCAGCCAATTCATTTTCATAGTTGTTTTTGTGATTCACTTTAGGTTCCGGGTTTAATAAATCAAGTGTCATGTGAGATCGTTGGTTGTTTTTTTTGTTTGAGTCGGCACTAAAACAAAATCAGTCCCCAGATAAATCGGGGGACTGATTTTTAACAAATTAATTAACTATGAACATTTCTTATCCTAAATAAGCCTTTAACAAACGGCTGCGTGATTTATGACGAAGTCTGCGTATTGCTTTCTCTTTGATCTGGCGAACGCGTTCGCGGGTCAAATCAAATTTGGCTCCGATTTCTTCTAATGTAAGTCCATGATTCATTCCGATTCCAAAGAACAAGCGAATTACTTCCCGCTCTCTTTCTGTGAGTGTACTCAATGAACGGTCAATTTCTTTTTGCAATGATTCATTCATCAATAAGCTGTCAGCTCTTGGAGAATCAGAATTTTCCAACACATCCAGTAAACTATTGTCTTCTCCCTGGACAAAAGGTGCATCCATCGAAACATGCTTACCACTGACACGCATCGTATCGGTGATTTTTTCAGAAGGAAGTTCAAGAAGTTTTGATAATTCTTCAGGAGACGGTTCACGTTCAAATTCCTGTTCAAGTTTTGAATATGCTTTTGAAATTTTATTGAGTGATCCAACCTGGTTCAAAGGCAAACGAACAATTCTTGATTGCTCAGCCAAAGCCTGGAGAATACTTTGACGAATCCACCAAACGGCGTATGAAATAAATTTAAAACCACGCGTTTCATCAAAACGTTTTGCAGCTTTAATCAATCCAAGATTTCCTTCGTTGATTAAATCCGGTAAACTCAATCCCTGGTTTTGATATTGCTTGGCTACAGAAACCACAAAGCGAAGATTTGCCTTCGTCAATCGGTCAAGTGCATTCTGATCTCCTTCTTTTATTTTTCTCGCAAGACGAACTTCTTCTTCTGCGGTGATCAATTCTTCACGACCAATTTCCTGAAGGTATTTTTCGAGAGACTGACTCTCTCGGTTGGTAATGGATTTGGTTATTTTAAGCTGACGCATGGTGGTTATGTTGGTTAACAGATACGTTTAAAATTAAAAAAATCGAAGAAAAGTGCTCTAATATTTATACGCGCAAAGATACATTTTTAGGTAAAGCGAAGCAAGTGGGTGTCAAGAGAAAGTTCATAAATAGCTGTAGATGTTGATAAAAAAGGGAGAACCTGTAAAAGCTCTCCCTTATTCCTGAGTTTTGACCTGGATCAGATTCCAAAGCCATAATAAGCTTTCATTCCATTCGGATAAACGCCTTCTATGAGGACTCCGCCTTGTTTGGTTTTTAAAGCTTCTTCAAGGTCAGAAGTTGTCCGGATTGGTTTCTTATCAATGGATGTAATCACAAATCCTTCCCGGATGCCTGCAGTTCTGAGTTTCCCTGACATCAGCTTGGAAACCTGAACGCCACCATCGAGGCCAAGTTTAGACTTTGTATCCTTTGAAACAGGTTGAAATGTCCCGCCCAATAAGTTCAATGTTTCACTGTTTTTGCTGATGGAAGTATTTCCATCAAGATTTTTAAGCACAACTGAAAATGTTCTTTCTTTTCCATCGCGAAGAACTGTAACATTTACTTTATCGCCCGGACTAAAACGACCTACCTGTTCTTGTAACTGAGGTCTTGTATTAACTTCATTATCACCAATTTTTACAATAATATCTCCTTCTTCAATTCCGGCTATTTTTGCTGCACCTCCTTCAGTTAACCCGGCAACATAAACTCCTTTTATTTCTTTCAAACCCTTTTCAGTTGCAAGTTTTGAATCGATGTCACGGATTGAAACTCCGATAAATCCACGTTGAACATTTCCATATTCCACCAGATCATCCACAACCTTTTTGACAAGGTTTACAGGAATGGCAAATGAATAACCTGCATAAGAACCAGTGTTGGATGCAATGGCTGAATTAATTCCAACTAACTCTCCTCGTGTGTTGACGAGGGCACCCCCACTATTTCCCGGATTAACAGCGGCATCTGTTTGTATAAACGATTCGATTTTATATTGATCGGAAAGTATACCGATGTTTCTGGCTTTCGCACTTACAATTCCCGCAGTTACAGTAGAGGTAAGATTGAACGGATTTCCTACAGCAAGAACCCATTCACCAATTTTAAGATTGTCAGAGTTTCCGTAGATAATAAACGGAAGACTTTTCTCATCGATCTTTAATAGTGCAAGATCAGTTGACGGATCAGTACCGATTACTTTTGCAGTAAATGTCCTGTTGTCGTTCAGTGTTACTTCTACTTTTTCAGCGTTATCAACAACGTGATTGTTGGTTACAATATAACCGTCATCTGTGATGATGACTCCTGAACCACTTGCTTCCTGTTGTGGTTGATTGCGTTGTTGTTGTCCCCAAAAACCAAGTGGGTCAAAAGGATTGTACGTGTTACGGTTGTTGTAAAAAGTTTTTACATGAACAACAGCGTGAACGCTCATGTCGGCAGCTTTCGTGAAATCGCATGGAGCTTCGTTTCCGTCACCTGTAAAACTTGCAAACTGTACATTTTGTTTCAACGCTGAGTTTCGCAGTGATACAGTTTGTTCACGATTAAAATAAGAAGAATAGATGGAAGCACCTGCAATTCCTCCTATTCCCGCTACCAATAAAATGCTGATACTTTTTCTGATTTTTTTTAGCATGGCTTTTAATTTTTAAAGGTTATTTTTTGTGACGCGCTTTTTTCAAATTTTATGCCGTCAAATTTCTTTGCAAATCGATGAAGTATGTATGAATGGAGCGGTTAAAAAATGTTAAACGGATAGTTAATTTCTGTTAATGATGTTGACATTTTGACAAGTACCGAATGTAAATTTTACAGTGGTGTCATATGTACAAAGCCATTTTCTTTTTTCATATACCTTTGCACCGTACATGAGCCGATACAAGAACAAGCAACTGATCACTGAAATTCAAAACGGCAACGAGGAGGTTTTAGTTTATCTCGCCAAAAAGTATTTTCAGACGGCAAGGAGAATTCTCAGACTGAAAGGCGCGAAAGATTCCGAAACTCCGGATGTCTTTTCAATGGTATTGATAAAAACCTGGCTGAACATTCTCCATCATAAATTTCCTTCCAGCATTGAGTTTGAAACATTTTTTTTCAACTCACTCCAGGAGTACGTGTATGAAACAAAGGAGAAGAAGCGTAACAATCAATTGAAATCAGAAACGGTTTTTTCTGATCCGCAAAAAACGGTAGTGGCACAATGCGTTTCCATTCTTGATGAAAACGGGAGGAATCTTGTCCATGCCTATTATGCCGAACAATTAAGTTTTGAAAAAATTGCCGGACGGTTTAATTACAGCAATGCTGTAATTGCCCAGCACGAAGTTTATAAAGCCATGAATCAGCTGGAAGGAATTGTAAAACTCCGGTTGAATATTTCTCTGAATTGAAATGAGCTTAAATAGCCCTGACAGAAATTTAGTGAATCGTTACCTGGGCGGAGATCTCAGCGGAATTGAGCTGGAAAATTTTCGTAAGATGATGCAGGATGATGATGCTTTCAAAGCAGAAGTGAATTTTCAACATCTTCTTCGGTCGGGAATTCTGTTTTCAAAAGAAGATGAATTAAAGAAAATAATTCTTGCAACGATTCGATTCAGGAAAACACATGTACCCTATGCGCTCAAGCTGATATTCACGTTTATTGTGGTTACAACATTGGGAATCACGTTGTGGTTTTACATCGGTAAAGATTCTTTAACTCATCGCAAAGTGGATTTACTGTTCCCTTTTCTTTCGAAAGAAAAGGACAAGAATGCCGAAAAAAAAATTACCAAAGACAAAGTTGCCGACGAATATTCCCGGCCGGTAACAACCGATTCAATGGCTGTTAATTCAGTGAATCAAAATTCAAACGAGGATTTGACAGCAACGGGAGAGCCGGCGGAAGATGAAAATAAGCTGTCATCAAATGATTCAACATCCCATGTAAATAGTGAAGATAAGGATATCGTAATTAAAAAAGATCAATTGATGATCAGTGTTTCGTTGCCTGTCAATGAAAAGATAACGGAAAAAAAGTTGCAGGAAAATATGCAGGCGAACGCAACAGAAAATGTCGTTCAAAAACTGAATCCGGCGGCAAATATTCCTGAAGGAAGAGATGAGGTGACAGCGAACATGGAGGTTGAATTTTGGGTTTCCCCGGTCAATTACCGAGGATATAAAATGACAAAAAACAAATTACTGCTTTTTGGAATTGAAGAACCTGACGGTGTTAAATTGTTTCGCTCGAATGATGTTCTGTATATGAAGTACAACAACGATTTTTTTCACCTCGTCAATACGTTTGAATTTCTTTCCTATCAGCGCTTAAAAGAAACGGATGTTCCATTGGCAATCAGGCAATGAAAATGAAAATCAATTTTTCAAAATACCAAGGAACCGGAAACGATTTTATCCTGATCGATGATCGGGAAAATAAAATTCATTTGTCATTGGAACAGGTCAAACAACTTTGTGACCGCAGGTTTGGTATTGGTGCAGATGGTTTGATCCTGCTGAAGAATAAATCCGGATTCGATTTTGAAATGGTGTATTACAATGCAGATGGAAATAAGAGCAGCATGTGCGGGAATGGTGGGAGATGCATTACAGCATTTGCACACGCACTTGGTCTGATAAATAACGAAGCAAAATTTTCTGCCGTGGATGGCTCACACCAATCCACTATCAACGGAACAGATCCTTTGATCGTGAAATTAAAAATGAGTGATGTCTCTAACGTTGACAATCAAAAGGATTTTATTTTACTGGATACCGGTTCGCCTCATTATGTAAAGTTTGTGGATGATGTTGCCGTCATTCATGTTTTTGAAGAAGGAAGAAGAATACGGAATACAGATCCATTCAGAGAAAAAGGTGTGAATGTGAATTTTGTACAAACAATGGATGGTGAATTAATAGTACGAACCTACGAGCGCGGTGTGGAAGATGAAACCTTATCTTGTGGCACAGGAGTTACAGCTTCGGCGCTTGCTGCGGCCTATGAGAATAAGATACTGGCTGAACGTGGCGTGGTGGACATTCTCACTCCCGGCGGAAAATTAAAAGTGTATTTTGAAAAGGATGAAACAGGATTTAAAGATATATGGCTGGAAGGCGCAGCAACTTTTGTTTACAATGGAGAAATCGAAGTGTAGGATTTTATGTTTAAAATAAGGAGAAAAAAAATAGTGGGTCACATTAGTATATTCGTATAAATTCGTAATTCGTAACTATGCAGTTAATAGGAGAATTAGTTCAGCTCAGAGCACTTGAACCGTCGGATCTTGAGTTGCTTTATCAATGGGAAAATGACACTACGATCTGGTCAGTGAGTGGAACACTGGCACCGTTTTCAAAATTTGTACTCGAACAATACCTGGCTTCATCACACCAGGATATTTATTCCAACAAGCAACTTCGCCTCATCATTGATCTGACAACAAATGAAGAAGAAGGCGAACCGGAATCAAGGGGAATCGGTTGCATTGATCTTTTTGATTTTGATCCGAAGAATCGCAAAGCCGGTGTCGGAATTCTGATTGCCGACAGGGTTGACCGCGGTAAAGGATATGCAACAGAGGCGTTAAACCTGTTAGTCGATTACGGATTTGACGTTCTCGACTTGCACCAGATTTATTCCAATGTCCGGGTTGACAATGAAAACAGTGTTGCTCTTTTTAAGAAAGTGGGTTTCGAAATCACAGGACTCAAGCAGGATTGGATTCTTGAAGGCGGCAAATGGTATGACGAGTACACGATGCAAATGATAAAAAAGTGATTCTGAATCTTAAATTTTAAATTGTGTGGCTAAAGAAATCTGTTTGCTCTGCAGTTAAATTTTCTATTGTATTCAGTTTTCATTATTCGTTATTCCTTCTTGCTTCCTGCAACACATCAACGAAAGAGGAACATACACCTCAATACGCAAGTCTTTCTGATTCCACTACGTATGTTGGAATCAATACCTGCAAGCAATGCCATCCCGTTATATATGAAACTTTCATTGAAACCGGAATGGGGAAATCGTTTGACCATGCATCTCATTCAAAGTCCTCAGCAAAGTTTGATGAACATGCGCTGATCTACGACCGGTTCCGGAATTTCTATTACCACCCCTTCTGGAAAGACGATTCATTGTTTGTAAAAGAATTTCGTTTAGAAGGAAGAGACACTTCGTATCAACGGATAGAAAAGATAAGTTACATTGTTGGTTCAGGACAACATACCAATTCGCATATGATGAATGCGAACGGTTATGTGTACCAGGCTCCCGCTACATTTTATACACAGAAGGGAACATGGGACTTACCCCCGGGTTTTGAAGGTGGATTTAACAGCCGCTTCAGCCGAAAGATTGAATTGGAATGTATGAGTTGCCATAA
Source organism: Bacteroidota bacterium (assembly GCA_043787975.1). Lineage (GTDB taxonomy): Bacteria > Bacteroidota > Bacteroidia > AKYH767-A > 2013-40CM-41-45 > JAPLDA01. The sequence continues at coordinate 26,537 of JAYVUK010000002.1, forward strand.
TGCGTACCCGAAAATTGTGATGGGCTCGGAGAATAAATACGATTTCATTCCCAACGGAATTGATTGTGAACGATGTCATGGTCCGGGAAGTGAGCATGTGAAACAAAAGCAACTTGGAAATTTAGTTGACACATCTAAAGCGATAGACTACTCCATTGTGAATCCTGCAAAGTTGCCGGTTGCTTTGCAAATGGATATTTGTCAACGCTGTCACATCCAGGGAAACGCTGTGCTCAACGATGGAAAAACGTTTTTTGATTTTCGGCCAGCCATGCATTTATCAGATGTGATGAATGTGTTCATGCCGGTTTTCAAAGGCGATGAAGATTCGCACATCATGGCATCGCATGCAGAACGTTTGAAGATGAGCAAATGTTTTGTGAATACGATTGCAAAAGCGGAACAACAAACTTCAGGGGATGGATTAAAACCGTATAAGAACGCGATGACCTGTGTGACATGTCACAATCCTCATGTGAGCGTGAAGGTGACGGGTGCTGATGTGTTCAACAACGCCTGTAAGAATTGCCATGAAAATTCAAAAGCAGAAAGAGGAAATTCAACGTTGCTTTGCTCCGAAGGGATTGAAAAAAGAAAAGCTGTAAGCGATAACTGTGTAAAATGTCACATGCCAAAGAACAATACGATTGACATTCCACATGTAACAACAACAGATCATTTTATACGCAAGCCAATTGATAAGTCTTCTGTACAGAAGATAAAGGAATTTGTCGGGCTGGCATGCATCAACAATTCTGATCCTTCGAGGAAAACCATTGCAAATGCATACTTGTCTTACTTTGAAAAATTTAGTTCTGATAAATCGTCACTTGATTCGGCAAAAAAATATTTAGGTGATGGAACGAACCAGGAATTGAAAAGTAATTTCAGCAGTTTGATACGATGGGCCTATTTGGAAAATGATTTTTTACAAGTTATCCGGTACACTGAAAGAATTGGAGAACCGATGAACATGTTGAGTTCAACAAGTTACAGCAATGTAGATTCGTGGACTTCTTACCGTATTGGTGAAGCTTATAATACCGGCGGAAATATTGAAAAGGCAATTCAGTTTTTTCAGCAAGCTGTAGAACTTGAAAAATACAATCTTGAATTCAGAAATAAACTTGCATCCTTACAGATGGATGTCGGAAGAACAGAAGAAGCACGGAAAAATTTTCAGTTTATCCTCGATGAAAATCCGAAGTTTACTTCAGCCTGGATTAACCTCGGTTATCTTATTCTTTCTGTAGATCATGATATTTTTAAGGCAGATTTATTTTATGATAACGCGTTAGCGCTGGATCCTGACAATGAACAAGCGCTGTTCAACAAAGCAGGAACGCTAATGTATCTTGATAAAAAGGCGGAGGCAAAAAAAATATTGTTACGTATTTTAAAGTTGAATCCGAAAAATGAAAAAGCAAGAGTAGTGCTGGAATCAATTTCGATGAATTCCGGAAAAAGATAACGTGATTTTTAGATAATACAGGTTTGGTAAAAAGGCATCAATGGAATTTAGAGAGTCATTTATTTTCTCTCATCTGCTTGTCCCGAAGGTGATACGGAACTCCTAAACTGGTTTTTAATGATTTTCTTTGCTTTCAATAGTTGATGACTATTTAGTTTTGGTTTAATTTATGAAGTTTAGTTAATTATTTGCTGGAAACGATAGCATGTTTTAGCTTTGTTGACTATTAACTCAACAAAATGTTTAATTTTAACTCATGAAGTGTCCACATTGTTTTGAGGAATTTGAAGATGATCGTCAGGAAATTGATCGCTGGGAAAACATTGATGGCTATTGGAGAACGGTACGGAAATTTTGCCCGAATTGTAAAAAGAACATCTATCATCTAAGGCATCATCTTCTTTATGATGACGAAAACAATCTTTATAACGAATCAAAAAAAACTTTGCAGAGAGAGATGAATAATAAAAATCTATCACCTCAATTATTTAAAGAAGTACCGGAGCCTTTTTTAGAGGATTACAAAGAGGCATTTATGATTTTTCCGATAAGTCCGAAGGCAAGTGCTGCGTTAAGCAGGCGTTGTTTGCAGCGGTTGCTTCGTTCGAAAGGAGAGGTTCGTAAAGGAACTTTCTCGAATGAAATTCAACAGGTGATTGACAAAAATAAATTGCCTCAGCATCTTTTGGAGAGCCTGGAAGAAATTCTTAGCATCAGTAATTTTACAGATCATCCGACTAAAAGTACAGCCCCTGCTGAAATTTATGACATTGAACCGGTTGAAGCTGAATGGAACCTGGAGGTATTGGAAATGCTTTTCGATTTTTACTTTGTCCAGCCGGAAAGAATGAGAGTGAAGAAAGAATCTCTCCATAGAAAACACAGACCTGAAAAGGAAATGCTGTAATTGCCTTAAAAACTTTATTGAATAGCCGCGATTAATAAATTCTCAGTTTGTTTCCTGTCTGAACCGCTTTTATTTTGATGTGAAAAAGAATTTTCCTGATTACATAGTTCCTCTTTGATGTCTTGTTCAGAAATTTTCAACAACTCTTTTGTATTGATACAGCCCAATATCCTCTTCGCTTTATATAAATAAGCGTTCACGCTGTGGATGGAGAGATTTGTTGTCTTGGAAATTTTATAACGGTCTTTATCCTGTGAAAGCATGCAGATAATTTTCTTTTGTTTTTCAATGTAAGTACACAAAAGAAAAAAGTGTTTGTTGCGAAAGTGGTGAAGGAATAGAAATTTTTCTTAGCTTTTTAATTAAAGTGTTCAATATGGCCTATTCAAAGCGCCAGTGCGTTACACTTTCTCATCCTAACATAGATTCTTTAATTTATTTATTTTATTTAGGTAGAGACTCAATTAATACTGATAATTGGAAACTATTTTATTCTTTAATAAA
>JAYVUK010000003.1:0-15629 GCA_043787975.1 Bacteroidota bacterium
GTAGTTCCTGTTCCACCGGTCCATATGTAACTATCACACTGATCCTGTGTACTTGAATTGTGTGTTGAGTAACGGATCGTTAAGTGAAGTGTGTCTGTCGATGCGCAGCCGGCTACATTGTTGTAATTGTAAAGATATGTTCCGCTGGTTGTATACGTAGTTCCTGTTCCACCGGTCCAGGTGTAACTGTCACACTGATTTGCAGAAATACTCAAATGAGTTCCACCAGCCTGTGAAACAGTCATCGATGAGGTGGCTGTACAATTATTGGCAGGATCTGTAACAGTAACAGTATAAACTCCAGCAGCATCAACGACAGGACTTGCCGTAGTACCTCCGGAAAAAATATGTCCGCCGCCGCTTGAAGTCCAGCTGAAAGTCGCAGAAGGAGTAGTAGATAATCCGCTCAACGTAACCTGAGAGCCAGGAGTACAGTTAATTACCTTATTGGCACCTGCACTTGCATTTGGAGGAGTATTGTTTAATGATACCGTTACCGCATCGTGGTTTGAACAACCAGTTGAGGTAACAGTTACTGTTAGCACATATGTACCAGCAACACTAACTGTAGGTGATTGCGATGTTGAAGTAAATCCACCAGGTCCGGCCCAACTGTAAGTTACACCGGAAGTTGATGAGGATCCGTTAAGTACCACCGAAGTAACAGTACATGTTAGAGTTTTATTTGAACCTGCACTGACATTTGGCACTCCTGTAGCAGTGGTCACAACAGCAGCATCAGTAGCAGTGCATCCATTGGTTGGATCCGTTACCGTCAGAACATATGTGCCGGATCCATTTACAATTGGAGTAGCTGTTGTTGCCCCAGAAACAAAGTTACCATCAACAGAAGTCCAACTAAACGTAGCACCGGAAGTGGATGAAGATCCGCTCAAGGTAACTTGAGTAATAGAGCAAGTAATTTGTTTATCTGCCCCTGCATTTACATTCGGAGTAGTAATGTTTGTAGTCACTAAAGCTGTATCACTGGTCGTACATCCGTTTGGATGTGTTACTGTCAATACATAAGTTCCTGAATGATTTACCGCAGGCGTAGCTGTTGCTCCACCCGTCACAATAACACCACCATTACTTGGCGCCCAGTTAAAAGTCGCTCCTGAAGTTGAAGAAGATCCGCTTAACGTGATCGTTGATTCTGTTGTACAATTAATCACTTTATCAGGACCGGCACTGACATTTGGAAGTGGATTTACAATTACAGTTTTTGTACATGTACTCATACAACCGCTGACGTTCATAACTGTTACTGTATACGCGGTGGTCGAAGTTGGATTTACAGAAATTGATCTGGTAACTGCCCCAGTACTCCATGAATAAGATGTCGTAGAATCCGAAGTTAATGTCGTCGATTGTCCATTACATATAGTGCTTGTTCCTGTAATATTGCAGGAGGGGTTCGTCGTCACAGGCACCGTGAGACCACAGCCGGTGGTCACTCCTCCTGATGAGGTAATCGAAACATTAATTGTAAAAGATCCGGAAGCACTTGGAGCTACTGTAACTGTCGAACCGGTAGCAGAACCAACAATAGATCCGTTACCTGAAATAGACCAGCTGAAAGTTGGGTTTAGGGCATCTGTAACAGCGGTATAAACTGTATTGGCGCTTGAACAAGCAGGATTAAGGCCGGTAACACCACACGATGGAGGCGGACCACTTGCAGAAGCTGAAAGTCCTCGACCCTGTTGACCGGTATTGCTTAAGCCATTGACGATACCCGTTTGTCCCGGTGCGTATTGCCAACCTCCCAATCCTGTATGGTATGAAGATCCATTAATTCCACCTGCAGAACGTGGACTTCCACCACCATCATATCCCCAATCAGTGCGGCTTGCAATATGACCACCCCATGCCAAAACAGCGGTAGTAGCAAGCGGAGTAAATTTGACTATTATTTGGGTAGTACCAGAACTTGAACTGAGATCGGCCTGTGCTCCATAGTAAATGGAATCAATAACCAGATTGTAACCGGTCATTAATCGCTTTGAGGAAGGGATCGCATTAAAACTAGCAGCTGGCTGACCGGCAACAGGTGTATTAATTCCAGCAGGTACAGGAATCGGATAAGTCGCAATGGTGTTCGGAGCTCCAATAGTGATTCCGATCAAAGGATTCACTATCTCTTGTGCGAGAGAAGGAGAGTGTGTAATATGAGGAAGCAAGCGGTCGTACTGCGTAAGATAATCAAGTGCCTGATGGCCGCTGGCTGTCGCATCATATTCAATCGTAAACAAGATTGTTTTACCAACCTGGAGATCTGAGAATATAACCCTGTAAGGAACAGACTGTCCTTCTAAATAATGCGCCTGTGTGCTACTCAAATTTCCATTCTGGAAATCTACGGGACTCACTGGAGAGGTAGGCCCCCCATCTCTCGCCTGGTCCAGATTGGCGGAAGCATTTAATGCATCTGTAAAAAAAACTTCGGCATGAAGAGCTGAAGTCAACCCGTAAGCAGTTGCAACAAGTGATGCTCCAATTTCATCTCCATCTGTTGGAATATACCAGGTAGTGATAAACCCTCCGGAAGCATCTGCAATAACTTCCCAAGGTTGATGCTCTGGAAAACTATCGTCCAATGTTAAAGGGGTATGAGTGACACGAACTGAAACAGTCTCTCCCGGTTGAAATCCGCTTCCTGTGATATAAACCAATGATCCAGGGGGATAATCGGTAAAGTCTGTATACAATGTTGGAATACTGCCCAAAACATCAGCATCCACACCGGTTATTTGGGCGTTCGCTGAAGGGATAAAAAATTCCAGGATAAAAAATAATAAGACAACAAGTGATTTAGCTTTTTTCGGGTAGGGTAAGTTAGAGTAATGTGTATTCACAGTTTGTTTAATTTGGTAGATAATGATTTTGGTAGACGCTGATATTATTATGGGGGGGGATAAATAACCGCCAAAAGTATGGGAATTCACTAATTGCAATAATAATATAAAAAAAAATCCTAAACAATTCTGTTGATAACTCTTTACAGAATTTTGGCTAACGATTAATTCTGCTTGGTAAAAAAAAATGCTCCAGGTATTTCTTTTATATCAAAATAAAAAAGCAGGGGAGTCAATTTTTCGCTGAACAACCAAGCGAACGAATTGATTCCTTCCTGCGTTCAAGAACATACCGCTGCGTGACTTCGGTATTAATTCTTAGAAAAGAATAAAAGATAATTGAATTTCAAAAAGAGTTAGTTATTTAATTAACTTCCTTGCTGACAAAACTGAAGATAAAAGAGTGTTCACCCTTAGTACATTCGTACCCTTTTAACACTCTCTAAATTTTGATTTTTTTGATCCCCGGCAACAAAGAAACCAGTAGATAAATAAGTAAAGACTTCAAGCCCACACCCTACTGACTTTTCATTTTAAATTGTTTTCGTTTATCTTCACGACTTAAATACAGCCATTATGTATACGAGTCAGAATCTGAAAATAACGATCATTGATGACGATCCGGCAATCACCGAAATGCAAAAGGATTTTTTCCTGCAGAAATTTCCGGGATCAGTAATAACAGCTTTTAATTCTGGCGAAACTGCTTTATCAGGAATCTATTTTGAACCGGACGTAATTATTCTTGATTATCATTTAGACTCAATTAGTGCTGATGCGATGAATGGTCTCCAGGTATTGAAAAAACTGAAGGACCAGTTTCCAAATGTTCCGGTAATTTTTCTTTCGTCACAGGAAAAAACTGAAGTGGCAGCCAACACCATGAAGTATGGCGCTTACGACTACATTGTAAAAAATGAAAATGCTTTTCACCGCATGGAAATCCTTTTGAACAATATCCGTGGACATGTGGACATGAAAAAAAATCTTGGCACACAAAAAATCTTCAACACCATTCTTGGAACTCTTGTAGTTGCGCTGATTGTCGGTTTCATTATTTCAATGATGAATCGTTGATTCACTTCTCAACCTGAGATAAAAAAAAATGCCGTACTGTTCAGTACGGCATTTTTTCATTTGCTATAAATTCACTCCTATTTTTCAGGCATCAACACAAACTTCGCATAGTTCTCCTTTTGCAAATATTGATTTGCAAATTTCTTAAAGTCTTCTCCTTTCAAACCGTTGACGAAATTCGAATAATCAAGCAATTCAAGAATGTTCTCGTTGTTCATGTACGTGGAACTAAGAACACCCATCCAGAATTGATTATCCTTTAGTTGAGTTTCACGTTCGCGCAAGGAGAGTTCTTTAATCTTCAACAAGTCCTTATCGTTGCAGCCGTCCTTTTTCACGTTCTCAATTACCTGCAATGCTGCGGCAATCAGTGAATCCACATTTTGCGGACCACATCCAAAACCAATGGTCATCTCAAGAGATGGTTTAGGGAAATGTCTTGGTATCGGTGAACAACTTACTCCATACACGCCACTCTTGTCTTCGCGAAGCGATTCACGAAGTTTAATGTTCACCAATTTTACCAGTGCATTTACTTCGTTCCGGTTTTTACGTGTATACTCAAATGGCATCGTAAACTTCATGGAAACTGCGCTCTTGGGTTCGACACCTTTCTTTACTGTTTTGGTTACAACTCCTTTCGGAGGAGTAATTCCCAAGTCATGCCACGATTCATTTTTCTTTGGAGAAGACAAACTTCCAATGTACATTTCCACCAATGGCTTTATCTGATCCATGTTAAAATTGCCAACAAAGAAGAATGTAAATCCGCTCGCATCAGAGAATCGCTCTTTGTAAATTTCAAATGCGCGGTTAAGATTAATCTCTTTGAGAATCTCCCCGTTCATCGGGCGATTCCGAAAATTGTATTGCGACATCGCAAACGAAATCGTATCACGGAAAGTGGAGTTCGGATCTGAACTTTTATTCTGAAGAAATCCTTTTTGTTTTTCAATGAGTGATGTAAAAGCGGTTTCGTCCTTGCGAGGAGCATTGAAATACATATAAATCATTTGCATCATGGTTTCAATATCCTTGGGAGCACAACTTCCGTTTAATCCTTGTTGCAACTCGCTGACGTTCGGAGAAACGTTTGCAATTTTTCCTGCTAATAATTTCTCCAGTGTATTGGCATCAAATTCTCCAAGTCCCGATTCATCAATGATGTTCGCACAGTATGCCGCCGATAAATAATCCTTGTCAGGATACAACGAGGTACCTCCAAAACTTGCAGCGGAAAATAAAATTTCATCATTCTTAAAATCGGTAGGCTTCAGAATTACACGCGCACCATTCGACAGTTTCCATTCCGTAATTCCACATTCGTTCAAGGGTGCACTAGAAAGAATTTTTTCCGGCTCAGGTTTCTTCTCCAGCAATGGCTTGTTTAGTACTTTATCAACGTATGGCTCTATGGTCAGTGAACTTGCACCTTTTACAATTTCACGAATGCGGGTTTCGGCAGGCATTTTCAGCGTGGGCTTATCGGGAGCAGTAATGATGACATCGGCATTGAAACCATTGGTAATCCATTCTTTTGAAAGTTTGTTTACTTCTTCGAGTGAAATCCCGGAAACGTATCTCTTGTACAAATTGTATTCGTACTCGATTCCGGGGATCGGTTCATGATCTAAAAAATTTCTCACATACTCCATTGCCAAACTTCTTGACTCTGTTTTGTTGCGTTCATTGAATGCCTGTTCCATTTTACTTAGCACTTCTGTTTTTTGACGTTCCAGTTCTGTTGCTGTAAAACCGAATCTTCTTACACGTTCATTTTCGGTAACAAGTGTGATCAGTGCTTTTTCAATACCATCTTCTTTGCAAATGGCATTAGACGAATACGCATCAATGGCTCTCACAAAATTTCCATAATCGCTTGACGCTGCCATGAACGGAGGATCTGCCCGGCGTTGCAACTCATTCAAACGCGCAGCCAACATACCCGTGTTGAGCTGCTCAACTATTTGCCTGCGATAATCTCCGACAGTTTTTTCTTCTTCCTTCGTGTGTTTGTATATCAATTCAATCGATGCGAAGCGGGCTTCTTTATCCGTAACAGTTGCCACCATCAATTCTTTTGTATCAGGAACATTCCAAACTTTTAGCGGACGTTCATCTTTCACGGAAGGAACAGCAGAAAACTTTTCTTTGATCATGTTCTCAATCTTGTCCACATCAAAATCACCGACAGCAACAATCGACATGAGATCCGGTCGGTACCAGTCGGCATAAAATTGACGAAGTGTGGATTGTTTACATCCTTCTATAATTTCCTTTTTACCAATTGGCAATCGTTCGGCATACCGTGAATCTTTAAACAATATGGGCCAGTATTTTCTGCGCATGCGTTCATCAGCGCCTTGGCCAAGTCTCCACTCTTCCACTACAACTCCGCGTTCTTTTTGAACTTCAACCGAATCAAAACTGAGATTGTGCGCCCAGTCGTCAAGTATCTGGAATCCTTTGCTGATGATGCTTTCACTATCAGTCGGAAGCTGAATCATGTAAACGGTTTCATCAAAACTCGTATACGCATTTAAGTCGGCACCGAATTTTGTTCCTACTGATTCGAGGTAATCAACCAACTCGCTCTTGCGGAAATTTTTTGTTCCGTTGAATGCCATATGTTCTGTTAAATGTGCGAGGCCTTGCTGGTCATCATTCTCTGCAGTGGAGCCAGCATTCACAGCCAGGCGAAACTCAGCACGTTTCTCCGGTTTCTTATTGTAGCGCACATAATATTTCATGCCATTCGGCAATACACCTGTTCTGATTTTCGGATCGACAGGCAACGTTGCTTTCAAATCATCCTGCGCATGAGCGCCGGCTATGAAAAGAAAAAACATCAGTAATGAGAAAGTAAAATGTTTCATGATTTTGGTTTTTGTTTTGGAGCGGCAATTTAGAAAAAGTTTGCGGTTCACAATTTTGTGTTAACATTTAGATAGTCTTTAAATTTGCCGGCAACATAAAAACAAAAAACCCATGACTCAATGTGTCATGGGTTTTTCGTTTGAAAAATAGAATAATCAAGTTACAGCTTAATCAACTTTTTACTGAAGTCTCTTGCTGAATTAATGATGTGAATGGAATATACACCGGAAGCCAAACCACTCATATCAATTTCTTCTTTAAAGTCCCTGTTTCCTTTTGCAAAGATGTTCCGTTCAAAAATTACCTGGCCAAGAGAATTGATTACCTGGAGTACCGCTTTCGGCTGATCGGAGTTAAACAACACAGTTGCTTTATCCATCGAAGAATTTTGCAACACGGTGATTCCATTTATACTTGCGATATCGTTGATGCCGGAAGTAAATATGGTAATTACCTGGAAGAATGTATCCGGCGGACAACTACCATTCAACACAACAAGCATCACCGTATCAGTTCCATCAGCACTATATGTATAAACAGGATTCGGCTGGAAACTTCCATTGCCATCACCGAAATACCAAATGTAACCTGTTCCTCCGGTTGAAGTATTTGTAAATGTTACTGTTCTTGCTGTAATGCTGTCCGTGAATGATGCAGCCGCAGGAAGAACAACAGTGATTGCAGCAGTATCAACACTCTGAGTGCCTGAACATCCATAGAGACTGATCCCAACTACAGAATAAACGATGCTGGTATCGGGGAGTACGGTAATACTCGCAGCAGTATCAGCACCCGGGAACCAGATGTAAGTTACACTGCCAAGCTGTGAAGTTGCATTGAGCGTTACTGAATCACCAAAACAAACATTGGTTGCAGAAGCGGTTCCGGTTACATTCGGAGTATTATGTGTGACAACAACAACCTGGTCTGTGTTGCTGCATCCGATCGAATCAATTCCTGTTACAGTATACGTTGTGTTCCCGGCGATGATGGCATTTACAGTATCTCCTGTTGTTGCATCCAGGCCGGTAGCTGGAGACCATGTATATGTCACCGCTCCTGAAGCCGTCAATACAACCGGAACATTTGTATTCAAACAATAAGTAGCACTATCGAATGGAATAGACACCGTAGGAAGCGGTGCCAAACTCACCACAACAGAATCAATAGCAGTTGAATCCGAGAATCCGGAGAAAGAACATGAAACCACGACAGAGAAATAAGTCGTAGCTGAAAGGACTCCGGTATTAATTGATCTTACACTCGAACCAAAATTTGTCCATGGACCCGAATTCGTCAGAGCCGATCTCCACTGGTAAGAAACTCCATTGGTTGTGTCAGGATTTTGAAGCGTTAAAACAGAGGAACCACTTCCTCCGCAAATCAAAGCGATGGAAGCGGAAATTGTTCCCGTAGTCGGAGTACCGGTACAAATTACCGGGTAAGATTCCCACTGCACATCATCAATGAAAGTGTTTTGTCCTGTGCCACCGCCTGAAGCAGTTGTTCCCTCGATGAGAACATAATTTGAATCGGTATTAAATCCGGCAGGTACATCAAAACTGTATTGATACCAGCCACTAACTGCTTGCGTGTCGGGCATACTGATTTGCCTTGATCTTGCAACTTCTCCTAATAAAGTAGCACCTGTTAAACTACGTGTGGTGTTTACATAAATAGAAATCTTGTCTGTATCTATTGAAAGAGTGTCATTGCGATAAATCCAGAAGCTGAATGTTGACGTATCAGTTCCGATATATGATAAATCAATAATGGGAGTTGAAATAGTTTGTTGAGTTCCTACAACAGCAGTACGGCTGTTGAATCGAGCCATCGCTGCACCTGAATGTGGGAGACAGGTTGGAAATGTTCCTGTTGTTCTGCGACTCCACGAAGCAACGGTACCTACGCCGGCCCATCCGGTCGGAAGAAATGTAGCATTATCAAAGCTTTCTGTATGGAGAACTTGCGCTGAACCATTTGTAGAGGATAAAATTGATACAAGTAGAAAAAATAAGCTACCGATGTAATTATGTAATGTTTTTTTCATGATGTTGGTGTTATTGGTTAAATTTTGGGTGGCGAAGATTCAAATATAATCTGTTCCAATCATGAACTTTGAGTTAAGTTTAGAGCACAGACAAATTATCTTGTGAGACAAATGACATCGGGTGTAATTTCTTATAATCCTGCATAGTAATCATAACCTTGCTCTGCCCAATAATCAGGAGGAGGTGAATCAGAAAAGAAGAGTGTGCCGATCCGCTTGAGGTGTTTCACACCGTACTTCACCGGAATAATTAACCGCAACGGTGCACCTTGATTCATCGGCAAAGGTTTTCCGTTCATTTCATAACATAAAATTGTTTGAGGATGCAACATACTTGGCATGTCTATTCCCACATAATATTCTTCATCCGGTGTAACCATACCGGCATATTTTGTTACCAGCTCCGGTGAATGCTCTTGATCAGGAGTTGTGTTGTTTCGCGTTCCGATTCTGTAATGCTTTGCAAAGTCAGAAAACCGAACTCCTCCCCACCAGGTGACCTGGCTCCATCCTTCGATGCATTTGAAATTAAAGACTACTTCTGTCTTCGGGAATTTTTTCAGTTCATCAAGCGTCACATAAAGAGTATCAGATGGTATGGGTGTATGTTGAGAGAAACGAACTACACAAAGCTTCCATCCCGAAGTATCATATCCCTCACTCACTCCGAAGTCACCATTTACACGAACATCTTTTACAGCAGCTGTTTTAGGATATTCAGGAGCGAGATGATTGTTACTATAAACGGATGAAAATAAGTTGGCATTTGCATTCATAACCTTTCGCAGTGGGCTCAACGCACCACTGTTTTCAGGTTGATGAATGAGCCGATTCCATCCTGCAATTGCAAGAACAACAAAAAGAAAAAACAGGATGAATGCACGAAAGGTTTTTAGCCTAACCTTCTTTCTAAATTGCTCTTCTGTGTTGTTCATTTTTTTTAGTGAAGTATCCTATTATTTGGTAATCATCACATCTTCGAATCAGCTAATTCTCCCCTTCCGCAACTTCCCAACCCGCCACGATCGCCCTGAAATTATTCCAGCCGGCTCGAATTACCTGCATGATATGAATCACAAAAAACAATACGTACCCGATCGTGAGAATAAAATGTTCGATCCGCGCTGCTTCATATCCTCCTATCATTTTTACCATCCATGCCAACTGAATAGGTTTGTAGATCGCAAGTCCTGTAATCAGCGAACCCATTCCCATGATGATGATGGATGTATAAGCAATTTGCTGTGCACCGTTAAACTTTCGTTGCGGCGGTTTTTCTTTTCTCAAATACAAATCATGCAAAAGAACATGCCAGGCTTCTTTGAACGATTTTCTGTTTGGGAGAAGTTGTCTCCAACTCCCTGAAAACAGCGTGTACATTACGTACAGAAAACCATTGATCGCAAACAACCACATAAATAAAAAATGAAATGCCATTCCTTTGGCAAGCTGAAACGGAACATGTAATGCCTTGTAAAGAGAGTCTGGAAAAAATTTCAGAATGGTGGTATCTCCCCAACCCAGCCTGTACACATCGTTTGCCCAATAGATCAATAAGCCACTCCAGATCATGACAAAAAGAATCGGGAAATTGAGCCAGTGAAACCAGCGAACAGCAAGCGAATGTTTTTTTACAATCCGTTTCACAACGTGCTTTTAAGACCGAGTAAATGTAAAAAGTAAATTGAAATTTTGGCGATGCATTACAAAATTTATTCTGCTCATATATACAAAAACAAAACCCCCGCATCAAATGCGGAGGTTTTTGCCAGGAAGAAATATTATTTTATTTCTTCATTTGGTTAATCATAGTTTTCAATTCTTCAACTTGTGCTTTAAGTGAAGCGATTTCTGATTCGTATTTTGTTTGCTTTTCGTCCAATGCTTTCACACCCACCAAAAGCAGACCGGATAAATCGGCAAGGCTTACACCCAAACGGTCTTCTCCTTTTTTAGAAGGAGATTCTGATATGTGTGCTTGCAATTCAGCAGGCAGTGTTTGCGCGATTACTCCGATATGCGCATATGGCCTGTTGTCTGTGGTTTCCCACTTATAAAAGAAAGTGGATGACTCTATATTTCTTATTTGTGTCATGTATTTTGAATAATCAGAAGATGTGATATCCGTAATGTCTCGTTTCAACCTTCGATCGCTGGACACATTAAATGCAGAAGCCTGAACAGGAGCATATGCTGAACCGATTCCATCTCCGATATTTATTCCACCCGCTTGCAGGTAAGAAACTCCAAAAATAGTAGCACCATAATTTGTAGCTGGAGCGCTTGAAGAAAACAAGGCAATTGAAGGAAGCCACGTTGTCGCGGCTTTAGCGTCAATGCTAAAATGGAAATCGGCCGGCGTTGAAACGGTGGCGGCAAGATCATGAGCGAGCGTTACGTTACCTCCCACGAATGTACCTACAGAAGACGGTCCGGCAAGCGTTACATATTGTGTACTGCTTGTTGTCGCAGGACCATGAGAAAAAATTCCACCGTATCCGTCAGCGCCGGTTCCGTAAGCATGTCCCCATACTCCGTAATTTGCAAAACTACCTCCGGCAGGAACAGTTTGGCCACCTGCAAGCATACCTCTTGAGTAAACTGAAGTTGAGCCTGCTATTCCGCCGTCATTACCTTCTGCAATAATTACATTATTATTATTCAGGTTATTTCCATAGAAAAAGAAAGAACCGTCATCATTTGTTGCAGCTGTAAAAGTGTGCTCTTCCGCATGTATTTTCTTTAACGGAGTAGTTGTACCAATACCTACATTTCCTGTGTTCGAATTGTAAATATTCCCTCCGGCTGCAGTCCAATGATTGTCACCTGATACAGATGCAAAATTTGCGAAAGGAACGCTGAGTAATTCTGACTCGCCCATGGGTGTATAGCTGGTTCCGCCGGAAGGATCCATTTCCACTTTCAACCACTGGCTACCATTAGCCCAGACTATGTTATTGTAAACTCCCGATAAAACAGTACCACTTCCGATCTTCAACGTGAACAACCCGAATTGATTTGTAGTTGGAGTCTGGCGTTCAGAATAAAGAGCAGAACCACCACTGCCGTTTTCAATAGTAAGACGAATTCCCACTATTTGATTCGCAAGAATATTTCCGGAAGCATTTCTTGCCACTGCCTGGTAATTCATTGCATTGGGAACGATACCTCCCTGGAGAGAAGGAGGAGGAGTTGTTCTCGCTGCTTGAGTAGGCGGATGTCCTTTCGGAAAATTTTGAGCGCTGGCAGTGGCTACGATGAAGAATAAAATGATTAATAAAAATTTGATGTAAATGTTTTGGGTTTTCATGGGTTTATGTTTTTGAGGTTAGTATAATTAATAAACTATGTTAATTTTTTTAGTGGTCTTTGTTATTTTTCCTGAAGACAATTCAACATTGTTTACTTCAAGAAGATAAACTCCTTCAGCAATTTGTTTCAAATCAATTTCATGAGCTGCATACCCGGAAACATGATTTAAACTTTCGAAATAAACCGTCCTGCCAAGAAGATCATACACTTTCAAATTCACCTTGGAATCTTTATCCGTATTCATAGCAAGCGTAAGAACACCATGGCTTGGATTCGGGTATACGTCAAAAGCCAAACCGTTTTCATGTATTTCGGGAACTGAAACTCCGAAATCCCATGCCTGCTGAAAACCCTGGGTAAGGATGTTGCTGCCACCAGACAATGTGGTAACAGCTGCGAGCTCTCCAACAGTAGTCGATAACATTCCGGCACCATTTGAGAAAAACGCTCCTGATGTAGATACAACAAAAGGAGTTAACGATTGTGCCCGAAGGCACAGGCTCAATGAGCCAAATAAAAACAAGAGGTAGGTTTTTTTCATAAGCATTTTGTTTTTTAATGTTAGTTGAACATGGAAGTAAAAAATCAACCCGAAAGTATAAAAGGAAATATTCAATTCACAATCATTTGTGCTTGCATCTTTTAATTTTATGAACAGACAAAAAAAATCAAATCTGTATTTGCTTATGGAAACATCCGATTAAAATCAATAAAAAAAGAAACGCGATGAAAAAAATTCACCGCGTTTGGTTCCTAAGATGTAGGGGTTGATATAACTCAGGAAAGATCGTGATCCATGGTTCTGTAAAGTTGCTCCATCTTGATAGACAGCTCTTCAATCAGCATTAACTCTTCATGGGACAATGCGCTATAGTCGTTTTCAGAATTTATTTTTTTTGCCATGTGATGACCAGAAAACTCAACAGGTTCATCAAGAATATGTGAAAGTAATCCACTGAAGTATTTTTGTCGTTCAGCCGGACGAAGCTTATGAATTAATGTCTTTATTTTTTTAATGTGCTTTTCAAGCTCAAGTTCAATTTGCACTTGATTATTTTCGACAACAACCACTTTTAAAGAAGTGGATTCTGTTTTTGCGCCCTGGATGCTTTTTCCTCTTTGCATGATAGTTAACTTATATTTTATACAAGTTTAACCACTTAAAGAGTAAATAGTTTTGCCAATTCGCTGCGTTTCTTACGCCACCACAGCCTCTGTTTTCAAGGTACTGTCTTTTTGTTTTTTTGATTTAGGCCAGAAGAATTTAAAATCTGCGCCCTTACCCAATTCAGATTCCACCCAAATCTTACCACCTTGGTCTTCAATAATTTTCTTTACGATCGCCAAACCGACTCCTGTGCTCTCTACATCATCCCTCCTGTTCAATGTTTGAAAAATGACAAAGACCTTTTCATGGTATGGTTTATCAATTCCGGGACCGTTATCCTTCACAGAAAATATCCAACCCTCTGTTTGCTCTTCTACTCCTATTTTGATGTACACTTCTTTCTTGTCATTGTACTTAACCGCATTGGTGATGAGATTGGAAAATATCTGTTCCATACGTGTACGATCACTGGTCACAGTTGGAAGATTATCTGCAAGCTCAAGCACAAGATTCTCAGGCCTTCCGATGAAATCAACAGTTTCATCAATGAGTTGTTTGGTATTGAATGTTACTTCGTCACTAACCACTTGCCTGTCGGCTTTCGAATATTCAAGAATGGCATTGATAAGGTCTTCCATTCTTTTCACCCTTCCCTTTATGGTGTTGAAATTCGTTCGTACATCGGGTGCAAATGTATCACCGGCATCTTCTTCAATCCATCCCGTGAGATTTCCAATAGCACGAAGCGGCGCCTTTAGATCATGCGAAACAATGGAAGCAAACTTGTCGAGTTCACGATTTGTTTTCTCAAGATCCTTTGTGTATTCCTCCAATTGAATGTTCTTCTGTGCAAGCTGGTTTCTCTGTTCTGTTATTTTATGAATAATGATATTCTTTCCGCTGTGCAGGTAACTGCTTTGTGCTGCTACTAACATAAAAGCAACCGCCATGGTGATCATGAAATCCTGGTTGATCTCATGTGAGTCGTTTCCAAACAAAGCGTAATTTGTCCAATCAGTAAATTCAGTAATGAAATAAAGATAAACGATGTGAATGACTACTAACCCGGTGAAAACCTTCCCCCACTTCGTACCAAGAAGCATGAAAGCGGAGAGAACCGGCACACACAGGTAAATGGTTCCTGAATTTCTCACGCCGCCCGTATTATATGATTGCACATGAATTAAAAAAATACAGGCAATCAATAAAATCCCATAGGACAGTCGAAGTTTTTCAATTTTATTCACCATGAAATAGTTGCCGATAAAAACAACTGCCAGCAACAATAAAAACGGGGGAAGAAATCCCGGATTTTCAAATGAGAGTTGTTCCTGCACACTCACAGCAATCGCAGCAATACATGCGCTGATCGAGAATATCCTGAAAAGAACAAAGCGCTGCTTGCTCATCAGGTCTTCAGCAGGAATCTTTTCATACAAATCACGTCTGAAAAGCTTAGTCAACAGTTTGGTCATGGTTACTTTTAATAAAGTAAGTATCCTTTACGCTATTCAACCGGGAATGATACATGGAATGTAAGAAATCACGCCATTTTTATCAATAACCTTATCAGGGACTTCAACGTAAACAGAAAATAATTTCAGCTAAAAAAAATGAGTGAAAAAATTGTAAATATTCTTTTAGTAGAAGATGACCAGGTGGATGTGATGAATGTGCAGCGTGCATTCAAGAAAAACAACATTCTTAATCCGCTTACAGTTGCTTTTAACGGCGTAGAAGCATTGGACAAATTGCGCGGCACAAACGGTGAAGAGAAGATAACACCTTCTCCGCAAATCATTTTGCTTGACATCAACATGCCTAAGATGAATGGTCTTGAATTTTTGAAGGAATTAAGAGCAGATCCTGTTTTACACTCGATCAGTGTATTCATCATGACTACTTCGAACGATGACAAAGATCGTTTTGAAGCGTACAATTATAATGTCGCAGGATATGTAATCAAACCGATTACGTTTGAAAGTTTTGTTTCAGCGGTGTCCATCCTCAATAAATTCTGGCAACTCTGCGAACAACCTTAAAAGGTTCAGAAAATTTCTACTCTTTAATTACTTTCGTAACAAACACTTTTTTCCTTTGTGTGGTTACATGCACAAAATAAATTCCTGCCGGCTTGTTACTGATATCAACTGTGGACGAAAAGTTTTTAATTGCAGAAACTTCATTGCCTAAAATATCTTCAACTTTTACCGAAACAATTTTATCATTCAAATCTTTTATTCGCAATGAAAAAATTCCTTCCGAAGGATTCGGATACACTTCTAACTTTGAACTTTGAACTTCCAGACTTTGAACTACTGTAAGCGAATCACATATACTAGATGTA
>JAYVUK010000004.1:0-6419 GCA_043787975.1 Bacteroidota bacterium
TAATATTTAAGTTTTGGTATACCTAAATACGTTGCTCGCAATTTGCCCGGTGGCGCTTTATAACATTTTTTTCAACTGAATTTTAAACAGTTTCTAAAAAAACTAAAATTATGCTTTACGATGGTTATCAGTTCTGGGGAATGCATCTTACGTGGTGGATTATTTGGTTCCTGTTATTGTTCTGGATTTTCGCTACACCTTATGATGTTCCCGGTCAGCGAAGAAGGAAAGATACTCCTCTTGACATATTGCAAAAGCGCTTTGCTTCAGGAGCAATAACAAAGGAAAATTATGAGGAGCATAAAGCAATTCTTGAAAAAGATTCAACTAAATAATAAAAGGATTATACTTAAAAATACAATTAAAACAAAAATAATATGTCAAAAAAAATAGAAGTAAAAACTACTTTAAAAAAAAGTAAAGCGAAAATCAAAAAAGAAATTTCGTCTTTAAAAAAGGTTATGAATGATTACAAAATAGAAAGACGGGCTAATTGGAAATCATTTAAAAACAAAATGACTGCTGATATTGACAAGCTAAAAAAAATCAGCAAGTAAATTAATGGTTCAAAAAAAACAAAGCAGTGAAAGAAGAAAACATAATCGGGATCAAGACAGGCAACAATGTGTGAATCATGAAACTAATTTCCGGAATTGTATAATGCTTTGGGTCACCAGTATATTCACCTTTGAGTTGAATTTATCACCTGTCGCGGTTGTAAATTATTTAAAAACCAAATGAACAAAAGCATTGTAGGAAGGGAAAACCAACGAATCAGTAAAGGGCTACTTTATAAAAATAAATCAATGAAAAAGGAAACGGATCAAAGCGAGAGCACAAAGTCACCAATTCAGGAAGAAAAAGAGATCCAAAAAGAATGCACGGAGCATGACGAACAAATACCTTTAAAACATCCGCACGGAGAAACAGGCGAACTTGATAAACAAATACCTCGTGAGCATCCTCACGGTTTTGATACGACCGTTGCTCTTGAGAATACGCATCCGGTGAAAAGAAAAAGAAGGAGGATATAATTTTTCATACAAGTAAAATTATGGAAACAGAAAAGGAATTGAATGCAAAAATTTTAGCGATCACCATGCAGATACAGGAAAAGCATCCTGAACTATCAAAATTTATAGGTGAAATGCCTGAGACAATTCCGGATGAGAAAAATCCTGAAATCAATATTGAAACGTTAAAAGAATACTACGAATCACTTAACATGCTATTGAAAAAGCGTGATTAATTTATCCGGCCAACAAAACAAAAATGGAAGTACTTCCTCAACAAACGCATCACGCGACAGAAACACTTCGTAGGTCCATTCTGAAAACCATCACCTACAGAGTGGCAATTTTAATTCTTGACTTCACGGCAATTTATATTTTCACAGGCAAAGTGAAAGTAGCAATCAGTTTTATGGTAGTAAGTAATATCTACTCAACACTGGGCTTCTTTTTTCACGAACGAATCTGGGATAAAATAAAATGGGGTAAATTGATTTATAAAAAAAATGAGAACAAACCCTTCTACTCACATACACAACCACCCATGTCGGCTTAATAAGTTAGTTTTGAGTGAGACGATCAACGAATGAAAATCAGGCATACCTGCAAATGTGTGAATTCTGAAACATATTAATTTAATTATATAACACTTCCTGACCGAATTGAGCCCATCTTTGCAGGTCACTCACTTAATCAAGGTATACAGCACTCAAATTATCAAGAATGGATTCGACAGAAATTGAAAAAGCAGAAGCGCATATCATCATCGAGCTTCTTGACTACATGGAGGATGCGGTTGTGAGTAAAACCATTCTGAAAAAACTTACCGGGGAAATTAAAGTACGAGCGTTTGCTTCGGATGAAGGATTGAGTGAAAAAACTTCTCCGTTTGATTCCTTCATTCAAGTGATTGACGGCAAAGCGGAAATCGTGATTGACGGGATCTCAAAGGTCCTCCAAACCGGCGATGGAATCATTGCTCCGGCACACAAAACAATGAGTATAAAACCCAACGGACGTTTTAAAATGATTTCCACTGTAATCAAAAGTGGTTACGAAGACTAAACAAGGGATTAAATGATGAGATGATTTAGTAATGTAGTAACAAGCTGATTTTTTATTTTACATCTTTACCTAATATTTTATGTTCTCAATTATTTAATCACTTTACCGCACTTATCCAAAGACGCAAAAATTTGCAACTCTACATAAAATACATGGTTAGCCAGCGTTGCAAAATGATGGTGAAGGAAGAGTTGAAAAAACTCGGACTTCATTTTATTATTGTTGAATTGGGCGAGATTGATATCATGGAAAACATTTCGAGTGAAGTACGCGAGGAACTGAAAATTGCATTGCATAAATCCGGGCTTGAATTAATGGATGACAGGAAAGCCATGCTGATTGAAAAAATTAAAAATGTGATTGTTGAAATGGTGCACTATGCCGACGAGCTTCCTAAAACAAAAACATCCGACTACATCAGCTCTAAACTTAACCATGATTATACGTACCTCTCAAACATTTTTTCAGAGGTGACAGGTACCACCATTGAGCATTACATCATTGCTCATAAAATTGAAAAGGTGAAAGAACTGATCGTGTACGATGAGCTGAACCTGACAGAAATTGCAAGTAAGATGAACTACAGCAGTGTGGCGCATCTGTCGACTCAATTTAAAAAAGTAACGGGACTAACACCCTCTCATTTTAAACAACTGAAGGACAAACGGCGAAGCCCGATTGAAGAAATCGGGAACGAGCTAATTCTACAGGCAAGTTCAAATGGAGTAAAGAAAAATAACATCTCATCTGCAAAGACATCACTAAAGAAATAAAATGTCAACAAAAGTAGTGCAGCAAAAAGCAGATTTCGACCGGCTTGTTGAATATGAAAAGGTGGGAACTCTTTCTTCGCAAATTATTGCATCGTCAGATTTAGCAATAAAAATAGAAACGCTGGATGGCATTATCACTTCCTGGAATCGCGGTGCTGAAAATATTTATGGTTACAAGGACACAGAGATCATCGGGAAACACATTAATATTCTTATTCTGCCTGATGAACACACCAAGCATCATGAATTAACCTTACAAATCACCAAGGGGCATATTATTCCCCGTCATGTAGCCAAAGGAATAAGAAAAGATGGAGTCGTCATTGATATTTCGATTCTTCTTTCTCCTGTGAAAGATGAAAAAGGAAAAATAATTGGCATTGCTACTATAGATAGAGATATAACGGAGTTAGTTATTGCCGGCAAGGAGCTTGTCTTTCAGGATAAAGAAAAAGGAAAACGGGCGGATGAGTTAGTCATTGCCAACAAAGAACTTGCTTTTCAGGATACAGAGAAGGGGAAACGGGCGGATGAATTAATCATTGCGAATAAAGAACTTCTCTTTCAAAACGAAGAGAAAGAAAAACGTGCGGATGAATTAATCATTGCCAACAAAGAACTTCTATTTCAAAATGAGGAGAAGGAAAAGCGGGCAGCAGAATTAAGCGTTGCCAACAAGGAACTTCTCTTTCAAAACAAAGAAAAAGAAAAAAGGGCTGCGGAATTAGTGATTGCTGACCTGGAACTGGTCTTTCAAATCAAAGAGAAAGAAAAACGGGAAATTGCCAGTCGGGAACTTGAGGCGTTCAATCTTTCTATCAAACGGGCTTCATTGTACGCCCGGAGTTTAATTGAAGCGTCTACCGATCCGTTGGTTACCATATCTCCGGAAGGGAAAATCACTGACGTGAATGAAGCTTCTGTGAAAGTAACAGGCGTGACAAGAGAGAAACTGATTGGAACTGACTTCTCTGATTATTTTACCGAGCCCGAAAAAGCACGCATCGGATATAAAACAGTTTTTGAAAAATCATTTGTTTCCGACTACTCGCTTACCATTCGACACCGGAATGGAAAACTAACGGATGTATTGTACAATGCTTCGGTTTACAAAGATGAAAAAGGAAATGTCCTGGGTGTATTTGCCGCGGCACGAGATGTGACAGCCCAAAAAGCACTTTCAAATTATTCTCTCAGTTTAATTGAAGCAAGCCGTGACCCGTTATTTACAATCAGCCCGGATGGAAAAATCACCGACATGAATGAGGCAACGGCAAAAATAACAGACCTATCGCGCAAGCAATTAATCGGCACAGATTTTTTTAATTATTTTACTGAGCCTGAGAAAGCACGCGAAGGTT
This sequence comes from Bacteroidota bacterium, assembly GCA_043787975.1. GTDB lineage: Bacteria > Bacteroidota > Bacteroidia > AKYH767-A > 2013-40CM-41-45 > JAPLDA01. Next base: position 4,210 of record JAYVUK010000004.1, read on the forward strand.
ACGAACAGGTTTTTGCAAATGGCTTTGTAGCAGATTATCCACTAACCATGATGGATGGCGAGCTTACCGATGTGTTATTCAACGTTTCGGTTTATAAAGATGATAGAGGAAAGGTACTGGGTGCAGTGGTTGTGGCCAGAGTAATTACCGAGCAAAAAAGAATTGCAAACGAATTGACAGAAGCAAAAGTGTTTGCAGAGTTGGCAACAGAAATCGCAGTAGAAGCAAGAAGCAAAGCTGAAGATGCCACACGGATAGCAAATGACGCGGTGAAAGCAAAACAACAATTTTTGTCAAACATGAGTCATGAAATCCGAACACCGATGAACGCGATTATCGGCTTTACGAAAGTGGTGTTGAAAACAGACTTGACTGCAAAACAAAAGGAATATTTAACCGCCATAAAAATGAGTGGTGATGCATTGATTGTGCTCATCAACGACATTCTCGATCTGGCAAAAGTGGATGCAGGTAAAATGACATTTGAGAAGACACCTTTCAAGTTGAAATTTTCCATCGCTGCCATGCTGCATTTGTTTGAAACAAAAATCCAGGAAAAGAATTTAGAATTGGTGAAAGAATACGACAGCAAAATTCCAGAGGTATTGGTTGGAGACCCTGTCCGTTTACACCAGATCATATTAAATCTCATAAGCAATGCAGTGAAGTTTACAACCCAAGGAAAAATTACTGTGAGCGTTCGTTTATTAAGTGAAGATGATGAGAATGCAACCATTGAATTTGCAGTTACTGATACAGGAATCGGAATACCGGAAGCTAAAATCGAAAAGATTTTTGATAACTTTCAGCAGGCATCCAGCGGTACTTCACGATTGTATGGCGGAACGGGATTAGGGCTTGCTATTGTAAAACAATTGGTGGAACCGCAGGGCGGAACAATCCGTGTGATAAGCAAAGTTGATGAGGGTTCGACATTTAGTTTCATTTTAAGTTTTCAAAAAACAAATTCAGCGGCGGAATTAGAAACTGAATTGATGGTGCTGGATTCGGAAATTAAAAATATAAAGGTGCTGGTGGTGGAAGACATTCCGCTCAATCAATTGCTCATGAAAACATTGTTAGATGATTTTGGATTTGAACGTGACATTGCCTCCAATGGAAAAAGTGCCATCGAAAAACTGGAAACCAAATCGTACGATATCATTTTAATGGACCTGCAGATGCCGGAAATGAATGGGTTTGAAGCCACAGAATACATTCGCAACACCATGAATTCCCAAATTCCAATCATCGCATTAACTGCAGATGTTACGACTGTTGATTTAGCAAAATGTAAATCCGTCGGCATGAATGATTACATCTCAAAGCCGGTGAATGAGAAATTACTGTATAGTAAAATACTCAATTTAGTAAAGAAACCTCTAGCCATGAAATCAAACGGCAGTAAACCGATTGCCCCCATGGAAAGTGAAAAATCCAGGTGCATTAACCTTGATTATTTAATTCACCGGACAAAAAATAATCCTGCCTTGATGATGGAAATGATTTCACTTTACCTCGAACAGACTCCTCCGTTAATCAACACCATGAAACAGAGTTTGCAAAACAAGGACTGGAATTCCCTGCAGGCGGCAGTGCATAAAATGATTCCCTCATTTTCAATCATGGGTATCAGCTTGCATTTTGAAGTCATGGCAAAAAAAATCAAGGAATATGCCGACACACAAAAGCAAACGGATGGAATTCCGGATTTGGTTCTGCAACTTGAAAATGTATGTACACAGGCATGTAAAGAATTAGAAGAAGAATTCAATAAGATAAAAGAAAACAACGTATGAAATTGACTTTAAATATTGTTATTAAAAGATAAATAGGCGCGGGGCTATTCCTGTTGTCCTTAAAGAAAAAAATATCCCGATGAAAAATAAAATAAAACTGTTCCTCGTAGATGATGATGCATTGTTTTTAAAATCGCTGGAAATTGATTTCCTGAAGCATGCGGATTTTGTCATTGAAACATATGCAACCGGAGAACTCTGCATGGAAAATTTATCACACACTCCTGATGTAATCATTTTAGATTACCATCTCGACGGCACTGATAAAACTGCGATGAACGGAATGGATACATTGGATCGTATCAAGGGTTACAATCCTGACATTCCTGTTGTCATGTTATCTTCCCAGGATAAAATTGATGTCGCTATCAACTGCATGCATCACCGTGCTTTTGACTACGTAGTAAAAAG
>JAYVUK010000005.1:0-38904 GCA_043787975.1 Bacteroidota bacterium
CGAAGCGAAATTTCTTCCCTTTCATACTATAATACCCTGCTCTGTTCATTCCGAATGAGCGAAGCGAAATGAGGAATCTCAATAATTCGAACTGACCCATTACCCAGTGGCGAAACATGTCCCCAAAATCATTTTTTATTCCTATCTTTCACCAAATCAGTGCGTAACGAAAAATTTAATAAAAAAACTAAAAGTTATGTAAACCTTTTGCATTTCCTCTGCGTGTTGTTAACTATAAACCTCAAATCTCAATCTAAATGAAAAAATTATTACTCATCATCTCATTGTTTATCTCATCATTCGCATACAGCCAGCCTGATTGTACTTTTACTTATTCAAATGCCGGAGCTTTGAATGTGGTTTCATTTTTACCGCTTAATATCTTAATGCTTCCGTACCATTATTCCTGGAATTTTGGAGATGGCGTAACAAGTCATAACGTGGACCCGGTGCATACGTACAATTCCACCGGTACTTTTACGGTTTGCCTTTCTGTGTATTATGATACAATATTGGCTTCCCAATGTTGCCAAACGATATTAATTTCAAATCCTGCCGGAGGTGGTTGCAGTTTCTCATGGGATACACTCGGAAGCAATGCTGTAACTTTTTATGCGCAGGCTGATACATCCGGATCAACTATTCACTGGGATTTTGGCGATGGCCAAACAGATACAGGATCAGTTAATACACATACCTATGCAAGCCCGGGAACCTACCTTGTTTGCATGCATGAAACCGATGGCGTTGGAACAGTGCTTTGTGAATACTGTTATCATGTTACAGTGGGAACAATTTCTACGACGTGCAGTTTTAGTTATTCATCCGATACAAGTTCCACATTCGTTCAGTTTTTTGCCAATGTAGCTACAGGTTCAACTGTTACTTGGCACTATGGAGATGGTACTACCGGATCAGGAATAGATCCTCATCATACTTACAATGCTCCCGGTACATATGTAGTTTGCATCACTTCAGTTTATAACGGCGTAACTTGCGAATATTGTGATTCGGTAGTCACAGGGGCGAATTCAGTTGGAAGTTGTTCGTTTGTCTATTCAAATGATCCCATCCATCCTGAATTAGTGCATTTCGAGGCATCAGGAATCGGTGCACTCGGAAATACATTTACCTGGAGTTTTGGTGATGGAACTTCAGGACATGGTGTTTCTGAATCGCATCAGTATTCAAGTTCGGGAACATACCAGGTATGTCTTACTGTTACAGATTCTATTACAGGAACTATTTTGTGTCAAACCTGCGAACCTGTAACTGTTACCGGAGGCCCGGCAACCTGTATTGCAAATTTCATCAGCACGAGCTTAGGTCTTACAGCTTATTTTATTGATTTATCAAACCTGAATTCAGCTACAACATACCATTGGAGTTTCGGTGACGGAAGTTACTCGGATGCTCATTTCCCTCATCATACATATGCTGCTTCAGGAGATTACAATGTGTGTCTTACCGTTTCATCAGGCGGATGTCAAAGCACAACCTGCTTGTTAACGACAGTTGACTCGGTAATTACGACTACTAATTGCCAGGCGAATTTTGCGATTCTTCAAATTAACCCGTTTGAATTTGTCGTGGTGAACTTGTCGAGTGGCGTAAACATCCATTTCCATTGGGATTTTGGTGATGGAGAAACGTCTGATACAGCGTATCCTTCGCACTATTATAGTACCATCGGAACCTATTTATTGTGTTTAACAGTAAGTGATTTCATTGGATGCTCAAGCACGTATTGCGATACATTAAGTGTGGATTCACTTGGTAATATTGCTCACCGCGGGTTAAGTGGTTTTACAATCAACATTGTTTCTCCTTCTACGCTCACAGGTGTTCAGGAAATTTCTTCACCGACTATCTTCTCTCTTTATCCAAATCCGGTTTCTTCCGAACTTCATGTTTCAATGGCCGATGAGTTGAAGAGTACAGTGAGTTATACAGTATATGCACTGGATGGAAGAGAAGTGGCAACAGGAAACTTCACGAAGAAAGATAATGTGATGGATGTTTCAGGATGGAATTCGGGCGCTTATATTCTTGAAATGCGCAATGCCGAAGGATTCAAGAGTCATCAGAAAATTATCAAAGAATAACATAGTTTCACGTAAGCATGGGATGGAAGAGTTGTCTTCCGTCCTTTGCTTTTTTGAACATGCAACCGTCGCCAGAACTTCTTGAGCGTTGCCGGAAAGATGACCGGAAAGCACATTACGAATTATATTCGATGTGCTTTTCGTTTCTTTTTTCTGTCTGTAGGAGGTACTACATCAATCGCGAGGACATGGAGTCGTCATTGAATCATGTGTATGTAAAGATCATCAAGAACATTTCCGGTTATATTAAGAAGAGTGAAGAAGTTCCTTTTGAATTGTGGGCGAGACGAATAGCCATCAATCACATTGTGGATGAATTCAGGAGGAATAAAAAACACCGCGAAACCCTTGACTACCGCGAGATTCATGATGCAGAAGAGTTGCATCCTGTCATGCAACCTGATTTTGATTCGGAGAAATTAGAAGAGATAATGGATGCCGTCAACCAACTTCCTGAAATGAATCGTGCCGTGTTTAATTTATTTGTGGTGGACGGCTACAAACACGAAGAGATTGCTAAGATGCTTAGCATATCGGCAGGCACATCAAAAGCTCATTTGCACAGGGCCAAGAAAAAGCTGAGGGATTTATTGGAGAGTGAATGGAAAAAAAAACGTCTGATACATAATGTCATATTACAATGAACGCTAACGAAAATATGAACGACCTGAGGCCCGAACAATCGTGGCAGAAGGCGGAGAAAATGCTGGATACGCATTTCAGGAAAAGGAGAATCATCATCTGGTCTGTGTCGCTTTTTATTACTGGACTGGTGATTTTATCTTCCGTTGTGCTTGTCAATAAATTTTCGGCAAATGATACTTCCACGAGCGAACGTGTGATTCCAAATCAGCCTGTGAATGTATCTCCCGGAAAAAAATCAGACAGGGTTTCTGTTACTACCACTGCGTCTTCTCCTTCCGTTAAACAAACTGCAAATGTAAAACCGAATGTTCAGCGTGAGAATAGCCATCTTTTGTCGAATGAAAAACGGGATGAAGTTAATTCTGTGAATAGCCGTGTTGAGAAAAGAAAATCAACTCCGAAATCCACAACGCAATTCAATCCTGTTGTCACAACTATGAATACAAATCATGTAAATCATGAATTGAAAAAGTCAGAAAGAAAATATGCAGAGGTTAAGGTAATGGAAAATAATTCGTTGCCTGAAACCGCCGCATCAAACCAGGTTGCTTTTGCAGTTGGTACTGCTCATGAAAAAACTGAGTTAAAAAAATCAGAAATAAAATACCCTGAAGTAAAGGCGAATGAAAATAATTCTCCTGTTTCTCCTGTGAATGAAGAAAGTAAAACGGATCATTCTCCCACAATGGTATTGCCTGACCTTGCTTATATGGATCCGATTCACATTTCACAAATTCCGGTTGCATCGGCTGCTGAGTTCAATCCTGTTTCAAGAAGCGAAGAGAAAAACAGTACGCTTCCGGTAAAAAAATTCGATCTGAAACTTTCTGTTTATGGAGCTTCGCACTACGTTTCAAAAAAACTGGAATCAACTAATTTTAAAGAGTATGCTGACCGCAGAAAGAATGAAGAGGAAGGAATCATTGCTTCTTCCGTTGGTGCGTCTGTGTCGCATGCTGTAAGGGATTTTTCAATCAGTGTTGGTTTTGAATATTCCACTTGGGGAGAAAAGAATTTGTATTTGCCGTACCTGAACAAGAAAAGTACAATTGAAAACGGACACTACCAGGACTTTAATACGGTGACTATTGACTCAGCTTATATCTGGGGAAACCTCTGGTTGATTTACGATACAGTTCCTGACAGCACATTTATTTCTCATCTTGATTCCGTCACCAAAAGCGTGTACGATGAATCTGTATACGGAGCAAACAGCATCAACCGGTTTTATTTCTTTGAAGTCCCTGTTGAACTAAGTTATCGTTTCACGCACAGTAAATTTGGAATCGGTGCAACGGTTGGTATTTCTCCTGCGTGGCTACTCACTAAAAAAGGCTATTACCTGAACAAGGATGTAAGCGGGGTGGAATTAATATCGGATATTAAATCCATCAACACATTTATTGTAAACGGACGGTTCAGCCTTGATCTTTATTATAAGATGAGTGAGCGTTTTAATATTCTTTTGCGGCCGCAATTCAAAGCAAACCTGAATTCTATTTTCAAAAGTGATTATTATGTAAGCCAGCGGTATTACGCAACAGGGTTGGTTTTTGGCTTGCAATATTCAATCAGATAAGACGCTGTTTTACAGGTTATCGCTTAACGGAAAATTAATGTGAGAAAGATATAACCATTTATCTTTGTTGTCGTTATTAAGACGATTACTAAAAAAATAGCTCCATGAAAAAACACGTTCTTGCCGCATTATTTCTCGGCACATTTATTTTTCTTTCTGCATGTAAGAAGGAAAATAAAACAGAAGAAACTCCTGATGCTGCAACGTTAAGTGATAACGACAAGCAGTTCAATTCAGATGCAAATTATTACAAAGGTGAATCTGATCAGTCGAATGATGACATCAACACCTCCTTAAAAGATATTCCTGCTTTCAGAGGTGGAGGTGTTCCCGTTCCAGGTATTTTATCCAGCCCGCTTTGCGGAGCTACAATTGATTCATCGCAAATTGACAGCCTCATTCTGTTCTTCAATTTTGATGGTGTCACACCGTGCTTTAATCCTGTACGCACCCGCTCCGGACAAATTAAAGTGCGGTTAACTTCCGGTACCCATTGGGGAGATGTAAATGCAGTATTGACGATTGATTATATCAATTTTAAAATTACCCGTTTGTTTGATAATAAATCCATTAAGTTTAACGGAACAAAAACACTTCAAAATGTGAATGGCAACGACTGGCTTGGTTTTATTCTCGGCACTTCGACTTTAAAATATCGTGAACGTGCAATCAACATTCATGTTGACTTTGATAACGGAGCAAGCGCAACATGGAACAGCGCACGTCTCACACAGTGGAATTATAATCCGTCGAATACCAGGATTACCTTCACTGCAAACGGAGATACAGCGATTAACGGATATACAACGGTGGATTCCTGGGGAGTAAATCGGTTCGGTTCTAATTTTACTACAAAATATACTACTGCAGTCGTCTCGAATACATATTGCGGCTTATGGAATTTTACTTCAGGAGAACTGGTGCATTACGTAAACAACAGAAATTTCATTTTGACACTGGGTGTCAATCAAAATGGTAATCCGAGCACACTTGACTGCGCTTACGGATACAAAGTTACATGGACTCCTGACGGTGGCGCTCAAACCAGTGTTGTACTGAGCTATTAATAAAATATGTCCTTAAATAAAAAAATACCTGCATTAAATGCGGGCATTTTTTATTTAAGGAGGGATAAATAATAGTTCATCTTTTCTTTTAACATAATATGTCCTGTATCCACAATATGCAAAGCGCTTTTATTTTTTAATCTGCGGATAAAATTTTTGCCGATGGAAGGAGGAATGATATGGTCATGCTTTCCAAAAAAGAGGTGAATCGAAATGGAGTGTTCGTTAACCAGGTACTGTATGTTGGAAATGTTCGGCTTGATATCACGGAAGCACATCCATACATCCCAAACCTGTTGGCGCTTTTCGCGGGTGTTGAGCGAATGATGAATGAAGTCTGAAAATTTTTCGTGAACGAGGTTCATCTGTTTCAGCATTTTTACAAAACGAAGAAACCGTGACGGATCGTTGATGATTCGTTGGTAAATTCCTCTTCCTATTTTATTCCTTGTTACAAAACCGTTCGACCAGTTATTCTTGATGCCATCAGGGGCAAAAAGAAAAACCGTGTTCACCTGGTCGGGGAAAAGTTCAATGAGTTGCAGCACAATTTTTCCGCCTAAACTATAACCCATCAAAGAAAATCGTGTAACCTGATGTTGAAGAAGAAATTGAAGCAGCAATTCTCTCAATTCTTCTTTTGAAATGCTTTTATCTACGACACTTGCATCAATAAAACTTTTTCCATGATACGGAAGGTTGAATGAAATGATTTTGTATTTCTTCCCGAGAGACGGTTCCAGGATTTTAAAATCGGAACAATGATTCCCAAAGCCATGAAAAGCAAACAGGATTTCTGTTCCGCTTCCATAGGTTTCATATTCCCAGTGAAACCCTTTATATGAAATAAAATTGCTCATATTGTTGATAAGAAAATCGGTGAATTTTGATCCAAAACTACTGGTAAAAATTCTATCTTCGCCCGGAATTAAGTTCTTAGTTCTTAGTTCTTAGTTTAAACTTTGGAGACATTGTCCGAATGTTTGATTTCTTGCTTCAAATCAAATTTTAAACTGAATTGCCTAAAAACTTTGAACTTTAAACTCAGAACTTAAAAGATGCCTCGCGATCATTCTATAAAATCTGTTCTTATTATTGGAAGCGGCCCTATCATCATCGGCCAGGCTTGCGAGTTCGATTATGCAGGATCCCAGGCTTCCCGTTCACTCAAGGAAGAAGGAATTGAAGTAACACTTATTAATTCAAATCCGGCAACCATTATGACGGATAAGGTAACGGCTGATAATATTTACCTGAAACCGCTTACCAGGAAATCCATCAGCGAAATTTTGCAGTTGCATAAAATTGATGCTGTGCTCCCAACCATGGGCGGACAAACCGGTTTGAACCTGTGTATTGACTGTCAGAAGGCAGGCATCTGGGAAAAGTTCGGAGTCCGGATTATCGGAGTTGATATCAACGCCATTCATACTACAGAAGACAGGGAGAAATTTCGTCTTCGCATGTTGGAACTTGGAGCCGGAGTTTGCAAAGGAAGAACAGCGAGATCCTATCTCGAAGGAAAAGAAATTGCGCAGGAGATTGGTTTTCCGTTGGTAATTCGTCCTTCATTTACATTGGGCGGAACTGGCGGAGGATTTGTGCATACGAAAGAAGAGTTTGACTCATTCCTGAATCGTGGTTTGCATGCATCACCGACACATGAAGTGTTGATCGAACAAAGCATCAGCGGATGGAAAGAGTTTGAATTGGAACTTTTGCGTGATAGCAACAGTAACGTCATCATCATTTGTTCGATCGAGAATTTTGATCCGATGGGAATTCACACCGGTGATTCAATTACAGTTGCTCCTGCAATGACATTGAGCGATGTCACGTATCAGAAGATGCGCGACCTTGCCATCAAGTGCATGAACGGCATCGGGAATTTTGCAGGCGGATGCAACATTCAGTTTGCCGTGAATCCGAATGATGAAAGTGAAATCATCGTCATCGAAATAAATCCACGTGTATCGCGCTCATCAGCATTGGCGAGTAAAGCGACCGGTTACCCGATTGCTAAGATTGCCGCCAAACTTGCCATCGGTTACAACCTGGATGAGTTGAAAAATCAAATCACAAAATCTACTTCAGCATTTTTTGAACCGACACTGGATTATGTCATTGTAAAAGTTCCGCGTTGGAATTTTGATAAGTTCAAAGGAAGTGATCGTCATTTGGGTTTGCAAATGAAATCAGTTGGTGAAGCGATGGGAATCGGAAGAAGTTTTCAGGAAGCATTGCAGAAAGCTTGTCAGTCGCTGGAGATAAAACGTAATGGACTTGGCGCTGATGGTAGAGAAGTGCAAGATCAGGAAGATATTCTTGATTCCTTGGAACGGCCGAGATGGAATCGATTGTTTCATGTATATGATGCATTCAAAATCGGAATTCCGTTTGCTACGATTCAGAAACTTACGAAGATTGATTCATGGTTCCTTCAGCAAATAGAGGAGTTGATTGTTCTTGAAAAAGAAATTGAAAAATATTCGCTTGAAAATATTCCGCGCGATTTATTGGTTGAAGCCAAGAAAAAAGGATATGCTGACAGACAGGTTGCGCATCTTTTGAAATGCCTCGAAAGCCAGGTGTATAAAAAAAGAAAAGAGCTGAACATAAAACGTGTTTACAAATTAGTGGACACCTGTGCTGCGGAGTTTGAAGCGAAGACTCCGTATTATTATTCAACCTTTGACGAAGAGAATGAATCCATTGCTTCTGATAAAAAGAAAATTGTGATTCTTGGTTCAGGACCAAATCGTATTGGACAAGGAATTGAATTTGATTACAGTTGTGTTCATGGAGTTCTTGCAGCGAAAGAGTGTGGTTACGAAACCATCATGATCAACTGCAATCCGGAAACTGTTTCCACGGATTTTGATATTGCCGACAAGCTTTATTTCGAACCTGTTTTCTGGGAACATCTTATTGAGATCATCGAGCATGAAAAACCGGAAGGAGTCATCGTTCAGTTGGGCGGACAAACTGCGTTGAAACTTGCTGATAAACTTACCAAACATGGAATAAAAATTATCGGGACAAGTTTCGATTCGTTGGATCTTGCTGAAGATCGCGGACGGTTTTCAACACTGTTAAGAGATTTGAATATTCCGTATCCGAAATTCGGAGTCATTGAAGATGCACGTCAATCCGTTGAACTTTCGCGTGAACTTGGATTCCCTTTGCTTGTGCGGCCTTCGTATGTATTGGGCGGACAAAGCATGAAGATTGTCATCAACGAACAGGAACTCGAATCGCATGTTGTAAATATTCTTCGTGATATTCCTGATAACCAAATTCTACTTGATCATTTTCTTGAACGTGCCATTGAAGCGGAAGCGGATGCTATCTGTGACGGGGAAGAAGTGTACATCATCGGTATGATGGAACACATTGAACCGGCAGGAATTCACAGTGGTGACAGCAATGCCGTGCTTCCACCGTTTGATCTCAGTGACAATGTGATTAAACAGATGGAAGAGATCACCAAAAAAATCGCACTCGCGATGAATGTGAAAGGACTCATCAACATACAATTTGCCATCAAGGATGAAAAAGTATATGTGATCGAAGCGAATCCGCGTGCATCACGCACCGTTCCGTTCATTGCAAAGGCGTATGATGAACCGTATGTAAATTACGCAACTCGTGTGATGCTTGGAGTAAGTAAGGTGAAAGATTTTAAATTCACTCCGAAGAAAAACGGGTACGCCATAAAAGTCCCGGTGTTTTCATTTGATAAATTTTTAGATGTAAATAAAGAGCTCGGACCGGAAATGAAATCAACCGGCGAAGCGATTTATTTCATCGATAACCTGGAAGATGAATTTTTTCAAAAAGTGTATGGTGAGAGGAATCTGTATTTAAGCAGGTAGTAGATATTGAAAAGTGAAGATTGAATATTGAAAATTGTGGTCGTATGAATGATGCAGAATTGAAAAGCAGATCAAAAGTATTTTCTCATCGTTGTGTGAAGCTTGCACTTTCGCTGCCGAAAAATGTTTTAGCGGATCATTTAGCCAAGCAATTAATAAGATCTTCAACTTCGGTTGCTGCAAATTATCGTGCATCTTGTTTAGCTCAATCCCGTAATTCGTTTGCGGCAAAAATCAGTATTGTTCTTGAGGAGTCAGATGAATCTTATTTTTGGATTGAGTTTATTGTTGACGAAAATTTGGTTTCTAAAAATAAAGTAGTTCCTTTATTAAAGGAAGCTGATGAGTTGACTCGTATTTTTGCAGCTTCCAGAAAAACCTCGCAGAGAAAATAATATTCAATATTCAGTATTCAATCTTCAATTATATAATGGCTGATATATTTTACACCATTCTCATTGCCTGGGTACTCTGGCGGATTTTCGGAGGCTCATCTTCAAAAACTCATGTGTATCATCATCACTATTCCCAGGCAAAAAAGGAAGGAGAAATAAAAGTTTCTAAAATTTCCAAGCCGGAAAAGGGAACTTCCAATGATGCCGGTGAATACGTAGACTATGAAGAAGTGAAATAGAATTTTGAGACTTCAAAAATTGAAAATAATAATTTGCTTATGAAAAAACTAAAGGACTACACACCACATTTTATTGCGATCGGGATTTTTATTCTCATCAGCTTTGTTTATTTCTCGCCGGTATTGAGTGGTAAGCAAATAGAAATGTCGGATCAGTCGAATGCCAAGGGCATGGCGAAAGAAAGCGATGACTTTTATAAAAAGACCGGAGAAGATGCGTTGTGGACGAATTCAGCGTTTTCGGGTATGCCGACATTCCAGATCGGTACACACGGCAAAGAAAATTTCATGGATCGTTTCATTGCCTTGATGAGAGCTGTGTTTCCATCGCCGGTGTATTTGCTTTTCCTGAATTTGTTTGGTTTTTATTTTTTACTCATCACCCTAAAAGTAGATTACAGGCTTGCCATTGCAGGAGCCATCATGTATGCGTTTTGTTCCTACACATTTTTAATTATTAAAGTCGGGCACATTTCGAAAGTACTTGCCATCGCTTTTGCTCCCGTTTTTTTTGCAGGTATTATTCGAGCGTTACAAGGAAAATTTTTGCAAGGGTTTGTGATTACGCTCGCAGGTTTATGGATGGAGATTTCCGCCAACCATTACCAGATGACCTACTACTTCTTTATGATTGTTGTGGTGATGTTAATCGCTGAATTGGTAAATGCGATCCAAACAAAAACATTCTCGCAGTATTTCAAAGCGTGTGCTGTATTGGTTGCTGCCACGTGCATTGCAATCATTCCAAGTCTTACCAACCTTTGGTCAACGTACGAATACGGGAAGGAAACAACGCGCGGACCATCTGAGCTTTCTGCAAAGAGTGCTTCCACCGGTTTGGATATTGATTATGCAACGGACTGGAGTTATGGTATCGAGGAAACATTGACGTTATTAATTCCTGATGCCAAAGGAGCCAGTTCTGATTATGAACTCACGAAGTCATCAGCTACGTATCAAACCATTACTTCGAGCGGAATGGGTGCAGCGCAGGCAGCGCAAATTCTCAAAAATGTTCCTACCTATTGGGGCGATGTGGCTTTTACTGCCGGACCGGTTTACATTGGTGCGATCACCGTTTTCCTTTTCATACTCGGCTTGTTTATTATTAAAGGAAGATTAAAATGGTGGATACTCATTGCAACAATCCTTTCGATCACGCTTGCATGGGGAAGAAATTTTATGGGACTCACCGAATTTTTCTTCTATCATGTTCCGGGATACAATAAGTTCAGAGCCGTTTCATCGATGTTGGTGATGGCAACACTTACCATTCCTTTACTTGCCATTCTTGCGGTGAAGCAGGTTGTGGAAACTAAAAAAGATTTTAGTGAGTTGGAAAAGAAATTAAAATATGCTTTTTATCTGACGGGCGGAATTTGTTTGGTCTTATTTATTATTCCGAGCCTGGCTGGAGACTTTATTGGAAGGTCGGATGATCGTCTCAAACAAATGGGTTGGCCTGTTGATGCAATTCACGAAGACAGGATTAGCATGTTACGCATGAGTTCGTTGTTTTCACTGATTTATATTTCCATTGCATTTACTGCACTATTGTTTTTCCTGAAGAAGAAACTGAAGATGGAATATCTTTTTTACATCCTGATCTTTTTTACGCTGGTTGATATGTGGTCGACCAATAAAAAATATGTGAACAACGATCATTTTGTTTCGAAAAATAAAGTTGACAAACCATTTACTCCTACCAATGCTGACTTGCAGATTTTGCAAGATCCGGATCCTGATTTCAGGGTGTACAACACCATGGTGAATCCGTTTATGGATGCAAGCACTTCGTATTTTCATAAATCCATCGGAGGATATCACGGAGCAAAATTGAAACGTTACCAGGAACTTATCGAGTACCAGTTGTCGAAAGGCAATATGAATGTGATGAACATGCTCAACGCAAAATATTTCATCGTTCAGCCGAAAGAAGGTGGCGAGCCCCAAGTTCAACGGAATCCGGGAGCGATGGGAAATGCATGGTTCGCCAAAGAAATCAACTGGGTGCCGAATGCAGATTCTGAAATGAGTGCACTCACGAATTTTAATCCCGCTCAAACGGTCGTAATTGATAAACGGTTCGAGAAAGATCTGAACGGGTTTTCGAATACGAATGATTCTTCCGCTTCGATAAAGCTTACAGCGTATGCGCCGAATGATTTGCTTTATGAAAGCAATTCGAGTGCGAAGCAACTGGCTGTGTTCTCGGAAATTTATTTTGATAAAGGCTGGAACGTATATGTGGATGGAACCAAATCAAATTACATTCGGGTCAATTACGTTTTAAGAGGAATGGTTGTTCCTGAAGGAAAACATAAAATTGAATTTAAGTTTGAACCGGAATACTATTACACGGCACAGAAGGCAGCCACAGCAGGCTCCGTGTTGGTGAGCTTAATAATTTTCGGATACATTGTTTACAGCCTTCGTACGAAAACCGTCGAAGGCGAGTCTCGCTGATAGTGGATCAGATTCGCCGGTTGCGTAAATAGTAGAAGAAAAGTTTCGTGCCAAGTACTCCGTGATTAAACACGGTTTTAATAAGCCCGTAATTTTTTACCATGATACGAAAGCGTTCCTTCAAGCCATGACGGATATTTTTATAAGTCAGTCCGCCTGATTTGAATTTGCAAAGTGTTATTCCGGCGTTGTGAACTTGCTTACTTTTTTTCAGCACACGAATCATCCAGTCAACATCGGCAGCAAAACGATAGTGAAGATTGTATTCTTCACACAGGTCTCTTTTCACTATAAAGGACTGGTGGCAAACGACCATTCCCCATTGAAGACTTTTCCAGTTTAGTGTTTCAGGAGCTTTTAAACGCCTTTGTCCAAGCGACTTTCCGGTTTCATCAATGATTTCAGTTTCTCCGTAAATAACACCCGGCTCTTCTTTCTCTTTAAGAGAAGAAAAAATTTTTTGCAATGTATCATCGGAATAAACAAGGTCACCCGCATTCATGAACCAAAGATATTCACCGGCACCGAAGGTCATTCCTTTGTTCATGGCATCATACAACCCTTTATCACGTTCCGATTTCCAACCTGTAAGTTGGGATTCATATTTTTTGATAAGGTCAATGGTACCGTCCGTTGATCCACCGTCGATGATGAAATATTCAAATCGTTTTTCGGTTTGAGCAAGAATACTTTTGATGGTGGCTTCCAATTCGGAAACACCGTTGTAAACAACTGTGATGAAAGTGATAAGAGGAGGGTTTTTCTCATCCATAATTTGTGCTAAAATAATTTAAAAATAATTAACGAAGCACTGTTATACTTCCTAGACGAACAATGCTTTCTCCTTTGCAATTCAGGCCTTTGAAAATGTATACATAGACACCCTCAGGCACTACATTACTAAGATATGTTCCATCCCAGGATCTGTTGGAAGGAGTAAGGTCAATTATCTCTTGGCCCCATCGGTCAAAAATTTTCATGTCAAAATTTTCTAATGCAGCGATGTAGTAGTAATCATTCTTTAAATCGCTGTTTGGTGTAAATGAATTGGGAAGAAAAAAATTATCAAGCGAAGGGATTATTGAAATTGAAAAAGTATCAGATACAATTCCACAAACACTAGAACCTGTTATTGAATAAATTCCTGCAGCGGAAGTAAAGGCAGGACTAATCGTAATTTCATTTTTGTCCGAATAGAAATTCGCCGGCCCTGACCATTGATAATTGGAAACGTATGGATTTGATATGGCAAGTTTTATTGGATCACCTTCACATATCGAGTGATCGCCTATAATGAAATTCTGTGGTTCCGGAATGACGGAGATATTCGTAGAGACTTCTTTTGATCTACAACCTACTTCCGGAGTGATCATTAATGAATAGATGCCATTGTTTTGCGATGAGGCGCTCAGGATAACAGGTGTCCGTTGTGAAGAGCTGAAATTATTTGGTCCTGACCAGTTATACTGTGCGCCCAAAACAAAGTTAGCCGATAACCATAAGGGATCCTGTTCGCACACCACAGGATCTGCCGTGATGGCTATCGGAAAAGAAAAAGTATCCATGCTTGCATCAATGGAATAGGAAACACCTGCACAATTATTTATGGATACAATCAACTGGTATAAACCCGAATCAGCGAATGAAATATTATTGAGAGCGGGGTTATAAAGAGTTGATAGAAAATTATTCGGACCGGTCCATTGATAATCAACTCCCGGAAAATAGGTGGCGGAAAGGTGTAATGTATCACCTTCGCACAAATGTCCGTTGTATGATAAGGAAACCGCAGGAGGCAAGGGAGATTGAGATAGATTTGTTGTGATCACAGAATCACATCCGCTTGAACTTGTTAGAGGAGTTGTATAGGTTCCTGTAGCATTCACAGATGTTCCATCCGGCAAAGTGTAATTCTGTCCCTGACAGATTTGAGGATTGACAACCGTAGCGAAAACACTATTAATAGAAAGAGTGATGTTCACCGTTGAATCACAGCCGATAACATTAGAGTATGTATGAGAATATGTACCTGCGATATTTGCTGTTCCGCCCCACGGTAAGTTGAATGGTTGATTGGAACAGGTACTTGCATTTTGATTGGTGGTTGAGGTCGGATTAATCGCCAGCGTGATGTTGACTGTTGAATCACATCCGATTGCATTGGTATAAATGTAAGAGTAAACTCCCGCTGTACTTGCTGTTCCTCCCCACGGTAAGTTGAACGGTTGGTTCGAACATGTACTTGCATTTTGATTCGTGGTCGCAGTTGGATTTACAGTCAGTGTGATGTTGACAGTTGAATCACATCCGATTGCATTCGCATAAATATGTGAATATGTTCCTGTAATACTTGTCGTTCCGCCCCACGGTAAATTGAATGGCTGGTTTGAACAGGTACTTGAGTTTTGATTGGTGATCACGGTTGGATTAACGGTCAGTGTGATGTTGACAGTTGAATCGCATCCGATTGCATTGGCGTAAATGTGCGAATATGTTCCGGCTAAGTTTGCAGTTCCTCCCCACGGTAAGTTGAACGGTTGGTTAGAACAAGTACTAGCATTCAGATTCGTAGTCATAATTGTGTTGATCGCAAGTGTGATGTTCACAGTTGAATCACATCCGCTTGTATTGGTATAAATGTGCGAATATGTTCCGGCTAAGTTTGTCGTTCCTCCCCATGGTAAGTTGAACGGTTGGTTAGAACAAGTACTAGCATTCAGATTCGTAGTCATAATTGTGTTGATCGCAAGTGTAATGTTCACGGTTGAATCACATCCGCTTGCATTGGTATAAATGTGTGAATATGTTCCGGCTATATTTGTCGTTCCTCCCCATGGTAAGTTGAACGGTTGGTTAGAACAAGTACTAGCATTTTGATTTATTGGAGGAGCAGGTTGCAGGTTTAAATGAATAGAATCTATTGCTACGATGCATGAGTTTATATTCAGAGCTACAAAATAATAGCCCGTGTCATTGATGGTGGTAATTGAAACTTGTGGATTTTGTTGTGAGGATGAAAATCCATTCGGACCTATCCAAGTATAAGTTGCTCCTGCAATTGAATCTACTGTTAAAAATAATATATCACCAATGCAATTCACATTGTTTGATGTCGCGTTAATAGAAACCGGAACTGAAGCAGGCAAAGTGTGATTGTATAAAACCAGTCCATCTTTACCTCCTAGTGCTCCATAAGATGTGCCTGCACAAAACGCTGTGTTATTCAATATCATTCCTGAATCACCTTTCAGAACCGTTGCTGTAACTCCACCGGGAGTTGAAGGTGCGCTGAACCAAATCAAACCGCCACCACCACCGCCACCAGGCGCGTGGCAATACCCGGAAACATTATTACTGTTGTTGTCACTTCCTTTCGCTCCATTTGCGTGTATGGTAGTACTTCCGGAAAAAGTTTGGACATCAAGGACAATCGAACCACCGGCTCCGCCACCACCGCCACCATCAAATTGCGCAACAGTGGAAGGGATGGTTCCATTTGATTTTATCTGGTAACCATTTCCAATGATAGAACTGGCATGTATTAAAATAATCCCACCGCCGTTAGTTCCATCCGTTCCAACTCCAGGCGTATTGTCTTCTTCACCTCCACCGGCACCACCACCCGTAAAAAATCGATTGACAGATTGAATGCTATCTAATTGATATCCTCCTATGCCACTTGCTATCGGAGAACTTCCCGAACAAACATTAAAAGTTAATCCACCTAAGCCTCCGCTTCCAATATTTCCGCCACCTCCTCCGCCACCATTTTTACACGCCCCTGAACCACCTCCGTTTGCAATCGAACCTCTTCCTCCGGCATAATTCAAATTGGTATTGATAAAAATTCCTTCTCCTTTTTCTCCCACCAGATCGGATGCAACGGTGTAAAAATAGTTTGGCGCATTTGCGCAGCCCGGACAAACAAGGTTAGGGACAGTATGCCCTCCTCGGAATCCATTTCCGGTTACATCAATGTGATTATTTAATGTCAATGAATTACTCGCCTCAAAAACCAATACACCTCCTGTGCTTCCATTCCAAGGCAAACAAGTTAGAACTCCGGTTACGGTTGCATCCGTATATTGTGGTACACTGACTAATTGAACTTTTCCGGAAACCGAGTAGGAACGAATAATTGGATTTTGAAACCAAATTGTATTTCCGGAAATATTAGAGATAGTACCAAACTCATAATTCCCGCAATTGTTGTAATCCAAAATTTTTCCAAAGTTTGAATTGTTACTTACAGTGTCAACAATTGCTCCCTGCATTTGAATCATAAGTGTCTTGTCACCGATGTTAAAACCGGAACTGTTTTGAACTTCAATGGAATTACAGGAACTGAAATTTACAACTGGAGTGTAAATATTTATTGCGCCTGAGATGTTAGTTTGAGCAAAAGATGTTGAAGTAATAAATACCCAACAGTAAATTAAAAATATTAGACGTGCACACATTGTTGCTGAAAAAACTGTTTTAAATGTAGCCCATTCTTTCATATAAAAAATTCAATGTAGCGACATCAAATCTTATTGACTCAATTTCCTATATTTCAATTTGCAATAGATTTATTGAATAATTAATTTTTGAATGAACAGTCCTTCCGGATCAAGAACCTTCACAAAATAAATTCCACTCTTCAAACTTCCTCTTTGTAATTCTATTTCAGTCCCTGAAAATATTTTTCTCATTTGCTCTTTACCGAGCAAATCGCAAATTGAAACTTCAATGTTTTGAAAATCTTTTTTTAATTGGAGGGTGAAGGATGTTGTGGCTGGATTTGGATATATTTTAATTGAATTGAGATTGGAGGAAAGCTCATAAATAGCTGTTGAAAAACAGGAAGCGCCAATATCTTTTATTTGGGATAAAGAAAGAGCGCAATTATAAATCCGAACGTCATCTATATCACCGACAAAATTTTGCCCTGAGGTACTTGCCCGAGATCCAATTAAAGCAGATACTGTGCTTTGGTAGCCGGCAGATAAATTTGGGATCGTCGCACTGCAAATGAGCGTATCGTTTACATACAGGTTCGATGTTGTGTTTGTTCTTGTAATTACGAGATGGTACCATTGATTAATTACAGGTAATGCACCCGTGCTGCAACTGTGAGGAGTAATGTTTGAAGCCCATGAAGCGGTTCCGAAACCGACGTTTCCACTTACAGCAGCATTGCCAATAAGAATAGCTTGGTCAGCTAAACCTCCGCCAATTGACAGAATGGAATAATAGTTTCCGGTGCTTGGCAGACTGGTAGGCTTGCACCAAACCGAATACGTAAATGTATCAAGGAGAAAGTCAGATGAAGGCAAGGTAATGTAGCTATTGGTGCCTGTAAAGTCGAAGGCGCTGTTTAGATTTCCTAAATGGTCGGAAGTTGTAGTAACATTATTCGTTGTTCCATTGTAATCGTTTCCACTTTGATCAGTAGCGTCATTGTTCAACGGATAGCAAGCAATCAAGCAAAGTGAAATTATGGGTTGACACGAAGCAGACATATTTTGAATTTCAGTGAGAGATAGTGCCCGGTTAAAAATCCTCACATCATCGATATCTCCCACGAAATTTTGTCCGGGTGTTCCGGCACGGGTTCCAATTGAAGCGGTGATGACATTCAGATAACCTGCTGTAATATTTGTTGTGATTGTGCTGCAAACTAACGAACCGTCAATATAAAGATTCAACAAGGAATTCATTCTTGTCATGACAACATGGTACCATTGATTGCTTGCCGGCAACGTATCGGAGTTGCAATCATGAGGAACTATGTTTGAGTCCCATGAAGCAGCTCCAAATCCTACATTTCCATTTAAAGTATCGTTCGCTAGAAGAAGAGCCTGATCAGCAACACTTCCTCCAATGGAGAGAATTGAATAATAATGTCCCAAACCAGGTAAACTCGTTGGCTTGCACCAAACAGAATAGGTAAATGTATCCAGGAGAAAACCGGTAAATGGCAAATCAACAGAGCTGTTAATCCCTGTAAAGTGGTAAGCACTATTTGGAGTTCCGAACCTGTCAGCAACCGGACTAAGGTTAAGTGAAGTGCCGTCGTAGTGATTTCCGCTGAAGTCGTTTGCGTTATTATCGAGAGGGTAGCAACCGACAAGCCCTGATTGTGCAGAGCATATTTTCATCGAGCTTATGAGAATTAGAAAAATAAGGAAGTAGTTTAACTTTAAAAGTAGGTGTTTCATTTTATTACTGTTTTAACTGAAAAATATTAACTATCAATACTTTTACCTTATCAAAGGTTCCTCTTGCGTGAATCAAATATATTCTTTTTTCTTTAAAAGCAACAAATAAAATTGAAATATCCTGGCGGATTAAATGGGAGCAATAAAAAGCAATTATTTAAGACCCAATTGCAACATCTGCTAAATTGGATAAGCATCTTTATAATACATTTGCAAAAAAATAAATTGGGATGAAAGGAATTAAGATCGTCAAAAAGATTATTTTCAAGTGCATTTTCTTTGTTCCTAATTACATACTTGAAATATGGCTTTTTGAATTCAGATCCTTTCTGGGAAGGACGTTTACAGGCAGGTTAAAAACTAATCCATCAAAAAATAACCTGATTCACCTGGGTTGCGGGCTTACGATTCTTAAAGGATTCATCAACATCGATTTTTTCTTTGATCCGGGAATTGATTTTGGGGCTGATCTTCGTTACCCGCTTCGAATTGATTCCAATTGTATCGATGGAATTTTCAGTGAACATACCTTGGAGCATCTTTCTTATGAGCAGAATGACCGGTTGTTCAACGAATGTCACAGAATTCTAAAGCCCGGTACTTCAATTCGAATCATTGTACCTGATGTTTCATTATTTATTAATAATTATGCAACAAAAAATAGCGCTTGGTTCGGAAAATTGGAAGATGTAATGTTTACAAATAACGAGAGCATTGAACGTCAAAAAAGGAAATTGGTAAGCTACATGGAAGCTGTTAGTTTTATAACTCAGGAGCATTTACATCTTTCTTGTTGGGATTTTGAAACGATGAAATACTTTTTGGAAAAAAATAATTTCAAGGATATACGACAAGTTGATTTTGGTTCGGGAAAACAAAAGGACATTATTGCAGATTCAACAGATCCCGGGAGACGTTTCATATCCCTCTATGTAGAAGCCGTTGCTTAACTGATGAAGGTTGTCAAATCACATTATTATTAATAAGTGAAAAAAGTTAAAAGATTTATTTGGTCAGTATTGAATCGTTTAAGGTTGGGAGGAGCGGTTCAATTGTTATTAAACGGAGCATTGATTGAAGATGGTTGGTACAAGAGTTTTCATTCTAAGCGAAGCGTTGACCGAAACAGACAACCAATTCCATGGTGTACATACCCATTTATTAAATTCATCGAACCACGTCTGAAAAAGGGATTTGATGCATTTGAATTTGGCTGCGGAAATTCAACGTTATGGTATGCTCAAAGAGTAAAATCAATTAAATCAGTTGAACACAATATGGACTGGTTTAATGCAATGAAAGGTTTGATTCCTGCAAATGCACAGTTGGTTCACCGGGAACTTTTTGAAAGTGGAGAATATTCGAAAGAAGTTTTAGTCGAAAAAAAAAATTATCAGCTAGTTATTATTGATGGAGAAGACCGGAATAATTGCTTAATTTTTTCGTTGTTGACACTCAGCGACGATGGTGTAATTGTGTATGACAACACGGACAGAGATGATTATCTTTTATCTTATAATCTTTTGGAAAAATCCGGTTTTAAGAGAATAGATTTTATTGGGCTGGCACCCATTGTAAATGTGAACAGTTGCACATCCATATTTTACAGACAACATAATTGCCTGGGAATTTAG
Source organism: Bacteroidota bacterium (assembly GCA_043787975.1). GTDB lineage: Bacteria > Bacteroidota > Bacteroidia > AKYH767-A > 2013-40CM-41-45 > JAPLDA01. The sequence goes on from JAYVUK010000005.1 coordinate 20,209, forward strand.
AAAATTATAAATGGGAATCATCATCAGGCAAAGTGTTAAAAGTACTATCGTTTCCTATGTTGGAGTTGGAATAGGTATTTTTAATATTGTATTTCTTGCAACCAAATATTTTTCTCCGGTACAAGTAGGATTAAGCCGTGTTATTTTTGAAAATGCATTATTGTTCACATCCATTGCGCAACTTGGGGTCCCCTATATTGCAATAAAATACTTTGCGCATTTTAAAAAAGATCAAACACACAATCATGGTTTTTTAATTTTTCTTTTGATTTATGGATTAGCAGGGTTTGTATTTTTCTGCATGCTCTATTTTTTTTCAAAGCATTTTTTTGTTCATTATTACCAGAGCAATTCACCCGAAATAATTCAATACTATTTCTATCTCCTTCCCATTGTTTTCTTTTCTATTTACCTGAATATTTTTGAAGCATACTGTCAGGTGAACGAACGTATCGTAGTTCCGACCATTGTTCGGGAAGTATTTCTTAAACTTTCCAACTCCTTACTTATCCTTTTGTTTGCCAGTCACATTATTAATTTCGACTGGTACTTAATCGGAATGATTGTAGTAACCGGGATGGCTCCTTTCCTATTGATTATTTATCTCAGGCAACTTGGAAAATTAGACCTGAAAAGGGATTTTTTTTTCCTGAACTCTTCCTCTTTTAAAGAAATGGTTACCTACGGTTTGTTTATCGTATTAGGTGGTATCGGAAATATTCTTGCAACGAAAATTGACGTACTCATGTTGCCGGCCATGACGAACTTACAATCCACCGGAATTTATGTGATCGCTATCTTCATTGCCATGGTTATAGAAATTCCAAAGCGTTCCATTGCTCAAATCACGACACCAATACTTGCGCATGCAATCGCCAAAAATGATTTGGAGCAAGTAAATGATCTTTATAAAAGGACGGCACTTAACCAATTAATCGTTGGCTCACTATTGTTTCTTTTGATCTGGTGCAACATTGATATCATCTTTGTGATCATGCCGAATACCTCAGTCTATAATCAGGGAAAGTATGTGGTATTTTTTATCGCTCTCTCGCGTTTGATTGATATGGCATCCGGCGTGAATACTGAAATTATTTTGAACTCAAAATATTTTCGCTTTGGGCTTACTTCCATTGCTGTACTTGCGATCTTAACGATTACTTCCAATTTGATTTTTATCCCTGTTTATGGAATCAATGGTGCCGCATTCGCTGCTGCATTGTCAATATTTATCTACACCCTCATCAAACTTATTTATGTTTGGATAAAATTCAAATTGCAACCGTATACGCAAAAATCGTTACAGGTGGTTATTTTGGCTCTTATCTCATATTTAGTAACACTCATTTTTCCAGATTCATCGGACGGCATCATCATGAGCATATTATTTCTTCTGATTAAGTCAAGTGTGATTTTTGTTTTATTTGTAGGAATGATCTTACGGTTCACTGTTTCTGATGATGTGAACCAGCTTGTGAAAGCGGCTCTCAAAAGACTGAAAAAATAACCGGAGGACTTTATACAATGAATAACCTGGCACCCATTGTTCTTTTTGTTTACAATCGTCCTGAACATACGCTCCGGACATTGCAACATCTTGCAAATAATAGTGAGGCAAGTGAAAGTATGTTGTTTATTTTTTGTGACGGGCCCAAAGTTAATGCAAGTCCGCATCAATTAGAGAAAATTGATGAAGTGCGAACCATCATTCGTAAAGAGAAGTGGTGCAAAGAAGTTACCATCATTGAATCGCAAATAAATAAAGGACTTGCAAATTCAATTATTGAAGGTGTAACTAAAATTGTGAATGAATATGGAAAAATAATCGTATTGGAAGATGATTTGGTTGTTTCAAATTATTTTTTGAAGTATATGAATGAAGCGCTTGAGCTTTATGAGAATGAAAATGATGTTATCAGCATACACGGATATTTGTATCCAATAAAGGAGGATTTACCTGAAACATTTTTTCTAAAGGGAGCTGATTGTTGGGGGTGGGCTACCTGGAAACGGGGTTGGGCTTTGTTTGAGGAAGATGGCAGGAAGTTGTTTAAAGAAATAAAAGATAGGAACCTGGAATATGAATTTGATTTTAAAGGAAGCTATCCTTATTTTAAGATGTTGAAGAAGCAAATTGCCGGTAAAAATGATTCCTGGGCGATACGATGGTATGCTTCCGCTTTTTTAAAGAATAAATTAACGTTATATCCCGGAAAATCTCTCGCAATAAATATAGGTAATGAAGGAAGTGGTACGCACGTGAAGGAAACACAATTGTATGATACAACTATTTCGCAGGTACCGATTGAAGTTAAAAAAAAATCTATCGAAGTAAACCGAAAAGTATTGGAAATTCTCAGGACTTATTTTGCTTCTACCCAAGAGAGTTTTATTCAAAAAATATTTAAATGGTTTAAGAATTAAACAACCTGTCAAATTCTTTTTACTTAGTACATTTGTCTTCCATGAGCCAGCAATTTGATGATCCCGGTACAAATGACAACCGTAACTACAACTACGAAAATTTTTCTTCTTTTGATCGTGTTGAGTATCCGATCATAACGGACATGGTTGAGAAGAATTCCAAAGTCATAGATCTTGGTTGTGGCAATGGCTCACTACTCGAAAAACTAATCAAAGAAAAAAACGTGTATGGAACAGGAGTGGAGCTTTCAAAAAGCGGAGTGGACGCATGCCTGAAAAAAGGATTGAATGTAACGGAAGGAAAAATTGATGAGCACTTACCTTTTTCCGATAACTCGTTTGACTACGCGATTTGCAATGTGACCATTCAAATGGTCATGTATCCTGAAGTCCTGCTGAAAGAAATGGTACGTATATCTCATTTTCAAATCATTTCATTTCCTAATTTTGCCTATTGGAAAAACCGACTTGATTTACTTCTTCACGGCAGAATGCCCAAACCCATGTTGTTTGGGTATTCATGGTATGCAACAGGACATATACATCAGTTTTCAGTTTCAGATTTTGAAAATACATTGAAAGAGTTGCGGTTGAAAATTATTAAAAAAAATTCTATTAATAAGTCGGGCAATCCATTGATCTCATTTTTAATTAAACATTTTTCAAACCTGTTTTCAATGGAGGATGTTTTTCTTTTAGAAAAAAATAAGTAATGAGTTTAATAGACAAAATATTATCAAGAGAGGAATTTAAAATCCATCCGCCAGTCCTCGCTGACATCGGCGCTTCCGGCGAGGTTCATTCCAAGTGGAAAAAAATTGCCAAATATTCAATATGTATATCTTTTGATGCCGACGAAAGAGAGATCGGTTATCTCGTACATGAATCAAAAACTTATAGAAAGCAATTTGTTTACAATTGTATTGTTGCTGATAAAAAAACAGAGGCAAGTGATTTTTATTTAACGAAGTCACCCTTTTGCTCAAGTACATTAGAGCCTGACGTTGAAAAGTTAAACGATTATGCTTTTGTTGAAAAATTTGAAATTGAAAAAAAAGTAAAGTTAAAAACCCTTGACCTCCGAACGGTCATCAGCGAACTTAACCTTACAAAAATTGATTGGTTTAAAACGGATTCTCAGGGAACCGATCTGCGATTATTTCAAAGCATGGGCGAGGAAGTGATCAACAAAGTTATTGTTGCTGAATTTGAACCGGGCTTTATTGACGCTTATAAAGGAGAAGATAAATTATACATGTTGCTGGCATACATGGATAAAAAAAATTTTTGGATAGCTGATATGAATATTCTTGGTTCACAAAGAATTAATAGAAATACAAAATATAAAAAGCTCGGTTTTATGCCGGAGAGACTTTTTAAAGCTATCATGAAGAGTTCACCCGGTTGGGCAGAGATCGTATATTTTAATTCCTTAAAGCAGAATGATCTGTTTGATAAAAGAGATTATCTTCTTGCTTGGGTATTTGCTGTCGTGCAGAAGCAATATGGTTTTGCTTTGGATATTGCATTGAAGGGAAAGGAAAGTTTCAACGATCCTGTTTTTATTAAGATGGAAAATTTTGCATTCAATAAAATAAAATGGGGAATGCTTAACATCCCTTTTTTCTATTCTAAAATAATTTTCAAGAGAATTTTCAATTGATAAATTTTAGTAAAAGCTTTTAACCTGTGTAATTTATAGATGAAGATCTATTGGTAAAAAAAATATTATCTTGCATGTAAATATCAAGCTTTTAATTGTCTCGACCATGAAACTAAAATTACTTTCATTCATCATCTTTTTCAATTTGATTTTGAACGATTCCTTCGGTCAGGAGACTGTCGAAATACAGCAAAGTTCGAATAAGAGTGCTGAGGTTTGCACAGCTATAATTATACGGCCCAATTCAGGAAAAGGGAAAGATGCGTTCATTCAGCACATGCTTTCTGACCCTGCGGGAGATAATACTAATTATGGAGACTTTGCCAGTTTTGAAGCGATGGCATGGACGTGGGGAGAATTCGGAATATTAAGGAGTTTGATTGAATTCGATCTATTGGATATTCCACCTGATGCGATTGTATCATATGCAAAGTTATCTTTATTCAATAATCCAACTTCTGCTGAGAATGGTGGGCAACATTCTTCGTTGAGCGGCTCCAATATTGCTTTGCTGCAAAGAATAACATCTTCATGGGATGAGTCAACAGTAACTTGGAATAATCAGCCGATAACAGATACTCTAAATCAGGTATACCTGCTTCAGAGTACAAGTGTGCATGAGGATTATCTGGATGTTGATGTAACAGCTATTGTTAGTGATATGGTACATGATCCATCTTCAAATTATGGTTTCATGTTTAAGCTGGTTACGGAAGTGCAATATAGAGCTATGATTTTTGCTTCCAGTGATCATGTAGATTCTACACTCCATCCTAAGTTGGAAATATGCTATACCGTTCCAACTTCTGTAAATAAAATTGAAAAAGTTGACGAGGTACCTGTTTATCCAAATCCGTCTTCAGGTATATTTTCTATTACCTTGAATCAGCAGCAAAATGATTTTAACAATTTACAGGTTGTGAATTATTTTGGACAAAGTGTTTTTGATTATTCCATTTCTCCAAGTGAAAATTTATTGAAAGTGGACTTTTCTGACCATGCCAAAGGAGTTTATTTTATGATTCTTACTGGCGATCATAACCGCGCTTTGAAGAAATTGATAATCCAATAAATTCTTTGCGGTTTATTCTGCTTCATATATGCTCAATTTCTGTACTTTATTTGATAAAAATTACATGAGCAGGGGAATTGCCATGTACTGGTCCTTGCTCGAACATTGCAGGGATTTTCATCTTTACATTTTTGCTTTTGATGATGTATGCGATGAGACATTGCGCAAAATGAATTTGCAAAAGGTGACCGTTGTTTCTCTGAAGGATTTTGAAGATAAAGAGTTGTTGGAAGCAAAGTCAAATCGTACACGCACCGAATATTGCTGGACGTGCACATCATCCACCATTTTATTTTGTCTTAAAAAATTTAAACTTGCGAATTGTACATACATAGATGCTGATTTATTTTTTTACCAATCACCGGAAGTTTTGATTTATGAAAAGCCGGCGGAATATCATGTCATGATTACTTCACACCGGTACACCTCCTATTACGATCAGTCAAAACGCTCAGGGAAATATTGTGTGCAATTTATGTACTTTGATAACACAGAGGATTCGTTGAAAATTCTGAAATGGTGGAGAGAACGATGTCTCGAATGGTGCTACAACCGTATTGAAGACGGTAAGTTTGGCGATCAGAAGTATTTGGATGATTGGACTACACGTTTTGATTATGTGTGGGAATTAAAGAATTTGGGGGCAGGGCTTGCACCATGGAATATTCAGCAGTATAAGTTTGAAAGTGTTTCTGAAGGACAAGAAGTCAAATCAGGAACCAGGTTAGCCACTGAATTTTATCATTTTCATGGTGTAAAATTCTATGAGAACGGAAAAATTATTTTTGCTCCAAACACATACCACATCAGTAATACTGTAAAGGAAATTTTCTACAAACCTTATTTTGAAAATCTTCAACGTGCCAAACTGTTTATTCAACAATTTAATAATACTTTTGACCCCCATGGTTCGCGATCCTCTTCATCTTATTTTGTGGATAAGTATGTAAAAGGGAAGATGAATTATATCTTCTGCAATTTCATAAAACCAATTTATAGATAAGTGGCAAAATTTATCAAATTAAAATCCCATGCCGATGAACGTGGCTTGCTTACGATTGTGCAGGATGAATTACCTTTCGAGGTAAAGCGAACGTATTATATTCAGAATGTTCCATCTCAAAATATTGTACGAGGAGGTCATCGCCATAAAACAGCAACTCAGGGTTTAATATGCATTGCCGGTTCATGTGAGATTTACAATCACGATGGAACGAAAGAGGAAATATTTCAACTCGATAATCCAGGCCAATGTCTCATTGTTGAACCCAAGGACTGGCATACCATGCAAAAATTCTCCGGTGATGCGATTCTTCTTGTGTTCGCTTCAACAAAATACGATGTGAATGATTACATCGATGAACCATACGGTTGAGAATTTTAAATCAAGAGTGTAGCATGTATACAGTTTCAAAATCGTGATTCATGCTTCCTTTTAATTATCAAATTATCAAATCAGCTAATTATCAAATCACCGAATGAAACCCATCGAATACGAAAATCTTCACTTCCTGAACAAACCTTTTTTTGATGAATATAAAAAATCATTCGACGAAGTGCTGCAAAGTGGCTGGTTTATTCTTGGGAAAAATGTAGATGAGTTTGAGCGTGCGTTTGCAGACTATTTAGGTTGTGGAAAATTTTTGGGCGTCGCTTCCGGATTAGATGCATTGGAATTACCCCTGATTGCTTTTGATTTTCCTGAAGGTTCTGAGATTATTGTTCCGTCTAATACTTATATAGCAACCATCAATGCAATTATCAATACGGCGCATGTGCCTGTCTTTGTTGAGCCGGACCTGAAAACATACAACATCGACCCGGAAAAAATAGAAGAAAAAATTACGTCAAAGACAAAGGCTGTCATGATCGTGCACTTGTATGGCTTGCCATGCAAGATGGATTCCATTGTTGCACTATGTAAAAAACACAAGTTGAAATTGATTGAGGATTGTGCTCAAAGTCATGGTGCAAAGTTTAAAGGTGTGATGACAGGAACTTTTGGTGAGGCCAATGCTTTTAGTTTTTACCCGACTAAAAATTTAGGAGCACTCGGTGATGCCGGTGGCGTTTCTGTGTACGATGATGAACTGTATGCTAAAATGAAGGCGCTTCGCAATTATGGTTCGTTTGTAAAATATCACAATGAATTCATTGGCTATAATTCCCGGTTGGATGAAATTCAGGCTGGTTTTCTTTCTATTAAATTAAAGCAACTGGATAAAATAAATGCACATAAGAATACACTGGCTTCAATTTATTTCTCGAACCTGAAAAGCAATTTTATTTTACCGTATAGGAATGATGACTTTTATAATGTGTTTCATATTTTTCCAATCCGACATGAGCGAAGAGATGAATTAAAAAAATATCTGCTTGAGCATGGAATAAAAACGGAAGTACATTATCCCATTGCTCCTTGCGATCAGAAATCTATTATAAATTATTTTGCCGGTAAAAATTTAAAACTTCATTCAGAGGATTTCAAATTCTCTCGTAAAATACACGCTACTGAATTAAGCTTGCCTTGTTCAACCATTCATAGCGAAGATGATATTAATTATGTAGTGGATATCTTGAATAAGTTTTAATACTCTTAGAAGCAGTTTAAGATTGATAAATAAAAAATACTTGCCAAATATTTTCACAGATTATTTGATTTAATTTCTGTGTTAATCTGCGGAATCTGTCGCTATCACATTTAGGTTAATCAAATTTTAGCAGTTTCTTATTCTGCTTTGAGAGTTATTTTCAGCGGTATTGTTTTTTTAACCCGTTGTTTTTTAGGCGCAGCTCATCTTTTGGAGTTGTTTAATTTACTCATCGCTTCGGTCCGGGAATTGACATGAAGTTTTTCATAAATGTTATAGAGGTGATTTCGTACCGTATGTGGACTGATGAATAATCGTTCCCCAATTTCCTTGTTGCTGTAACCAAGCGAAAGTTGAGCAAGAATTTTAAGTTCCTGCGGTGAAAGATCATACGATGGATCAATGTTTTTTTTGCGAAACGATTGAACCACTTTACGGGCAATTTCTCCTGACATAGGAGAAGCTCCGGTCAGCACTTCATTGATAGCCAATATTAGCTCAGATGAGGATGTGTTTTTCAGGATGTAGCCGTTGGCGCCTGCTTCCAGGGCTTTGAAAATTTTCTCATCATCTTCATACACAGTACACATGATCACCTGGGTACGGGGATATTTAACCCTGATGATACTTGTGCAGTCAATGCCTGACATTCCCGGCAAATTAATATCCATTAATACGACATCCACCGCAACGGATGATAAAAACTCCAGTGCATCCTCAGCGTTGGAAAAGTCATGACATAAGAATCTCTTCGTGTTGTTGATTAGCATTGCCAGGCTGGTCCTGATCTCATGATGATCTTCAATCAAAGCGATTTTTGTAAGCGTGTTTTGCATGTTTAAATTTTAGAACGATATTCAACCAATGTTCCTTGACCATCAAGGAAAGTAATTTCCAACTCCCCGTTATTTTCCAGAGCGCGTTTTTTCATGTTCTTGAGTCCGTTTCCCTTATTATCCGGATCGTTCTTTGGAGGTCTCCTTCCAAAATCTTTTAAGCAAATTATTAATTCCTCGTGTTCGACGGTGAAAATAAGCGCTGTTTTTTTTGTCCCGGAATGCTTGACAATATTATTGGTCGCTTCTTTGAAAATAAGAAAAATATTTCTCCGGAATGCGGCGGATAATTTTTTATCAGGAATGAATTCAGGGATGACGACTGAACATTCGATCCCTTTTGACTCCAAAAATTCTTTCGAGTATTTATGAAGATAAGAAATGAGATTCGGCAAAGAATCATTGGTAGAGTTCAGGGCCCAAATAATTTCTCCCATTTTATAAATAACTTTTTTTGAAGCCTCCGTTATTTTATTAATATTGTTGACTGCTTCGTTTTCAAGTCTTGTGTTCTGCATAACCAGCTCACCGAGAATAGCGATGTATGTGAGATCAGCACCTAAGTCATCGTGCATGTCTCTGGCAATACGATTGCGCTCAACTTCAAGTGCAGTTCGTTGTTTTAATAGGAGTATTTTTTTATCATACCTTCTCTTTGTAATTTTTCTCGAAACAGCTATTGCAAAGGCCAAAGCGAATAGTGAAATAAATAGTTTAAAAAATACAGTTTGCCACCAAAGTGGCACTATATCTAGGTAGACATTGGTAATCATAGCTTCATCTAAATTGGCAATATCTGGTTTAATCTGAAAAATATATTTGCCTGGACTTAGTGAGGAAAATTCTACTTCATTGGTTTCGGAAGTTATCCAATGAAGATTGTTTTTTTTGTTTTGAGTTAATCTGTATTTTAGATTTACCATACTAGAAGGGTTAAAAACTGGATAGGCAAATCGGATTACCAATCTTGGGATATCAGCGTTAAAACTATAATGATCATAAGAAACAGTTATGGTCGTATCAGTTATTATTTCTGTTGGATAAACAGTCGCAATAAATATATCTTTAGGCAAAATATCTTTTGGTAAAATTGTTAATCCTTTTTCAGTTGCTATAAAAACAGAAGTATCGTTCACCATTATATCATTTACGGAATTAGATAATAATCCATCCTTGGTTGTTAGATTTTTAAGAAGGTAATAATATTTCCCTTTTTTTTCGAGTACGCTTAAACCGTGATTAGTAGCAATATAAATTTGATTTTTATAAATAAATATTTTGTTGCAGTTATCACTTGATAATCCTGATTCTAAAGAAAGATGTTGCAATAAATTTTTATTACTAAAAATATATAGTCCATGGTCTGAACTTGCCAAAATTAATAATGAATCATGGTCAAGTTTTAAATCAATAATTCTTGTTTTAGAGAAATCAAAATTGATATTGTAAGGAATCAATAATTTATTTGGAATGTACTCTAGCAAATTATTTGTGCAAGAAATGATATAATGTTCTTTGTGAATCTCAACAATCGAAAAGCATCTCATTAATGAATCTGTTTTTTGCTGGAGATAGTAGCCATCTTTATCATGAGCTAATTTTAAAAAACTGAAAGTTGAAGCGCTCCATATATTTGATGAATTGTCTTTGAATAAATTTTTAATCGTATAATATTGAGCTGGAGTTTTTTCATTGCCATAACGGATAAGGTTTATTTTATTCTTGCTAATGGAATACAGTCCGAGGTCTGTTCCACACCAAGTTAGGTTGTGGTCTACTATTAACCCTGTTATTCTTAAAAATGACCGCTTATTTCCTTTCAATAAATTGAATGATTTTTTTTTATTTCCTACAACGTTATCAACAATACCATTATCGTATCCTAACCATAAAAAATTGTTTTGTGAATTAGCAATTGAGGTTACTCTTTCGCCAGATAGGCCTGCAGAATGGTTAAAATTTTTTACACCATTAAGATTACTTGTTAGCATAAATGTACTTTCACTTAGCGTGTTAAACCACAAATTATCTTCTCGGTCTTTTAATACAGATGTTACAACATAATTTTCTAAATATTTATATGTAAATCTTCCTTTTTTATATTCATAACATCCATTTAAAGTACATAACCACAAATAATCTCCCTTTGATTTTATACTTAGTATTTCTTTTGAATCAGGCAAGGAATTAGAGTTTATATACAAAGAAATTTGTTTATCGAAAATCCGAAATAATCCTTTGGAAGAGCAGAAAAACATTTCACTATTTTCTGTAGCATGACAGGCTGAATGGAATTTAATTGTGTCCCCTAATAAGATTGTATCAGTGGATTTCTTCTGGAGTAATTTATACATTTTATTCCAACTAAAAGTCCATATTTGTCCTGATTTATCTTGATATATATATTCCGAAGATAATGATTTCCCGTCCTCGTTTGTGTTTACTTTTTGTGCACTGTCATTTGAAATGACTAAAAAACCTAAACTCTGAGTGCCGAACCAAAGTCTTTTCTGACCATCCTCAAAGCAAGAAAATGTCGCTTCGCCAGTACTAGCAATTTTTAATAAATTTGAATTATGAGAATTATAAATTTTTCCTTTTTGCCAGTAAGATAAATGACCATTTAAAGTCAAGAACCAAATGCGGTTTAGATGATCTTTAAAAAGATCTAACACCTCATTATCTGTAACTCCATCTTCCTTTGTAAAATGTTTAAACTTTCTTCCATCATAACGATAGACACCATTGTCCGTCCCGAACCACATAAAACCATCGTTGTCCTGGATGCAACTATAAACAGTCTTGCAGGTTAGTCCTTCCTCTTCTCCAAAATGTTTATAGTTAAGAAAAGGATATATGGAATCGTTGGAATGAGAAGAAGCATGCGCATTCTCAATGATTAAAAAAATAAAAATGAATAAAAGAATTCCTCTTTTGGCAAGCTTCATACCTGATCAGAAATACCAAAAATAGTATTTTCTTCTCACAGAAAAGATTGAATAAATAGTATACTTGTACTAAACTTCCCTTACGCTGAAGTTACCTCAGCCGAAAATTTCCGGGTGCTGAGATCATAGCTGTTGCCTTTCGACATGACATGCACAACCACATTTTCAATCGAGATCGGTGAGCCTTCTTTGAGATCGGCAATGTTGGAATGACGAATGTGATGTCCGTCTATAATGATTACCAGACCGGAACCAACAGCTTCTAAAAATCTTCCTTCGCTGACAAAGACACCTGTATCTTCACCAAGACCAATTCCAATGCATGATGGATTTGCCGCAACTGCTTGTGTTAATCTTCCAAAACGACCGCGCGTTACAAAATGCGAATCAATGATGACATCTTTTATAAAGGCAAGACCGGTAGTAATTTTTACTTCACCCTTGAATAATGCTTCCGAACTATTACCCTGGTAAATCATGGTGTTGCTCATCGCCATTGCTCCGGCACTGGTTCCCGCTATTAAAAAGTTTTCATGCATATAGCGATGTTGAAGTATGTGCAAAAATTCCGTCCCTCCGAAAATAGAAGACAATCGCAGTTGATTTCCTCCGCTGAACATCACACCATCACATTTTTTTATCCGCTCAATCATTTCCGGTTTCTGAGCATCTTCACGGTTACGAATGCTCATCACGTGGACGTTCTTACAACCCAGTTTTCCGAAAGCATCCAGGTAATTTTGTCCTACTTCATCAGGAATGGAGGATGCGCTGGTGATTACTTCAATGTAAGAATCATGTCCGCCTATTTCATGAACGATACGGCTTAGTAACTGTAAACCAAAAAAGTTCAGGTTGTTTTTCTGACCATAATTGGGTTCAGGTTCAGTTCCTTTATCTTCATTGCCACCAATGGCGATCAGCTTTCCTTTTGGTATTTCCATACTTGGATTTTCAAAAATTCGGTGGCAAACCTACATCTTTCTTTGGAATGACGAAAGCGCAAAGAAGCGCTGGTAAAGGATTTATTAACAAACACATTTGATAAATGAATAAGGAAAAATGAAGAAGTAATAAATAAACTGAGTAAAGGCTGATAAAGGTTCAATTATTCATTATTCATTTTACTTCTTACTTAATTTTTGTCTTCCGAAAAAATCTTCTTACTTTGAAAAACTTTTAACAGGAAAATCGCTCATTATGGAAATACTTGACATTCGTGCCATGCGTGGACCCAACTACTGGTCCATCAGGCGACACAAACTTATTGTGATGAAACTCGACATTGGTGAACTCGAAGAAATGCCTTCCAATAAAATTCCCGGTTTTGGTGACCGACTTGAGAAAATGTTTCCCAGTTTGTATCTACATGAATGTTCAGAAGGTGTTCCGGGAGGTTTTTTTCATCGTGTAAAAGAGGGAACATGGATGGGTCATGTCGTTGAACACATCGCACTCGAAATACAAACGCTTGCCGGAATGGATACCGGTTTTGGCAGAACCCGCACAACCGGTCAACATGGAATTTACAGTGTTGTATTTTCTTACATGGAAGAAAAGGTGGGCATCTATGCGGCGAAAGCTGCCGTGCGAATTGCAGAAGCATTGGTGAAAGGAAGTGAATACGATTTGGCGGATGACATTCAGAATATGCGCGAGATCAGGGAAGACGAGCGTCTGGGTCCGTCAACAGGCTCCATTGTTGAAGAAGCAATCAAACGAAAAATTCCGTGGATACGATTGAACAAACATTCTCTTGTTCAGTTGGGATATGGAATGAACCAGAGGAGAATACAGGCGACTGTTGCAAGTACTACATCAAGCATTGCAGTGGAAGTTGCATGTGATAAAGAAGAAACAAAAAATTTACTGGAAGCAGCTTCTATTCCCGTTCCGAGCGGTCGTGTGGTGTACGATGAAGAAGATTTGGAATCTGCCATCAAACGAATCGGTTATCCGGTCGTGTTGAAACCTGTCGGGGGAAACCATGGTCGGGGTGCTACGATTAACATTACTACCTGGGATGATGCCGTGAAAGCATTGGCGCTGGCAAAAAAAGTTTCGCGTGGTGTGATCGTTGAAAAATTTATTACCGGTTACGATTACCGATTGCTTGTCATTGATTACAAATTTGTAGCGGGAGCAAGACGAACTCCTGCCATGATTACCGGTGATGGAAAAAATACAGTGGAAGAATTAATTAAAATTGTAAACAGTGATCCACGCAGAGGATATGGTCATGAAAAAGTATTGACAGCAATTAAGATCGATGACACGACACTTGATATGTTGAAAGAAAAAAATCTTTCGCTTGAAACCGTGTTGAAGAAAGGCGAGGAGTTGCATCTCAAACGCACAGCCAATCTGAGTACAGGTGGAACTTCCACTGATGTGACGGAAATTGTTCATCCGTTCAACGTGTTCATGGCTGAGCGGATTGCCCGCATCATAGGTCTTGATATTTGTGGTATTGATATCATGACGCCTGACATTAGTCTTCCATTGCATGAAAACGGTGGAGCTGTGCTGGAAGTAAACGCAGGTCCCGGTTTTCGAATGCACATCGCTCCGGCAGAAGGTTTAGAACGTAATGTGGCAGAACCGGTCATTGATATGTTATATCCCGCAGGAAGTACTGCACGGATTCCGATCATCGCAGTAAGCGGTACGAATGGAAAAACAACGACTACCCGATTGATTGCTCACATTGTAAAAACAATGGGCCATAAAGTCGGCTTCACTACGACAGACGGAATTTATATTCAGAACAGGATGGTGGAGCAAGGTGATTGCACAGGTCCGTTGAGCGCTGAGTATGTTTTGAAAGATCCTACCGTTGATTTTGCCGTGCTCGAATGTGCGCGTGGAGGAATATTAAAAGCAGGTCTAGGTTTTCATAATTGTGATGTGGGAATTGTTACCAATGTTGCATCCGATCATCTCGGTCTGAAAGACATCAACACATTAGAAGACATGGCGCGTGTAAAAGGTGTCGTGATTGAAAGTGTATTACCTGAAGGATATGCCATCTTAAATGCCGATGACGATCTCGTCTATGACATGCGGAAAAAATTAAACTGCCATGTTGCCTTGTTCAGCTTAGATGAAAATAATCCGCGTATCAAAAAACATTGTGCCGATGGAAAACTCGCTGCCATTGTTGAGAATGGCTACGTTACAATTTGTAAAGGCACCTGGAAAATTCGTGTTGATAAAGTGGTGAATATCCCGCTGACCTATTCAGGCAAAGCAGTTTTCATGATCCAGAATATTTTACCTGCCGTGATTGCAGGATTTGTTCGTGGATTTAAAGTGGAAGACATGCGGCTTGCATTGGAAACATTCATTCCCTCTCCTACACAAACTCCGGGTCGCATGAATATTTTCCGTTTCCGCAATTTTGAAGTGATGGTTGATTACGCTCACAACCCGGCGGGTTTTATGGCCATTGCAAAACTGCTTGAAAAGATTGATGCAAAACCGAAAGTCGGGATCATCGCAGGAGTAGGTGACCGACGAGATGAAGACATCATCCAGCTCGGAATGTTATCAGCACAAATGTTTGATGAAATTATTATACGCCAGGATAAAAATCTCCGCGGCAGAAGCGAACAGGAAATCATTGACCTGATGATGAAAGGAATTCTACAGGAGGACCCGAAGAAGAAAGTGCATGTGATTCCGAAAGAGTCGCAGGCAATTGATTATGCCATCAAAAATGCTAAGAAGGGTTCCTTTATTACCATTTGCAGCGATGTGGTGCCTGATGCCCTGGAACAGATCATGAAACATAAAGAAGATGATGATCATTTCGAATTGCATAAGGAAGATATTCCGAACATGGTGTCGTAATATTTTTGAGTTATTTATTTTCCTGTTTATAATTCTTGAGATAGAATCTTGTGACAATGTAAAACACATTGCTGCCGATACTAACAAATCAGATTCTCTCGCTATTGGCGGAAAGCAATTGCCCGGTGAACTATCAATTGCCCCGAATCACTTTCGTGCAGAAGCAGTGATCGCAGACAAATCGGTTACAGATTCGAAACCTCCGCAATTCGGCTACTCTTTTTTTATTCTTAACGTTTTAGAACGAGGCTCTTCGCTGACTTATGCTGTGACAAGCGGAGAAACGATTCATACTGAATTAAGAAAAGTTGATGAATATTCATTCCAAAAAGGAGATACGGTGATTGCGTTTGTCGAAGAACGTTTACAATTGAATGCTGATCAGCCCCTGTTTCTTTTGAAAGATATTCACAAAAAATAAATTACTTTTATTTTCTACTAAACCATTCCAAAAATCACAAGACATGAAACGCAAACTTTTACTCGCATCTGCTTTTATACTGATCGGCCTTTGCGCCGTCAGTTTCTACATTCGGCAAAATAAAAAACACATCGTACTTTTTTCTGATGCAACAGAATCCATCAGCGGTGATGGCGATGCGGATGCCCGTTACAAATGGGAGCTGATGCGTCTTGCGGATCCGGAGACAGGAAAAATTCCTGAACATATACGGGCGAAAGAGTTGGAGTTTGCAGCCACGCTTCCCCGCGTGCAAACTCCTCCGGATGCAGACATAAGGTCTGTGTCAATTGCTAATTTCACTTCGCGCGGACCATGGAATGTCGGTGGCAGAACAAGAGGAATTGCTGTTGATGTTACAAATGAGAATATAATTTTTGCGGGATCCGTGAACGGTGGTCTTTGGCGTTCAACTGATGCCGGAGCAACATGGGCGCGTGTTTCACCGATGAATCAAAATCCCAGTGTTACCTGGATAGCGCAGGATAAAAGACCGGGACATACAAGTACATGGTACTATAGTTCAGGCGAAGGATATGGCGCATCCGCCAGTGCAACCGGGGCATATTATCTTGGTAATGGAATTTATAAATCAATTAACGGAGGTCTTACATGGAATGTATTGACATCCACTTCTTCCGGTACTCCTCAAACATTTGAAAATGTATGGGACATTGCCTGGAAAGTAGTTTGTGATGTACACGATACAGTGAATAATGTGGTGTATGCTTCCACGTATGGTGCAATTTTCAGAAGCATCAATGGAGGAACTTCCTGGAGTGTTGACCGCGGAAGTAATGCGTCCGCACCATTTTCTTATTTTACTGATGTAGATGTTACCTCGACAGGAATTGTATACGCATCCTTAAGCAGCGATGGTTCTCAGAAAGGCATTTGGAGAAAAAGTGGAGCTGCTTGGGCAAACATTACACCTGTTCAATGGGCATCTGCGTTTTATGACCGCCAGGTAATCGGTATAAACCCTTCGAATGAAAACGAAATTTATTTTCTCGGGGTTACTGATAGTACAATTGGTAAAGCAACTACAAACTATAAAGGTGATAGAGAGTGGAACGGCTTGTGGAAATACACCTATATAAGCGGGGACGGTACGGGAAGCGGAGGAGCGTGGACGAATCTTTCTCAGAATATTCCTTATGACAGCAGCCAGCTTGGAAATTTTAATGCACAAGGTGGCTATGACCTGGTTGTAAAAGTTCATCCGGATCATTCGAACATTGTTTATATAGGCGGAACAAATCTCTTCAGATCGACGGATGGTTTTACATCAACTGTTAATACAACTACGATCGGAGGATATGCTCCCGGTTCTACACTTCCATTCTACACAAATTATCTGAATCATCATTCCGATCAACATAATTTAGTTTTTCTTCCTTCCAATCACGATGTAATGTTGTCATCAAGTGATGGTGGTGTGATGAGGACGCTGGATAACCGTGCTTCAACTGTTGTGTGGCAATCGCTGAATGATGGATATGTTACTTCGCAATTTTATACTGTTGCGATTGATCATGGTGCCACTCCGAATGATATCGTGATAGGAGGTTTGCAGGATAACGGAACCTGGTTCACGAATACTACAACGAATACATCACCATGGAATATGCCCGGGCAAGGTGACGGATCATTTTGTGCTATTGCAGACGGACACACAAGTTATTATATGTCGAGGCAGGAAGGCAGAGTTGCAAAAGCAACGTTGGATGCAAGCGGAAACGTTACAAGCTTCCGGAGAATCGATCCGATTGGTGGCTCTAATTATCTTTTCATTAGTCCCTTTGTCCTTGATCCGAGTAATAGTAACATCATGTATCTCGCTTCAGGTAATGGCATCTGGAGGAATGACAGTCTTGACCAGATCGCACTTACAGGACAATGGGATTCTATTTCGCAAGGATGGTTCCGGATGACGGATACCATTGCCGTTGCAGGAACCCTGGTAACGGCGCTTGCTGTTTCTAAAACACCTGCAAACCGTTTGTATTACGGTACCAATAATAAGAAAGTATATCGTGTTGATAATTCAAATACGATGAGTCCTGATACAATCAATATTACTTCAACATTATTTCCTGCCGGTTATGTAAATTGTATCGCTGTTGATCCGAATGATGGTAATAAAGTGATGGTTGTATTTTCCAATTACGGTATATATAGTTTGTTTTATACTTCTGATGGTGGTATAACATGGGTAAAGACAGCCGGCAACCTTGAGCAGAATGCAGCCGGCACCGGGAATGGTCCATCATTACGCTGGGCATCCATCATTCCTGTTTCAAACGGAACTGTTTATCTCGTTGGCACAAGTGTCGGTTTGTTTGGTACGAATACACTAAACGGAACGTCTACTGTATGGACTCAACTGGCATCAAGTGCTATCGGTAATATGGTTGTGGATATGCTCGACTACAGAACCAATGACGGATTAGTAGTGGCAGGTACGCATGGCGCAGGCGTGTTCAGCGCCAACATAACGGATACGATTACATCGGGCTTTGCAGAAACTTTCCCTGTTGCATTTAATATGGTAACATTTCCTAATCCTTCATCTGAGAAAATAGCTATTCGGTTTTCTTTATCGTCATCTGAAAATGTTACCCTGAAAATATATGATGTCAGGGGAGTGTTAGTTACCACTATTGCAGAAGGCAAACTTAACGCTGGCGAACATCAATATTTATTTGAGAAAAAAAATCATCCGGAAGGAGTTTACTTTGCGCGACTAATGATTGGTAACACAACAATATATTCAAGTAAGTTTGTTATGGATTAAAGTCATTATAATAAATTCAGTATTTAATAAAAGAGGCGGACTCAATTTTGAGT
>JAYVUK010000006.1:0-10238 GCA_043787975.1 Bacteroidota bacterium
AGTTGCGTGAGGTCGTTGGAGCCGATGGAGAATCCGTCAAACACGCGAGCAAATTCTTCGGCAAGAATAATGTTGCTTGGAATTTCCGCCATCACATAAATTTCCAAATAATTTTCGCCACGCTTCAAACCATACTCTTCCATCAGCGCAACAACTTTTTCTCCTTCTTCAGCAGTTCTGCAAAACGGAATCATCAGTTTTACATTTGTCAAACCCATTTCATTGCGAACCATTTTCATTGCTTCACATTCCAATCGAAAACCTTCTCTATACCGTTCGCTGTAATAACGTGATGCTCCGCGAAAACCGAGCATCGGATTTTCTTCAACAGGTTCAAAATCTTTTCCGCCAATCAGGTTGGCATATTCATTCGTTTTAAAATCACTCATGCGGACAATGACATTTTTGGGATAAAATGCACAGGCAATAGTTGCAACGGCTTGCGAAAGTTTGTCAACAAAATATTTTTCCTTGTCAGGATAATGATGTGTGAGCGTTTCGATTTCCTGTTTTACTTTTTCATCTTTAAGCTGGTTGAATTTTACCAATGCCATCGGGTGAATACGGATTGCATTGTTGATGATAAATTCAAGACGCATCAAACCCACGCCATTGTTGGGATAGAACGAGAGTTTAAACGCTTTCTCAGGGTCGGCAACAATGAGCATGACATCTGTTTCGGGTAGTTTGATATTGCGGAAATCCATTTCTTTTTCAGTCCAGCTTAATTTTCCGTCATACACGAAGCCTGTTTTTCCTTCTGCACACGAAACAGTTATCAGTTGTCCGTCATTTATTTTTTGTGTTGCATCACCCGTTCCGACAATAGCAGCAACCCCTAATTCCCTTGCAACGATGGAAGCGTGACTTGTTCTTCCTCCTTTATTCGTGATAATAGCTCCTGCCTTTTTTAAGATAGGGTCCCAATCGGGGCTTGTCATTTCGGTAATAAGAATTTCTCCTTGCTGAAGTTTATCTGACTCAGCAGGAGATTGTAAAATCCTTGCCGTGCCCGAAACTATTTTACTTCCGATGGCTTCTCCTTTTGCAATGGGTTGTTTTCTTTTTTCAGTCAATTGATATTCGTGAAGCTTGTATGGATTGCGTCTGCTCTGCACGGTTTCGGGTCGTGCCTGCACAATAAAAAATTGTCCGCTGATTCCATCTTTTGCCCATTCAATGTCCATTGGTTTTTGATAATGCTCTTCGATAGTCAGCGCCCAGTTAGCCAGCATTCTGACTTCATCCTCATTCAAAACATATTGCTCTTGTTTTTGTATTGGCGTATCCATGTTCATGGTAAAACCGGTCTGACCGTTTTCTTTGTCGGCATAAATCATGGTCTTGGTTTTGCTGCCAAGATTCTTTGAAACAACAGCCTTCATTCCAGAACGGAGCGATGGTTTAAAAACAAAATACTCATCAGGAGTTACAGTACCCTGAACAATATTTTCTCCAAGACCCCAAACACCTGAGAGTAAAATAATATCCTGGAAACCCGATTCAGGTTCAATGGTAAATCCGATGCCTGAACATGCTTTATCGGAGCGAACCATTTTTTGCACACCTGCAGAAAGTGCAACACTCATGTGATTAAAATTATTGTCCTCGCGGTATTTTATTGCTCTGTCTGTAAACAACGAAGCGAAACAGCGTTGCACTGTATTCACAACATTTTCTTCTCCACTGATATTGAGAAACGAATCATGCTGTCCGGCAAAACTTGCAGTGGGCAAATCTTCAGCCGTAGCGCTGCTGCGAACAGCCACTTCAGCCACTGAATTGCTTTGAAAAAGTTCATGGTACGATTTAGTAATTTCTTTTTTCAGCTCATCCGGCATCGTACCATTGAGAATCAACTGCCGCGCCTGCTGACCGACATTCCTTAAATTGGAGAAGTTTTTTTTATCAAGAACATTCATCAACTCCCCTAATTTTTCCTTTAGATGATTGTTCTCTATGAAGAGCCACCAGGCATGGACAGTTGTTGCAAAACCATCAGGAATATTTATTCCTTTTGGTGAAAGTTGATTAAACATTTCTCCGAGTGAAGAATTTTTTCCTCCAACTGATATTACATCTGCTGAATTTATTTGCGAGAATTTCTTTATGAGCACGTCCATGACATTGTCTTTTATAAATGTTTGCATTTTATTTTTCATTTCTTTAATCCCTTTTTAAAATAGCTTGTAGTATTTCTACACTAATAGGGTCAACTATATTTAATGGAATGTCGCTTACATTGAAATCGCTTAGAAGGAACTTGAATTTTAATGACAGGTCGCATGCTACAAGCTGTGCATCTGCAATATGAACCAATGTTCCGGTTACCGGAACAAATTTGCGGATGCCATTTAAATATAATTCTGCGTCAAAATTTAGATTTTGCGGAGCATGTTTATGGGTATTGATATAAGGAATGTTGAGCTTGCCTTTTAATATAACAGGGTCGCCTGATATGGCAAGAAGCATATTAAGCGAATCATTTTTTGATAGCAAAGTACGCGGGTCAACTGTTAAAATTATTTCGGCAGTGTTGTAATTGATTGATGCGTAAAGATGGCTGCTGAGAACATTTACCGCTGTGTCTTTTACAATTACATTTATTTCAATGCTTCCTTCACGTGTGGAATATAGTTGCTGGCTGAATGCTATCTGAATATTAAATGATAAACAAAGCAGCAAAGCAAATAACTCAGGAGCGTGATTTTTAATTTGTGAAACGGATTTCATTTTGTTTAGTATTTATTGTTTAAATAATAATGACGCTTTTATATTTTCTGCATGGCTTTTAACATGAAATACGAGAAGCGGTATTTCAGGATGCTGAGCGATTTTATTTGTGACACTGTGATTAAATAATTTAGAAATGAAATTTCTCTTAGCGGTTGATACTACAAGCATGTCAGTTTCCACTTCCTTCAAAAAATGGATAAGTTCTTCCTCCACATTTTTTCCTTTCATAAGACGGAATGCAAACCTCTGATACGAAATGGTATTATTTATTTTGTTGGCAAATGAATCAAAGTTCGCATTTTCCATTTTGAAATTTTTATCATCCAATACAACATGCAGCACAGCGATTTCAGCATTAAAGTTTTTGGCAATTTCAGTGATGCTGCCCAGCGTTTCAAAATCATTATCGCGATAATCAGTTGCAAATACAATTCTTCTAATATTATTCAAAGAAGTGTTTTCAGGAATCGCAAGAACAGGGCATTGCGCTTTCTCAATTACTGTGGAGGTAATGCTACCCATCATTTTATCAAGCAGTCCGGTTGCGCCTTTTGTGGCCATGATAATCATGTCAATGTTTTTTTCTTTTGCAAACGAAATGATTTCATCCGCAGCAAAACCGGTCTTCACAAAACAATCAATACTCACATTATTTGTTTTGTATGAAAAAGATTCTTTCCACAGTCTCAGTTCATCAATCGCTTTCTTTTCCAGTTCTTCAAAAGAAGCAGCCGCAGGCGGAGTTACAACCTCATGTGGAAGATGCACAGCATGAAACAAAATAATATGTTGCCGCGTTTCATTTGCCAACATTAACCCATACCTGAAAGCAAGGGCAGCGTTCTCAGAGAAATCAGTTGGGATAACAATAGTTTTCATATTGATTGTTGTTTTTCATTTTGAAGAAACATTTAAATTTATTTCATATCCGCTTCAAGAATATTTTTCCTCTCCTGATACTCCTCTTTTGTGATTTGCCCGGAAGCGAAACGCTTCTGCAAAATATCAAGAGGTGAATCTTTCTTTTTTCGCTGACCAGGAACATCATAAGGTGTTGCGAAAATCCAATATAACAGGCAAACCCAAACGAACCACCATATAAGGTGCATTCCCCAGAAGTGATAACCATCGTAGAACATGATTTTTAGTTTTTAAATTGTTAGTAATTAATTTGATTGTTTATTGAATGTATTGTAAAGCGCAGCGGTAACATATCCCACAAACAATCCTTCAAGAAACAGAATAAACATTCCGCAAAGTACTTTTACAATACTGAAATTGTTTTCAATCAACAGTGGTTTAAAATTCATGTCATGAAAAATTGTATTGACAATGCTTAAACTGAAATCACTTCCGCCTATATAGAAAATTATATTGCAGATAAAAAACGAAATGCTCAATGCCAATCCAAACGCAAGGGCGAATTTTGATGAATTGATTTTCATTTGTTTTTATTTTTTAGGGTGCTTATTTATTTTGATTTTCGCAACTTAATTTTAACAGCCGTACCATCTTGTATGTTTTATGGAATGAATCATATTTGTATAATGCAGAACCGTCATTGAATTGCATATCGAGCAGGTCGTGAAATTTGTGATTGACGGGATATGCTGTTTTCAGATTATTCATAGTGAGCGATAAAATTTCTGCATTAAGCTTAGTGCTGAAATAATATTCTGAAACCAGCCGGATAGCTTCCTTGCCGCCTTGTGCTACCTGAATCCTGTAAATGGTGATGCTATCGCTTTCCATTATTTGATATTCTCTTTTATTATCAAACCTGAAATCATTTCCATCACAATCTCTGTAGCCAAATATTGAATCTTTCATGTAGTGATACTTTTTGCCTTCATGAATAACATCAATGTACGGCTTGGAAAAAAAATCGTGCAGTTTGATTTTGTGCTTTGACGAATCGCAATTTATTTCCAGCGAAAGCTTTTTATTCTGATAATCATTCGCACTTAAATAAATTCCGCTGTGAATATTATTTCCGGAAGAAATAAACTCAGAATAAATATTTCCTGCCGCACTGATTGAAATAAATAATATTGCAATCACAGATTTGTAAAATGAACCGATTGAATTTTTCATAGCTATTTTATTTTATTCTCCTGCTTTCAGGTATTCAATAATTTTATTTGTTTCCTTTTCCGTGAGATTCGCCCTTACCTCCATGTGCATTCCAATAGTTTCCCATTGCGCACTGTTGAATGCAGTGGATGGCGGTGAGTTGTGACAGCGCAGACAGTTTTCCTGCCATAATACGTTTCCGGATTTTTCAGCAATCTTTTGTGTGCT
Source organism: Bacteroidota bacterium (assembly GCA_043787975.1). Taxonomy (GTDB): domain Bacteria; phylum Bacteroidota; class Bacteroidia; order AKYH767-A; family 2013-40CM-41-45; genus JAPLDA01. The sequence continues at coordinate 5,038 of JAYVUK010000006.1, forward strand.
TGCGCAACTGCTGATGATAGCAATTATCAGCGTGATAAAAGCTATGGTGACGAAATATAATTTATACTTTTTCATATTATTATGTTTTTAAAATCCCATTGCTACGTTAACCATAAATGTGTTTTGAGTTTCTGATACGCCCGGAGTTTTTTCCATTGAGTATGCGAGTTTGAACACCGTGCGCCAGCTCAACCAGTAATCCAACCCAATTGTCCATTGTGTTTTTTCATCAGCCCATAAAGATTTTTCTGGCAGCTTGATGGAAGAATAACGCGCAGCGATTTCAAGGTTCTTTATTACTTTATTTGTTGCCATAGTAGGGCGGTAAGCAAATTGAGCGAACCATGCGTTGCTCGTATTATCAAAAGTATAAGATGTTGCTCCGGTTGAATCGGAAGCATCTGAATAATTTGCTTTGTCCACATTAGCTCCGTTGTATTGCGCTTTGATGTCAAAAGTTCCTTTGAGTTGCTCAACACTTTTTACATAAGTTAAATCGCCTGCATATAAAAACGCTCCTGTCTTTTCATAGTCTGTTTCTTTGTTTCCCGGTTTTGAAAACTGACCTGAAAATCCAATTTCAAAAGATGAATTGGTGAACGGAAGAAAACCGATGCGTCCGCCAACAGCTTTGTTTTTATTATTGTCATGCAGATTTTCGTAGTTCAACATTCCTGCCTGCATCGGGTCTTCTGAACCATCCATCAATGAAGGACCATTGACAGCATATATTGAATAAGATGCTTTTGAATTGCCCAATTGCACCCCACCGAGAATTTCAAAACCTACATCATCTGTGGGACCCACCCCACCGTGGTCAAAGCCGAGCGGCTTGGTTGGTAGTTTATTTATCCATGCAGCATGTAAGCGGTCGGTGAAAATTCCATAAGGCAAAAGAAATTTTCCTGCTCTTACCTTAAAATTTTTGGCAAGCTTGTAAGTAATATCTGCATACTCAATTCCGATGTTTAATTCGCCATCTTCGAATTCCATTTCCAGTTCTCCTTCAAAAAATATTTTGTCGGATGTTTTCCACAGGAAAATGGGAGAGAATGAACCGGGATTAAAAGTGGTTGCGTCTTTCGATGTTTCCAATCCTGTTTGCGCATAACCGGTAAGCACAAACTTTGTTGATGCAGGTGTTACAGCATCAATTTTCTTTTCTAATTCTTTTATTACATCATCGTTATATTGCTGTGCATAGCTTGATATAAACAGCAAGCAGGATAATGCAGTGGATAAAATGATTTTAGTTTTCATAATTGCACTTATTTAGTTGTTGCATTATTGAATGTTCTGATATAGTTAACCAACTGCCAGCGCTGGTCGTCAGTCAACGATTTTTTTGTTGAGGGCATGGGTTTTTTTCCTTCTGAAATTTTCCAGAAGAGTTCACCGTCTGTTTGCCCTTTCACACTTGCGTTGTTCAATGGTTCGGGATTTTTATCAAGGGTAGCAGCATTGGGTCCGTCACCCATTCCTTTTTTACCATGACACTTTCCACACTCTTTAGTGTAAATAATTTTTCCCGCTGCAAGAGATGATACATCGGATGCAACAAGGTTCTTCATTTTCTTTGCTGCATCGGGAGCTTTCCAGGGAGCAGTTTGCGCGAATGCAGCAAATACAATCATTGTTAAAACAGCCACGAACATGATTGCTGCATTTTGAATTTTACTTTTTGATTTTTTCATTTTCGTTTTTGTTTTTATTTACAGTTCAAAATTATTCGTTTGCTTACTTTTAAAATATGATTTCTGTCAGGATTAATATTGATTCGTCTCAAATAATAATTATGTAATAGCAGCATGCGGCTTATTTTTATTTAAGTTAATGAGAGCAACAAGAACTATCACATAGAGGAACAATCCCCACACCCCAAGCACGATAGTCCAGAAAGTTATCTTCAGCCAAAACGGTGCATCGGAATGAGCCAATGCAGGTTCAAGCGGAGTGTGTGCAGGAAATGTAACTGTTGATTTCGTGACGAAAATAAATGTGCTGTCATTCATCACATCGTTGTCTTCCACTTTTGCAAGAATAAAAATATTTCCGAGCGTATCACTGCCAGGAGTTTTTGCGGGAAACACAGCAGAAATAATTCCTGTACTGTCACTGGTTGCAGTGCCGATAGTCATCAAGCCAAACATGCGCTTGATAAAAATATTAACTTCTACATCTTTCAGCGGTCTTTTTGTAACCACGTCTTTAACCGTTGCCGTTACTACATGAAGCGAATCGTTGGTTTCAATCCTCATCGTGATAATTCCGCTTTTCTTTTCGCTATCTGCTTTTGCATTTAATGCGAAGAAGAAAAGCAATACGGTTACAAGCAAAATATTTTTCATATTTTTTTTCATGTTACGCTTAAATTATTTTGAGTATTCATGTCTTCCAATCCCACTTCCTCATCACCCGATTTTTCAACTCCTTCTTCTGTTTCCCATATTGTAACGATTGGGAAATGTTTAAACAATAAAATCATTACAAGCACGAAACCAGCCATAGCAGCAGCACTTACGAGCCACTCTATGATTGTCGGGAAATAAGTTGCATAACCCGCAGGTGGATTCTGAATGGGAATGAAAGGATGCATCATGTTTGGAATTACAATGAGGTAACGATTTTGCAATGCGCCTATCAATACCAATGCTGAAACAAACACGGTCCACTTAATGGAGTATCTTATTTTTTGAAATGATAGCAGGATGATTGGAATTATCAGTCCAAAAATCTGCACTGCCCAAAATGACATCGCGTGTCTGCCCCAAAATAAATCATTAAGTAAATCTTTTTCATCCCCCTGCATTTTGTAAGCAGGCACACCATATTTATTAATGTTAAAATATAAATAGGTACAAGTAAGCGCAAGCAATAACATGGCGAGCTTGCTGAAATGGGTTTGACTTAAATAATGTTCGAGATGATACCCTTTACGAAGCAACGCCATCATAATAATCATGATAGCACAACCCGCCATCAATGCTCCGAAAACAAAATACGGTCCCATGATACTCGTATTCCATCCTGGTCGCATAGTCATTGAAATCAGCCAGGCGCTGATGGTGTGAACAGAGATTGCAACAGGCAGAATAACAATGGACATTATTTTAATTCCCCGTTTCAAAAACGTTCGCTGCAAATAATTTCCTTCCCAACCAACGGCAAACGCTTTATACATTTTTTTCTTCCATTTTGGAATATCAGTCATGCGGTCTCTTACTAAAGCAACATCAGGAATCAGTGGAAGAAAAAAGAAAATCAAGCTGCCGAAAAAATAAGTTGCGATGGCAACTACATCCCATAAAATCGGTGATTGAATTCTGCCATGCGTGATGAGAAATAATAATCTTTCAGGACGACCCATATCCAGCACAGGCATGAAACCGGCAAAGAATACAGCAGATAAAGTAATAGCTTCTGCAATTCGTATCAGCGGATAACGCCACTTCGCTCCTGAAAATCGTAAGGCAGATGAAACCAATGCTCCAATTAAACTGATACCGACAAAAAAGAAAAGCAATGAAATATAAATTCCCCAGGAAATATAATCTCTCATTGCTGTAACAACTAATCCTTCGCGCAACTGAATTATCCATGCGGTTACACCAGCAGCAACAATCAGCAGAAGCACAATCATCCAAACAGTTTGTCCTTTGAATCTTCTGCCGACAGTTGAAAGCAATTCACTTTCTATTTGATGTTTTTCTTTTTCAAACAAGACTCTGTCCATAATTTATTTCAATTAAGATTTAGGAATTTCATTGTTCATATCAGGTGAAGGATACTGCCTGTTTACAGGAGGTAAATAATAAACACGCGGTTTGGTACCGAGTTCTTCCATAAAACGATACGCGCTTTTGTCTTCAAGCAATTGCGACAGCGCAACTGTTTCGCCTGATTTATTTGTAACAGCGTCTTCGTTTTCATCACCAAAATAAATTGCATCCATCGGGCAACCTGTTACGCAAGCGGGTAATTTATTTTCACGAGCCATGTGTGGACAGAAATCACATTTCTCCACACAACCTTTTTTACTTTGGAAAACATGCTCCACAGAATTATTTATTTCAGTAACCGTTGGCTTTACAGGCTCACTCCAATTAAATACTCTTACAGAATAAGGACATGCAGCCATGCAAAAGCGACAACCAATGCAGCGGTCGTTATCAATACCAACAATTCCATCTTCGCGCTTGAACGTTGCATCAACAGGACAAACTTTTGTACATGGCGGGTCATCGCAATGGAAACACGGTTTCGGAAAATAGTAAGGAGCTTCTGCCGGTGCATCCTGCATATTGACTACATCAATCCATTTTTTTGTTGGAGGAATAAAGTGCATCTTGTTGCATGCATCGGTACACTTGCCGCAACCATCGCATTTTGCAAGGTCAATCACCATCACAAATTTTTTCCCAGCAATTCCTATCCGCGCTTCCTCATTGCTCACCAAAGCTTTGTGTTCGTAATTAAGATGCGAACTGTCAACAGCAACTAATTCTCCATCTGTGGAAAGCATCATTACTCTTTTTCCGGTGAGTTCATGCACCTTTTCTTCTGCGGAAAGTTTCTTAAATCCCAATCCTGCTGCTGCAACACCGGCAGAGGCAGCGGTGAGCATCCCTACTTTCAGAAATTTTCTCCGGGAACTTTGTTCGTCTTTTTCCATAGAAATAAATTTTGATAATTAATTTTTATCAGTGAATTTTTCAATTTAATTATGCTATGTAATTTCTTTACTCATTCTATCTATCGCGGCACGATACACTAATTCAAAATTTTTATCCTTTAAAAATTCAGAGAGCTCCGGCTTGAACGCTACTGCCTTATCAGATAATGTCATTGTTACTTTATGATGTTCCTGATTACCGGGGTCAGCTTTCTTTTTTCGTATCACATCAATAAAATCATCCATCCATTTTCCATACCTCAACATAAACTCCTGCTGCCTGGGATTTAATTTTAGCACTTCTGTTTTGTCAATGAAGGAAGAAAATACGCTGGTGCTTACCAAAACAGTTCCCGCAGTTATGCCGACAATACGAAGAAAATTTCTTCTGGAGTTTTGTTCATCCGTTTTTTTTAATTCTTCCATTGCCTTATAATTATTTAAAATTGATTAGTATAATTTTCAATTATGTTTTCGGCTTGGAAAGTATTTCGCCATGCTTGTTTTGCTGTTCCAATGTCCAGTTTTG
>JAYVUK010000007.1:0-92118 GCA_043787975.1 Bacteroidota bacterium
GTTGGGAAAAGTCGATCCATCAACAGCTTCAAATGAGGCAGCTATTTCATCCCCGGTTCCTACGGCAATGTTTGCTGAACCTGCCACATTTAGTTTCGCGACTGTTATAGTTGCTGTTCCTATAATAACCTTACCTGTGCTATTGGTTGGGGTTGTGGCATCATCATCTATCGTTAAATCATGATCACCTCCTGCATCGTACAAATCTATATTTGTAGTCTCGTGTAGTGTTCCTCCTAAATATACTTCATTTGTTGCAGTATTTATGTGGGTTCCATTATCGGCACCTGCAATACCTGCATTATCTTTAACCCAAATAACATTACCGTTAACATCCAAAGACAATACTCCATGAGAAGAATTTAAATTCGTAGGAGTTATAGAATTTTTCATATTAGCAAACTTCAATCCGCTACCATGCCAATCATCGTATAAAGTCGTTCCGGGAGTTTTTATTTCAAGGGTATTGCCAGGAGATGATATATTAATACCGACTTTTCCATCAACACCTGCCGTACTCGAACTGGCTTGAGTATGAATGTATAAATCTCCCAATGATGTAGTTTGAAAGTCTGTCCAAAACCCCTTATCTACATTATGATCTGGAGTATAAGTTAAACGAAGCTGAGGAGCTGCAGCATTTATGTAAGGGTTCCAGCAATGCTCATCATAAATTTCAAGACGTCTTTTAGGTTGAATACCCGAACCATTCGTGTTTGAAAAATTTCCGATCCCCATTTGCCCAGTAGGTGCAAAGCGACCTACTTCTGATCCGACATAACTGGAGGCATTACCAATTCCCGTTGTTCCGTATGGTCCGGAAAAAATGAAACGCAGATTATCAGGCCCCCATTCATTGCTGCTAGCAATATTGTCACCCCAGGCAATAACAGCATCATTTTTATCAGTGATAATTTCAGATTCACCACTGCCAGGTGCAGAAGTTTCAAGATCTGGTATGTCAATATCAGCTGTATCACCACTATAAGCCATGATCCCAAAAAAAGCGAAATCAGTTTGCCTCACGCATAATGTACCAACATCCATCCATGGTCTCCAACCAACCCAAGCACCATGTACAGAGTAATCCTGCCCAAGTTGTAATGTGCTAAGTGGAGTAGTAATAGGATATACTGCAGTAGAAGAATGTACTGTACCTATTCCAACCCCTGCCTCGGTGGTACTATTGATAGCTCTGGCAGTTATATTTATCCGGGGCTCATCCTTGGTATATATCCAAAGTGGCGCATCTTCCTGTTGTCTTATCTCAGCACGTGAATAATAGGGGCCGAAGAAAGGACCATATGTTTGATGAATCCCGAGTTTAAAACCATCAGTTTGATAAGGTCCTGTGTCATCATTAGTAAACAAATGCCAATTATCTCCATTATCAATTAAAGAACTTTGATGCTGATGAAGAAATGCTTGAGGGTCAAAAGCAGTAAAGTCACCAATACCTATAAAGCCATTGAGATGATTGATGGTCATTCGCTCGGAACCTCCAATCCAAAAGTTAATTGGCATTGCGTCTTCGTTTTTAATATCAAGACTTGGATTGACAAGTGAAGGCCCAGACCCAGCTGACCAGCCAAGATAGTCAGTTCCTGTAGCTGGAAAATTTTGAGTTGCAAATCCTGACCATGGTCCAGTAGAAGTAGACTGGGAATAGATATTCTGCAAATTTATGTTCACTGTTATAAAGAATGAGACAATGAAATATATGTGTTTATTTTTCATGAGCTAGTTTTTTTAATTTTGTAAAATGATTTTTTTAATAGCATAATACCCATCAATCATATTTATTTTTAAAAAATAAATACCTTTACTAAGAGAACTTAGATTTAATCTGTTCTTGAGGACCGAAGCCGTAGTAGGATAGAAACCTAAATTGTTTCCAAGTACATTCATGACTTCTATTGATGTTATGCCTTTGCCTTCCAGCACTATCCAATCTTTTGCAGGATTCGGAAAGACTTGGATCAAGGGATTGTTATTTTGTTCAAGAACTATTTCGTGAATTCCATTACACACCAATGAATCAGTGGAAACGCAGACATCATCTATATAATAATAAGCTTCCACTGCAGTTGTATCAAATATCATAACGGTAGTAGAAGAGTCGTTAAAAAAGTTTCCAATCGCTAAGTATTGGTAAGCAGAATCAGCAATGAAAGTGCCCGAAACTTTCTTCCAACCGATTGTATCCGCAATTACAGAATCCGAATATAAGTGAGAGTAATTATCAACTGGGACCGGAAAACTTTGAGAATAGCCGGTTGTTGAAAATCGAATACCAATTTTGTTTGTAGCTATATTAAAATGCTGGGAACTGTTTAAACCTCTGCTTACGTAGAATGTGATATAGTATTTTTGTGCTGAATCCAATGGTTGCGTTAGTTGTGCTCCTATATACTCTCGTCTATTTGGAATTAATGCTACGAACGTAACTAATCCTGCGTATGCATTCCCTGTTCTTGCATTCTGATAACCAACCAAATTTAATGGAACTGAAGCAGAATTTCCTTCCGGTGCGCAGGAATTAAAATAATCCGGAGTCACACCATAAGAACTCCAACTCATTGCTCTACTCATTTGAGCAAGCCCAAACGGGCATGCAATTGTATCCTCAAAACTTGGGTTAGGTACAAGATTTTGCGCTTGGACCAAGAAGGTAGCAGGGACAAATACAAGCATCGCTATAACTATTTTCATGAGATTAGTTTTTAAAAAAATAACTACCTTAAAAGTAGCTATTAAAAGCCAATGATGCTGCGTGTTGAAAAGCGCAGCTTACCTCACAATCCAGGCAGCGGGAATGAGAGATTAAATGGCTTGTTAAAAGATTTGTACATCAGAAATATGAAATAAGAAATAAGCGCGTATATTTTATTGTTGCAAGCATGGAACTTTTCAAGGTGCCACTGAGAAAGTAAGAGTAAGATGATACCGGAAAGAACCAGGCAAGCAAAACAAAAACAGAAGACGGAAAAACTTTGACTCATAATTTCATTTGAGAAATAATCTTCAAATGGAATAAAGATGGAGTAACATTTTTCTCATTTTTGTGACTTTATTTTCAGGAGCCGATAAATGGTCATTTTTACGACACCATTTTCTTTTGCTATCTGAGCAATTGATTTTTTGCCATTCAATGATTTCCTGACTCTATTTTCCCATAGGATTTTCCGTAATGTTACCAAAGAAATTTTTTCGCTGCCGAACAAAAAATATAATTCATTTATTTTTTCTTCTCCGAGAATTTCAATGATGTGTTTGTATTTTTCTTTTGTATGATTTCTTAGAATCGCTTTCTCTCGGGAAATAGCCGCCATGTTTTTTTTGTTTAAATAAGTTCACGTTTGTTCAGTCACGATTAACTGAATGTTTCGTCAATAAAAAATAATTACCTGTCATTAAACCCTAAATCCAACTGTACAAATTCGTTCTGCAAGCAATGAAAAATTTTATTCTTCTCAATGATCTCCTTTTGGGCGGGGAGGTGGCTGAAGTACGCAGTTGGTTAAGAACAAACCCTGAAAAATATCGCTCTTCTTATCAGCCGGAGAATAAATTGAGTACCACAAGTGTAAAAGAAAACTCTCTTCTTGTCAAGCGAATAACAAACTTTAATTACGAACAGGTATAGGCCTAAGTGAATTATATTTTGTTCCTCACTTCGCTCGGAATCTTTTTTCAAACTGAGAAACTTCCATCTTCCAACATCCACTTAAAACGAAATGAGTATTTTCGCACTCTCAAATCTCAAATTATTTATGAAAGAAGTATATATCGTATCAGCAGTAAGAACACCAATAGGAAGTTTTGGAGGAGCATTAGCTCCTTTGTCTGCAACCCAACTTGGAGCAACTGCAATTAAAGCAGCATTCGAACGAATCAAACTGGATCCGAAAGAAGTACAGGAAGTTTTTATGGGGAATGTGCTCTCGGCAAATGTAGGACAGGCGCCCGTTACACAGGCTTCTATCGGAGCCGGGATTCCAAATACAGTTCCGGGAACTACCATCAACAAAGTATGTGCTTCAGGAATGAAAGCAATTATGCTTGGTGCAGAATCCATTATGATCGGTGACAACGATGTCGTGATTGCAGGCGGAATGGAAAGCATGAGCAACGTTCCTTATTACCTTGATAAAGCACGCAACGGTTATCGTCTCGGTCATGGCTCCATCACAGACGGGCTTGTGAAAGATGGTTTGTGGGATGTATACAAGGACTATCACATGGGAAGTGCTGCAGAACTTTGCGCGACCGAATGTAAAATAAGCCGTGAAGAACAGGATGCCTATGCAATCGAATCGTATAAACGTTCGGCTGATGCGTATTCAAAAGGATTGTTCAAAGATGAAATCGTTCCTGTTTCTGTTCCACAACGTGGTAAGGATCCACTGATGGTAAGTGATGACGAAGAATATAAAAATGTGAAGTTTGATAAAATCCCTACGTTGAAACCTGCGTTTCAAAAAGACGGAACTGTGACTGCTGCCAACGCTTCTAAACTGAATGACGGAGCCGCAGCCGTTATACTAATGAGCAAAGAAAAAGCAGACCAACTCGGTATCAAACCGCTTGCAAAAATCAGGAGTTTCGCTGATGCGCAACAAGCACCTGAATGGTTTACAACGGCTCCATCCAAAGCCTTGCCGCGCGCGATTGAAAAAGCCGGACTGAAAGCAAGTGACGTTGAATACTATGAAATCAACGAAGCGTTTTCAGTGGTTGCGATCGCAAACAATCAGAATATGAAACTTGATCCTTCGAAAGTGAATATAAACGGTGGAGCTGTTTCTCTTGGCCATCCGCTTGGTTGCTCAGGAGCGAGAATTATAGTTACGCTGATTCATGTATTGAAACAACAAAAAGCTAAAATCGGTGCTGCCGGAATTTGCAACGGTGGCGGCGGAGCAAGTGCGATGGTGATTGAATTAGTTTAAAGTTGTTAGTTATTAGTTGTTGGCAGGCTGCTAAAATCCTATTGATATTGAAATTTGAAACTACGATATGTTGATTCTGTTTAAAAGTATTTATTTTTATCTTAATACCAAACTAACAACTAAGAACTAAGAACTAAGAACTTAAAATGTACGGCATCTGTAACCTCAGCATCATCCCCGTTCGCGCAGAACCTTCCGACAAGAGCGAAATGGTTTCACAACTTTTGTTCGGAGAATCGTTTCAAATTATCGAGAAACAAGATTCATGGCTGAAAGTAAAATTGCAATACGATGATTACCTCGGCTGGATTGATAAAAAGCAGCTGGTAAATCTGAACGAAGAAGAGTTTACTAGAACGACTGCACTTCCAACTACTGTAACATTGGATATTGTTCAGATTGTTATTTTCAGTCAAAGCAATATTATTCCCGTCGTGTTGGGCAGCACCTTGCCGAACTATTTCGATAAAAAATTCAAGATCGGAAGTGTGGACTATGCATATGACGGCAACATCAAAACCTTTTCATCGCCTGACACATCAAAAATTATTGAGCATGCTTACATGTACCTGAATGCTCCTTACCTGTGGGGTGGACGATCGCCTTTCGGAATTGATTGCTCAGGCTACACACAAATGGTTTTTAAACTTTGTGGCATCACCTTGCAACGTGACGCGCATCAGCAGGTGCAGCAGGGAAGAACAATTAATTCGTTGGAAGAAGCAAAAGCAGGTGACCTTGCCTTCTTCGATAATGCAGAAGGAAAAATTGTTCATACCGGAATTATTTTACCAAGCCATAAAATTATTCATGCAAGCGGCAAAGTGCATGTTGACAAACTCGATCACAAAGGAATTTTCAACGAGGAAACAAATAAGTACACGCATAACCTGAGAGTGATTAAGCGGATTTTTTAGCACCTCAATTATTGAATTGTAGACAATTTGTCTACTCATTTTTTCTTATCACGACATTTTGTGTATGATGTAAATCATTTTTTCCTTTGGCAACTTCTTTGACATTCGCCCGGAGAAAAATTAGAATTGGGAAGCAGAAAATTTACGTAACGTGTTCTCTATTCGTAAATTCGTAATTCGTACACCAGTAATTCGTAACCCATGAACTTAAATAATTTCACGATCAAATCGCAGGAAGCTATTCAGCAAGCCCAACAGATCGCAGCGACCAATGAACAGCAATCCATTGAGCCTGCTCATATCTTAAAAGGCATGATGGAAGTGGATGAAAATGTAATTCCTTTCATTCTCAAAAAAATGAATGTCAATCCCGATGTCATTCTCAACGGTGTTGACACCATCATTCAATCCTATCCAAAAGTAAGCGGTGGCAATCAATATTTATCTGAAGACTCAAACAAGGTTGTTCAGAAAGCACTTTCATATCTAAAAACATTCGGTGACGAATATGTTTCTGTTGAACATCTTTTCATGAGTGTAGTTGCCGGCAAAGACAAAACTTCTCAATTGTTGAAACAATATGGAGTGAATGAAAAAGATGTAAAAGCAGCCATCAATGAACTTCGGAAAGGTTCCAAGGTAACCAGCCAGAGCGCGGAAGAAACGTACAACGCATTAAATAAATATGCAAAGAACCTGAACGAACTTGCGCGACAAGGAAAACTTGATCCGGTAATTGGTCGTGACGAAGAGATACGAAGAGTGTTACAAATCCTTTCGCGCAGAACAAAAAATAATCCTGTGTTAATCGGTGAACCCGGAGTTGGTAAAACAGCCATTGCAGAAGGGCTTGCTCATCGTATCATCAACGGTGATGTTCCCGAAAACCTGAAATCAAAAATGGTTTTCTCACTCGACATGGGATCGTTGGTTGCAGGTGCTAAATACAAAGGTGAGTTTGAAGAGCGATTAAAATCGGTGATCAAAGAAGTGATCAGTGCTGAAGGTGATATTGTTTTATTCATTGATGAAATTCATACGCTCGTTGGCGCAGGCGGTGGTGACGGCGCCATGGATGCAGCCAACATTTTAAAACCCGCTCTTGCACGCGGTGAACTTCGCGCCATTGGTGCGACTACACTTTCGGAATACCAGAAATACATCGAAAAAGACAAAGCTCTTGAAAGACGTTTTCAAAAAGTGATGGTAGAAGAACCTTCTACAGAAGATGCAATTTCAATTCTTCGAGGATTAAAAGAACGATATGAAACCCATCACAAAGTGCGCATCAAAGACGAAGCGATTATTGCTGCCGTTGAACTAAGTGAACGGTACATCAGCGATCGTTTTCTTCCTGACAAAGCCATTGATCTCATTGATGAATCAGCAGCAAAACTGCGTCTTGAAATAGATTCCGTTCCGGAAGAACTGGATGAAATCCAACGGAGAATCATGCAACTTGAAATTGAACGTGAAGCAATCAAAAGAGAAAATGATGCACGCAAATTAAAAGAACTGAACGAAGAAATTGCAAACATCACCGATGAACGAAACCAGTTGAAAGCAAGATGGGAAGCGGAGAAGCAAGTAGTTCAAGGCATTCAGAATACAAAAGAAGGAATAGAAAACTTTAAGCTGGAAGCTGAACAGGCGGAACGTGCCGGTGATTATGGAAAGGTTGCGGAGATCCGATATGGAAGAGTGAAAGAAGCCGAGCTGATGCTTGTGAAGCTTGAAAAGCAACTGGCTGAAATGCACGGTGGCAAAGCGATGATCAAGGAAGAAGTGGATGCAGAAGACATTGCAGAAGTTGTTTCACGCTGGACCGGAATTCCGGTGACACGTATGCTGCAAAGCGAACGTGAAAAATTGTTACATCTCGAAGAAGAATTACACAAACGTGTGGTCGGGCAACACGAAGCGATTGCTGCATTGAGTGATGCCGTGCGAAGAAGTCGCGCTGGATTGCAGGATGCCAGGAAACCAATCGGCTCATTTATTTTTCTCGGAACAACCGGTGTCGGAAAAACAGAGTTGGCAAAAGCACTGGCAGAATTTCTTTTCAACGATGAAAACTCGATGACACGTATTGACATGAGTGAATACCAGGAACGTCATACTGTTTCACGTTTGATTGGCGCACCTCCGGGATATGTCGGTTATGAAGAAGGAGGACAATTGACGGAAGCCGTTCGCAGAAGACCTTACTCTGTAGTACTGCTCGATGAAATTGAAAAAGCACATCCTGATGTGTTCAATATTTTGCTCCAGGTTTTGGATGACGGACGACTCACCGATAACAAGGGGCGCACAGCCAACTTCAAGAATACGATCATCATCATGACTTCCAACATCGGCTCCCATATTATACAGGAAAGTTTTGAAGGGATGAATGAACGAAATGCAGATGAAATTCTTTCTTCAACAAAAACTAAGGTGTACGAGTTGCTGAAAAAAACCATCCGTCCCGAATTTTTAAATCGCATTGATGAGATCATTATGTTCCAACCTCTGACTCGTTCCGAGGTAAGAGGGATTGTTGAGTTGCAATTCAACGAACTGAAAAAGATGTTGAAACAAAACGACATTGTACTCACTGCAACGGAGGACGCGATTGACTGGCTTGCACAATTAGGTTACGATCCGCAGTTTGGTGCGCGACCTTTAAAACGGGTGATGCAGAAAAAAGTATTGAATGAACTTTCTAAACAAATTCTTTCAGGCACGGTGAACAAAGAAGATCACATTGAAGTGGGCGTGAATAAAAAACACGAGTTTGTTTTTAAGAATTTACAGAAGGTAGTAATGGCGTAAACATGTAAATAAGTTTACTGAATGACAATTTGGGATACGCCAAAAATTTTTTCATCGGTTTTAAGCCTGCAAAAATAAATTCCCTTTTGCCATTGGTTGATGTCCAACTGCGTTATGGACGAATTCAATGTTGATCTTAAGACTAAACTTCCGAGAAGATTATAAACTGTTAGTTCAACATTCTTAAATGTACTTGTACCGCTCATTTCAATTTTCAATTTATCACTTGCTGGATTCGGATAAACTCGAATATTATTTCCTTTCTTCAATTCTTCTGCGGATGTCAGCACCTGTCCGCATTCCCATTGAAACATCTGAGCATTGTCAGCAGTTTCCCATTGTGTATAAGCCTGTTTTAGAGTCTTCCATTCCGCAACTCCCGATGCCACAAGCGCATTCGCACTATCTGCAACTTCCAGTAATTTAGCATAGAACGTTGTGTTGTTTAAATCAGCTTGTTCAAAAAAGATCGTCTGTAAATAAAAACCTGTATCAGGATAAGCACCGCTTTGTACGTTCTGAATAACATCTTTCAAAGCAGTGATAATGGTTGAAGCAGGAACTGTGTCGTTGGTAATTTTCATTGCACATCCGACACCGATGTCACGCAAGCGGCTGGTTGTATCATGCACTAAATAATGAGCCGTGTCTTGCGGATTCCAAAACCCATAATAATTCAGATCAGCAACATGATTCGGAGTCCCTCCTCCCATCATATAATCAGGAAGCCAGAAAAAGTCCGGAAAGATAATTCCGTATTGTCCGTTCACTAAGTTGATCCATATATTTACGCCATTACTATCGTTGTAAATACTTCCACCAATCACCTTGCTTTCTGGCAGACCGAGTGAATCCATCAGCTTCACAACATCCGGATAAATATATTGTGATTCATGCGCATGTGGATCAAGTTCCACTCCTTTATCTTCATGCAGCCAACGCAGAATGTTTTTGTTGTTGGTATTCGCGACATAAGATGTGTCTTTCTGAATCACATTGGTCAGGTACACCCAATCTGATTGCAGGTTCCATGTAATTCCGTTGGCCTGAAAATAATTGGCTAGTGAAATCAATTTCCCACGGTTGAGTAAATAATAAGGAGTTCCATTCCATTGCGAAGTTTCTTCATTGTGTGAAAGAAAATTAAAATACACAACAGGCTGACTAAAGCTGTCATAGAAAATCAACATAAACCAAGAGAGAAGTATTAATTTTTTCATGTTTAATTTTTCTCTTTGAGCAATCCGGCGTTGGAAGGTTTATTCATCTTTCTATGATTTCAATCCTCACAAAAAAGGTAGGTAAAAAAACCTGCCTCAATAACTATTTAAAAAGCAGGGCAACTTATATAATTCCCTCTTTCACCAAATCATGCAAATGAACCATCCCGACATATTTTTCTTTGTCGGTGATGATGAGTTGTGAAATGTTGTGCTGTTTCATGAGGTTAAGTGCATCCACTGCCATCATATCCTTTTCAGCAAGTTTCGGATTGCTGCTCATCACTTCGCTCGCAGTAATTCCATCCATACTTTTTTCTTTCATCAACATTCTTCGCAAATCTCCGTCAGTAATGATACCGATCACTTTGCCATTGCTGATTACAGCCGCTGCTCCCAACCGGTTGGAAGAAATTGCAACGATCACTTTTCTGATGTCATCATCGGGAGAAACTTTGGGCGCTGCATTGTTGGGAAAAATATCTTTCACCTTGAGGTACAATTTTTTTCCGAGCGCACCACCGGGATGATACTTTGCAAAATCTTTTCCGGTGAACCCTTTGTAATCAAGCAGGCATACTGCCATTGCATCACCCATGGCAAGCTGCGCAACGGAACTGCTCGTAGGCGCAAGGTTATTAGGACATGCTTCTTTCGCGACAAAAGTATTGAGCGCATAATCGCAGTGTGTGGCAAGAAATGATTCGGAATCACCAACAATAGCAATGAGTTTATTTCCCCAACTTTTTAAAAGCGGGATCAGTATTTTTATTTCGGGTGTGCTCCCGCTTTTCGAAATGCAGATGATGACATCATCTTTCTGAATGATACCCAGATCTCCGTGAATGGCATCGGCCGCATGCATAAAAATGGCCGGTGTGCCGGTGGAATTGAAGGTGGCGACAATTTTTTGCCCGATGATGGCGCTCTTCCCAATACCTGTCACCACGACTCTGCCTTTGCATACTGCAATGATCTGAACACACTTTACAAAATGATCATTGATAAAATTTTTGAGGTGAGTGATGGCCTCAGCCTCAATGCGCAGCGTGCTCAGTGCCAACTTTTTAATTTGTTCAGGAGTTTTCAATGCTTAAAATAATTTAGATTCATTCACGTTTTTCATACTTGCAGATTCGACAAATTTATTTATTTTTATCACAAAATTATATTAATCATTAGTACAGACGATATGTTAGTTGCAGAAAGACCATTAAGTGAATATTTACAAAAGTATTTCGGATTCGATAAGTTTAAAGGAGACCAGGAAGCTGTTATTCAGAACGTTTTAGCAGGTAAAGACACCTTTGTTATCATGCCTACCGGTGGCGGTAAGAGCATGTGTTACCAGCTTCCATCCCTCATTATGGGGGGAACCGCCATTGTTGTATCGCCACTGATTGCCCTCATGAAGAACCAGGTAGATGCCATGCGCGGATTTAGCAGCGAAGATGGTATTGCGCATTTTCTCAATTCATCGCTCAACAAAACGGAGATGGCGAATGTGAAAAACGATGTCAAAAAAGGTAAAACAAAACTCTTATATGTTGCTCCTGAATCGTTGACGAAAGAAGAAAACATCGAATTCCTGAAAGGCATCAACATTTCTTTTTTTGCCATTGATGAAGCACATTGTATCTCTGAATGGGGACACGATTTCAGGCCTGAATACAGGCGGCTTCGAACCATCATAGAAGCCATCGGTACTGTTCCTATCATTGCGCTCACAGCCACTGCCACTCCCAAAGTTCAACTTGATATTCAGAAGAACCTGGGAATGATGGATGCCACACTTTTCAAAGCATCGTTCAACCGTTCGAATCTTTATTATGAAGTGCGCCCGAAAGTAGATGCGATCAAAGAGATCATCAAGTTTGTAAAACAGAACATGGGCAAATCAGGCATTGTATATTGCCTGAGCAGGAAAAAAGTGGAAGAAGTTGCTTCTACTTTAAGCGTAAACGGTATTCGTGCTCTTCCTTATCATGCAGGACTCGAAGCGCCTGTAAGAGCGGCTACACAGGATAAATTCCTGATGGAAGAAATTGAAGTGATTGTTGCGACGATTGCTTTCGGAATGGGGATTGACAAACCCGATGTTCGTTTTGTGATTCATCATGACATCCCGAAAAGCCTGGAAGGATATTACCAGGAAACCGGTCGTGGTGGACGCGACGGGCGCGAAGGAAAGTGTCTGACTTTTTATGCATACAAAGACATCGAGAAGCTGGAAAAATTTATGAAAGGCAAACCGGTGGCTGAACAGGAAATCGGGAAACAACTTTTGCTCGAAACAGTTGGTTATGCTGAAACTTCTGTGTGCCGCAGAAAAGTTTTGCTGAATTATTTTGGGGAGAAATACACAAACGATAATTGCGGCTCATGCGACAATTGCCTGCATCCGAAAAAGAGTTTTGACGGCCAGGAAGAAATAACGCTTGCTCTCGAGACGATCAAAGCAATCAAAGAAAAATTTGCTGCTGATCACGTAGTGAATGTGATTACTGGAAAGATGGAACAAGCCGTGAAGCTGCATGGCCACGATAAACTTGAAATATGCGGGGAAGGTGCAGATCATGAACCGAAGTTCTGGACGGCTGTGATCCGCCAGGCCTTGCTTTCGGGTTTCCTGTCAAAAGATATTGAAACGTATGGCACTTTAAAACTTACGGAAGCGGGAAAAGCATTCCTAAAAAAACCATACCCTGTGCAGGTGGTGGAAGACAACGATTACAGCAATGCGGAAAGTGACGATGATGATGATGGAGGAGCCGGCGGCACAGCAGCCACTGATCCGGAATTGTTTGCTGCACTGAAGGACTTGCGTAAGAAAATTGCGAAGCAAAAAAATGTTCCTCCGTTCGTTGTATTCCAGGATCCTTCATTGGAAGAAATGGCAATCCAGTATCCGATCACGATGGATGAATTGAAAAATATCACCGGAGTCGGAGCGGGTAAGGCATCGAAATTTGGAAAACCATTCATTGATCTCATTGGGAAATACGTCGAAGAAAATGACATCGATCGTCCGATGGACATGGTGGTGAAATCGGTGGTTAACAAATCAGGGTTGAAAGTTTATTTCATTCAGAACATTGACCGGAAAATTTCTCTCAGAGATATGTGCGTCGCAAAAGGAATGAAGATGGGCGAACTGATAACAGAAATTGAATCCATTGTTGGTTCCGGTACACGACTCGATATTAATTATTACATCAATGAAGTGATTGATGTGGATCGTCAGAAAGAAGTGTTCGATTATTTTAAAACTGCGGAGAGCGATTCTTCTGAAGTTGCTTTGGAAGAGCTTGGCGAAAATGATTATTCGATGGACGATATCCGGCTGATGCGAATTAAATTTATGTCCGAGTTAGGAAACTGATTTAATTACAGAATCAAAAAATAAAAAGAGGCTGTCTTTAAAGTAGCCTCTTTTTTTACCTTGAATAAATAATTTACCACTTCACTGCTTTCATCTTTTGCGAAATTTTTTCGGAAAAGGAGAATGTATTTTTCGAAAATTATTTTAGATTAAAAGTTAAGGGAGCAAGCGGCCTGGTAAAACCATTTTTATCAGCACATTTAATGTTCTCAAAAGAAACTTTGCTCAAATTCATTTCATTCTTAATTCCTTCTCGCATGGCCGAAGTCAGCTGACCGTTTGCTTCATTCGTGTATTGTATCCGACTATTTTTCGCAGTAACCAGGATTATTTTAAATCCTATTATATGGTAGAATGCACTACTAAAGTAAAGTCCTTCGGAATTTAACAATTCTTCTTTGGAAAGAGTGCCTTTGACTTTTCCGGCAATGGTTACATGTTCAAGGGGAAATTTTTTATTCCCAGACCGCTTTGGAGATTGTGCAATGCAATGTGTACCTATTAAAATCAGGGCAAATAAATAAACAGAAGTTTTCATGGCCAAGAGATTTTATTTCATCGCATAACGAAACAAAATAATATTCATTTTAGTTTTCCTGCAACACAAAATGAAAACTTTCCATAATCGGATTCGACAACAATTTTTTACATGCAGATTCAACTTTTTCTGTTGCTGCTTCCTTTGAATCAGCATCCACTTCGAGGGTGATGTGTTTTCCGATACGCACATTTTCAATCTCCGACAAGCCCATGTTTTTTAATCCATGAGTCACCGCTTTCCCTTGCGGATCCAACAATGCTTTCAACGGCATTACATTTATTTCAGCTACAAATTTCATAACAGGTCTATTGGTTTGAGGTTTTACGTTTGAGTGTGGTGACGTTTCTTATCACGGACAAA
Source organism: Bacteroidota bacterium (assembly GCA_043787975.1). Taxonomy (GTDB): domain Bacteria; phylum Bacteroidota; class Bacteroidia; order AKYH767-A; family 2013-40CM-41-45; genus JAPLDA01. The sequence goes on from JAYVUK010000007.1 coordinate 14,187, forward strand.
AATATGTACAATAAAACGATCACGGGAATTGCCACGTAAAAAAATATCAGAAATAATATTACAGATGATGAAAGAAGAATATATTGATACCGATTTTGTTTCCATGTGAAGTTTTTAAACTTGAGTGAGAACAACGGAATTTCAGCCACGAGCAGATAAGATAATACCACCGAAAGAATAACAATGAAATAAGGATTACGAATCAATCCCGACAAATGAAACGTGTCGTGTTGAAGAATGAGCGGCAAGGCTACAATCAACAACGTGTTGGCAGGAGTTGGAAGACCGATAAACGATTCCGTCTGTCGTTCATCAATATTAAATTTCGCAAGACGCAACGCAGAGAAAATCGTGATGATGAAGGGGAAAAACTGAAAGAATTTCAGAAAATTTTCATTCGCATAAATCAATGACGGATCACTCAGTTGCAACAGCCGGAACATGATGGCACCCGGGACCAACCCAAAGGTGACCATGTCAGCAAGTGAGTCTAATTGAAGGCCCATGTCAGAATGAACTTTTAGAACTCTCGCAACAAATCCATCGAAAAAATCAAAAACCGCCGCAAGAAAAACAAGGTAAGCAGCCCATTCAAGGTGATTGAGATCGTTGCGAGAAACCATGACAACGGCAATACAACCACAAAGAAGATTGAGGCAGGTAAAAAAATTAGGTATGTGCTTTTTCATTGGTAACAGGTTTATTCCAAAAAATGATCGGGCGAAATGTTTTCAAAATTAGGTTTTCAGATTTAATCTGCAACAAAGATAACTGTAAGTTTTACCTCCAATTTACCATTCATTTTCAGGGCAAATACAGTGAATCGCAATATCCTTTTATTGAAGACGAAGGTATAAGATAATGGGTTATTAACAGTGTCATTGTAAACAAAATGGTTTGTAGTGAATCAACCGGAAAATATTTCTTTAACTTTACAAATGACTGAATAATAAATCGTTCAACAGGCAATAAATCGAAGACAAGAACCGTTGCAGGAAAGTTCGCCCGAGGCGAATTCTTAAAAGACACGCTATGAAATTTACAAAAACTATTTTACTACTAGTTTGTGTTTCGGGTTTTCAGCATGCGAATGCGCAAGCGCCTAAATACAGCAACGAGTTTCTCTCCATCGGTGTTGGCGGCCGTGCACTGGCTATGTCGAATGCACAGGTTGCCTCCGTCAATGATGTCACTTCCGGTTACTGGAATCCTGCCGGTTTAACACTGATGAAAGGTGACATACAGGTTGCCGCAATGCACTCTGAATATTTTGCCGGCATTGCAAAATATGATTATGCTGCAGTGGCGACGAAAATTGATTCTTCACGCGCCTTGTGTTTTTCTTTCATCCGTTTCGGAACAGATGATATTCCAAACACGCTGGATCTTGTTGACGCTTCAGGCAATATCAATTATGATAAAATTAAATCATTCGCTGCTGCTGATTATGGATTTTACTTCACCTATGCCAGGAAAGCAAAATTTGCCGGCTTGCGTTACGGTGGAAGCGCAAAAGTGATTCATCGCGTGGTGGGTGAATTCGGGAAAGCATGGGGATTTGGATTTGACCTTGGCGCACAATACGAAAAAGGAAATTGGGTATTTGGTTTACTCGGAAAAGATGTCACTTCCACTTTCAACGCATGGAGTTTTAATACCGAAACATTTGCAGAACAATTTGCTTTGACAGGAAATGTTATCCCGGTAAACTCACTTGAAATTACATTGCCGAAAATGATTCTCGCAGTTGCTTATAAAACCAACATCACAAAAAAAATCACGCTGCTTGGTGAACTTGATGGCGACATGTCCTTTGACGGACAACGAAATGTTGTGATTAGTTCCAATCCTGTAAGTGTAGATCCGCACATCGGTCTTGAATTGGGTTATGATGATTTTATTTTTCTCCGAACGGGTGTGATGAATATTCAGAAAGTAAAAAATATCGGTGGCGGAGAATCCACCATCTATCAACCAACCTTAGGAATCGGTATTAAATTAAAAAACCTGAGTATCGAATATGCTCTTTCGACAGCTGGAGAGATTGGTTTATATTCCAATATCTTCTCTTTGAAACTCGATGTGTATAAACATAAATAATAAAATGACCGTGATTCAATCATTACGAACAAAAAAAATATCATGGTCATTCCATCTGACCATTTAAAAAGACAAATTAGAAACGGATGAAAAGACTCTACACACTTCTTCTTATAATGCTTTCAACCTGGTCAATAACCAACGCCCAGCCGTATGAAAACTCATGGATCAATTATTCACAAACGTATTATAAAATAAAAGTTTGGCAGGAAGGAATTTACCGTCTCAAGACAAACGAATTATTATTTTCGGGTATTCCTGTCTCTTCCATAGACAACCGGAACATCCAGCTGTTTCGGAATGGTGTTGAACAGTACGTTTATGTTTATGACCAGAATGGAGATCACACACTGAACGGAAACGATTACATCGAATTTTATGGTGAACGCAATGACGGAAGACTTGATACAAGAATGTATAAGGATACAACCTGGCAGCCGAATGTGAACTACAGTTTGTTTACTGACACATCTGTTTATTTTTTAACGTACAATAATTCGCTGCTCAATAAAAGACTTACTGTAGTAATTGACACAACCTATACAGGTTATACAGCTTCAAATTATTTTATAAGAGACTCTTACAGGGAAGATGCAACCCGCTACAATGAAGGTTACCAAAACCCTGATATCGATTATACGGAGACCGAAGGATGGATGGACCTTGCATTTTATACCGGTGCTCCTCAACCAAAAACAATCAACACACAAAACATTTATACCGGCGCAGGTGCACCGAATATTGATATCAACACGACTGTTGCGGGAGCCAACAACAACCCTCACAACATCAACATTACTTTTCCCGGCACCAATTTTTCAGATTCGTACGTCGGGTACAAAATGAGGCGATACCCGTTCTCAATTTCACCGATTGTTTTTACCTCTTCGTCTACCGTTTTTAACTATAGCGCAACAACCATTGGACAATTTCCTGATTACAACTCGTTCGTGAATCTTTCAGTAAAATATCCGCACACGTACAATTTGGAAAACGCATCTTCTTTTAAACTGTTTGTTCCGGATGATGCGCAGGGTAAAACATACATGCAGATTACCAACTTTAACATGACAGGTTCAACGGAAGCTATTTTGTACGATGTCACCAATCACAAACGAATTGTTGTAACCCAGGCAGGAAGTACATTGAGTGCACTTGTTTTAAATGATGGACAAACCAATCCGAAAACCTGTTACTTAGCTGCAAGCAGCCAGATCACGAACATATCTACGAATTACATTGGCAATTTTAATTATGTCACGAGCAACCAGGGACTGTTCAATAATTTTGCTACGCCGAAAGATTCCGCATACATTATCATCACCAACCGTGCTTTGTGGAATGCGGCTTTGGCATATAAAGCGTACCGCGACATTACAACAAACAATAAAGTCGTATTGGTAGATGTTGATGAATTGTTTGATCAGTTTTCATATGGTGTCAGGGAACATCCGTTGGCCATTAAGAATTTTACAAAATACATCCTTGACACGTGGTCAAGTGTTCATCCTCCACAGGCGTTGTTTCTTCTTGGCAAATCCATACGGGCAAGCGATTCCAGGTTAATCCCTACAAACTTTGCAAACAACCTGGTACCTTCTTATGGCAATCCCCCGTCTGATGTATTACTTACATCCGGAATAAACGGATCCATCTATGATCCGAAAATTCCGGTTGGTCGATTGAGCGCAAAAACTCCTGCAGACGTAACGAATTACCTGGAAAAAATACAGGCATACGAAGCTGCGCAGGCTCAAGAGCCGGTTCCGGGATGGATGAAGGAAGTGTTGCATTTCGGAGGAGGAGCAAGTGTTCCGGAACAGGATGAAATCAAAAACGATTTAAATAATTTCAAAGCAATTATTGAAGACACGTTGTTCGGTGGTCATGTTACTTCCTATTTCAAAACAAGTACTCAACCGATTGTCATTGATCAGTCAGCGGCTTTGCAGGCAAAAATAGATTCCGGAGTTTCCATCATGACTTTTTTCGGTCACGCTTCCGGTTCAGGGTTTGATCAAAGCACTGACTTGCCTGAGAATTACGGCAACCATGATAAATTACCAATAATTATTGCAAACTCTTGTTTTGCCGGTGATATCCATACTTCCATTCAAAGTATCAGTGAACGGTTTGTCACACTTCCTGAAATAGGAGCTATTGGATTTATTGCAAGTGTGGGAGAAGGCCAGATTTATTACCTCAACATCTATTCAGGCTTTTTGTATAAGAACATTTCCTTCAATAACTATGGCGAAACCATTGGAAAGATTTTACAGCACACTGTTCTCCAGGTTCAGGATACAAACTTTTACGGAACAAAAATAGTTTGCCAGGAAATGTCGCTGCAAGGCGATCCCGGAATAAAAATCAACAGCTGGAAAAAACCGGATTACCTGATGACGCAGTCTAACATTTATTTTACTCCGTCAACTATCACGACCAATCTTGATACATTCAATGTACACGTGATTGTGCGTAACCTCGCCAAAGCTGTTCCTGATTCGTTCAACGTAGTGGTTACACGCACCTACCCCAACGGAACAGATTCTGTTTACACAACCCGGATTGCGCATTGTTATTATGCTGATTCATTGCAACTAACTATGCATGTGAATGGATTCAGTTCTTCCGGAATAAATAAATTTAAAGTGGAGGTTGATTTACCAACCAGTGAAGTGGATGAAATCGACAACACGTTTAACAACTCCGCAACGGCCACACTCTTCATTACTTCCAACGACCTGGTGCCTGTATTTCCGGCTAAGTTTGCCATTGTTCCTTACAACACGATTGCTTTGAAAGCAAGCACCTCCGATCCGCTTGCAGGAATGAAAACCTACCGGTTTGAAATGGATACTTCCTACCAGGCATTTGGAGAGCCTCCTGTACCAAGTCCGCTGTTCAGGTTTACTACCATCACTGACAGTGGTGGTGTAATCACCTGGAACAACAACATTCAGTTGCTTGACAGCACCGTTTATTACTGGCGTGTTGCAAATGATTCCATTCAAAACGATCCCGTAACATACAAATGGCAGGAAAGTTCATTCATCCATATTCCGAATAGGACGGGTTGGTCGCAAAAACATTTTTACCAGTTTAAAGATGACGGTTACACCAATGTAATTCCTGATAGCATCAACAGGAAATTTGATTTTGTACATAACAATAAAACGCTGGATGTAAATTTATATGGTTCTCCGGTAACTAATTCACAAGCATTTGCAACAGGTTATTGGCTTAATGGAACCAATCAGGATTACACGAGTTGCGGACCAACTGCCGCTGTAATGGTTGTGGTAATTGATTCCACCAGCCTCGAACCATGGACAACTGCTTGTCATGATTTCGGACAGAACAATCTTTACACCGTATATAATGGTGATTGCGTAAATCCTGTAGGAATGAACGAATGTAATCCAGGACGTTTGCGGACGGACAAATATTTTATCTACCGTTACAGCGATCCTCTGATTTTTCCGAATTTAGGTCCTATGCTGAATGCAATTCCGAGCGGAGATTATGTTCTTGTCTATTCGTGGTACACAAATCCCTATTCTACTAACCCCACCTTTTTAAATGCAATGAACTCGGTTGGTTTTCAAACTTCATTTCTGAATGACAATGCTCCTTATATTTTCTTTATGAAAAAAGGATTTCCGGCTACAGAACAACATCTCGTAGGCCAGCTGGCTACAGACAGTCTACATTATTCCCATGTTCTTTCGAGTGTATGGGATCGCGGAACAATTGCATCTGATTTAATTGGTCCTTCATCACAATGGCATGAGTTACATTGGAGAGAACATGCGCTTGAGACAGGGATTACAAAAGATACAACTGCGCTTAACATTTATGGAATCACAGCAGCAGGTCATATTGATACGTTGAGATATGGAATGCAAACCAGTTCGTCCGATACTACCTTGAGTTGGATTTCCGCAACGCAGTATCCATACCTGAGACTTGAAGCTTATGTGAAAGATGATTCGCTGAGAACACCACCTCAATTGGACAAGTGGCAAGTCTACTATGAAGAAGTCCCGGAATGTGCGGTCAATGCAAACAGGAATTTCAGTTTTCATGCAAGTCCGATGGCAGAAGGCGACACACTTCGAATGAGCATTGCCATTGATAACATTGCCAACAAACCGATGGACAGTTTAGCTGTTGATTTTTATATGTATGATAACAATCGCATCCGGCATAACCTGAAATCATTGAAGCTTGATTCATTGCGTGTCAACCAATCGTTGCTTGCCAATGTTGAACTTGACACTACGTTTGGCCTTTCCGGAAATAACAGTTTGTGGGTGGAAGCAAATCCGCAGGGAGTAAATCATCAGCCTGAACAGTTTCATTTCAATAACATCGCTGAAATGAAATTTAAAATCAACAAAGACGCAATCAACCCGATACTCGATGTTACGTTTGATGCCATTCATATTTTAGATGGCGACATTGTTTCAGGAAAACCTGACATTACAATTCAGCTGCATGATGAAAATAAATTTCTTGCACTCAACGATACTGCTGATTTCAGAGTCTACCTGAAAACTCCTTCGTCCAATACGGAACAACGAATTTATTTTTCTCAACAATACTTCGGAGGTTCATTGCGGTTTACTCCTGCTGTACTTCCGAAAAACAGCTGTAAGATAGACTGGAATCCGATCCTTGCTGAAGACGGAATCTACTCGCTCGAAGTGGAAGCAACGGATGCTTCCAGGAACGAGTCAGGAAAATACATGTACAAAATCTCTTTTGAAGTGATCAACCGTTCAACCATCACTGAAGTGTTGAACTATCCGAATCCGTTCTCGACCTCCACACGTTTTGTTTTCACACTGACGGGAAATGAAATTCCCGGTTACATGAAAATTCAGATCATGACCGTCACCGGAAAAATAATCCGTGAGATTGAGCAAAATGAATTGGGAAATATCCACATTGGCCGGAACATCACCGATTATGCATGGAATGGAAAAGATGAATTCGGTGACCAGATCGCAAACGGGCTTTACCTCTATCGCGTAATCAGCAAGATCAATGGAAGTGATATTGAACACCGCAATACCGAAGCCGACAAGTATTTCAAAAAAGGCTGGGGAAAAATGTATTTGATGCGGTAAGTTGCCTTCGATGTCACACTGAGCCCTTCGTTAGGCTCAGGATAAACTCCGTCGAAGTGCGACACTCCTTCGATGTCACACTGAGCCTTTCGTCAGGCTCAGGATAAACTCCGTCGAAGTGCCAAATTTCACTTTTATTTTAAGGTGATAAAGCGATCTCCTGTATTTCTATCTTCAATAATTTTATCGAAATGTGTTTGAAGTTCAGGATTGACAACTGATCTTTTAGTCATTGCTATGTATTTTACATGGAAGTCATTAATAAAATCCAGTTGGCTTTTCGCCGGAGAAATAAATTTTCCCTCCTTCTTTTGTTTCTCACAATATTGATAAAAGACGGAAGTTTCCAGGTACAGCGTTGTCTGATTTTGTTGCGTAAATATTTTTTCCCTTGGCATATTAAAAACATCAATGCTGATTTGGTTTTCGTCGCCAGACAGAAAAGCAAGATGCTTTAACGGTACATACAAAGAGCTTTTGTTGGAAGATGATTCGGAATAAATCAATGAATCCGATAAAAACACAACCGGACTTTCCGGATGCTGTTTGTATAAAAAATAAGTACTGTCAATGTATTGCTGCGAATACGAAGAATTTATTTCAGCATGATAACCGCGTTTTGTTTGAGAATAATTAATATAAATGAGGAGAACAAATGCGATGAACAGGAAACTAAGTGTGAGCATATTTCTTTTAATAAATTTATTGAACAGGAATAAAAAGAGGACGAATGCAAAAGGAATAAATAAGGTATAAAACAGCTGGCTGGCATTGACACCCAGAAAAAAACGAAATGCAGACCAACCGAGTAAACCCGTCACAAAAAAACAACCCGCAAAAAGAGAAACCATTTTCACGGAATCACTGAAGTCCATTCCTCCACTCTTGTTTGCTTTACCAATAATTAAAAGTATTACCCAAGGTAAAAAACCAACGCATGTAGCGAATGGAATTATTTTTAAAAGGTAAACAGCATCTGCGAGATAATACTTGTTTGAAAAATATACGGGAAAGGTTTTAACCGACTCCTCTATTGAATTCATCAATATTTTGTTTCCGAAACTTTGATAATAGAAGTAACTAAAAAGACCAACCAAAAGAGTGTACGCTGTAAAACGCAAAAGATCGTTCCTTGAAATAATTTTGAACAACCAACAAAGAGGAAGCGCTAACAGTAAGCCGGGTATGAGAACAACTGAGTTCGTAGAGAAACAGAATGGCAAAAAAAGTAAAGCAATAATTCCCAATCCGTATTTTTTATTTATGATGCAGAGGAAAAACAAAACAACAAACAAGAGCACAACAACCGTCTTCTGGTAATTGATCCACATGATTCCTGCAGCAGGTTCTATTGTAAAACTTAAATTGTTATTCCTAAAAAATGAATGCCAGTTAATTTCGCTGAAAAAAAGAAGAAGGATCGTGATGCATTTAACAAGGAAGGAAATGGTGATTTTTTTTTCGGTTGCTAAAAAAAATTGTGAGATGGCTAACATTCCACATAAGAGGATAAGCAACAACAGGGGTCGTGTAACAAGGAGTAAGGAATAAATACTGTTTACTCCAAAGCACTTTATTACAAATGCATTTATCCATAACTCAAAATAATGATACGGTGTTCCTCCTTTAAGGGTGTCACAAAATAAACTTCCGAAAAGAAAGGTATTCTCCTCACCTGTTTTATTGAGATATCCTGACAGCTTTCCAAAATAAATGTTGTCCATCCATTCATTGCTCATGAACGGAATTCCATTTCCGTTACTCATTAACACAACCTGCCAAAGACATAGTAATGCCGTCATCAACAGCAAAAATATAATGAGCTCACGGTTTTCTTTTGAAAGTTTTTTCGGGAAACGAATTAATTCTGAAATCCTTCGATTGCCAATCAAATGATGTTTCCTTACTTCGAAAAAAGCAACTAAAAATAACAGGATAAAACCAAGATTAATGGTTCTAAAATGAGTCATGGAAATTGAATAGATGAAAACGAGAAAGGTGGTTCCTGTGAGGAGATAAACAAAACCTCTCAGGTAACTATTGTTTTGAGAAAACGGGCAAACACAGAATTTAACAATGCTTCTTCCAATAACCAGTACTAAAAAGACAACACAATAAAGAATGAGTACATTGGATAAAAAAATTGTCTTTAATGCTACTTCCATAATTTCCACTGAAAAGGAGGATTGAAAATTAGGGAAAATAAATCGTACTTGTTTGATGAATTACTCAACGCTTTATTTGCGTTTAAATCTTTCCTGTTAATTCTCGTTAATGAAAAACATTTGTCGCAAATTTTGATAATCTTGCATCACTTTTTATGAGCAAAGCCAAACAAATTGCTTCTTACTTTTTCTGTTCCGTGTTAAGCGGTTTTCTTTTGTGGCTCTCCTGGCCGGAAAGTGGATTTACACCCGTTATTTTTTTTGCGCTGGTCCCGTTATTATGGATCGAGTATTCTTTTTATATGAACAAAAGAAAGAATGGCCGGATCAAACTCTTCGGATATTTTTACCTCACGCTTCTCATATGGAATGTGCTCACAACCTGGTGGATTTATAACTCCACGGATGTCGGAAGTTTTGTTGCGCTTGGCCTGAACAGTTTATTCATGGCTATTGTGTGGCAATTATTTCATATCACAAAAAAAAATCTTGGAAGTGCACTCGGCTATTTTTCATTGTTTGTTTATTGGATCGGCTTTGAATACCTGCATTTACATTGGGAAATTTCCTGGCCGTGGCTGACTCTTGGAAATGCTTTCGCAACCCATCCCCAATACATTCAATGGTATGAGTTCACAGGCGCACTTGGCGGAACACTTTGGGTGCTTGCCGCTAATCTTTTCTTTTTCATCGTAACAAAAAATATTTTCAAACGCGATTTACTTTCGGTGATGCGGAAGGTCAATTCCATTGTAGGGTTAACTGCTTCCGGAATACTCATCATTGCCCCAATGATTTTTTCACTCTTCTTATATCATCGTCATGTAGATGCCGGAGATCCTGTAAATGTGGTCGCCATTCAACCGAACATCGATCCGTACAATGAAAAATTCAATGGAACAGGAGATGAACAGCTCGCCAAATTATTGCGATTGGCGTCAACCGTTGCTGACAGTAATACGAATTACATCGTTGCTCCGGAAACCGCGTTGCCTGATGGAATCTGGGAAGAAAATCTCCGCGGACACAAGCAAATAAAAACGATTGAAACATTTATTAAAGCATTTCCTAAAGCAACGATGATTGTCGGTGCATCGACTTACAAGGGATATGACGCAGGAGAAAACCGAAGCGAGACTGCTCACAAATTCAAAGACAGCGAAAATTATTACGATGCTTTTAATACTGCGTTACAAATTGATCAGAACGACAGCATCGTGGTCTACCACAAAACGCGTTTGGTTCCGGGCGTAGAAATCATGCCTTATCATACCGTTTTTGGTTTCCTTGAAAAGTTTTCGATTGATCTTGGCGGCACTTCAGGAAGTTTGGGAATTCAAAAGGAGCGGAATGTTTTTATTTCCCCGGCTCAAACCAAGGTTGCTCCTGCTATTTGTTACGAAAGCATTTACGGAGATTTTATGAGCGGCTATATACGCAATGGAGCCCAATTAATTTTTGTCATTACAAATGATGGTTGGTGGGGAAATACGCCCGGCTACCGTCAGCATAAAAACTACGGACGTTTGCTTGCTATCGAATTCAGGAAAAGCGTTGCACGCTCTGCCAATACAGGCATTTCATGCTTTATCAACCAACGAGGCGATGTATTGAATGAAACCGAATGGTGGAAACCAGATGCCATTAAACAAACATTGTATAAAAATGACATAAAAACCTTTTACGGAAATCATGGCGATTACCTTGGAGTTATTTCCTCTTACCTTTCATTTCTCCTGTTATTGGTGCTACCTGTGAAAATAATGGTCAGAAAAATAAGATCGAAATAGCAACTTCATTTTTTAATCTTATCCGACCTTAGTACTTTCGCCTCCGGTTCAATCTCCAATCTCCAATCTCCCACTTCTAATTTCTAACTTCCAACTTCTTTAAAATGAAATACGATGTAACAGTGATTGGTTCCGGTCCGGGAGGATATGTTGCAGCAATTCGTTGTGCGCAACTTGGAATGAAGGTCGCAATCATTGAACGATATGCCGTTCTCGGTGGCACATGTACCAATGTCGGATGTATTCCTTCAAAAGCTTTGCTCGATTCGTCAGAACATTTTTACAATGCCGGCCATTCATTTAAAACGCACGGAATTGAATTGTCCAACCTGAAAATCAATCTTGATCAAATGATCAGGAGAAAAGATGACGTGGTAAAGTTGAATACACAGGGACTTAAATTCCTGATGACGAAAAATAAGATTGATGTATACGAAGGTCACGGAAGTTTTTTGAGTCCGACAAAAATCAGGATACAGAAATCTGAAAAAGATTTTATAGAAATAGAAACCGGAAAAACAATTATTGCTACCGGTTCCAAGCCTTCTTCTCTTCCTGGAATTATACCGGATAAAAAAAGAATTATCACATCAACGGAGATTTTAAATCTGAAAGAAATCCCTGAACACCTTGTTATCATTGGTGGCGGAGTGATCGGGCTGGAACTTGGATCGGTGTATGCGCGGCTCGGATCAAAAGTTTCCGTGGTGGAATTTCTTGATTCCATCATCGCCAACATGGATCGTTCTCTTGGAAAAGAACTTCAAAAAATTCTCACAAAACTTGGTTTCAATTTTTATTTGCAACATAAAGTCAATGCTGTTTCATCAAAAGGAAATAAAGTAAAAATTTCTGCTGATGATAAAACCGGAAAAAAACTTGAACTCGAAGGTGATTATTGCCTGGTGAGTGTCGGTAGAAAACCATTCACTGAAAACCTGGGATTGGAAAAAGTCGGAATAAAAACAGATGAGCGTGGAAGAATTCCCGTGAATGAAAATCTTGAAACTTCTGTAAAAAATATTTACGCCATCGGTGATGTGATTCAAGGAGCTATGCTGGCGCACAAAGCGGAAGAAGAAGGAATTTTTGTCGCTGAAACAATGGCAGGACAAAAACCACACATCAATTACGCATTGATTCCGGGAGTTGTGTATACATGGCCTGAAGTTGCAGCAGTCGGAGCCACCGAAGAAGAATTGAAATCATCCGGAAAAAAATATAAGACAGGTACATTCCCATTCAGGGCAAGCGGCAGAGCACGAGCCAGCATGGATATCGATGGCTTTGTAAAAGTATTAGCTGATTCCTCCACAGATGAAATTCTTGGAACTCATATGATCGGACCACGCGCTGCCGACCTGATTGCAGAAGCAGTTGTTGCCATGGAATACCACGCATCAGCAGAAGACATTGCACGCATCAGCCACGCACATCCGACATATTCAGAAGCATTTAAAGAAGCGTGTTTAATGGCAACTGAAAATAGAGCAATACACATCTAACATTTACAGTTTACGGTTTACTGTTGGTAAACCGTAAACTGTAAACCGTAAATCATTATATTTTTGAAAACAGGAATCTTACTTGTCAACCTTGGTACGCCCGATTCACCATCTGTTCCGGATGTGCGAAAATACCTGCGCGAATTCTTGAGTGATCCAAGGGTGATTGATACCGGCCCAATAGCAAGGTGGATGCTTGTTAACTTTATCATTGCTCCTATCCGTTCAGGTCGTTCTGCAAAACTTTACAAAAAGATTTGGACCGATAAAGGTTCTCCACTCCTCCTACACAGTAAAAAACAAAAAGAATTTTTGCAAGAAAAACTAGGAAAAGATTTCCAGGTTGAGTTGGCGATGCGTTATCAAAGCCCTTCGATAGAAACCGCTTTGGAAAAATTTTCAAAACCTGCATTTAAAAAAATTATTGTCCTGCCGTTGTTTCCGCAGTACGCCTCTGCTTCTACCGGTTCAGTTCATGAGAAGGTTATGTCCATTGTAAATAAGTGGCAGGTCATTCCGGAAATTAAATTCATCAACAGCTTTTGCAATGATGAAGGATTCATCCGCGCCTGTAGTGAGATCGGAGAAAAATATCAACCGGAAAATTATGATCACGTCCTTTTCAGTTTTCATGGTTTGCCGGAAAGACAAATTAAAAAAGCAGATGGTTCTGATCATTGTCTGAAAGAAAATTGCTGCCCTTCCTTAGGAGAAAAAAATTTATTCTGTTATCGCGCGCAGTGCTTTGAAACGACTCGTTGCATTGCAAAAAGTCTGAACATTCCAGTTGAAAATTACACGGTGTGTTTTCAATCACGGCTTGGCAGAACTCCCTGGATCAAGCCTTATTCCGATCATGTGATAGAAGAGTTGGCAAAGAAGGGAAAGAAAAAAATCTTAGCCTTCTCCCCTGCTTTTGTGAGCGATTGCCTGGAAACTATTTATGAAATCGGAGTTGAATACGATGCGCTTTTCAAAAAATACGGTGGAGAAAAAATTCAGTTGGTTGAAAGTTTAAACGATCACCCGTTGTGGATTGATGCGATGGCAAAGTTGACAGAGTAATAGCATGCGCCAAAGAAAGATTTTTAAAATAAGCGACTACCGGTTCAAACAACGCTTACTTGCCTGGACGACAGAGCATAAAATTGTTTGTATTCTCAGTAGCAACAGTGATAAACAACTGTTCAAGGATTCTTATTCAAAATTTGATTTGACTATTGCTTTAGATTCGGTTTCAGAAATTCAAAAACCTGAATCCGGAAATAGTTTTGACCTACTGGAGAGTTTCTATGAATCAAAGAAGGATTGGATTTTCGGCTTTCTTACCTATGATTTAAAGAATGAAACGGAAAACCTGCGATCTGAAAACCAAGACAGACTTGAGTTTCCGGAGATCCACTTCTTCCAGCCAAGATTAGTTCTGAACTTCAGTAGTGAAAACTCTGAACTCGAGATTTTATACTTAAAGAATTTCGATACTGAGTTAACAATTCAAAAAATCGTTGATGAAATTTCTAACTATGAAATTCAGGAAGCGGATGAACCTAACATTACTATTCAGCAAAAAATTTCGAAAGAAGAATACATCTCAACGGTACGTAAAATCAAAGAGTATATTCAGCTTGGAGATATTTACGAGATGAATTACTGTGTGGAGTTTTTTGCAGAAGGAATGTCTATCAACCCTTTTGAAATTTACGACCGGCTAAACGAAACGTCTCCGATGCCATTTTCATGTTTTTACCGGATGAATGATCACCATGCGCTGTGTGCAAGTCCTGAACGGTTTCTTGCAAAGAGAGAAAATAAAATTATTGCTCAACCGATCAAAGGAACCGCACGAAGAGGACAAACCCCGGAAGAAGATGATCAGATTAAACTGAACTTGCGGAATGATTCCAAGGAGCAATCTGAAAATGTAATGATTGTTGATCTTGTCCGGAATGATCTGTCACGCTCCGCAAAAAAGGCAAGCGTTGTGGTAGAAGAGTTATTCGGCATTTATACATTCAAACAATTGCACCAGATGATCTCAACTGTAGTTTCGGAAAAAAGTGATGCTGTTAATTCAATCGATGTGATTAAACAGTGTTTCCCAATGGGATCCATGACCGGCGCTCCGAAAATCCGCGCCATGCAACTGATTGAACACTTTGAAAAAACAAAACGAGGTCTGTATTCAGGCTGTATCGGTTATATTTCTCATGACGGAGACTTTGATTTCAACGTGGTGATAAGGAGCATTCTTTATAATGCAGAAAAAAAATGTTTGTCATTCATGGTCGGAAGTGCGATTACGGCAAATTCAATTCCTGAAAAAGAATACGAAGAATGTTTGCTGAAAGCGAAATCAATGCTGAATGTTTTATCTTCACAGTATCGTTCAACTGTCAATGAATAATATTTCCGGCTCTGATCTCCTTCAAAAATTTCTTGATTTCATTAAGAAGGAAAATCTTTTTAAACCGACCGATAAAATCCTACTGACAGTAAGTGGTGGTCTCGATTCAGTGGTGATGGCAGCGTTGTTTTCTCAATCCAATTTCAACTTTTCAATTGCTCATTGCAACTTTCAACTTCGCAGTAAAGAATCGGATGCCGACGAACGTTTCGTAAAATCTTTGGCAAAAAAATATCGTGTCAGTTTTTTCACCCAAAAATTTACTACTGAATTGTTTGCAAAAGAAAACAAATTTTCCATCCAGGAAGCAGCCAGGATTCTGCGATACGATTGGTTCTCTCACATCCGAACAAAAAATAATCTATCCCTTATTGCAACCGCGCACCATCTTGATGATAACATTGAAACATTCTTTATCAATCTTTTTCGCGGTACCGGAATTTCAGGATTAGCCGGGATACAACCGATTAGTGAGGATGTTGTTCGTCCGATCTTATTTGCCACCAGGAAAGAGATTGAAGTATTTGCAAAAGAGAACAAACTGAAATACAGGGAAGACAGTTCGAATGCGACAGATGACTATTTGAGAAATAAAATCCGTCATCACCTCACTCCTGTTTTGAAAAAACTGAATCCTGCATTTGAAAAGATAATGGCCCGAACGATTCACAATCTCCTTTTTGCCGATCATGTTTTCAGCAATGCAATAATTGACCGTGCTGTTCAGTTTACTCACCAGGTAAATGGTATGCCCTATTTTTCAAAAAAGGAATTACAATTACTCGAATTTCCGGAAGATTACCTGTACGAATTTCTGAGTCCGTTTCATTTTAACGGAGCACAAGTCCGGGAAATTTGGGATTGTAAACAATCGGGAAAAATTTTTTATTCGAATGAGTTTCGTGTCATCTGCGACCGTGACAAAATAATTTTTGCATTGAAATCTGAACAGGATAACCTGATTCATTCCATTCAACAAGATCAAAAGACTTTTAACAATAAAAACTTCGCACTCAAGTTAAAAAATGTTCAATTAAATGACAGGAAGAAATTCAAGCTCCCATCAGACAACTCTGTTGCCTGTCTTGATTCATCTTTGTTGAGTTTTCCACTCATTCTAAGAAAATGGAAAACCGGCGATTCATTTTTCCCGTTAGGAATGAATCATCGGAAAAAGTTAAGTGATTTTTTTACAGACAAAAAATTTTCAATCGCTGAAAAGGAAAATGTATTTGTGCTACTATCCGGAAAGGACATTGTTTTCATTTTGGGTCATCGTATCGATGATCGTTACAAAGTGACTGACAAAACGAAAAAAGTGTTTCGCATTGACTATATTAGCAACCTGAAATGAGCGCACAGGAAAAACCACTTTTCGAAGAGAAGCAGTACATCGGCTACAACCAGCTTTCCATGCTACGAAGACTGTCTTTATCGATGTTTTGTTTTGCCGTGTACTGGTGGAAAATTCATAACCAAAGAGACGGAGACCTATTCTTCTGGCTTGGGATGAGCATCATTTTCATCTCCATTGTTTTACTTTTTATTCTACATATCAAAATCACAGTTTATAAAAACAATATTGTGCTCGATGGTTTGTGGACAACACGAAAAGTCAAAATTGATCTAAGCAACATTGTAAAAATAGAACGCAGAAAATACAGTCATTACCATCTCAATAATCCTGTTTTCAACTTACATTTAAAAGGAACCATCCGCTTTTATACCGGTGGAAATGATGCCGTGGAAATTACGGACAACGATGGTCAGCCTTACCGTATCGGAACTCAAAAGGCCATAGAGCTTGAACGGATACTCAAGGAGTTAACAGGCAAATAAAAGAGTTTAATGGTTTAATAGTTCATTAGTTCAACAGTACGATCAACTATTGAACTAATGAGCCATTGAACTACTGAACTAGTCTTTCACATGAAAAGCAAGCAATGGAATGTGTGTGTGAAAAGCCATTCGCTTTGTTTTGCTGCGGTTAAAAATCTTTTGGAAGAATGTACGGTGATGCATGGACATGGCGAGCATATCGGCTCTCACTTCATCGAGGTAAAAATTTAGACCGTCAATTACATCGCGGCTTTCGAGGAGTTTGAAGCTTACCTTTTCATATTTACTGTCCTCCTTGATACGTTCTTTAAAGGTTTCAATGGCTGCGAACTCGTAGGCTGTATCCAGGTCACCGTTTGAAATGTGAAGCAAGATTACTTCTGCATCAAACTTACGCGCTATGTCAATGACATTTTCTATGTTTTCAAAATCGTTCTCTGCATAATTGGTAGCGAACACCATTTTGTGTAGACCTTTGAAAGCTGCATTTTCAGGAATCGCCAGCACAGGACACGCTGTATCTTCCATCACAGCAGCGGTAATGCTTCCAATCAGAACTTCACGTAAACCACTTGCACCCTGGGTTCCCATGATTACGAGATCCGTCTTTTTATCAGCTGTAGCAGCAACAATTTCATCTTCCGCGTAGCCATCGAGAATCATGGTTTCAATTTCCATCCCGGGATACTCTGCCTGCAATTTTTCTTTCAGATTTTTCATTCCTTTTTGTGCAATGGTTTTCAACTCGTCATCAGAAGGAATTACAACAGGCATATCGCTCGCAAAAGCAGGAACCACATAGGAATGAAACAACAGCGCTTTCGCTTTCAGTTTTTTATTAAGCTCCAAAGCGAAATGAACAGCATTGTCTGAGTTCTTTGAGAAGTCAGTCGGAATGAGGATGGTTTTCATGACGGTGTTTATTTTAGCGTTAAGATTAAGAACGATGAGATAAAAATAACATTTATTTTAATTCAATAGCCTGTAAAATAAAACCTTCATTCAAGGAACAACTATGATTGAAATCATGCGACACACTGAAGCAAGCACATCCTGTAAAATCTACTTTAAATAAAGATGTATACTTTGTGGAACTGAATCGATTATGAATTCATTTTCCATTTAATGTTGCAACCCAAACTGGGTCGTTGAAAATCGGAAACAGGCTTTCCGGCAAGCATGTTATTCAATGCTTCCCGCATGTCCTTTCCGGTCACAGGAACTGAAAGCGATGGTCTCGAATCATCCAACTGTCCTCGGTAAACGAGTTTTTGCTGGTGATCAAAAATATAAAAGTCAGGTGTACACGCCGCATCAAAATGATGAGCCAGCTCCTGCGTTTCATCGTACAAATAAGGGAAAGGATAGTTGAGTGATTGAGCTGCTTTTTTCATTTCAGCAGGTGAATCTTCAGGATAATTTTCCACATCGTTCGAATTGATGGCAACAAAATTTACACCTCTTGAAATGAAATCATTTGCAAGCCGAACCAATTCAGCATTCACATACTTTACGTACGGACAATGATTGCAGATGAACATGATGACAGATGCCTTTGCGCCGGTTAAACTTCCGGATGAATAATTTTTCCCTGAAACAACATCGGGCAATTCAAATTCTGGAAGCAAAGTCCCCAGCGGAATCATCTTGGAAGGTGTACGAGCCATGGTAAGAAATAAAGAATTAAAAAAAGTGTTAAAGTAAAATTCCTTTTAAGATAAATTTCACTTACACCTCATTAGAATTACGCAAATTTTATTTTTATGCGGCGTTGATTTTGTATTCCTTTATGGACTTAAATTCATTCACTTTTGCAGACTGTTCTTCTTCGATGTCGTAATCATCTTGCAATCCAAGCCAAAACTTTGGTGAGTTTCCAAAATATATGCTAAGCCTTAAGGCCGTATCAGCAGTAATACGCCTATTTAACTTAAGGATTTCAGAAATTCTGGTTTGTGGAATTCCAATGTCCTTTGAAAGTCTGTATGCAGAAATATTTAACGGCAGTAGAAATTCTTCTAAGAGAATTTCACCGGGATGAATGTTTTTTAATTTTTTCATGACTATTGAATTTAATGGTAATCCATTATTTCGACTTCTGTTGCATTCTTTTTATTCCATTTGAAAATAATCCTCCATTGATCATTAATTCGAATGCTATGGTAATCTCTTAACTTTCCTGAAAGCTTTTCCAGCCGATTTGAAGGTGGAATTCGCAGATCTTCTAAACTAATAGAGTTGTTGAGCATTCTAAGTTTTCTGCGAGCAATTTCTTGAAGTTCAACAGATGGCTTCCGGATTCTATCTCCATTCCAAACTTTCTCCGTGTCCTTTGATCCAAATGAAACAATCATAAGTTAGTTGCTTACTAACGCCAAAGGTAAGTAATTGATTTAAAAAGTCCAACATGTAATATCTGAGCCCTTTATACTTAATGTATGGTTCGAACTCAATCATTTTATATTCCCACGTTCAGGTAGTCTTCAGGCTGGCTTGTCAGGGAATTGGGATTACAACTGTTTACTAAAAGAAAAATCAAAATGAACACCAAGCCACAGGGATCATACTTGGCCAATGAACCATTGAACCATTAAACAACTGAACTGATGAACCATTAAACGGTTAATTAAATTGGAAACAAAAAAGCCGTCTTGTTGAGACGGCTTTTTGTTTCTGGTTGTGATCCCGCTGGGATTCGAACCCAGGACCCCTACATTAAAAGTGTAATGCTCTACCAGCTGAGCTACGGAATCATTCTCTTTTTTTAAGAGGCTGCAAAAATAGAATTATTCGTTTAAAACAAACACTATTTTTATAATTTTTCAAGAAATTGTTGACAACTATTATAGTGAATGGTGAATAGTGATAAATGCCTGAAACTATTCACTATTAACTATTCACTGTACACTGTTCACTGTTCACTAAACATTATTGACCAACGAGCGGATACCTCTTGAATTCTTTTGTTCGATCAAAAAGGTAGCGATACGTCTTCAACACCCGTCTGAGCGTGGTTTCCAGGCTTTCGGCAATGTTGATCATCTTGGGATTAAAGTCTCCGATCCATTGTATTTCCATCTCATCATATTTTCCGGATGGCTGAATCACATTCGCACCAGAAACAATCATGTAGCCGTCTATTCCTTTGCCTTGAAACTCAGGCGCAATGCCAAAGACAAGCCCGACCACTCTTCTGCAAACACCTCTTTTCTTCAACCACAAAAATTTCAACTTGCTAAACAAATCAAATCGTCCGTTCAGACGACTGACAATCTGGTTGATATCAGGAAGATTGAACCAAAACGCAATCGGTTCATCTTTATAATAGACGAACCATGCAAGGTCTTCATCAAGTATGGGTTTCATCTTCCTGAAAAGATTCATTGCCTGGTCTTTGGTCATTTGTTTACTTCCTGAGTGACTCGCCCACGCTTTGTTGTAAACGATCGCAAAATCACCGGCAAATTTTCCAAGATTATTTTTTAGAATATGTTGTGCCGAATAATCCTTGTCACCTGAAAACCGGTTGTAACGTTCATAAAATTTGTCATGCGCACGTTTCTTCAGATCCAGAGAATAACAGAATTGATTGAAATAAGTTTGGAACCCGTAGTTTTCAAAAAGCGATTGATAGTAAGGCGGATTGTAATTCATACAATAAAGAGGAGTGGTAAAACCCTCTGTGAGTAAGCCCCACCAGCGATCACGTTCACCGAAATTAATCGGTCCGTCCATGGCTTCCATACCCTGGTTTTGCAGCCAGTTTTTGCAGGCATCAAATAACGTATTCGCAGCATGTTGATCATTGATACATTCAAAGAATCCCATTCCGCCCGTTGGCTGTTCTTCTTTCTTTGAAATTTTTTCGTTGATGAATGCGGCTACACGACCAATGGTTTTTCCTTCATCATCTTTTAGTAACCAGCGAATTGCATTTCCCTGCCTGAAAAATTTATTTTGCTTCGGATCAAAAACCTGTTCAATGTCCTTGTCTAACGGACGAATCCACTGATCATCGTTTTTATAAATGATCAATGGAAGCTCAAGAAATTCTTTTTTGTCTTTTTTGGTTTTGACTTCAGTTAAAGAGTTCAAAGTTCTTAGTTCAAAGTTTTCAGTTACTTCATTAGCTAATTATCAAATTAACCAATCATCAAATTATCTTAGCATTCAATCCACAATCCCTTATTAAACACCGCCACAGGTCTTCCTTTTAACGTACTTCCAATGAAAGGTGTATTTTTAGATTTCGATTTGATGTGTCGCTCTTCCACTTTCCATTCAACTTCGGAATCAAACAACGTAAGGTTTGCCTGTTCACCTTCTTTGATCACAGGAACGGGAAGCGAAAGTATCTTTCTCGGATTGATTGTAAATTTTTCGATCAGCGTATCGAGCGAAATTGTTTTTTGAATGGCTGTGTTTGCAACAGCAAAAGCAGTTTCCAGTCCAATGATCCCGTATGCAGCGAGATCAAATTCTTTTTTCTTGTTCTCCACATCTTCCGGTGTATGATCGGAACAGATGCCATCAATGGTTCCATCAGCCAATGCTTTCTTCAATGCTTCAATATCTTCTTTTGTTCGCAACGGTGGTTTTACTTTGTAGTTTGTATCGAAGTCATTCAGTAAAGAGTCATCCAGCAGCAACTGGTGAGCCGCAACATCACACGTCACTTTCATCCCCTTCTTTTTCGCCTCCCGAATTAATTCAATTGACTTTGCTGATGAGACGGTTGAAAAATGAATTTTACTTTCAGCATATTCAGCAAGAAACAAATCACGGTTGATCATGGTATTTTCAGCCAACGCAGGAATCCCCTTTAAACCGAGTTGAGTGCTTGCAGCACCTTCATTCATTTGTCCGTGGCCTGCAATGTTCTCATCATTCGGATACGACATCACCAGGCCATTGAAATTCTTTCCATATAGGAGTGCCCGAAGTAACAGGCCGGAATCCTGAACAGATCTTTTATCATCGGTGAAGGCGCGCGCGCCGGCCTGCGACATGTCATACATTTCTGAAAGATCTTTGCCAGCACGATTCACGGATAACACTCCCGAGACAAAAACATCCGTCAGTTCATTTTTTGTTTTGTTGGTGATAAATTCTATTTCCGATTTGCTTTGAACCGGAGGTTGCGTGGAAGACATGCAAAGCACACCTGTAAAACCTCCGGCAGCAGCGGCCTTGCAACCACTCAGCAAATCTTCCTTGTATTCAAAACCGGGTTCACCAAAACGAACATGCAAATCAAACCATCCGATGGAAACGTGTTTTCCTTTTCCGTCAAAAATTTTATCAGCTTTATCGGAAATTGAATTTGCTTCAGCGATTCTTTTAATGATACCATTTTCAATCAACACATCTTTTACCTTTCCATGATGCGGAGAAGATGAATCTAGAATGTTGACTTGCTTAATTAGTATGTTCATTTTTATGTGAATGTTACCTTACAAATCGTATTAGTAAAATTTCGATGGCAAGAAATATCAACGCAAGCAGCACACAATATTTCCAGAGTCGTACACCTTCCGTTAACTGGGCAATCGTATGGGTTAAATCCACGCTTTCAGGATTGATATTATTGAGTTTCAAGTCACTTCGCTTTTGAATTATTTCAGTCAGGTCATCCGGACTAAAACAACTTAGTTCAGATTCATTCCTGTCATAATTAAATGAAAGGTAAGACTGAATTTTGTTCTCACCGGTCAATGCATAGTTGCCTGCTTTTTTAATTTGATCATGTACCGAAATATAAGATTTACTTTCAACATTTTTTATTTCAGGGATGATGTCAAATTTTATTTCATCATTCTTCAAATGAAAAACATTCTCTCCATTATTCACGAGGTTCCCAGACTCAATTTCTTCATCCCTTCCGATGATCAATGAAGGGTGAATCTCAGACGATGCCCTGAACGCAGCTTTTAGCATGATCGGAACAAAAATAGCGTGTCGTGGCAAATTACTGAATGCTTCATTCAATGGAACTGAAGAAAGATAAACGCTTCCCTTTTTATAGTCATTCAGGAAAAGAAACGTATTGCCGCTGAGCAGCTTTAAGAGTGTTTCTTCTTTAGTTTTCAGATTTTTGCTGATTTGGAAATATTTTTTCACAACAGGTAAGTCAAGATTTTCCGGAACTGATTTTTTATTTTCAAAAACATCCGCAAAGATGGAATGTTGTGATTCGATCTTTGCCACTTTATCCTCTGCAGTGATTAGTTGCACCGGATAATTAATTCCAAGCGGTTCCAGAAAACCGCGGTAGCTTACAAAGTCTGTTTCAGCAGAAGGAAAGATGAATGCTGTTCCTCCATTCTCAATGTATTTTTTTAACTCCTGCGTCAATCCCGATGAAATTTCTTTCACTTCATTCAAAAGAATTAATTGATAGGTCTTGAAAGAAGAATAATCAACCTGGTTCACGGAGGCATTGTTCAGAATAAAATACGTGTCGTTCCCGAAAAGAGCCTGCAGGTAAGGATTCGGAGAACTTCCATTCACAGCCAGAACATTCAGATGATCCTTTACATCAAACGAGAAAAAATAATTGTCATCGAATGTAACCGGGTAATCGGTGATTGAAACCTGTGCTTGCTGCCATCCTGCTTCAGTAATTGTGAACGAGAGTTTCGCTTCAGCACTTCCTTTTGCTTCCACCTTTACGCTCGACAATGCTTTCTGAACTCCGTTAATCATGAGTTTAACAGGAATATTTTCTGCTGACTCCGATGAGTTATTTCGGATCTTCACGATCAGCTCGTTCACCGAATTGATTTGGATGAATGGTGTACTCATCCGGCATGTGTCAATAAACAAATTGTTCACTTTTGTCGGCACCACCGGGACAAGACTGATGGAAAGATTGGTATCTGATTTTATCTCCTCAAGATCAGATGTAGTCTTCTGAAAGTCCGATATTTCATAAGCAAGCTTTCCTGCTCTTGCATCAATTCCTTCGGCATGGTTCAACGCTTCGGCTTGTCTTGAAACAACCTCATCCAGCTTCTTTACAGAAGCTGTTGTCTGCACTTCGTCAACGAGTTGAAGGAATTCATCTCTATTTAATAACCGCTGATGGCGGGCTTCAAAATCGTTGGTGAGCAATTGAAAACGGTCGGTAGTTTTATAAGCTTGAACAATTTCGCGTGCTTTCTTTTTTGCAGTTTCGATCAGGCTTCCGTTTTTTCCAAGCGCATCCATGCTGAATGAGTTGTCGATGTAAACACTCACAGCCCTGGTTCCTGACATGACAACTCCTTTTGTTGCCGGGATATAAGGTTGAGCAAAGGCAAGAACGAGAAAAGAAACGGCAAGTATTCTTGATAACAGGATAAGAAGATGTTTTATCTTGGAACGGGACTGCGTATCTTGTTTTATTTCACGAAGAAAACGAACATTCGTAAAGTAAATCTTCTTGAACTTTCTGAAATTGAAGAGGTGGACGATAACCGGAATTGCGAGAGCTGAAAGGGCAAAAAGAAATCCGGGATAAATAAAATTCATAGTGTGCGAAGATAATGTGATAATGTGATAATTCGATAATGTACTGATGTGAAAATTTAGTCCACGGTCAACAGTCAACTGTGGAATGTCAACTGTGAACCTTTCTAAAACTTCTCAAACACTCCCAATCCGAACAAGGCAAAATCATATTTTACAGGGTCATTTGAATCAAACTTTTTCAGATTGTTTGTCAATTCTACTGTTGCTTTCCAGTCGTTTTGCTTTCGCTTTAACAAGCCGAGTTTCCTGGCAACTCTTCCTGAATGCACATCCAGAGGACACAGTAAATAGGAAGGAGATATTTCCTTCCAGATGCCGAAATCAACACTTGATTTATCCTTTCTCACCATCCAACGCAGAAACATGTTTAAACGCTTGGCAGCAGAGCCGGTAGACGGATCAGAAAAATGTTTTTCATTTCTTTTCAGATGCTGAAGTTCAAAGAACACCTTGCGTGCATTAAGAATTGAATGAAGAATATCAGCATTATCATTCAGGTTATTTGTAGCAAAAATGGTTGAAAGACTTGTATGATTCTTATAGATATTCTGCAACGATTTTAAAAAGAAGATACAGTCATCAGCATGAAAAGTCCGGTGAACAAACTTCCGGAAAGGATCGAGGTCATCTTCAGTAAAGTTTGAAATGAATTGGTGGGGATCATCATCCATCCAGCGCATGAGCTGGCGTGCATTACGAAGAATTGTTTTGCGTTGACCCCAGGCAATGGTTGCAGAAAGGAAACCGGCAATTTCAATGTCTTCCTTTTTTGAAAACAGGTGAGGAATAGAAACAGGATCCGTTTCAATGAATTTACTGTTGTTGTAAAGAAAAAACTTCTCCTCCAAAAAATCCTGTAGTTCTGCTGCCTTCAGCTTTCTCATTCGTCAGCGAAAATACACGAATCGTTTAACGCGTTAAAAATAATTTTTCAGAATAGATTGGAGCTAATGAGGTTAATATCGATGGGTTTGTGGAAGAATCTGATTACACTTTTAAACATCAGCGCCCGGTGCCTATCCATTGCATTTCGGGAGGACGTAACCACAATAATTTTGCATTTGTTCCTCACAAACTCACCCAACTTGCTGAACTCTGCAAGGAATTCAAAACCGCTCATCAGAGGCATGTTGAGATCGAGGAAAATGATATCGGGAACCTCACTAAGCCGGTCAATATTTTTTAAGAAATCAATGACCCGTTCAGCATTCCTTTCCTCGTGAATCTCTTTGGCAAATGAAATTTTATTCAAAATTGTCCGGCTAACAAACAGATCCACTTCGCTGTCATCAATCAACAATACTTTTTTGAAACGCGGAGTTGGTTTTACGTCAGGTGGATAACTGGTTGGATCAAGTCTTTTTGCAGCCATGAGTTAACGGGTTTTGAGTTAAGTTAGGTCAAAAGTATTCCGTCTATACTCTTATTAAAAGGGACAACTCCAAAAGAATGAGACATGTAATAATTAAAAAAATGATCAAAATTATTAAAATAATTTAATAAAATATTCAAGTAATGAAATTAAAGTATGAAGTATTTTACTTCACTAAATCAAATTTTATTATTGATTTTAAATGACCTATAATTTTGTTAATAAATAAAATTTGGACAAAAAAATTTTTACCCCAACTTGCATAAAAGTTAGACATAAAAATAATTAAAATGAGAAAATCTCGCTTTTAATTAGGACTGATTGATACGCTAAATTTTATTGTATTGGATCCACATTATCTCCAATCACAATTGCATCCAAAGCACCATCACCACCTAGTGTTTGGTAATCTGCATTGTTCTTCATCTGTTGGATGACGTCTTGTTTGTTGAGTTCACCGGAACCAACAAGCTTTCCTTGGTCGTTATAAGAAAATCCAAAAGAAAGCAATACTGAAATGAGTAATTGTAACATGTTTTAAGTTGATTTAATTGTTTAACTATACTAATATAAATTATTGATTAAATGAAATATATGAATAATTCATAATATCCTTACAAATTAAGAAAATAATTAACAAAATAGCAAATGAATTCACTAAATATATTAAGAAGTGTCCTTTATAAACTTAAAAAAGAAGAGGTTAAATCACTTATTAATTTTCTCAAATACCATCAAAAACAAGTAAAGGATCAATCTTTAAAAAGCATTAAGCTTGTGAAACTGCTCTTATCGAAAAGGGATATTTCCTCAAATGATCTCCAACTTTTACTTTATAAAAAATTAAATTATCATGCTTTTACTAAGCTTATTAATCGTTTAAAAGATAAGATTTATGAAATAATACTATTTGATGGCAATCTTGGGAGACTGGAAAATTATGGACGAAGAAATCGAGCAATCTTTGATTTAAGGAAAAAGCTTTTGCAAAGTGAAGTGATGTATTTGAGAGGAATGAATGATGAAATTGAAGGATTCCAAAACAGGATAATTACCTCTGCTAAACAATACGAAATTTATGATGCATTAATAGAAGCGTTACAAGCCAAACAACGGTATCTGTCCTTCCGATCTGGCTCTGCCGCAAATCTGAAGATCAAAAAAGAAATTATCTTTTTTGAAAAGAGCAGAAAAGCGTACAGCATTGCCCTCGATATCTACAATTCGCTTTCTGCTAAGATTAATTTTTCTTCTTCCTATTTGGACTATAAAGATGAGCTGGATCAAGCATTAGAAAAATTAAAAGCAGATTATGAAGAGACTAACTCATCATCTGTAGGATATTATTATTTGTTCCTATTAACAGAGTATTACCAGAACAATTCTGATTTTTCAAATGCTCAAAAAACATTACTCCGTTTAAAAGAATTACTTGAAAACAACATTGCTATTTATACCAAATTTAGAATCGGGATCACTATTGTAAATATTGCGAACAATAGACTTCTGATGTATGATTTTAAAGATAGCTTATTACATTCCAAAGATGCACTTCATTTTTTTTCGGATAGTGTTGTCAATACAGGAGTTGCAAAAGAAATCGAGTTTTATGCTCTATTTTATTCTGATAAAATTACAGAATCCGAACAATTAATCGAAGAATTATATCACGCTTCGCGTACCTCTAAAACGCCTTTCCTTTATAGCAAACGAGCGTATCTTTTAGCATGTCTCAAAACATTAAAAGGCGAGTTCAATCACTCCGCTGAATTGCTTTCTGAAGTAAGCGAGATTGAAAAAGACAAAGAAGGATGGAACATCGGAAAACGGATTCTAACCATCATTAACCGCATTGAGATGAATGATTTTGAATCGGTGGATTTGCAGGTTCAGAATTTAGAAAAGCACATTAAACGAACGCTAAAGAGCAAGCATGTTCGCAAGAGAAATATTTTCATTCTGCGCATCCTTTTAAAACTAATCAACGAGCAGTTCGATTTTCAAAAAGTTTATAAAAACCGTGTGCGCTATTTCAATTTACTCGAATCAGATCATGTTGATTATCGCTGGCAAATCAAAAGTCCTGAGTTAATTATCTTTCACGAATGGTTCAAAAGTAAAATGGAAAATCGCCCTTACAACCATGTTGCCGCTATTGAAAAAGAGAAAGAACACAGTCTCGCTGTGAACAGTTGAGTTGAGTTATTTCGTACTGATTAACAAAGTGCCGTATAAAAGAAAACTTCCCAGGCAACCGATTCCAAAATTTTTCATCACATGACTGCCCTTTTTGTCTTTCGCCTTTGCTACATAACCGTTAAAATAATCGGGATTGCTTAAAAGGTTTTGATCCGGGCATCCGAGATTTTCCTTGCGTGGAGGAGTCGCAGAAAATGCAACTGCCGGAATAACTCCAATTGCATTGAGAGGAAGCGTCAACCCAAGCGTCCATCTTGCAGCAGGTTTATAATTCGTGTAATAAATCTCCGCATCATGTTGCCCTTTCAGGTACATTTCACTCAGTGGTTGGATGGCAGGCTTAACCTGCCTGGTTGGAGAAACAAGGTTAAATGTATCCACGCTTCCATTTTGATAGCGAATCAGGCTTAGCTCGCTTTTCGGAAGCACGTAAGAAGGTCCTTCGATGTTTTCAAACTTCTTATACCTGATATCACTTTTGTCAATTTCGAGAACTTTGGCAGGAATGCGTGTTCCGTTTTTCTGAACAATGGTATCCTGAGCATAAGAAAACCGGTTGAGAAAAAGGAGGAAGACAAAAAGGAGCAGGTGTTTCATCGCTGCAATAATACAAACAGTTCAACGAATTATTACATCGTAAATTAATCATTCCCGGTTGCTTATTGAGTTCATCTGCTTCCGGGATAGTCATAAAAAAAATGCAGGATCTGTGACCCTGCATTTTTTTTATTTTGTGTCAAGAAGAAAAATTATTTGCTCTTCTTGTTTTCATGATGTTGTTTATGCTGACCATAATGATGACCATTATTCTTATGTTCTTTGTTCTGTCCATAATGGTTACCATTATCTTCATGCTTTGCTTTTTTGTCTTGCTGAATATCTTTTTTGTCATTTTTCAATTCAGCCTTGTCACCTTTGATTTCTGCTTTGTCTGCCTTTGCCTGAACTTTATTGCCGGCAACTTTATCCTGTTTCAAATTTTGTTTGTCATTCTTAAGCTCGGCTTTGTCTTGTTTAATTTCAACCCGGTCTTGCTTAATGTCAGATTTCGTAGCAGGAGTTGTTGCTGCATTCGCAGCAGGAGTTGTTTGTGCAAATGCAGAAGCAGTAAATACGACGGCAACTGCGAGGCTCATTAATTTTTTCATATTGTTTTCTGTTTTAGTTTTGAGCTGCTAAGATGGGTACAAATGCCTAAAGGTTTAATGAAGTTTAATTTAATTATTCAGAAAGCATTCCTAATTCAAAGAAAAGACGCTGAATTTTGATCAAAAGTAATTTTTCCGTTACAAATTGTTTTACTTTGCATTGATTTCTTGATCAATCAAAATTATGATTCAATCGAAATTAATAGTGAAGGAAGATATTCCGAAGTTGAAAATTCCGAACAGGGAGGTTTTAGCAAGCGAAGAAGAAATACGCAAACGAAAATCAGATTTGGAAAACGCAATGAAGCTTGGCAACAATGAGCATAACAAAGTGAAAATAGTTTTCCAGAGTGAAGAAGGAGTCATGATGGTGGAAACCACGGTATGGGAAATGACACAAAACTATGTCATCCTGAAATCCAATACCCACATGCCAATTCGCAGCATTCATCACATCGAACTGCTATAATACCTGACAAAGTGCTATGAGAAATTACTCGGTGCAATAGTTGACAAACCCGCAAACTTAAAACACAAACACTATGAAAAAATACACCATCTGGATTGTACTTGGAGTTTTAGTATTGATAGGTATCGTTGGATACAATGGATTAGTCGGTTCACGCGAAAACGTAAACAAAGCGTGGGCAAATGTTGAAACTTCTTATCAACGCAGGGCTGACTTGGTTCCGAACTTAGTAAGCACGGTAAAAGGAGCTGCTGATTTTGAAAAGTCAACATTGGAAGCCGTGACGCAGGCAAGAGCCAATGCCACTTCCATGCACATTGACGCAAATGATCTTACTCCTGAAAAGTTGCAGCAATTCCAGCAAGCACAATCACAACTGAGCGGAGCGCTCGGACGGTTGCTGGCAGTTGCCGAAAATTATCCTCAGCTGAAAGCCGTTCAGGGTTTCCAGGATTTGCAGGCACAATTGGAAGGAACTGAAAACCGCATCAATGAAGCGCGCAGACAATTCAACGAAGCCGCACAGTCATACAATACTGCGCGTCAAAAATTTCCACGCGTGATCATAGCTAGTCTTTTTGGGTTTAAAGACAAACCTTATTACGAAGCAGATAAAGGATCTGAGAAGGCTCCTACCGTTAAATTCTGATGAGTGCAGAAAATAATTTTTCAGACACGGATCGTGAACTGATTCTCGCTTCTGTAAAAGCAGCCGAGAAGAATACATCAGGAGAAATACGCTTGTTCATTGAAGAAACCTGCAATGAAAATGTATTGGATCGCGCTGCTTTTATTTTCAAAGAACTTAAGATGCATGAAACCAAACAACGCAATGGTGTGTTGTTTTATCTTGCTCTGAAGTCGCGTAAGTTTGCCATTCTTGGCGATGCGGGAATTCATTCCTCGGTACACAAGGATTTCTGGCATGACATCAAACTTGAAATGCAACATCATTTCACCGAGGGAGATTTTGTTAGCGGTTTGAACAAAGGAATACGAATGGCGGGAGAAACATTACAAAAGAAATTCCCGTGCCGGAAAAATGATGCAAATGAATTGTCGGATGATATTGTTTTTGGAAAGTAATAATGAATAAATAATAATGAATAAAGTGCTTTATACGTTGAAAAATCTATCAGCTAATATTTTTATTACTTTTTCATTATTACTTATTCCTTTTTTTTCTCTCGCTGATGATTTCCCTGAACGTTCTAACACCCTCGTTACCGATTACACAAGTACGCTTAGCCAACAGGAGCAAATTTCTCTTGAGCAAAAGCTGGTTGCCTTCAATGATTCGACCTCAACGCAAATTGCAGTGGTCGTTTTACGTTCTGTCGGTGGCTATGACATTTCAGATTATACCGTTCAGCTTTTTAATAAATGGAAAATCGGACAAGAGAAAAAAAACAACGGTGTACTCATCCTGGTTGCGAAAGAAGACCGAAAAATGTGGATCACAACAGGACATGGTATCGAAGGCGTACTGCCTGATGTGCTTTGTAAAAGAATCATTGAAAAAGACATCGTTCCAAATTTCAAAGCCGGAGATTTTTACCAGGGTCTTGACCAGGCAACCAATTCAATCATGTCCATCGTAAAAGGAGAATTTACTGCCGATGAATACATGAAACACAAAACAAATAAAAATGTTCCATGGTTTCCTTTCCTGATGTTTATTTTTATTTTCGTGATCGTAATTTTTTCTAAAGTTTCACGGACAAGAAGATATGCGAGTACAAATCATTTGGGTTTCTGGGCCGCCTGGGCATTGCTGAATGCAGCATCAAACAGAAGTCGTGGTTCGTGGGGAGGATTTTCGGGAGGCGGCGGCTTTGGAAGTGGTGGTGGAGGATTCGGTGGCTTTGGTGGTGGAAGTTCCGGTGGCGGTGGTGCCGGCGGAAGTTGGTAACGATTTAAATCGCTACAGGTCGCAGACCTTTTTTTTACCTTCGTCAACTATGAAAAGAAAAAATCTTTTTGCATTGATTCTTGCGGCAACATTTTTCAGTTGCAATAGTTCCCAAACAAAAACTCAGGAACAAAAAAAATTCACCATCGGATTCCTTGACCTATTGCAGGATGAAACATTGGAGCACGCGAAGAAGGGATTTTTTGCGGCACTGAAGGATCATGGCTATGATGATAAAAACCTGGACGTAATTTATCGCAACGCACAAAATGATCAACCTACGCTGCAACAGGCATGTGATTACCTCGTTTCTCAACCTGTTGATCTGATTGCAACCAATCCAACACTTTCTACAATTACAGCTGTTCAGAAGACAAAAATAATTCCGGTGTTCATGATGGTTTCCCCGAGGCCTGATATTGCAAAGCTGACAGACGCAAACGGAAAAGCTCCTTCCAATCTTTTTGGAGTGTATGAAACACTTGAATACATTGACACCTCTGTGATGCTCATTAAAAAAATATTGCCTTCGGCAAAAAAGATCGGAACTATTTTTAATCAGTCAGAACCACAATCGGTGGATGCACTCGCGCGAATAGAAATGGAATGTTCAAAGCTCGGATTAAAGCTGGAAAAACTTCCGGTCAACAATTCAAACGAAACACAACTTGTTGTCGGCGCTTTGTTGAATAAAAAGATCGATGCATTTTTCGCCTTGCCTGATAACGTTGTTTTTTCTTCCATGGAAATCATTGTAAAGAGCTGTGACGACGCAAAAGTTCCTGTTTTCACAAGTGAAGAAGGATTGGTGAAGCGCGGTGCTGTTGCTGCTTTCGGAGCCGACATGTATCAATGGGGCTACCAGAGCGGAGTTCAGGCAGCACAATTTCTCGTTACAAAATCAACGAATGGTCTGCAACCGGAAATCGTGAAATTGAGACGGCGAGTTTTTAACGAAGGAAAGGCAAAACAATATTCTCTTCATTTTGACTTATCATATACTCCTGTAAAGTGATGCCGGATTGCTTATTGTCGAATTGCTTAAAACCATTTAACAATTTAACCGTTTAGCAATTGATCCGATGAACTTCTATCTCTCAGCCATCTTACTCGGTCTAGGTTTCGCATCGCTTGCATTGGGGATTTTCATTTCCATGCGCATCTTCAATATTCCTGACATTACAACGGACGGAAGTTTTACACTTGGAGGTGCTGTAACTGCAATCCTTATTTCGGAGCACACTTCCCTCCCACTTGTTTTACTTGTTGTATTTCTTTGCGGAGCATTGGCAGGATCCATCACAGGAATAATTCACACCAAGTTAAAAGTAAATGCATTGCTGGCCGGGATTCTCGTCATGACGGCGTTATATTCTGTGAATCTTAGCATCATGGGACGGTCCAACATTCCTTTGATTGATGTGAACACTATTTTTAACCAGGTATCTTTTATTAGTGACCAAACTTCACAGCAACTAGTTGTTCTCGTGTCATTTTCTATTTTGGCATGGCTAATTGTTTCCCGGTTATTGAAAACAGATTTCGGACTTGCCATGCGCGCAACAGGTAATAATGAAAACATGATTCGTGCATTGGGAGTTAATACGGATCGCATGAAAATCATCGGTCTTGCTCTTGCAAACGGGTTGATTGCACTGAGTGGTTTTCTCATTACACAAATTCAAAGTTTCGCTGACATCAACATGGGAATCGGAATTGTTATTCTCGGGTTGGGTTCTGTGATGATCGGAGAAATATTTTTGAAACTGTTTCGCATTCACAAAATTGGCTGGCATTTGCTTGGAGTCATTCTCGGAAGCATTGTCTTCAGACTCATCCTTGCTTTTGCATTGTCCATTGGAATTGATGCTTTGTATTTAAAACTTGTTGTAGCGGTGTTTGTTTTAATCGTGGTGAGTATTCCTAATCTGAAACGGGCATCATGATCGAGTTGCAACATATTTCCAAAATATTTAATCGGAATACTTCGAATGAAGTGAACGCATTGCAGGATGTGACCCTGAAAATAGATTCTTCACAGTTTGTTGTAATTGTCGGTTCGAACGGTTCAGGAAAATCTTCATTGCTGAATGCCATTGCAGGAAGCGTGCGTGTGACCACAGGAAAGATACTTGTGGATGGAAATGAAATCACCCACTTGAAAGAACATCAGCGGAGTAAATGGATTGCGCGCATCTTCCAGGATCCATTGATGGGAACTGCACCCGAACTTTCTATTCTGGAAAATTTCCGTCTTGCTTCCATCCGTACTCAAGCGAAAAAATTTACCATTGGCACAAATGAAAAGTTCAAAAAGAAAGTTCAGGACAAAATTTCTCTATTGAACCTCGGACTTGAAAATAAAGTTGATCAACAGATGGGAACGTTGTCAGGTGGACAAAGGCAAGCCTTGACACTACTCATGTCGGTGATGGATGAAACAAAAGTTCTCTTACTGGATGAACCGGCTGCTGCATTGGATCCGAAAACTGCTGAGTTATTAATGAAACTTGCCGATAAGATTATCAAAGAATTTCATCTCCATGCATTTCTTATTACACATCAGTTAAAGGACGCTTTAGCTTACGGTGACCGCCTTCTCCTGATGCAGGAAGGAATGATTACCAAAGACTTAAGCCAGACTCAAAAATCAGGGCTTCAACTGAATGATCTTTTTAGTTGGTTCTAAGATGCTTTTTTTCCTATTTTAGTGCACCTTCTTTAGAGAACAAAATTACATTCTCACCGTTATCAGCAGTAAATCTTCATTATTGTCAATTAGTTTTACCGGATGAAAAAATTCTTCGTACTTGTTTTATTGGTCTTTATCAGCTCCGCTTCTTTTTCACAGTTTGTTAATCCGGTTAAGTGGAGTTACTCCATTGAACAAACGAAAGTAGGTGAAGCGACCCTTCTTTTCAAAGCTAAGATTGACAAAGACTGGCATGTATATTCCCAGTTTACTCCCGATGGCGGCCCGTTACCAATGCTCTTTACCTTCACTCCTAACACGTGTTATGAGTTGGTTGGTAAAGTAACAGAGCCACATCCACACGAAGAAT
Source organism: Bacteroidota bacterium (assembly GCA_043787975.1). Classification (GTDB taxonomy): domain Bacteria; phylum Bacteroidota; class Bacteroidia; order AKYH767-A; family 2013-40CM-41-45; genus JAPLDA01. The sequence goes on from JAYVUK010000007.1 coordinate 48,799, forward strand.
TTGATTCCACTTTTGGAGTAAGGGTTCTTACGTTTAGCGGGGAAATGATTCTGAAACAAAAAATAAAACTCAAAGGCGATGCCTGCAAAATTCAAGGGGAACTAAACGGGCAGGTTTGTAAGGAATCGTGCATCCAGTTTGATACTGCGTTTGTTTTTAATATCGGGAAAAGTAAATCAGAAAATAATTCTTTAGAAAAAAGTAACGGCCAATCTGCTTCCGAAAAAAGTCTAGCTGACACCAATCGTGCGAGTATCGTAGTTGCTCCTGCTGATACTACAGTTATTTTACCTTCGACCGGAAATGATACACAACTTGAAGCCGGTTGCGGCACTGATGAACAGACCGCTTCTTTTGACGGGTCTTTTATCGCCATTTTTATAGCTGGTATGTTGGGAGGATTTCTCGCCTTGCTAACTCCATGTGTATTCCCGATGATTCCGATGACGGTAAGTTTTTTCACGAAGCGAAGCGGCAGTCGAAAAAAAGGATTGGTCAATGCATTGATCTATGCGGCTTCCATCATTATTATTTATGTTGTGCTTGGCTTAATCGTGACAGTTTCTTTCGGTTCCGATGCATTAAATGATCTTGCAAGTAACGGCTTCTTCAACCTGACATTCTTTGTCATCTTCATCATCTTTGCGATTTCATTTTTCGGAGCGTTTGAAATTACATTACCCAGTTCATTCGTCAATAAAGCTGATGCAGCCAGTGATCGTGGAGGACTGATCGGAATATTTTTTATGGCGTTTACACTTTCACTCGTTTCATTTTCGTGTACAGGTCCGATCATCGGAACCTTGCTCGTAGAAGCTGCTCATGGAAGAAGTTACCTCGGACCGATTGCCGGCATGACAGGATTTGCAGTCGCCCTCGCGCTGCCATTTGCCTTGTTTGCCATGTTCCCGGGTTGGCTGAGTTCTTTGCCGAAATCAGGTGGTTGGTTAAACACCGTGAAAGTTACGTTGGGATTCATCGAGCTTGCGCTTGCGCTGAAGTTTTTATCGAATGTGGATCTAGCCTATCACTGGGGATTTTTGAAACGGGAAATTTTTATCGTGATCTGGATTATCATTTTCTCGATGCTAGGTTTTTATATGCTTGGTAAAATCCGATTTGCACATGATAGTGAAGTGACTCATGTTTCAATCAAGCGGTTGTTGTGTGCCATACTCTCATTTTCATTTGCACTCTACCTTACACCCGGTGTATGGGGCGCACCGTTGAAACTGATCAGCGGATTTCCTCCTCCTGACTTTTACAAAGAATGGAAAACAACCACTACGAATGAATGTCCTCACGACCTGAATTGTTTTCATGATTATGAAGAAGGGATGCGTTATGCAAAAGAACAAGGTAAACCGGTGATGGTTGATTTCACCGGCTGGAGTTGCGTGAATTGCCGCAAGATGGAAGACAATGTTTGGAGCGATTCAAAAGTGCTGAACCGCCTGTCAGAAAAATATGTATTAATCTCTTTGTATGTTGATGATAAAGAAGCGTTGCCGGCGAACCTGCAAACCGTTTCACCAACAACAGGAAAAAAAATAAAAACGATCGGAAATAAGTGGAGTGACATGCAGGCATCTATCTATAAAACCAATTCGCAACCGTATTATGTGCTCCTCGACAACAAAGGAAAAATTCTGGCAAAGCCGCATGGTTACACACCTGACATCAAACAATATCTTGCTTTTTTAGATGAAGGACTTTGTCGCCACCAAAAAAGAAGAGCTGCGAATTAATTTTCAGGAAAATTTAGCTCCGTTTACGCTTTCTTCAGAAACATTGTTTTAAGTACAATGACGCTGCCATCCACACGACATTCCACTTCGTCAGGATCTTCGGTAAGCCGAATGCCTTTTATCTTCACTCCTCTCTTTAACGTACTTGAAGAACCTTTTACTTTTAAATCTTTAACGAGATGCACAGAGTCACCATCGTTCAGAATGTTTCCGTTGCTGTCTTTTGTTTCCATATTTTTTTTGCGGATGCTACCAATAAAGGTCATGGATTGAACTTTTCCGTTTGCCCGTTCGCAATAGTACTCAGAACTTCCATTCACATTTACTTTGCAACATGCCTATTATTCATGTCTTCCAACAATTGATTATACTTATCCCTTATTTCATTTAACAATTGTTCTTTTTGCTGTAACTCTTCTTCTGTCTTCTTCCTGGAAGTAATATCATGCACGTTTGACAGAATACATTTTTGATCATGCAGATCAATGATTTCCGTATCAATGAATACATCTCTGATTTCTCCGTAGCGGTTTTTAAATTTTGTTTCTATGCCTCTGGTCATTCCTGATTCCTTTATTTTAGCGATGATCTCATCACGCTGTTCAGGAGATATCGTTTTTAATTCAAGCGATGTTTTTCCGATGGCATCCTTTGCTTCGATACCGAAAAAATCTTCGTATGCTTTGTTGACGTAAAGCATTTTTCCATCCTCCAAACGGGAAATTGCTTTTACTTCCGGGCTCAGATGAAAGAATTGAAAGAAGCGATCGTGCGCTTTTTTTAGTTCATCGGCTGCTTCCTTTTTTACCTGGCGCATTCTGTAATTCACAACAGACCTTCGCCCAAGCAGAAACAACGCCAGCGCATAAGTAACGATCGCAAACAAGGCGGTGCCAAATTCAGAGCCGTAATAACCAAGCTTTTCACCTTTCAGTTTCAACCATCCCATCACTAATGGAATGAGAAAAGCAGCAAGACGCAACAGGGTGACTTCTGCTGAGGTATCACCGATGATGATTGCCATGGATCCTTTTTCAGGATGTGCAAACAACATGGCTAAAGAGAGAAACAAAAAACTGAAAGCGGTTATCACTGACATGGGAATATAGTGCGCTATTCCATACAAAAATTTTACGCCGTACACATATCCATACAAAGAAAGAATAGCAATAAACATGATGATGATTGAGAAGTATTGTGCCGGTCTGCGGCCGTGAAAAATTTCCTTATCAAACCACAGGAGCGAAAGTCCGCCAAGAAAAAAACAGATGGCTGTATTGGGAGCCATTTGATTAACGCTGTTTCGTAAAGGATCCATCAGTTGATCGGAGAAAAGGGCCGTATCAAGAAAAAAATTAAAACCGAAAACCGTGAATATGAATCTTCCGAATCCGATCACGGTTACCACCAACGCTATTCGTCTTGCTGTTTTTAATCTCTTGTCTTCTGCATCTTCATTTTGCTGAATCCAAAGAGAAACAGCGCACAGCAAAAAACAAATTGCTGAAAGCGGATTAACAGCCACAGCATCCGGTTTGAGTCGTTTCAGGGTTTCAATATGTGCCCCCCATCCAACGAGTACGAAAATGCCGATGATAAAAAAAAGGACATTCAGTATCCTGGAAATTTTTTTCAGGATAGGCGCAGCAGGAGAGGAATATTCTGTTGTCATAAAAAATAGAATTCGCCATTCCAAATTTACGAAACAGTTTGTTATGAAAAGGAAGCCTGAGCGCATACCCACCTTCCTGCAAGGACAATAATAAATACAGGATTTTAAAAGCAGCGTTCCGGCAATGAAGCGTCTCAGACTTCCAACTGCGCCAGTTGTCCCTGGATCTCCACCAATGATTTCCTGATTTTATGAAGAGAGTTTTTCAGAGCAATTTTGTCAACGAAGTCATCCTTTACTTCAGACTCAACAAAAAGTCCAGGCTCAACAAAAGTTTCAGAAATAGTTTCTTTGAAAGCAACAGCAGGAGCTCCGCTTAATTTCATTTTAGTTTTACCATCCTTCAATTCAATTTTCGCACCTTTCAGTGTGAATCCTTTTTCCTTTACGAGATGATAGATCTTTTTGAAATTGTCAATGTCACTTTGCGTATACATGCGATTTCCCTTTTTATTGGTAGCAGGTTTAATCACATCAAATTCTTTTGACCAAAAACGAATGTGCGAGGTGTTTACTTCAAACATTTTAGCAACTTCTCCAATGGTGAAGTACAATTTTTCAATTTCTTTTTCTTTGTAAGCCATGGTACTACGAATTACGAATAGAGTACGAATGTACGAATAGTGGAATTTAAGGTAGTACTTTTTTGAAAGAAGATTTCAACAACTTAAGCGGGACAAACTGCTTACTGCTGCTACTTACTGCAGCTTTTAATCAAACGACTGAGTTGCCTGGGATGAAATCTCTACCATTTTCGCATACTCCTCCGGTGTGAGATCGTTGTAGTAAAAATTAACGGGGTTGAGTGTGCTTCCATTCTTGCGCACTTCGTAATGCAAATGCGGACCGGTAGAACTTCCGGTACTTCCAACATAACCGATCAAATCTCCACGCATGATTTTTTGTCCGGGTTTCACGATAATCTTGCTCATGTGCCCATACACGGACTCATACCCATAGCTATGATTAATTGTAACATTATTCCCAAGGCCTCTTCCATCAAACTCAACCTTCTCAATGACACCATTTCCGGTTGCATGAATCGGCGTGCCCACGGGCGCTGTAAAATCCATTCCGGCATGAAACTTTTCCGTTTTGTAGATCGGGTGAATTCGCCAGCCATAGCCACTTGCGACATGCTTCAAATCCTTATTTGCGACCGGTTGAATGGCAGGAATTGCAGCCAGCATGGCAGCTTTGTTTTTCACAAGATCAAACACTTCATCAAACGATTTTGACTGCACATACAGTTGTTTTGAAAGTTTATCCATGTGTTTGGTCACATCAACAAGCAATTCGGCATTGTAAAAATCGGTGAGTTTCTTATAGCGATCCACTCCACCGTAACCGGCTTCGCGCACGGTTGAAGGAATCGGATCGGCTTCAAAGATGACACGGTAAATGGTATTGTCACGCTCCTGGATATCTCTCAAAACAGTTTCCACCTGGTCGGCACGTTGTTTTAAAATTTCAAGCTGCAACGAGGTTTCCTCCAAATCCCTTTTCAACTGCTTTTCCTTTGGAGAATCGAAAAAATTATAAGCAATTAAAACGATCACTGAGGCAAATACCGTAGCCGCAGAAAGGAAACCGAATGCACGTAGGAGTTTCTTCTTCCAGTTGACAATTACCTTCTCGTATTTCAGCGAGTGAGTATTGAAATAGTATTTTACTTTAGGCATTCGTTGTAGTAAAGTATTTTGCTCTAAATTTGGCTGCCAAATTCAGCAGCGCGAATTTACTCAATCATCCCTTATCTCAAAGTTAAAGCATGTTAATAGCGAAAGTTATTTATTATTAAGCAATTACTAACAGTTTCTATTGAATAATTAACCGGCAATTTAAAATCAGAAATATCAAATCAGAAATACTCAACTATTGAAATGACTTCATCCGAAATACGAAAAATTTTTCTTGATTTTTTTAAAAACAAAGAACACCAGATTGTTTCGTCTGCACCAATGGTTATCAAGAATGATCCGACATTGATGTTTACCAATGCGGGAATGAATCAGTTCAAAGATATTTTTCTCGGCAATCAACCTGCAAAATATAAACGTGTTGCTGATACACAAAAGTGTTTGCGGGTTTCAGGAAAGCACAACGATCTCGAAGAAGTTGGTATTGACACCTATCACCACACGATGTTCGAGATGCTTGGCAACTGGAGCTTCGGAGATTATTTTAAGAAGGAAGCGATTGCGTGGGCATGGGAATTACTGACTGATGTTTACAAACTTCCGAAAGACCGTTTGTACGTAACCGTTTTTGAAGGTGATGCAAAAGAGAAATTAGATTTCGACCAGGATGCTTATGATTTCTGGAAGAGGCACATTGCAGAAGACCGGATTCTGAAAGGAAATAAAAAGGACAATTTCTGGGAGATGGGTGAGCAAGGTCCGTGTGGTCCGTGTTCAGAAATTCATGTGGATTTACGAAGTGATGCTGAACGCAAAAAAGTGGATGGCAAAAGTTTAGTGAATGCAAGTCACCCGCAGGTGATTGAAATCTGGAACAACGTGTTCATGGAATTCAATCGCAAAGCAGATGGTTCGCTGGAGCCCCTTCCTGCAAAACATGTGGATACGGGAATGGGCTTCGAACGTTTGTGTATGGCGTTGCAAGGCAAGACATCGAATTATGATACGGATGTTTTTCAGCCGATGATACAATACATTTCTACACGTGCAGGAATAAAATACGGGGCGAATGAAAAGACAGACATTGCGATGCGCGTCATGTCTGATCACATTCGTGCGATTACCTGCGCGATTGCTGACGGACAACTTCCTTCCAATAACAAAGCTGGTTATGTGATACGGAGAATTCTTCGCAGAGCTGTTCGCTATGGATTTACTTTTTTGAATTTCAAAGAACCATTTCTAAATAATCTTGTTCCGATTCTTGCCGAGCAATTTAAAGATGTGTTTCCTGAAATAAAAGCGCAGCAGGATTTTATCATCCGTGTAATCATGGAAGAAGAAAATTCATTTTTACGAACGCTCGAAACAGGAATTAAAAAGTTTGAAGAAAATAAATCAAAAAATATTTCGGGTGAATTTGCTTTCGAACTCTATGACACATTCGGTTTCCCGATTGACCTTACGCAACTCATGGCTCGTGAAAAAGGAGTGGATGTGGACATGGATGGATTTACTAAATGTCTTACTAAGCAAAAAGAACGGTCGCGTGCAGCAGCTGTTGTAGATACGGAGGACTGGATTGTTTTGAAAGAAGAAGAAACATCCTTTGTCGGCTATGATGAACTGGAATGTGATTGTGAAATTACTAAGTACCGAAAAGTAAAAGCGAAAGGCAAAGAACAATTTCAATTGGTTCTTTCGCAAACTCCTTTCTATGCTGAAAGTGGTGGACAGGTTGGCGATACAGGTTTTTTAGAAGACGCAGGAGACAGTAGTAGTAAGCAGTCTGAGAAAACATTCATCACAGATACACAGAAGGAAAATAATCTCATCATTCATTTTGCGGATAAATTACCAAAAGAGTTATCAGCAACTTTTCACGCCGCTGTAAACAAAGAGAGAAGAAGAATAATTACGAGCAATCACTCGGCAACGCATCTCATGCATTCTGCTTTGAAAAAAGTTTTGGGAACACATGTGAATCAGAAAGGTTCATTGGTGAATGATGAAGTGACGCGTTTCGACTTTTCACATTTTGCAAAAGTGACGGATGAAGAATTGGAAAAGATTGAACATCTCGTGAATGAAAAAGTGCGTGAGAATATTGCACTTGACGAACGGAGAAATGTTCCTATCAAAGAAGCACAGGAAATGGGAGCTACTGCATTGTTCGGTGAAAAGTACGGTGACTTTGTCCGTGTAATTACTTTCGATCCTAACTATTCACGCGAGTTGTGTGGAGGGACACATGTGAAATCTACAGGGCAAATTCAAAAATTCAAAATCATCTCTGAAAGTTCCGTTGCTGCAGGAGTACGAAGGGTTGAAGCAATTACAGGAGAGTTGGTTGGCAAATACAATGAAGAGCAAAACAAAAAATTTGCAGCCGCTGCAAATGCCTTGAAAGAAAAAATCGAATCGTTAAAAACCACGGTTGTCAATCTGTCTTCAAGAATTACAGACAGACCAGCCGGCGATTTGCAGAACGAATTACTTGCAACAGAAGCGTTGCAGCCACAAGAAGCGGCTCTGCAAAAGCTTATCGAGAAACTCACAAATGAAATTGGTCAGCGGGTTAAAGTTGATTTGCTGAAGAAAGTAAAGACTGTGAATGGAGTCAACCTGATCGCTGAGAAAATTGATTTACCTTCTGCTGATGCAATCAAAAACATTTCCTTCGAATTGAAAAATCAATTGGAGAATCTTTTCTTTCTTGCGGGAGCTGAAATTGACGGCAAAGCACTTCTCTCATTGATCATCAGTGATAATCTAGTGGCTGAAAAAAAATTAGATGCAACTAAGATTATCCGTGAACTTGCAAAAGAAATCCAGGGTGGTGGTGGTGGACAAGCATTTTATGCGACAGCCGGAGGTAAGAATCCACAAGGTTTGCAGGCTGCGATTGATAAAGCGGCTGCTTTGGTTCTTTGAGGAATCAGGATTCGGGAGACAAGAATCAAGAATCAAGATAAGAATCTAACAACTTAACTTTGAACTAAGAATAATAAATTCATGAGAAAAAATCTCTTGCAATCGGAAGTGAAAGAAGAAATCATTTCACGCATCAATAAATTAAGTGTTCAGTCAAAAAATGAATGGGGAAAAATGAACGTGAACCAGATGCTTTATCATACTGCAGCAGGATTAAAGATTGCTTATGGTGAAATCAAAACTGCCTCAAAAGGAAACTGGCTGACCAAACAAATGATGCGCTTCTTTATTTTAAAAACGGATATGCCGACACCGAAAGAAAAAGCGGAAACGTTTGCAGAAATAAATACAGTTACTTTGGGAATCAATCCTGCCGATTTTACTGCTGAACGTAACACATTGATTGATCTCGTAAAAAATTTCCCTAAGAAAGAACTTCACCCAACAAGTTCGTTGCTTGGTAAAATGTCAAAAGAAAATTGGGCGCGACTGCATTACACACATTTGGATCATCACCTGAAACAGTTTGGAGTCTGACGCTTCGACTTCGCTCAGCGTGAAATCAACGGATGTCATGTTGAGCGAAGTCGAAACATTAATGTTCAACCATGACCTTACTCATACTCTCGATGAAATCATCGAACAAGTAAGACGCGTCATGCGGACCGGGAGCTGCTTCAGGATGATACTGAACAGAAAAAGCTACTTTATCTTTCACACGTATTCCTTCCAACGTTCCATCATTTAAGTTGACATGTGTGATTTCAACTTTGTCGGATTTTTTTACTTCCTCTTCGTTCACAGAAAAACCGTGATTCTGAGAAGTGATTTCGCATTTTCCAGTGATCAGATTCTTTACAGGATGATTCATTCCGCGATGTCCGTGATGCATTTTGTACGTTCCGATATCACACGCTTCAGCCAGCAATTGCTGACCGAGACAAATACCAAACAACGGAATGTTATCATTCAGAATTTCCTTCACTGTCTTCACAACTTCAGGCATGGCAGCAGGATCGCCGGGACCGTTACTTAACAACACACCATCAGGATTCCATTTTTTCAATTCACGAAAGGAAGTGCTTGCCGGAAATACCTGGACATAACAATCGCGTTTATTGAGATTGCGGATAATATTTTTCTTCACTCCGAAATCCATCACAGCAACTTTGTATTGAGCATTTGGATTACCAACAAAGTATGCTTGCTTTGTTGTCACTTTCGATGAAAGCTCCAACCCTTCCATAGAAGGTACTTTCGACAGTTCTATTTTCAGTTTTTCAACATCCAATATCTCCGAAGAGACAATGGCATTCATAGCACCTTTGCTGCGAATGTGACGAACCAAAGCTCGAGTATCCACATCGCTGATGGCAACAATATTCTGAGATTTAAAATATTCTTCGATAGACGAAATCGCCGACTTACGTGAATACCCTTCGTTGAAAGAGCGGCAAATTAATCCGGAAATTTTAATCGAATCACTTTCCGTTTCCTCCACATGAATTCCATAGTTACCAATGTGAACATGCGTTGCAACCAGCAACTGTCCGAAATACGAAGGATCAGTAAAAATTTCCTGATAGCCTGACATACCGGTATTGAAACAGATTTCACCGGTTGTAGTACCTATTGCTCCGGCAGCATGGCCGTGAAAAACGGTTCCGTCCTGTAATAAAAGTATGGCTGGCTTTTTTGGAGAGTATTTCATGGAATTATTGATGGCGAATTTAAGAAAATTTATTTGTTAAGTATTAAGAACCTGTTTAATATTATTGAAGAAAAAAGCCGCAGATTCGCAGATGAAAAAGGATTATTTCCATTTTAATAATCTGCGAATCTGCGGCTAATTTTTGAAATATAAATGAGGAAACTAAAACTGAATCCCTTACTTTTACGCAGGAAATTTTTCCGACCCTTTGATGAATCCCAATTATCTTTCTGATTTAAATGATGCTCAAAAGCAGGCTGTGCTTCAGTCTGACGGGCCTGTGATGATTATTGCCGGAGCCGGTTCAGGAAAAACACGCGTGCTTACGTATCGTATTGCTCACCTGCTTCAGAATAATGTGGATGCATTCAATATCCTTGCTCTCACGTTCACAAATAAGGCAGCAAAGTCGATGCGTGAGCGTATTGAAAAACTCACCGGCAGTGAAGCGCGTAATTTATGGATGGGAACTTTTCACGCTGTGTTTGCCAAGATCCTTCGCATTGAAGCGGAGAAATTAGGGTATCCTTCCAACTTTGCAATCTATGATACGGACGATACGAAAAGTTTGATGCGCGACATTCTCCGCGAACAAAACCTGGATGACAAAGTCTACAAACCAGATATTGTACTGAATCGCATTTCGGCTGCAAAAAATAATTTGTATTCATGGGCTGAATACCAGGCGAACACTGATTTTCTGAATGACGACATCACCAGCGGAAAACCTAAGTTGGGAAAGCTTTTCGAATTGTATTCTAAACGCTGCTTCAAGGCATCGGGAATGGATTTCGATGATCTGCTTTATAACATGTACGTGCTTCTCAGCAAGCACCCGGAAACATTGCACAAGTACCAGCACAAGTTCAAATACATTTTGGTGGACGAGTTCCAGGATACGAACTATGCACAATACATGATCCTCAAAAAACTGGCTGCTGCGTATGAAAACATTTGTGTCGTAGGCGATGATGCACAATCCATCTACGCTTTCCGCGGAGCGAACATTCAGAATATTTTAAATTTCGAAAAAGATTATCCTGATCTGAAAGTTTTCAAGCTCGAACAGAATTACAGGTCCACAAAAAATATTGTGAGTGCTGCCAACAGCATCATCGTTCACAATAAAAATCAACTGAAGAAAGATGTGTGGACGCATAACGATCATGGTGAGAAAATTCAGTTGATGCGTGCGCTGAGTGACAACGAAGAAGGAAACATGGTCGCCAACTCCATCTTCGAAACAAAACTGAACAGGCAATGGCACAATAAAAATTTCGCCATCCTATATCGTACAAATGCACAATCGCGTGCGATGGAAGAAGCGCTGAGAAAAAAGAACATCGGTTACCGGATTTACGGCGGCCTGTCTTTTTATAAGCGAAAAGAAATTAAAGATATCATTGCTTATTTCCGGTTGACAATCAATCCTCATGATGAGGAAGCATTGAAACGTGTGATCAATGTTCCGGCACGAGGAATTGGTAAAACGACCATTGAGAAACTGACTATAACGGCTGCAGAACACGACAAAAGCATTTGGGATATCATTGAAGATTCTTCTCAGAATCACGCAGGTTTCAACAGCGGAACGCAAACTCGTATCAGTGAATTTGTGACGATGATCAAAAGTTTCGCTGTGAAACTGAATAAAGATAACGCGTATGATCTCGCCAGTCACATCGCAACCTCAACAGGATTGTTGCGTGAATTGTATTCAGACAAAACACCGGAAGGGTTGAGCCGTTACGAAAACGTACAGGAATTGTTGAACGGTGTAAAGGAATTTACTGACACAGGACGAAGTATCACACCAAAAGGTGATGAAGATTATTTTGATGAGACAAAAGAATTCCGCACACTTGATATGTTCATGCAGGACATTGCCTTACTCACCGATGCTGACGATGAAAATAAAGATGACAACGATACGGTTTCGCTGATGACGATTCATGCAGCGAAAGGATTGGAGTTTCCTGCCGTGTATGTTGTCGGGCTGGAAGAGAATCTTTTTCCTTCTCAACTCTCCATGAACTCACGTGAAGACCTCGAAGAAGAACGAAGACTATTTTATGTAGCCGTTACACGCGCTGCATCGAAACTTTCCATCTCGTACGCTGTGAGTCGTTATCGTTGGGGAAACCTGATCAACTGTGAGCCAAGCCGTTTCTTAGACGAGATCGCTCCGGAATTTATTGAAGAAACCACATTCCGGAAAAATAAAAACAGTGATTTTGTTTTTGATGAGAAGCCGTTGGAGCGATGGAATTCAAAGCCTCTTTCAACAAAACAATCACCGGCATTCAAAGCTCCGGCTCACCTTAAGAAAATCAATTCGTCCGAAGTTCAGAATTTTGCCGGTGATGATACGAGTGAAATACAAACCGGTATGGAAGTGGAACATCAACGTTTCGGAGTTGGGAAAGTATTGCTCGTTGAAGGCAAGTTCCCTGATCTGAAAGCAACCATTTTCTTCCAGGGAATCGGCCAGAAACAGTTGCTGCTGAAGTTCGCGAGGTTGAAGATTATCTCAACATAGAAGTTGGAAGTTAGAGATTGGAAAAATGAGTCCAATACTCCAGGTTCTAACCTCTAACTTCCAACTTCTATCTTCATAACTCTCATTCTTCCAAATTTCCCTATCTTCGGCTAAATTTTTTCCAGCACATATATGACTAAGAAAATTCCAAGACCTGAAATAATGGAGTACAATTCAGGCCGCAACCACATGGTAATCCCTGAATATGGGCGCAACATCCAAAAGATGATTGAGCACGTTGTAACCATTGAAGACCGCGAAGAAAGAAATCGCGCTGCACGAGCCATTGTGGCTGTAATGGGTTATCTAAACCCTCAATACAATAACATTATTGATTTCAAACATAAACTGTGGGATCATCTTTTTATCATTTCCAATTTCAAACTGGATGTGGATTCGCCCTACCCTATTCCTCCGAAAGAAACATTAAAAGTAAAACCGCAAAAGATTGCTTACCCTGCGACAAAAATCCGTTATAAGTACTATGGCAAAACGATTGAGCAACTGATTAAGAAAATCGGGGAAATGGAAGACGGGCCGAACAAGGACCAGGTCACTCAGAACCTCGCCAATTTTATGAAGATGTCGTACCTTACCTGGAACAAAGATACCGTAGATGATTCTACTATCATTGACCATCTCGAAGAACTGTCGGAAGGAAAAGTAAAACTGCAGGAAACTGTTCGCCTCAATCACACTGCGGAAATCCTTGCTATGACTGCTGTAAAAAGGACAGCAGCACATACCAGTTCAAGAAACTCAGGAGGAAAAGGAAGACAGCAGAAGAGAAGAAAAAAATAATTCGAAATTTCTGGAAGGAATTAATTTTCATGGCAAAAGATGATAGCCGCAGATTCGCAGATTTTATTTTTTTTCCTAAAAAAAATCTGCGAATCTGCGGCTTACTTTTTTTTGACAATCTTTATTATGATATCAAACCTTTTTGACCTGTACTTCATTCAGATCGGCTAGTAAGCTTTTTGAAAAGATGTTGAAATACCGTTTCTGCCTGAGAGCACCGACCCATCGTATTCCACCAATAACATTCGCAAGAAAGACCTCATCTGCTTTCATCACATGATCAACAGTTAACGTGGTCTCGTGAATTTTTTTTCCGCGTTCCCTCAATAACTCCATGAGTTGTTCGCGCATCACTCCTGCCACACAGCCATCTGTTAAAGAAGGTGTGTAGACTTCATCTTTTGAAACCAGGAAAATGTTTGCCGTAATTGCTTCGATGATTTTACCATCCGTATTAACGAGTATGCAATCATCCAGTCCTTGCTGCATCTTATAAATTCCTGCCATGACATACACCAAAGCATTCGATGATTTAATGCTTGAAAATTTATTTTTTGATTTCGCGATGTCTGTGAATACTTCTATTCTCAGCGGGTTTTCATTTAACTGGTATTCCTTTTCTTCCAACGGTTCTGCCTCTATCATAAATGAAACTTCATTGGTTTCCGGAGCATAGCCACCGCCTTCATTCCGAAAAACTTCCAACCGGATGCGCCCATTTCCTTTTAGTTCATTCAACTGATCAAGGTGACGAATGAGGAGATGCAGGTTGTGGAAATTAAAATCATCGCGCCATTTCATACCGAGCAGATCCATGCTTCTTCTTAAGCGATTGAGGTGCTTTTCAAAAAAAAGAATCTCACCATGCATCAGGCGGATCGTTTCAAACACGGCATCACCATAACGAAACGCACGGTTGTTCGACATCAGCACTGGCTGATCAGCAGGAAGAATGTTACCGTTGTAGTTAACGAAAGTGTTCATTGGAAAATTCTACTGCAAAATTACGAGAATGAGTTACTGAAAGATTGTTTTGAAAAAATTTAATCAACAAGATGAATAACATTCATCAAAGAACTGTTCGGATCAATTTTTATTGTCTTCACACCGGCTTTTTTTCCGGCTTCCACATCTCGATCGGCATCCCCGATAAAATAAGATAATGATGCGTCAATGCTAAAACGAGCGATTGCCTTTTCCAGCAGTTGTGAATCAGGCTTGCGGCAAATGCACTTTCCAATATCAGGATGATGCGGACAGTAGTAGATTTCGGCAAGTTCGATTCTGTGATTTTTCAATGCACGAACCAAATGCAGATGGAGGTATTCAACTTCTTCCTTTTTATAAAGACCTTTTGCAATTCCTCCCTGGTTGGTGATGACAATGAGATGATATTTTTTCTCCCGGAATATTTTCAGTGCTTCAATCAACCCATCATTCAATTTAAAATCTTCAAGAAGCCATGTATAGTCACCTCGTTCAACATTGATGACTCCGTCACGATCAAGAAAAATTGCTTTGTTCATCAGATGGAATGCCGGAAATAAATAAGTTGCTGGAAGAATAAAACAATCAACGATGGTTTCAGAATGATTGTTAAAAAGAAACCGTACAAGGCTCCCCAGAAATGAGCGTCATGATTCACATTGTCACGACCACGCTTGGAAGCGTAAACACAATATACCAGGTAACCAACTCCGAAAATTATTGCGGGCAATGGAATGATACCAAACACATAAAGCTTTTCCAGCGGATTCAATAAAATGAAAGCAAACACCACCGATGAAACGGCTCCTGATGCGCCCAGTGCATTATAACCCGGATCATCCTTATGCTTGCCATACGTTGGAAGTACAGACATCATCATACCTCCGATGTATAAAAGCAAAAAGTAACTGGTTGACTTCTCTTCAAATATTTCACGAAAGTAGGATTCAACATAACTTCCAAAAAAATAAAGGACGTACATGTTTACCAACAGATGCATCCAGTCGGCATGAATCAATGCGCTGCTGATAAAACGATACCATTGCCTGTCGGTATGAATCAGGTACGGATTGAAAATCATCCTGCTTCTCATTTCGTTTGACTGAAATGCTAAAAAAGAAATGACACAGGTAATAATCAGGAGGTAGATAGTCACTGCTTCGAATTACGAATATGTACGAATGTACGAATCGTTACGAATGCAAAATCTTATTTTAATACGATCTTATCAAAGAAAAATACCCAAACTTAATCGGAGAATTTGTAATTAGTAGATTCGTAAACATTCGTAATTAGTACCCTTAAACTTTGACGGCAAATAAATCTTTCAGCTTCTCGACAGCGTAATCAACTTCTTCCTTCGTGCTGTATTTACTGAATGAGAAACGAACCGACGGACGCTCAGGACTCACGTTTAAAGCAGTCAACACATGAGAACCGACATTGCTACCGGAACTACAGGCGCTACCACCGGAAGCTGCGATACCACTGATGTCAAGGTTAAAGAGCAACATCTCAGAAATGTCTGATGGAGGAAATGAAACATTCAATACGGTATAAAGAGAATCGCCTAATGTATCACCATTGAATTCGATGTCATGAATATGCTCTCTCAGTTTTGCAACCATGTAATCTTTCAGTCCTTGGATGTGTTCACGATGTTCTTCCATTCCGGCATTGGCAATCTCCATTGCTTTCGCCAGTCCAATAATTCCGTACACATTTTCAGTTCCGCCACGCATGTTGCGTTCCTGTGCACCACCAAAAATAAACGGGTGAATTTTTACCTTGCTGTTAATGTATAGAAACCCGACACCTTTCGGCCCGTGAAATTTATGAGCAGCACAGGTAACAAAATGAACATTCGTATCCTGCAGATTGAACGGATAATGTCCCATTGTCTGAACAGTATCTGAATGAAAAATTGCGTTGTATTTTTCGCAAATCGCTCCGACCTTTTTTATCGGAAGAAGATTTCCCAACTCGTTGTTCGCATGCATCAAAGAGACAAGAGTTCGGTCATTGTCCTTTAGTAATTCTTCGAGGTGATCGAGTTTTACTCTTCCTTTTTCGTCGAGGTCAACAAAGCTGAGCTTAATTTTTTTTTCTTTCGCTAACTCCTCCAGTGTATGTAACACCGCGTGATGCTCGATGCGTGAAGTAATTGCATGTTTAATCCCAAGATCGCGAATGGTGCATTGGATGGCTGTGTTATTCGCTTCTGTTCCGCCTGAAGTAAAAAAGATTTCAGAAGGTGAAACATTGAGGCACTTCGCCACCGACTTGCGCGCAGTTTCAATTGCAGATCTCACTTCTCTTCCATAGGAATGGATGGACGAAGGGTTCCCGAAATGTTGCTTCATCATCGGAAGCATCGCGCTCAATACTTCAGGATCGAGTGGAGTTGTTGCTGCGTTGTCGAGATAGATTCTCATTCGTTTGTTTACGGTTTAAAGTTTACGGTTTACCACTTACAGTTTGCTTGTTCGTAAACTGTAAACCTTAAACCTATTTCGCCATCATGGCGCTAATCGTATCCTTAATATCAAAGATAATCTTTTCCGCCAGATTTTTCGCTGTCGTTTGCGACTGGCTTTCTGAATAAATCCGGATAATCGGCTCTGTATTGCTTTTCCGCAAATGAACCCATTCCTTATCAAATTCTATTTTGACTCCGTCAATGGTATTGATCGGTTGTTTTTTGTACTTCGTCTTTATTTCGTCGAGGATATGATCCACATCCATTTCTGCTGTCAGTTCAATTTTATTTTTCGAGATGAAATAATTCGGATATGTTGAACGCAGCATAGAAGTCGTCTTTCCAAACTTTGCAAGATGACTCAGGAACAAAGCGATTCCAACCAATGCATCACGACCGTAGTGAAGTTCAGGGTAAATAATTCCACCGTTACCTTCTCCGCCAATCACAGCGTGATTTGCTTTCATGGCTTCCACTACATTCACTTCACCGACAGCAGAAGCAAAATATTTTCCACCGGCCTTCTCCGTCACATCACGCAAAGCACGTGTTGAGGAAAGATTTGAAACGGTATTTCCCTTTTTATTTTTTAATACATAATCGGCAACTGCAACCAGCGTATATTCTTCACCGAACATTTCTCCGTCTTCACAAACCAAAGCGAGACGGTCTACATCAGGATCCACGGCAATTCCGAGGTGCGCATTTTTCTTTTTCACTTCTTTGGCAAGGTCACCGAGATGTTCCGGTAACGGTTCAGGATTATGAGAAAATAACCCGTTCGGTTCGCAATAAAGTTCAATGATCTGTTCAACTCCCAATGCTTTCAGCAATGCCGGAACTGCTATTCCCCCGGTTGAATTCACGGCATCCACGACAATTTTAAAATTCTTTTCCTTGATTGCTTTCACATCCACCAGCGGAAGCTCCAGAATTTTTGCAATGTGTTTTTGCAGGTAGTTGGGATCGGTTGTATATTTTCCCAGTTTATTTACTTCGGCAAAAGTGAACGATTCATCAGCAGCAATTTTCAACACCTCTTCGCCATCTTTCGCAGAGATAAATTCTCCCTTATGATTTAACAGCTTTAATGCATTCCATTGTTTCGGATTGTGACTTGCTGTGATGATTATTCCACCATCCGCTTTAAAGTCAACAACGGCAATCTCCACGGTCGGAGTGGTTGAAAGTCCGAGATAGACTACATCTATTCCCATTCCTTTCAAGGTTCCCGCAATCAGGTTCTGGACCATTTCTCCCGAAATCCGTGCATCGCGACCGATAACGATTGAATGTCTTTTCGTTTTCTGAACACTGTTATTGATCAACCACGAACCAAAAGCTGCCGTAAACTTTACAATGTCCAGCGGAGTAAGATTCTCTCCGCTTCTGCCCCCGATCGTCCCCCTGATTCCTGAAATGGATTTAATTAGTGCCAATGTGTTTTACTTTTATTTGTGATCGCAAAGATAATTTTTTTGTGAGAACTGATCTGATTTTTTGCTGAATATCTTATAACGAGTTTTAATTAACTTGCGCACGATTTTTTTATGATGAAACTAACATATACACTGATATTTTCAGGAATTATCTTCCTGGTTTCCTCCTGCAAACCGAAAGAGGAAAAAAAAGAAGGTTCAATTTCCGGAACGCTTCGAAATGCTGTAAACACGATGATCTATCTGGAGCAAATTGATGATCAGGGTGAACATATGCTTGACTCTGCAAAAACAGATACAAACGGCAATTTCAAGTTGCAGAATAAAGCGACCGAGAAAGTGTATTACGTCATCCGCACCGATCCGAATAACCTTATTTTCCTTTTGTTGAATGGAAATGACAACATTGAGATTACGGGGGATGCTAAAAATATAGAAGCGACCTACACTGTAAAAGGTTCGGAGGATTCGGAATTGATAAAGGTGTTAAAATCGTATGACGGCAACCTGTCTGATTCATTGAACCTGGTTTATTCCACCATCCGGGAAACTTCGCCCCAAAAAAAAGATTCAACAGGAGCTGTTCTTCAAAAATACTATACAAAGAGAATGAATGTCTTTGCAGTTGATTTTATAACTGCGCATCCCACATCATTGGTTTCACTTTCCGCAACACGTTATTTGGATCAGCAAAAAGACATCCGGCTTTATGATGATTTACTGGCTTCTCTTTCTAAAGAATATCCGAATAATAAATACGTAAAAGATTTTGAATCTCTTGTTGGTAACCTCAAAAAACTCCCGGTCGGAAGCATCGCTCCTGAAATCAAACTGAAAACTCCCAATGGAAAGCAAGTTTCGCTTTCCTCTTTCAAAGGCAAAATTGTCCTGATCGATTTCTGGGCAAGTTGGTGTGGACCATGTCGAAAAGAAAATCCGCATGTAGTAGAGATGTATCGCAAATTCAAGAATAAAAATTTCGAGATACTCGGAGTTTCATTGGATGATAACGCGGATGCATGGAAGGAAGCCATTAAAAAGGATGGTCTTACCTGGCAACAGGTGAGTGAATTGAAAAAATGGGATTCCGAAGTTGTGAAATCATACCAGGTGGATGCGATTCCTTTTACAGTCCTTATTAATACAAATGGAAAAATCATTGCCAAAGGATTGTCCGGGAAGGAACTTGAACAGAAGCTGATCGAAGTGCTGTAATGTGATGATTTGAGAATTTGAAAATTGGATAATGAAATTCAACCTTAATAATTTTTTCCTCCTTCTTTTTCACTTTTCAATTTTCAATTTTCAATTTTCAAATGCACAAACCTATTTCCAGCAGGAAGTCACATACACCATTCACGTTTCGTTGAACGATGTAACACATGAACTGAGTGCAAACGAAACCATTGAATACACGAATCATTCTCCGAATACACTGAATGAAATCTATTTTCACCTGTGGGCGAATGCTTATAAAAATGAAAACACAGCGCTTGCAAAAGAATTTTACAAAGCAGGTGATTTTCGTTTTATGAATTCAACAGAAAATGAAAGAGGATTTATCGACTCACTTGATTTTAAAATTGACGGAACAAAAATTGAATGGAATTTATTAACGGATACCATTGATGTCTGCAAACTCAGGTTAAACAAGCCCTTGAAGCCGGGCGAAAAAATTACCATCACGACTCCTTTTCATGTGAAGATTCCATCCGCCATGATTTCACGACTCGGGCATCTTAAACAAGCATATTACATCACACAATGGTTTCCGAAACCAGCCGTGTACGATTTAAACGGGTGGAATTATTTTCCATACATCAACAAGGGAGAATTTTATGCTGAGTTTGGAAGCTTTGATATATTCATTACGCTTCCAAAAAATTATCTAGTTGGTGCAACCGGCGGTCTTGTTGACGGAGAAAAAGAATTGCAATGGTTGAATGAGAAAGTCGAGGAAACAAAGGCTCTCACAACCTATTCCGGTGCCAACTTAAACTTCCCTCCTTCTTCTTCAGAAACAAAAACGTTGCATTATCATCAATCCAATGTCCATGACTTTGCATGGTTTGCCGATAAAAGATGGCATGTTTTAAAAGAAGAGATTGAACTGCCGACAAAGAAAGTTACAGCATGGATGATGTTCACCGACATCGAAGGTTTCTATTGGAAGAAAGCTCCCGAGTACATGAAATCTTCCATCGAATATTTTTCAAAATGGATCGGTGAATATCCGTACAACAATGTGACGGCTGTGGATGTGACCGACGCAGAAGGAAACGGAATGGAATATCCGTGCATTACAGCGATCGGAAATTATGGGGACCCGTTTGAACTCGAAGTAACCATTGCACATGAAATAGCGCACAATTGGTTTTACGGAATGCTTGGCAGCAATGAACGAATGCATCCGTGGATGGATGAAGGGTTGACAAATTTTTTAGAGACACGTTATGTCTACACAAAATATTCTGCCGATAAAGAAAAACAATTGGAAAAATATGGAAGGCTCGGAGGCATCTCAAAGCATTTCGGACTCGACAAATTGAATCACCGGAAGCTTCAGTACTTTGGCTATTTAATGGGAGCCAGAAATAATTCTGACCAGCAACCGGAAACACCTGCTGATCGGGTTGCCTTTCCAAATTACCACGGTGATGTATATTATAAAACATGCCTGAGCTTTGACTTCCTGAAATCGTACATCGGTGATTCACTTTTTGATGGTTGTATGCATCGCTATTTTACTGAATGGAAATTCAAACATCCGCGACCGGAAGATTTGAAAACTGTTTTCTCAACAACCTCCGGAAAGAATGCAGACTGGCTGTTTGAGGATATGATCAAAACGGCAAAGAAAATCGATTACAAAATCTCCTCAATTAAATCTCTCGATGACAAAAGAACATTTTCACTCAGATTAAAAAATACAGGAAATGTCGCTTCACCTTTATCCATCAGTAGTTTGAAGAACGGAGAAATAAAAAAAACCGAATGGATAGAAGGATTTAAAGAAAGCAAAATACTCAGTTTGAGTTGTGAGGACTGCGATGCTTTCCGGATAAATGCGGATGAAAAAATGCCTGAACTTTATCAAAGCAACAATACGATTAGAACAAAAGGTTTGTTCAAAAAAACTGAACCAATCCATTTTCATTTTTTAGGAGGGCTGGAAAATGAAAATCACACACAGATTTTTTATTCTCCGACAATAGGCTGGAACAATTACAATAAGCTGAAGGCAGGAGCCGCTTTCTACAACATATTCATTCCCGAAAAAGAGTTCGAGTATGTGGTGATGCCGATGTATGCATTCGGTTCAAAAGATTTAGCAGGAGGAGGAAATGCTTCTTACAATTTTTATCCGTTGAATTCAAAAATTCAAAAAATTCAACTGGCTGTTGGCGTACAAAGCTATTCGTATGCACATGATCAATACTTCAATTCCGATGGACTCTCCTCTACTTCCATTCTCAAATTCAATAAAATTGACTCACGAATTAATTTTTTCTTACTGCCAGAAGACCGGACAGAAAAAATAAAATATCAGCTCACGATTCGGAATATTTTTATCAATAAAGACGTTCCCTATTTCTACCAAAGCAAACCTTCATCACAGAAAATTTCCATGTTCGAGTTAAGCTTCGACAGAAATCGCTTTAATCCAATCGATCCATCTGATTTTATTTTCAAAGCACGAGGAAACACTAATTTATTCCTAGCCTCACTTGAAGAAAAATTTGTTTTATCGTATGGAAAATTGAACAAAGGCCTGGATGTGCGTTTGTATGCAGGAAATATTTTTTACCGGAACACGACTTTGCAAGGAGAAGATTACAGGCTGCAGTTAAGCGGATATCCAGGCGCGAACGATTACTTATTCGACGAAATTTTTTTGGGTAGAACGGAGACATCTGGTCTTTCATCACGACAGTTTGTTGCGACTGAAGGTGGATTTGCAATTCCGACCTTCTTCTACCGACAGTCCGACAAATGGTTAGCGACATTAAATTTAAAAACATCGTTACCGGGAATATTACCCATAAAATTATTTGCCGACTTCGGAACATTCGATCATTCGAATGACCTGACCACCGGTTCCAAAATTTCTTATGAAGCCGGAATTGAACTGGACGTCGTAAAAAACATTTTCACCGTCTATTTTCCTCTTTTCTATTCTGACGATATACAATACATCGTTGATAACAATAAACTGGATGTTGGAGATCTGATCCGCTTCGAATTACATTTGAACAAATTGAACCCGCTTACGTTAATCAAACAAATCGAATTCTGATTTTGGAAAAAGGAAAGAAAATATACTTCGCTTCAGATTTTCACTTGGGTGTTCCGACGTATGAAAAAAGTCTTGAACGTGAGAAGAAAATTGTTGCCTGGCTCGAAAGTATAGAAAGCGACTGCCAAGAATTGTATTTGCTCGGAGACGTTTTCGATTTCTGGTTTGAATACAAAACGGTAGTTCCCCGTGGCTTTGTAAGGTTGCTCGGAAAGCTGGCAGAAATTTCTGATCGCGGAATCCCGATTCATTACTTCACCGGCAACCACGATATGTGGACGTTTGATTACCTCGTAAAAGAACTAAACGTAAAGCTTTACCGTGAGCCGATTGAACGAAGTTACAACGGAAAATCTTTTTACATCGGCCATGGAGATGGATTAGGCCCCGGTGATCACGGATATAAATTCATCAAGAAAGTTTTTGCAAGCAAAGTTTGCCAATGGTTGTTTGCACGCTTACACCCGAATTTCGGAGTGGCGATGGCAAATTACTGGAGTGGTAAAAGCCGCATTGCAACAGGAACGGTTGACGAAAAATTTCTCGGAGAAGAAAAGGAATGGCTGGTGATTCATTCCAAGGAACTCCTGTCAAAAAAACATTACGACTTTTTAATTTTCGGACACCGGCATTTACCGCTTGACATCAGCCTCACCCCGACCCTCTCCAAAGGAGAGGGAGAAAAAGAAAGTCGTTACATCAATCTTGGCGATTGGGTAAAGTATAATTCGTATGCTGTGTTTGATGGAGAAAAGTTGGAATTAAAATACTTCTGACGAATAAGAAAGTCAATTTCGGATTTTAAATTGCGAATTAATCCGCAATTTAAAATCCGAAATCCGAAATTGTAACTAAGATCGAGATCGAAAAATTAAAGCTAGTCGCTTCCTTTCATGGATTCTTTCCTGCCTAACGCAACCGAACGGTTGTTATAAATAGCAGCCATGCGTTTGTCGCCCGAAAAAGAATATGCTTTCGCCAGGCTTTCATACGCAATGGTTGATGCAGGATGCATGTCAATGTTTAACTTCAATAGTTTGATGGCTTCATCGTAACGCAGATGCCGCAACAATGCTGTTGCAAAGCTATCCACATGATTTTCTGTTGCAGGATATTGATTCAGGGAAATCCGATCTGTGTTCCCGGTAATGTGAGACGCAATAAAAACGAATTCCTTCCTGATAAAATTAATCTTTCTCATAAAATTATCATACGGAATAGTTCCGTCAATGAGATCTGTTTCATATGCTGACATGCATTTGTTTAAATACTCAAAAGCATTCACAGGTTTAAACGTTTTCCGGCTGTAGTCTTTCAGGTATTTATCACCCTGAACCAGGAAAACAGTATCGCCATCGTGGTTAATAATTTCATCAAAGCTCATCAGTGAAGCCAGTGCGATCTGGGAATAATTCTGAGATTGATTTTTAAAACGTCCACATTCGGTCTGCCAGATCTGCATGAATAAATCCACGCCGCCTTTTGACGGATTCAACTGCTCAATCACACAATGGACACTTCCCGCTCCTGCATGATACGCGTGCAATACGAGCAAACGAAACCATAAATCAGCTTCATTGTAAGTAATGCTGCGTTCGTTCAAATATTGCTTTACATAGGCAACGCAAGATTTGTTTAACAACTTCGCAGCCACACGAGCCGCTTTTTCAAGATCAGTTCTGTCATCACGCGACCTGGAAACCTTCAATCCATACTTGCGTGCAACGGAAGCCATCAACTGAAACGGGCCATTTGCACCGACATATGATTTCGATTTATTCTTTCCGGGACTCTCGATTAAGAGAATCGCCTGTGCATAAAACGGATCACAGTTATTTTCGCAGAATACTCGAATCGCTTTGCTGACGTCAGGCAACACCTTTTTCAATTCATAAAATTCACTTTTCCCTGAAGTAACAAACAAATTTGTACCTGCATCATAGCAATACGCTGAGCAAACGCTGTCTTTGTATCGCGTTTTCTCCAATTCATTTTGATTCATCCAGATAGAACGGGAAACCTTGTCGAGCGGTTTGCGGCACGATGCTACATTGATGATGCATGAATCGCTGTTCATGCAGATAATATCTTTCCAGAATTTTGCCTGCGCAAGCGTGTCCCATCCTTCTTTGTAAAGAGATGAATCGTTGACAAAACTAAGATGTGCGGTATCGTTATATGAAATCACCACTTTATTCACCAACTGAAATGAACCGTCAGTTTGTGAAAAAGCAACCGATGAATAAACTAAAAAAAGAAAAATAAAACTTATTCTCGACATCGTGTGAGACGTTAATTAAATAATAAATGATTTCCTGAATGGATACGCGTAATCAAATACGATGTTAGTGAAAAAATATTGTGCTTCTTACAGTTTATCCGTTATTAATAAACAGTTCGGGGTTCGGAGACACTTTTCTCCGAACTCCTAACCAAATACTAAATACCAAATACATCACAATCCGCGCATCTTTTCTTTATGCCGCACAATCTGGCGGGAAAGAGAATCTACACAAAGATCAGTAGCTTCTTCAAAAGTTTTGCGTTGTTCTTTTGCAATGAGGTCATTGCCGGGCAACTGAATTTTAATCTGAACAATTTTATTTTGCATATCGTTCGCTTTATCCAGCTTGAGGAAAACTTCTCCGCTGATAATCTGATCGTAGAAATGAACAAGCTTGTCTACTTTTTCCTGGATAAAGTCAAGCAACTTACTGTCTGCATCGAAATGAATTGACTGTACTCTGATTTTCATATGTATTCCTCCTTTAAATTTTACGCTCTCGGATGAGCCTGTTTATAAACTTTCTTTAATTTTTCAATCGTGTTGTGCGTGTATACCTGTGTAGCGCTCAGGTTGGCATGACCCAAAATTTCTTTAATGCTGTTGATATCGGCACCGTGATTCAGCATGTGCGTTGCAAAGGTGTGACGCAATACGTGGGGACTTTTTTTATCGAGAGTGGTTACCTGGCCCAAACGTTTCGTCACAATCCTGTAAACAAGTTTCTGGTAAATCGGTTTTCCTTTGTCAGTCACAAAAAGATGGTTGATCGGTTGCGAAAAATTTTCTTTCTTCCTGCCCAGGTATTCATCAATCACATGCCTGAGTGTATTTGTAAACGGAATGATGCGTTCTTTGTTTCTTTTTCCCAGGACTTTTATCTGGCAGTTAGTCAAATCAATATCGGTTTCTTTGAGGTTCACGAGTTCCGTGAGACGCATGCCTGTTGCATAAAATAATTCAAGCATGAGTTTGTCGCGGTCAGCTTCGTATCCTTCTCCAAAATCAACCTGGTCAAAAAGCAAATCCATTTTCGCTTCATCCACAAAAACAGGAAGCCGTTTGGACGTTTTCGGAGATTGTATTTTCAACATCGGGTTTGTGGTAACCGTTCCGTTGCGAATCAAAAATTTGTAAAAAGTTTTTAACGTAGTGATCTTTCGGTTGATGGATCGGGGCGATACTTTTGCTTCCATCATGCTCACAATCCAAGAACGAATCATCGGGTGATTCACTTCCGTGATTTCTGTTACCTCGTACGTTTTTTTCTGGTAACTGAAAAACTGATCCAGGTCATTTTCGTACGCCAAAATGGTGTGCGGAGAAAACCGCTTTTCAAATTTTATGTATTGCAGAAAACGCTGAACGCTCATACGGACAATAAAAAAGAGAGAGAAATCATCCGCCACAGGCGGAGCAATTTCTCTCTCTATTGAATTTCTTTGCCAACAAATTTCATGATAACGGTGTTATCAATCGTTGGCTAAAGATACGTTTTATTTCTTCGGAAGTTCGAAGAATTATAAAATGCCCTGGCGTCTCAAATCCTGAAGGTAACGCGCATGAATGATTTCCTGGCGTCTTTCAACAGAAGGTTTTTCAAATGCCTGGCGTCTGCGAAGCTCACGCACAACACCTGTTTTTTCAAATTTTTTCTTGAACTTCTTTAACGCCTTGTCAATCGGTTCGTTTTCTTTAATGGGTACAATAATCATGTAGTATCTTATTTGGGAGTGCAAAAATAAAGATTTTTCTGAAACGTGCAAAAAATAAGGTAACTATATATCACTTTGCACAAAATATTTATTTTTTATTGCTATTTCTCGTTTTCCAAAGGAACAAAACCATCACGATAACAAATACAGTAAGGGTTACTGCAATATTAATTTTGGCAGCCGAAGGACGTTCCAGGAATGAAGAAAGTAAAATCATTTCAGAAGAAAAAATTGGAAATAAACACGGCTAAATACATTTTGTATCCCAACTATTCTATAACCAGTCTTTTGGTGATAACCGAGGAATTGGTCTTTAAAGTAACATAATAGACTCCTGCAGACTTCCCTCCAAGATCAAAGTTTAAAATATCGTTGTTGAAGTTTGAATAGGACTTTTCTATTACTTTCTTTCCATCCATTGAAAAGAATGAAACCGTTAAGTCTTCAGGTTTTGGAAGAGCGATGTCAAGTGTGACCGTTCCGGTTGAGGGATTCGGATATGCCCTGAAGAAAACATCTCGTCTGATCTCTTCGACAGGAGTAGAAAATCCAACGGTAAATGACTGACCAATCTGTGTTCCAAAATCGGCTTGAAAGGTTGTGAAAATCTGGGTATTTGTTGCGGATCGAATCATGCAATAACCGGCTCCGTCAGTATTCCCGCCAAACGACAACCCATCCTTTCCTGAATCATTCATAGTGAAATTGTAACATCCGTCTGCAAGACTTATCGTGTCGCGATAAATTGTATTTGCAGTGAGAGGAAGAATCCGCTGCGCGACAATTGCACCACTTTCGTCACGTATCTTCCAGGTCGTTTCTGAACCGGCATTGTTTGTTCTTAAAAGAACGACAATCTGGTTTGGCATTGTTGCCACATACGCTACATGTGAATACATGGTATCGTTCGAGGCATAGTCATCATTGCTTCCGTTCGGATTGTTTACAAAAACTTCAAACTCATAGTCATTTCCTGTTGTTGATGTTCCCCAACTGATCGGACCCAGTGTTACCTGCTGTGTATCTAAAAAATTAAGCGTGCCTGTCCAATTGAATGTATTCATAACTCCTCCTCTGATACCATAATGAATATCAAGACTTGTGAGCTGGGTTGATCCTGTATTTTTTATGACCACCACGGGATGACTGCAAACCGGGTTAAACCTGTTGTAATTAAAAAAAGTATTCGGAGAAATAATATCATCCACCGATGCGTCGAGTATAAAATTCGGAGCGCTGTAAGTAATGAGTTGAGATGATAAATAATAACCGGGATTCTGTCCGGAGACTGCGTTTGTATATGCATCAAAGTTCATATCCAACATCATCGAATCGCCCGGTGTCATGTATGGAGTAAGGTTATAGGTTTTTATCAATGTCTTTTCTCCCGGACACCAGTTTGCCCGATCATAAATCCATGTACCGGCCTGGTGATACAAGGCATTCATTCCACAATCAGTCCTCCATATCTGCTGGTTGAATCGCTGAACTCCGTCTACAAAAATATGATAGCTGCGGTTGCAGAACTCTGCGCAATTACTTGTTCCCGCACCATGACCTGAAGGAATGATGCGCATCATCGCCATTTTTTCGGCAGTGTCTGTATCAAATGTAATCGGTGGAAAATGATTTTCAATCGGATCACCTGTATTGCCATACGAAAAATAATTTGCGCCGTCACTGTAAATGTTGCGAACGCGAAGAGGAGTTCTCGGAGGTATTCCTTCAATCATCTGAAAGTTAAGCGAGAGTGCAAAGCCATCTGACCATCCGTCATAGAACGCACGCAGTTCCACTGAATCACGAAGTATGTCCTGGTAATCGGTCACATCAAAAACCCAGGTGTTGCTCCAGGTTTGTCCGTAATTGCCGCCATATGGAGTCATGCATCGTGCAAGTTCTATTTTTTCAATTGTATCATTCAACCCTCCTGTATGATGCAAAGCTTCCACCGTAACAGTATAATCCCACCCACTGCAAGCCGGAAAAGGACAGCCCAACTTAAAATCAAGTAATACTTTCCGAAAGGTTGTACCTGATCCAGGGAAAATTCCCCAGACCTTGTACTCACCATGGCTGCCCATGTGAACAGTGTCGTGCGCCTGCACAAAAGTAGTATCTCCGATACTTGCAACAGTACTAAATTTCAGGAGGAATAAAGCAACAAACGGAAGTAGTAATTTTTTCATCGAATAATTTTTATGAGAAATCATTTTGTTCTATCTCAGTTTACAAAAGTAAATTAAATAAAACAGAGTTGTTTTTTATGTTTCACAAAAACAAAACTGTCAGGGTTTTTCTTCTTTAACATTTAACAACATTTATAAAAACATTAACTTCTTATTAATACAACCCTATTGGGTGTTATGCTTAGTTTTATCAACGGAGAAAAACAAAGCACTGATTCATAAACTAAATCACACAACTAAATCACAAAACTTTTTCTATGAAATACACTTTTACCTGTTTCCTGTTTTTAGTTTCCTCCCTCCTGTTTGGCAGTGATTCAACCAAGGTTTGCATGGCTTCAAGGGTTGCTGTCGCCCCAAAGATTGACGGAATACTGGATGATGAATCCTGGTCGAAAGCAATCCCTGTAAATGACTTTGTGATGAACCGACCAAAAGAAGGTGGTGTACCAACTCACCAGATGGAAGTGAAGGTGGTGTATGATAATTATGCCGTGTATGTGGGAGCGATGATGTACGATAATCATCCTGACAGCATCTTGCATGAATTAGGAAACCGTGATGACAATGATTTGAATGCCGATGGTTTTCGGTTTGTCATTGACCCGTACAATAAGCGACAAGATGCATTTGATTTTGGTGTATCGGCAGCAGGAGTGCAGGCTGATTCAAAATTCAGCGACGGAATTTTTAATGCGGTTTGGGAAAGCGCCGTAAAGATTACGGACAAAGGCTGGAGTGTGGAAATGAAAATACCGTACTCCGCCATTCGGTTTCCGAAAAAAGCTGTACAGGAATGGGCTGTTCAATTTACGCGTTACATCCGCAGAACACGCGAATTTGACCAATGGTCGCTTACACCATCAACTGCTGCAAACTCTCAGGTATATTGGGGAACGTTGAAGGGAATTGAAAATATTGAAACTCCATTACGCCTTTCAATCACTCCGTACGCATCTTTTTATGCTGAACGTTCTCCTGATTTTTTATCAGACGGATCATACCAGTATTCAAATTCCTATTCCTATAACTATGGTGCGGATTTGAAATACGGAATTGATGATCGCTTCACACTTGACATGACGCTACTTCCTGATTTCGGACAGACACAATCAGATAACAAAATAAAAAACCTCAGCTACCGCGAAATCAATTACAATGAGAATCGTTCATTCTTTAAAGAGGGAACAGATATCTTTTCCAAGAACGGCTTGTTTTATACACGACGTATCGGCAAAACCCCTTCGCTGTTCTACTCTGTTCCGTATTCATTACAGGAAGGTGAAGAGTTAGAAGAAAATCCTTCTGAAGTCAAGTTGCTGAATGCTTTTAAAATTTCCGGTCGTAATAACAACGGACTTGGTATCGGACTATTCAATGCTGTTACAAATAACATGTATGCAAGAATCAAGGAAGCAGACGGATCAGAGCGCAAAATATTAACAGAGCCGTTAACCAACTATAACGTGTTAGTCGTCGATCAGCAGATCAATAATTATTCGAAAGTGTATGCGATGAACACAAGCGTAATACGAGACAGGAAATTCAGCAACTCAGATGTCAGTCTTGTCGGATTTACACTTGCGGATAAAAAAAACAAATTTGCAACAGACGGATATTTTGCGATGAGCCAAACGTTCACGAAGAATGATACGTCCGATGTTCTTCAAACTACGTTAGGTAACAAATATTTTTTCGGCTTGCGAAAAATCAGTGGAGTTTATCAATACGGAATCAGTGAAGCTCAGGTTTCTGATACATACAATCAACTTGATCTTGGCTATTATACCAATCAAAACTATGCAAACACACGGGCGTATTTTACGTACTATCTTTTTCAGCCGTGGAAAATGTTCCGGGAAGGCAATGTGAATTTTGCGGTGGATTACACGATCAATCCCGTCACCAAAGAAAGAACCTTGTTTGAATTGTATCTTGATGCCTTTGCAAACCTGTTAAGTTACAACGCTGTTTTTTTTGGAGGAGGATTGGTTCCTGTTGGAGGATTGGATTATTATGAACCGCGAATTCCCGGGCGGTTTAACAAAACTCAACGTATCTGGTATGCGTATGTTGGCGTGAGCAGTGATTACAGGAAACGTTTTGCGATTGATCTTAATTTTAACCCGAGTAATTTCATGGACAGGTTTGTTGCCGAAGGTTATAGCCTGAGCACTACTTTAAGGTATCGTTTCACGGATAAATTTACGTTGAAATTCACCAACAGCTACAATTATGATCCTTATAATTTCGGCGTAGCAGATTACTCTGATCCTGATCACATCATCTTTGGGTTACGCATACTCCACACGTATGAAAATGTCCTTTCCGGGAAATTTATTTTCAAGAATGACATGGCACTTACATTAAATGCACGACATTATTGGGCTACAGGAAACTACAGGAAGTATCTTGATTTACAAAGTGACGGAGATTACACCGACAACACAACCTATAACTATAACAACAACTTTAACTATAATGTTTTTAATATAGATTTTGTGTATTCATGGCAGTTTGCGCCGGGAAGTAATTTATCCGTCGTATATAAGAATGCGATCGAAACGCAAACCGACCAGATACGGGAAAACCTATATGGTGATTTTAAAACAACCCTGAGAGCACCTCAGCTCAATAGTATTTCCATTAAGATTTTGTACTATCTTGACTATTCTTCGATCAAGAGAAAAGCGTGACATCTACGGGTAACGAATCAATGCGAGTATACAAATGGAGTCGAGCCCGTATTTAACATCCACTCAACAATCCTTCAATGAGGTTCTTTAATGAATAAAATGCACCTGTCCTTTTCATGTGGAAGCTGATTCAGTATATTTTTATAGAAAGTAAAAAGAGGTACTGTGGCAGAAGAGTTTTCCATGGCTTGATACAAACCATGATTGTCGAACAACTGTCAATCTCTGCGAAACCAAAAAACAGTAATGTGTTGCTGTTCGCTTTTCAAATCTGAGGAGTGATCGAAAGTTTTGAAATATCAAACCCTTCTTGATTTAATCTTGAAATTATATTTTTATAAACACCCTGATACAACTTTGAAGTTCTTGAAAGAATCCATAAATATTTTTTATTCGGATGGCAAACCACGGCATAACTGTAATCATCTGCTAAATCAATGATCCAGTATTTTCCTTTAAAGGGCCAGAAAAATTGAACCTTAAGTTTAGAATTGTTTGAACCTTTATCAACAAATGCTTTTCCTTTAATTGAAATTTCCTTTCCGCTTACACTATCCTTTCTGCATCTGTTCAAAACAATTACATATCCTTTTTCGGTGAGTGTATATTCAGCAGTTGTGCAGTGGCAACCTTTCTGAAATCGTTGAGGGTAAGAAGCAATTTCATACCATTTACCTGCGTATTTCTTCAGGTCAACAGCCGGAACTGTTTGTAAAGTTTGTGCTTTTGATGCAGTGATCATAAGAAGAGAATTTAGGATGACAAAAAGGAAGCACTCTAAAGATATGCTTTCATCAGAATAAGGAATTAACTGTCTCATGATTTTTAGATCTAAAATATTCATAAAAAAAAACATTCAGCATAATAAGTTCGAAGCCATAAACAACATCTTCAATAGGAATTGTGAATAACCGTATTCCTAAATTCTCAGCATTGTTATACCAAACAACAGGTTCCTGTAACCCGCTTCCTGTCAATATTCCATTCACAACAAAAAACGGAATCAATAAAACAGGATAAACACAAATAAAATTACCAAACCATTTTATTTTAAAAACAAATTTCATGGTAGCCAGCAAAAGTGCAGTACTAATAAAAGTAAAAGAAGTATAAATATGTTGAAACTGAATGAGCCCGATTCCCAAGAGCAAAACAATTAAAGCAATGCAAACGATGTTTTCATGTTTTTCATTCTGTTGCAAATCAAAAAAGAGACCCAGGCAATGGTATGTGAAAACACAGGCAAAAGGAATGCAGATAAAAAAAAGAACTTCTTCGATCGGAAGATTGAAAAAATAAACTCCTGATGTATAACCTGTATTGAATCCCCACACTTTCCGCTGTGTAAAGACCGCATCCCAAATCAGAAAAACAAAAGCAGCAATGAAGTTAGCGGGCCAAAAATATTTCCACTCTTTGTAAAATTTTATCTTCGGATGAAAAGAAAATAAAAAAGGAACAAGCAGAGAACCCACGTTGATGAACA
This sequence comes from Bacteroidota bacterium, assembly GCA_043787975.1. GTDB lineage: Bacteria > Bacteroidota > Bacteroidia > AKYH767-A > 2013-40CM-41-45 > JAPLDA01. The sequence goes on from JAYVUK010000007.1 coordinate 81,416, forward strand.
GATAAAGAAATTTCATTGTAAGTTGCTGATTATTGTTGGTTGAAATATTTAAAAGGGATCCACAGCATTCCAAAACATTCTCCTTCTTCCTTGCCGAGATGTTTGTGATGCATCTTGTGCGCCCTCCTGATGGCTTTCAAATAAACATTATCCGTATTTCTGAAAAGTTTAAACCGCTGGTGGATTACAATATCATGCACTAAAAAATAAGCCACACCATAGCTTGTAATTCCCAATCCTATCCAAAAAAGAAAATCAAAACCCTTTTTCATCCCGAAAAACAATCCTGCAATACCGGGAATGGCAAAAATGAGAAAGAAGAAATCGTTGTCTTCAAAAAAACCTCTTGATTCCTTTTTATGATGATCCTTGTGCAATCGCCAAAGTAATCCATGCATCACGTACTTATGAGTAAGCCATGCAACACACTCCATGCTTATGAATGCAGCAAGAGCTATAAGTGAATTTAAAAAGGCGTTTTCCATTTTATGCAAATAAACTGTTTAATATTTTTCTCCTGTATTCAAAAATTTTTTCAATCTTTTTCCGTACAGAAAATTTGTTCATCAATTTTCCAATGAAACCAAGTGGAAGTTTATAAACAATTTCATCCTTCATAAGAACTCCGTTATCTTGAACCGCAAATGTATGTGTGTGTTCCCAAATTTTGTATGGACCTTTCAATTGCTTGTCTGTAAAGAAACTGTGCATGGATGTTTTCCCAATTTCAGTTTTCCATTTCAATGGAATTCCAAATAGCGGTTTGACTGTATAATCGATTTGCTGTCCTTGAAATATTCCTGTCTTCTCTACTTTTGAGAGAATTTTAAAATCCAATTCAGGTGGAGTTATTAATGCAAGATTTTTAGGTGATGAAAAAAAATCCCATGCTTCGCCAATGGAGATTGGCAAAAATTGTTCAGTACTGTATTTGTGCATAGTTAATAGCTTCTGTTTTGTTATTTATTATTATTTTATTTTCAAGATGACGAATAACTTTATTGAAACAAATCTTCAACCATGCAGTGTAATGATGCTGGTTTTGTTTCAAATCATTTTCAAGAAGTTTAAGGTTCATGTATTTCCAATTTTTAACCTCTGACTTCTCGGGGTTTGGCAAATCATCCGTTACTCCGAAAAATACATGGTCAAACTCATGCTCAGTTAACCCGTTTTCAAAATTTGTTTTATAAGTAAAACTGAAAGCAAATTCAGTTTGCGATTTCATTCCCATCTCTTCATTCAACCTTCTATTAACAGCATCATTCAGTTCTTCTCCGAATAGAGGATGACTGCAACAGGTATTTGTCCATAGTCCACCTGAATGGTATTTGCTGTCAGCTCTCTGTTGCAAAAGCAATTCTCCCTTTGAATTAAAAATGAAAATTGAAAACGCCCTATGTAGCAGACCTAATTGGTGCACAAGTTCCTTTTCTAATTTGCCCCACTGTTGGTCTTTATCATCAACCAGAATCAGGAATTCTTTATTTTCCATACCATTTGCTTTTCAGTTGTTGTTGTATTATCTGAATTAGTTAAAAATTCTATAATTGAATTTTTTAATTGTATATCTCCCAATGCCATTAGCGAATCCAATAAATATTTTTTATCGCTATTTATATTATTGTTGTATCCCAGGAATGCAGGAACATTTGTTTGTATGGTGAGCCGCAAATAGCGAAGTTCGATATTTGTAGAGTCCGAATTTAGTGCTTGTTCAAGCATATCCTTTCCTGACGAGAACTTAGACCATTTACTATATGAATTATTAAGTACTTTGCCATCATCATCGTTGCAAAACCTTTATATCCCAAAAAAATCGCCTCTTTAAAAGTTGATTGATTATTCCAGCACTTTATCAGATTGGAGCAGGCCTCTTGGCTTGAAGCGGCTTGCCTATATAACTTGCGCATTTCCTCCAAGGATGTTTGGTTTGCAAACAAGCCTGAGTAGATAAAAATTAAAAATAAGAAACTGAATTTTATTCTCACAGTAAATTCATTTGATAGCGAAACAAGGAATTAATCATCAGCCCGAATTTCTGTACGTTAGGAATCCGAATCCTTTCCGTTAGTATTTGATTGGCAGGAACTTTTTTTAATTTTGCGAACAACGACTTGTAATAAACATAAGCCAGATATACTCCGCCTTGTGAAGACCGTGGTAATTTCCTGATTCCGATTAACGCTTCGCTAAAATCAGTTTCGATTTCCTGCTCAATTAATCTTTTCTCGCTGCTTGTAAACTGAGTGATACTAATGTTCGGGAAATAAGTTCTTCCAAGCGTGCCGTAATCTGCATTTATATCACGGAGGAAATTTACTTTCTGAAATGCAGCACCCAATCTCATTGCGAAGGGTTTCAATTGTTCATATAACTTTTCATTACCCTCTGTTAACACATGAAGACACATCAGTCCCACTACTTCTGCAGAACCTAAAATATATTGCTGATATTTTTCTTCGCTGTAATCCACTTTCTCTATATCCATCTCCATACTTAACAAAAAAGTATCAATCAGATCCTGTTCGATTTTATATTGATGAACCACATTTTGAAAAGAATTCAAAATTGGATTAAGGGAAATCTTGTTTTTAATTGCATCTTTAGTATCCAATTTAAATTTGCCAAACAAATATTTTTTGTTGTAGTCATGAAAGCTGTCAACAATTTCATCGGCAAAACGGACAAACCCGTAAATGGAATAAATTGGATTGCGCAACCGATTGTCGAGAAAATAAATTCCCATAGAAAAACTGGTGCTGTAAGCACGGGTTGTAATTTTACTGCAATGCTCAGATACTTTATCAAATAGTAACTTCATTTGTTTTGTTTTTTAATTTCTTATCTAATTGTTCAGCGGCTATTTTGCCCGAGATGATTGATGGAGGAACACCGGGCCCGGGAACCGTAAGTTGTCCGGCATAAAAAAGATTCTTCACTTTCCTGTTTTTGATTTTCGGTTTCAAGATAGCTGTCTGCATTAAAGTGTTTGCAAGTCCGTACGCATTTCCTTTGTACGAATTATAATCGGCAATAAAATCTTTGATGCAATAACTTTTTTTAAAATCTATGTGAGGTAAAATATTTTCGTTGGTGTGCTTCTGTAATCTTTCCAACATTCTTTGAAAATAGTTCTCTCGCAATTCTTCGTTGTCAATTAATCCGGGGGCAATCGGCATTAATAGAAAAAGGTTTTCATGACCCCTCGGTGAAACATTGTCATCTGATTTGGAAGTGCAACATGCATAGAACAAAGGCTTGGTGGGCCATTGGGGGTTCTTATAAATTTCTTTTGAGTGTTGAAACAAGTCTTCATCAAAAAATAAAGTATGATGATGAAGCGATTTGATTCGTTTATTTATTCCGAGATAGAATATCAAACACGATGGCGCAAAAATTTTATTCTCCCAATAATTATCAGAATAATTTCTGTATTCAGCTGGCAAAAGTTTTTGTTCCACATGATGATAGTCTGCTGATGCAATTACTCCGTCACACAAAAAACTCTCACCGTTCACAAGGACAGCATTCACATTTCCTTCTTTAATTTGGATTTGCTCAACAGGAGCATTGAAGTGAAAAGTTGCTCCATTATTTTTCGCAACGTTCACCATTGCATCTATCACTTTTCCAAAGCCACCTGTGGGATACCAGGTTCCTAATTTCAACCCGGCATAATTCATCAGACTGTATAAGGCCGGTGTATCTTGAGGCATTGCACCAAGAAACAATACCGGAAACTCCATCAATGCAATCAACTTTGAATGTTTGAAATATTTTCTCACATGCTTGCTGAAGGAAGAAAAAACCTGTAGACGAAAAGCACCTCTCAACAAATCCTTATCTGCAAATTCAGCCATGGAAAGTCCGGGTTTATATACCAAGTTCTCGATTCCTGTTTTGTATTTGTATTCTGCCTCTTCCATAAACTTTTGAAGTTGAACGGCACTGCCTGTTTCAATGGATTCAAAGAGCAGGCATAATTCTTCAAAATTTTCCGGAACATGCATTGTATCGTTTTTACCAAACACGATATCAAATGAAGGGTTCAATAATTTCAATTCATAGAAGTCAGAAACAGAATGTCCAAAATCAGTAAAGAATTTTTCAAACACACCCGGCATCCAATACCAGCTCGGCCCCATGTCAAAAACATAACCCATTCCTGTTGTCAATTGCCTTGCTCGTCCTCCGGCTGTTTCATTTTTTTCAAAGACGTGTACTTCATGTCCGCTCGCACCCAGATAAGCGGCAGCACTCAATCCCGAAAACCCCGAACCTATGATGGCTACTTTAGACACTTACTATGTTTATATTTATAAATACTTATTTAAACAGACTTATTTTAGAATTTCGAGCTCCAATTGTTCAATGGTCTGGATCCAATGAATATCCTTTCCTGTTTTTAGCTGCTGAATTAACTTTTGATTTCCGGATACATGAATGTGCCTTCCTTTGCAACTCTTAGCCAGTTCGCTTAGGTATTGCCGGGATTCTTCCACATCATTGTGATGAACAAAAAAGAAGAGCAAGTGAGTTGCCTTCGTTTCCTTTACAGCATTGTTAAGCGACTCCGAAGGAACATTGGAGCCCAGGTAAATTACCTTTTTACCTGCCTGGCGAATAAGGTAGTGTGCGAATAAAAGTCCGATCTCATGAAATTCATTTTCCGGGAGAAACAGCAACCACGTCTTCTCTAACGTTTTCGGAGGTGGCAAGGCATCAATAGCCACAGCTAATTTTTGCCTGATGATGTTGGTCATGAAATGTTCCTGTGCCGGTGGCAACGTATCCTTTGACCACATCAATCCCACCCTCATCAGGAGCGGATAAATGACCTGCTTGTATGTTTTCTTCATCCCAAACCGAAGGATGCAGGTTGAAAAAAGTTTTTCGAAATAAGGTTCATCATACCCGATGCCAGCCACAATCATTTGAGACACAAAATGCTCAAAGAACTCATCGATGTACAACGTGTCTTTCGAGTGTTTCTCAACCAGTTTAAATATTTCAGCATCGGGCATCGCACAGAGTTCGGAAACCTTGTGATCATTGTTCATCAGGCTTACGATGTTGAGCAGCCGCCTGAGTTGCGAGTTGTCATAATACCTGGTGTTCCCCTCTGATCGGTGAGGTCTCAACGCGTTATAACGATGTTCCCACATGCGGATCGTATGCGCTTTTATGCCGGAAAGCTGCTGCAAGTCCGAGATGGAAAACATATTCATCGTGTTTAAATTTATGCAAATATATTTAAACACATGGAATATGCAAAATTATCCTGATATTTTTTTTTGCACCATTGACAACAGTAAATTTTACAGGAATCAGTAATAAAGACGAATCAACTCAAGGGATACCTGTAGCACAGCGATTCGTAAATTCGTTTCTAAAGTTTCTGGGATTATTATCCGTACACTAAGCTTAGCGTGAATAATTCGGTGCTTCCTTAATGATGGTCACGTCATGCGGATGGCTTTCCCTTCCTCCTGCTGCCGTGATGCGGATGAATTTCGCTTTTTGTAAATCACTGATCTTGTGTGCGCCGCAATAACCCATGCTGGCACGCAAGCCACCAACTAACTGGTAAAGTTCTTCCGCTAACGTTCCTTTGTAAGGCACGCGACCAACGATTCCTTCCGGCACTAATTTTTTTACATCATCGGTTTGTGATTGAAAGTAACGGTCTTTCGATCCTTCGCGCATCGCTTCAATGGAACCCATGCCTCGATAGAGTTTAAACTTTCTTCCTTCATAGATCATAGTTTCGCCGGGAGATTCTTCAGTGCCTGCCAGCAAAGAACCCAGCATGACTGAATTGGCACCGGCTGCAAGCGCTTTGGCAACATCTCCGGAGAAACGAATGCCTCCGTCTGCAATCACCGGAACACCTGAATTTTTGAGTGCCTGCGCCACAGCGAACACGGCAGAAAATTGCGGAACTCCAATACCTGCAATCACGCGTGTCGTGCAAATAGAACCGGGACCAATACCAACTTTTACTGCATCTGCTCCGGCTTTCACCAACATGATGGCTGCTTCAGCCGTTGCAATGTTTCCAACGATGACCTGCAGTTTTGGAAATGCCTTTTTTACTTTCTTCAACACCTCCAGGACTCCTTTCGAATGACCATGAGCCGTATCCATCGTGATCACATCTACGCCAGCATCTACCAATGCCTGGGTACGCTCGAGCGAATCCTTGGTAATGCCAATGGCTGCTCCTACTCTCAGTCTTCCGTATTCATCTTTGCAGGCAAACGGTTTTGATTTTATTTTGAGGATGTCTTTGTATGTGATCAGGCCGATCAGTTTTCCTTTCTTGTCAACAACGGGAAGTTTTTCAATTTTATATTCCTGTAAAATATCTTCTGCCTTTTCGAGATTAATAATTCCGGTTGCAGTAATCAGATTTTTCGTGGTCATGATTTCAGAAACCGGACGCTTTGGATTTTTTTCAAAACGCAAATCACGGTTGGTGCAAATACCAACCAAAATATTTTCCTTGGTCACTACGGGAATACCTCCAATCTTGTATTCACGCATGATTTTCAATGCATCTCCAACCAGCGCTTCCTTATGAAGCGTAATCGGATCGTGAATCATCCCGCTTTCGGAGCGTTTTACTTTACGCACTTCGGCTGCCTGTTGCACAATGCTCATGTTTTTATGAATCATGCCAATACCACCTTCCTGTGCAATCGCTATCGCCATACTGGATTCTGTAACCGTATCCATGGCTGCTGAAATAATGGGAATATTCAGACTAATCTTCGAGGTGAGCTTACTCGAAACATTAACTTCATTGGGAAGAACATCAGAATAAGCCGGCACGAGCAATACATCATCGTACGTAAGGGCTTCTCCAAGAAAACGTTCGGTAGCAACTTTCATAGGTGGGAATGGGTTTGAAAAAAGTTGCACGCAAATATACATCTTTCAATGAATCATAAAACAAAATCAGGAAATGAATTCGTGTACCACGAAGACACGGAGGACATGGAGAATCACAGAGAAAACTCCGTGAACCTTTGTGTTCTCCGTTCCTCTATAGTAAATAATAAATCCGTTAGCGAAGTAATGTAACCGATCCTTTTCTTTCTACTTCAGTTCCGTCGGCACCTGTTACTTTCAATACATAAATATACACGGATGCGGGCGCACTTTTTCCACCTGTTGTACCATCCCATCCCAATGCAGGGCTACTACTGTGAAAAACAAGTTCGCCCCAGCGATTGAAGATATCGAGGTTGTAAGTTTTTGCATCGATGAAAGCCGTGCTCGGATTAAAAACATCATTGATGGGAGGATGTCCGGGCAGGAAAGCATTCGGAATAAATATGACCGGTTTTTGCGCAATGCAAACTTCATTCGAACGGCTTGTATCGGTGAAACCATAGATATTACCAAAACCTTCATATGCTTCTGCATAATAACAAAACAAGCCATCGGTATGAATCTTACTTGATATCTCATCATTAAAAAAATTAGATCCGGGATTGATGTTGAAGGTTGAACCCTGAGAAACTCCGTTGATACTTTTAAAAATACGGTAATGATCCACTTCACCAAGCCATTCATCATAATCGCTCCAGTTCAAACTATTTGTATAATCATCATTTGCTTCACCTTTCAAAAGAATGGTATATGCAAAATTTGAAGAGGTAAATGCATCACGGCCGCAACTGTCAACAGCAATTGCTATGTAGTAATAACTCTGAGAATCTGTTTCCGCGGTGTTGTCAATAAAAAAGAGATTTGGATCCAACGGATCAGCTGCTACAATACCAATCAATGTATACGAGCTGTTCGAGAGCGAGCGGAGAACTTTGTAGTGAATAATCTGAGCAGCGGTATCCGTATATATTTTTACAGTTACCTGGTTGGTACCGGTAACACTTGCATAGCGGATATATAAAAAATTAGGTTCTGTAAGAACATGCGCATTGATACAAATACGGTTTGATGAAGATGTAATGGAAGGACGGGCTACATTCTGTGCGCGAATGAAATAACAATATGATGTATTCTGAGTCAGCGTTGTGTGCGCATAACCTGTACTGACTGTTGAATCGAGTATCGCAAAAGGACCTCCATTCGTACTGACATAGATATAATACTTTACACCGGCCGGCCAATTGACATACGCATTCCAGTTCAGCTGAATGGAAGACGAACATACATCGAGCGAACCTGTCATGTGAAGGGAATGCTGAACCGCACATGTTGCGCTTGGATTACCGCAACTGTCAATCGCCTGAAGAATGAAGGATTGCGATGAAGAAGTTGCATCAAAAGCAGAAGCATAAAATGTATTGTTAATTCCGACAAGCGTATCGATCGAAGTACTCGTTCCTCCTGTCACACTAAAAACGACATACGAATATGTATCCGGCGAATTATCTGGATCCCATCCTAAGATTGCTAATCCTGTAACCGGATCAACAGACACCGAATCCAGGACAGGAATAGAAGGAGAAATCCGATCCTGGAAAAAATCACCGTGAATATCGGATATGGAACTACATCCGGAGGCATCGTCCACCCGGATATAATACTTCAGCGTATCGCCGCATATCCGTATCTCATCATTGTATGTGAATGTTCCTGCATGAGAAGCTACTGAATCAATTAAAGTCCAAACACCGGCAGGATATTCCCGGTAGATATAATAATACAAACCGTTCGTTGGAATCAGCGGATTTGCCGTAGAGTTCCAGGTAAGGTGTGCATAGCCGTCATTGGGATTGGCAACACTCAATCGGATCGCTCTTATGGTATCGCTCACAATGGTAGCTCCCGAAGTGAAAAGCAATTCGACATAATAAAAGGCTCCTGTGTTGTTAGCGTTCGCAAGATTGTCAGTATAGAATTGTGTAGCGTAGACAGGAACACTGCCTATCAATACAAATGGTCCGCCCACATTGTTGGAATGATAAATATTGTAGGACTGGAAACCTGCAGGACCGGCTGTGTTAATCCACGTAATTGTAACAGCTCCTGTAACAGAAACGGAAGCGCACCTCATTTCTACAGCACCTTGTGCGGCAGTAAAAAAGATACTATGAAAAAAAAGAAGGACTACGTATCGTTGCATACCTATCTCAATAACACAAAAATAACCTTTGCAGAGGGCTAAGGCAATTATTTTTTGCCAACGACAACCTCGTGAAAATATTGTAAATCAAGGTGTTTTTGAGCCAGCACCATCAGTTCTTCGGAGGTAATCGTCCTGATCGTATCGAGATAACGGTAGTAGTAATCGTAGTTAAGATCGTAAATCAACAAACTCTTCCAGCGATCAGCCAGGTTGAAAGCTCCGTCAATTCCCTTTAAAAAACTTCCTGTCATGTAATTTTTTACCATAAGAAGTTCATCGTGTTCCAGCGGCTCGCGTCTTAACTTTTCAACTTCTTTCAGAATCTCATCGATGGCTAGTGAAGTAACATCCGCTCCTACTTCAGTTGAGATAAAAAAACAACCGGCCTGTTTCATCGAGACTACTGCTGATCCGATTCCGTATGTATATCCTTTATCTTCCCGTATGTTACTCATCAGTCGCGAACCGAAATAGCCACCAAGAGCAGTGTTTAAAATCGTCATGCCGATATAATCAGGATGAGTTTTATTGAACAGCATCCTACCGATCCGTATTGCCGATTGCACGGCATCTTTCTTCTCAACCATATGTTTCAACTCCTTTGAAGAATGAATGGAAACCAGTTTGCTGTCATCCTCCTTTGTCCCTGTCCAATCGTTGTTGCCAAAAATTTTATTCAAGGATGCGATGGTTTGATCATCCACCCGTCCTGCAACAATGATGTTGCAATTGCTGCTGCTGTAATTCCTTTTATGATATTGTCTCAATGCATCGCGGTCCAGTTTTTCATAATCATCCGGAGTTATATAATGTCCGTAGGCATGATCCGAACCGAAAATGACTTCATTGAATTTCCTACGCGCAACAGCATTTACTTTTTCACTTTCAACAATCAAACGTTGCTTGTTGTTTTGTTTGAATGTGGAAAGTTCGTTTTCCGGAAATACAGCATCGGTGAGTATTTCACGCAACACCGGCAAGGTCTGATCCAGGTATTTATTCAACGTGAACAAAACAACAGAACTGTAATCAGACGATTCTTCCGTTTCATAAAATGCTCCGAAGTTGTCAACCATCTCCGCCAATTGCTGCGCATTGTGCTTCGAACTTCCTTCACTCAGCATCCGGTTCGTTGCAGAATCTATAATCGGCTGAGCAGGATTGAATGCATCGTGATGAAGAAAAACAAATTCAACTTTCACCAAATCCTGGAAGCCTGCATTCAATGAATAGACGGGAATCCCATTGCTGAGTGCTGATTTTTTTGCTTCCTGAATTTTTATCGTTCCTATTTCTTTCGGTTCAGGAGTTTTTTTTCTGTCAATTGTATGAATCATTCTTCTTGAATTACTGTTTAGATTTTTTAACTGAAATAGTATAGCCACCGATTGCACAGATTGTCACAGATTTATTTGATCAAATTTCTGTGACAATCTGTGCAATCGGTGGCGAACATTTTTTATTTATGAAATTTTAGTAACTGTTTAAATTTTATTCAATGATAATCTTAAGGAAGCCAAATAAATCATGGCTTGACTGGATTCCAATAAGTACTCAAAATCTCTACTTAATCTTCGGAAGTTCTCAAACCAGGAAAATG
>JAYVUK010000008.1:0-15416 GCA_043787975.1 Bacteroidota bacterium
TATTTAAGTTTTGGTATACCTAAATACGTTGCTCGCAATTTGCCCGGTGGCGCTTTATAACATTTTTTTCAACTGAATTTTAAACAGTTTCTTAATAATAATAATAAAAATTAGTAGTAGTTTTTTCATGATGTTTTGTTTTAGTTGTGTTTTAATTTTTCTTGGAGGCAGTATGAGATCTGCCGTGGTTAACGACAAACCTATTAAAAACAAGTCTACTTCTAACCAATGTTGGAAAAATAAAAGTGATCGAAAAAATGGTAATCGTTACAGTTGATTCGATCCCAGGAAAAGGATATATCGTAAATCATCACGAGTTTTATATTACTCGTTACCCAAATCCATTCATTGATTGTTTCTCGTTTTACATTTATAATTCTTCGAACGAAAAATTAATTTCTCAATTTATGATGTGATCTGTAGAGAAGTGGAAACCACCTGACCGTTTTATCGGAATCGCAGACCAATTGAAAAATCGAGATGGCCAATACCTATACGTTCATTGTCATTAAGGCTGACGGATTGAGAGGTGCCGTTTTTTGTCATACGAACAGAACTTAATGTGCCTAGCTTCCACGCAAAGCCAAGGCCGAGGGCAGTTGATTGTGACAGGCCGATGTCATAGCCAAGATCGTATGAAAAGCCAACGCTGCTGCCTGATATTTCGGAAGGAATAATAAAAAGTCCTTCGTCATCGTAATGGATATAACCAACTGAAATCCCAAACAGGAATGCATTCCGATGTGTACGTGAAAGGACTCTCCAGGTGATGCCAGGTGCAATGAAATACGTATTGATTTTATCGGACAATAAGCCGGAAACGATTTGTCCGTTTGTCATCTGCGCTGTTGCTTGAGTAGAATTGGATGAATGAAACTGGTTATATTGCAGACTGATCCCTGTTCCTTCGTTAAAGAAATAATCAATTTCACCACCGAGATGATATCCTGATTTCAGGCCTTCGATGTAATCGCGTTCAAAGCTGTTGTAACTGCCGCTGATTTTGGCAGTCTGCCAGCTGTAACCTCCATTCATGGCAAACCTCCAATCGTCGTGATGAACAGGAGATGCAGCAACAGGTTTGGGTGTTATTCCCGGAACGGAAGAATCTTTTGTGGAACCTGAAGCCGGAAGTTGCGACACACTGCCTGAATCACGTAAATTGTCTAATCGCAGAATAAGGCCACTGATCTGATGACAGCTGCTCATCAGGTTTGGATAACTGTGCATGGTTACTTTCAGAATATTACCTCCGGCTTTCCTGACTTCATTTATAGCAGCATTGAAAACAGTTACCGAATCGCAATGCATGGTCATGTTGTCGTAAATACGGACCATTCCGAGTTCGATTGCATTCGTCGGAACCGGATCATTCTTGTCGATGACTCTCACGGTTTGCAATGAATCCAGCGGAGAATATTTTTTTGTAACGACTGTACGAATACCTAAACCACAGCCGGTCAAAAGACAATAGCATAAAAAGTAAACTGGAATTTTCAGGTTCATAAGAGCAAATTTTTAAAAGGTAAATAACCGGCATTCTGTTCTTTAATAAAGAATGCTAAGCAAATCAAAAAAATTTCTGCGAGAAAATGGTTGATTTTAAAATCACCCCGCGGAATTCAAATGAAATTGAAACGACATTAAAATTATTTTAAAGCAGCAGCGTACGTATCTAAACCCGATTAAAACCATCCCGGGTTATCCGTGATCTTTCCTGCTTTGTAAAGGATAATGACAGCAACGATGGCAACGGCAAAAGCAATGGCGAAAACAAGCGTGAGCTTTTTGTAAAGTTTTGCTTCACCTTGTAGTTTCATCCGCTTGATGATGTTGAAGATCACGTTTTCTGAACGGTGAAAAGCACTCTCACTTTTTACGATGTAATCAAACGCTCCGTACTTCATCGAGTTGACAGCCACTTCAATTTTATCCTGGCCACTGAACATGACGACTTCTGCATCCGGTTTTTGCGCTTTTATTTCTTTGAGAATTTCAGTTCCGTTCATGGCATCTTTCCCGATTTTATCAAAATTGTAATCGAGAAAAACAACCTGGGGATTGAGCGAAAGATTTTTGATACACTCTTCCCCTGAATTAAAAACTTTGATGTCGAATGTAGAATATTTGCTGAGATAATCCTGAAGCATCATTGCCTGCATCGGATCGTCATCAACAATGAAAATAGTTTTTACGCTTGCCATGATGGTTTATTTTGTTGGTTTAAAAGTAGTCCGCCCCTGGCGGATGGTTCGTAATTTTCACTAAACGGTTGCCTTATTCACCTCTTGCTGTAATTCAACAATTGCTTTCCTGCAAATATCAATGAATGAATTGAGGAGATCAGGCAATTGTTCGGTATTTATTTTTTCTCTGGCATATTGCTCGATGGTTTTTATAATTCCCTCGCCTTGTTTGATTCCCATGTAAGTAATCTGCGGCTTTAAACTGTGAGCGGTGGCTCGCAATCCATCGTAATTGCCACTCGTCAACAAACTTTGCATCGCATCCAATTGTCCGGGACACATTTGCAAAAAGATGTTGATGTATTTATGCATCTTGTCTTTGTTTCCACCGGTAAACGATTGAAGAAAAGTAAGGTCAGTGATTTGGTTGCTCATGGTTTTCGTTTTTTAAGAATGAAATTCTGGTTAAGCGGGAATATTTTTCTTTGCCATGAGTGCGATCTTATTAATCAAATCCTGCGGCACAAAAGGTTTGGCAATGTACTCATCCATGCCGGCTTCAAAACATTTGTCCACTTCATCCTTGGTCACGTTGGCTGTCATGGCCAGGATGGCCGTGTTGTTCTTCGGTGCCGGAAAATCTTGGCGGATATGCTGTGTTGTTTCAAAACCATCCATCTCCGGCATCTGGATATCCATCAGGATTACATCGTAATCTTTTCCTTTTAATTTCTCCAGCGCTTCCACTCCGTTGTTGGCGATGTCGATGGAAATTCCTTTTACTAAATCTTCGAGTGTATCAACAGCGACCATTTGATTGAACTGGTTGTCTTCCACCAACAGAATTTTAACTCCTTTCAACTGCTCGGGATTCACATCCGATTCATTCAGCATCTTTCTGCCGATGGCATCTGTGTTGCCGATTTCATATGGCATCTTGAAACCAAATGTAGTTCCTTTTCCAAACTCACTGTGAACATGAATGGTTCCGCCCTGCAACTCGATGAGTTGTTTTGAAATGGTTAAGCCGAGACCGGTGCCGCCAAATTTCCGGGTCGTATCACTGCTGGCTTGTGAGAAGCTTTCAAAAATAGTGTGAAGTTTATCGGCAGGAATTCCGATTCCTGTATCGATTACCGAAAATTCAATGATCGCCTGGTTACTGATGATGTTGTGGCATTTCACTGAAATGGTTACAGAACCTTTTTCTGTGAACTTGATTGCATTGCCCGAAAGATTAATCAGGATTTGGTTGAGACGAACAGGATCACCTTTCAATGCTTTCGGCATTTGTTCATCAATGATGTAATTGAGCATCAAACGTTTTTCTTCCGCTTTGAAATTCACCGTATGGAAAACAGTTTCGACCACGTCGCTGACAAGAAAATCGATTTGCTCAAACTCCATTTTCCCGGCTTCAATCTTACTGAGATCAAGAATGTCGTTGATGATGACCAACAGGTTTTCGGAAGATTTTTTTATGATGTTGAGGTATTTCCGTTGTTGTTCCTGCAACTCGGAGCTGATCAGCAGATTCGTCATCCCGATGATGGAATTCATCGGCGTACGGATTTCATGACTCATATTGGCAAGAAACTGCTGCTTGAATTTTTCAGATTGTTCCGCTTTTCCTTTTTCCAGCTCGGCTCGTTCTTTTGCAATCAGCGTGACTCCAAGTTGTTCTCGTGCCTGCAACCCTTGCCTGATAAGGCGCTGTTCTTCGATGGTTTTGTAAATGGTCGTTTCCAGGTCCTGGAAATCGATCGGTTTGGTGATAAAATCAAACGCACCACGGTTCATCGCGGTACGAATGTTTTCAAGATCACCATAGGCAGATACTACCACCGCCTTCGACATCTTCTGCTGTTCTTTTATTTTAATGAGCAGCGTCAATCCGTCCATCACGGGCATGTTGATGTCTGTAAGAACGAGATCGAAATCATTCCGTTCATTCAGCTTGTCAAGCGCGACAGCACCATTATTCGCAAAGTCGAATATGATTTCATTGCTTCTGATCTTATGACGAAAGCGTTGCCTGATGAGCAATTCCAGATCCGGTTCATCGTCCACTACTAAAATTCTTGCTGGGTCTTCGGCTGTCATGAAAAGAAAGTATTATTTACGGTGTGTTCAAAATTCATGGTACAAATTATTTTTAAGCCCTGATTTATTTCGGGCTGCTCTCCTGCATCTTATAAATTTTTTCTTTGAGTGCGACAAAGTCAACCGGTTTGGTTACGAAATCATTGGCGCCAATTTCTGTTGCCTGCTTAAAATTATTGTCGTCACCATAAGCTGTTACCATCATTACCTTTAAGGTTGGGAATTCACTGCGAATGATGCGGAGCAATTCAAGTCCTGTCATGCCCGGCATGTTGATATCAGAAAGAACCAGTACCAAATCGAATGGATCGAGTGTGCGAAGATACTTCAAGGCATCTTCACCGTTAAATGCGAAATGAAATTTGAACTCTCCCGTCCTTAATTCCTTCCTGAACCGTTGTGTAAACATGGGCTCAACATCCTGCTCATCATCTACAATCATGATTTTAATCATGTACCTGAAATTTAAAGTGAGTAAAAATAGAAAATTAATCATGAAAATGTGAATGGTGGCAATATAAGTTGGGAGTTTTTAGTTCGGAGTTCGGAGAAAGCCATGAAGTCTCCAAACTAATAACTCATGACTACTTTCT
Organism: Bacteroidota bacterium; assembly: GCA_043787975.1. Classification (GTDB taxonomy): domain Bacteria; phylum Bacteroidota; class Bacteroidia; order AKYH767-A; family 2013-40CM-41-45; genus JAPLDA01. The sequence continues at coordinate 4,883 of JAYVUK010000008.1, forward strand.
TTTACCTTTGTCGTCAGAATACATGAATATGAGCAATCCACTGGAACAGGACGGAAGAATAAAAATCGGAATTACCTGCGGTGACGTAAACGGCATTGGCCTTGAAATCGTCATGAAAACCTTTCTTGACAACCGGATGCACCAGGTCTGCACACCGGTCATTTATGCAAGCTCTAAGCTGATTTCCCTCCAGCGAAAACTACTCAACCTAACGGAGTTTAATTACAATACGGTGAGAAGTGGCACGGAAGTCATCCTTCGGAAAACGAATGTGATCAATTGCTGGGAGGAAGAAGTTCCTGTTGAGTGGGGAAATTCAACGGAGACTTCAGGCAAGTATGCGTTGCGTTCAATCCAGGCTGCTGCACTGGATCTCAAAGAAAAAAGGATTGATGCCCTTGTAACGGCACCGATCAACAAGCACAACATACAAAGCAGTGATTTTAAATTCCCGGGACATACAGAGTATTTCGCTTCGCAGTTTAATGTAAGCGACTATTTAATGTTTTTAGTGAGTGATGATTTGCGTGTTGCCACTGTTTCAGGACATGTGCCGATTAAAAACCTGGGTGCTGATATTACCACAGAAAAGATTTTGAGCAAACTGCGCATCATGAACCAGTCGCTCAAAAAAGACTTTGGAATTCGTAAGCCAAAGATTGCTGTGCTTGGGTTGAATCCGCATGCAGGAGACAATGGATTGTTGGGAATGGAAGAAAAGGAAATCATCGCTCCGGCGGTGAAGAAAGCATCGGATGAAAACATCTTTGTGTTTGGGCCTTATTCAGCGGATGGTTTTTTTGGTTCAGCTGCGTTTAAAAAGTTCGACGGAATACTTGCCATGTATCACGACCAGGGATTGGTTCCTTTTAAAGCGATCAGTTTTGCTTCGGGTGTAAACTTCACTGCAGGACTTCCGATTGTACGAACATCGCCTGATCACGGAACAGCGTATGACATTGCAGGAAAAGGAATTGCTACGGAAGATTCGATGCGTGAAGCGATTTATTATGCCTGTGACATTCTTCGCAAACGCCAGGAATACGAAGAGATCAATGCGAATCCGCTGGCGTTTTCTAAACAGAGCAGGGATCACTAATTTAGAATTTGGAATTTAGAATTTAGAATTGGAGGTTGAGCCAAAGATTCTTTAAACCTGATATTCAGGTTAAGTTGATCAGCACTTGATTTTTCTCCACCTTATCTCCTTTGAGAATGTGGATCTTTTTAATCACTCCGTCAGCAGGCGCTTTCAGGATGTTTTCCATTTTCATCGCTTCCAGGATTACGATGGCATCACCTTTCTGAATTTTTTGTCCGCTTTCCACCATCACTTTTAAAACCATTCCCGGCATGGGCGCTTTAATGTCGTTCACTTTTTTTCCACCGGCAGCATCAATGCCGATTTCCTGGAGCAATTCATCGTATTTGTCTTTCACGGAAACAGGATAGATCGTGTTATTCACTTTGATGATAACAGTTTTATCTTCTTTGTTCACCCGGATAATTTCAGCTTCAAAAGAACGGTTGTCGCGGATGATGTGAAATTTTCCTTTCTTGAATTCGAGTACATCCGCGTCAAACTGTTTTCCATCAATGGATTGTTGCTTGTCGTCAGACTCAATATGAAACTCTTTGTTATTAACCTTCACCGTATACATAGTACAAAAGTAAATTATTATAATGAAACTTCATTTCGTAGTTGTCGCACAGTTTGCAAAAAGATTCCTTGCTGCGCTTGGAATGACAATGCAAATTAAAATTGGGTGGCGGGCTTAAGCCCGCCAATTGCCACCTATCTCGGATGTCATTCCGAGCGAAGCGAGGAATCCAAAGATAATTCAAACTGACTCATCACCCATTTTTTGACTGCTTCACTAACTAAACCATATAAATTTATCTTTGGTGCTTCTTATTTTATACACGATGAAACTACGATTATTAGGCAGTACATTTTTAATTCTTGTTTTGGGATGCAACACATCTAAGAAAACAGCAACTGAAGCCCAAAGCGGACCGTCAAAAAAAGATTCAAGCGAACAACGCGTCGAACGAAAAGTGTATCGGAATTCATATACTATGGTGAACGACCTCGAGCATACCAAACTGGAAGTGAAATTTGACTGGCAGAAAAAACAATTGTTGGGAAAAGCGACGATCACGTTGCATCCTCATTTTTATGCAACCGATAGTTTAACATTGAATGCGCGCGGAATGAACATCAACGAAGTTTCTCTTTTAAAGAATCGCGGATTTGCCGGGCTGGACTTTACGTACGACAGCCTGCGTATTCATATCAAACTCGACAAAGAATACAAGAAGGATGAAAGCTATACTGTTTTTATAGATTACACTGCAAAGCCTGATGAATTGCCGGAAGGCGGCAGCAATGCAATTACACGCGACAAAGGATTGTACTTTATCAATGCAGATGGTTCTGATCCGGAGAAGCCAAAAGAAATATGGACACAGGGAGAAACAGAATCGAACTCGGCATGGTTTCCTACGATTGAAAATCCAAGTCAGAAGATGACGCAGGAAATTTACATCACCGTTGACACGATGTATAAAACGTTGTCGAACGGGTTGATGCTTACATCGACAAACAACCATGACGGAACACGAACGGATTACTGGAAGCAAAGTCTTCCGGCGGCTCCGTATTTAACCATGCTGGCTGTCGGGGATTATGCCATTGTGAAAGATCACTGGAGAAATATTGAAGTAAATTATTACGTGGAGCATGATTACGAGCAATATGCGCAGATGATTTTTGGTCATACACCTGAGATGATTGAATTCTATTCAACCAAACTCGGAGTCGCGTTTCCATGGGAAAAATATTCGCAGGTTGCCGTGCGCGATTTTGTTTCAGGCGCGATGGAAAATGCATCGGCTGTTGTTCACCGCGAAGGAATCCAGGAAAATTACCGGGAATACATCGATGATAATTTAGAAGATTACATCTGTCATGAATTGTTTCATCATTGGTTTGGCGATTTGGTTACCTGCGAGTCATGGGCGAACATCACGCTGAACGAAGGATTCGCCAACTACGGAGAATATCTTTGGTTTGAATATAAATTCGGTCGCGACAGTGCTGACTATCGCAACCAAACGGCTCAAGCCGGATACCTTCGAACATCCGAAGTCAAAGATCCTGATGTGATCCGTTTTGATTATGACAACAGGGAAGAAATGTACGATGCAATCAGTTACAGCAAAGGCGGAAGGATCCTGCATATGCTTCGCAAATATGTTGGTGATGAAGCATTTTTTGCTTCGTTAAACTATTACCTCGAAGCGCATAAATTTTCTTCCGTCGAAATTCATGATTTGCGTCTTGCGTTTGAAAAAATTACAGGCGAAGACCTCAACTGGTTTTTCAATGAATGGTATCTCAATCATGGAAAACCATCGCTGAAGATCGATTACGCATGGAGTGATTCATTGAAAAAAGAAACAGTCACCATTGAACAAACACAGAACCTGGAAAAAAATCCGCTCTATAAAATTCCATTGTTGGTAGATATTTATTACGAAGGGAAAGTTGATCGCAAAAAGATTGTCATCGAAAAAGTGAAACAGGATTTTACGTTTCCGCTTTCATCACAACCTGACCTCGTGAATGTAGATGCGGAGAAGATGTTGCTTTGTACGAAGCAGGATAACAAAACGAAAGAAGAATTTCTCTTTCAATATTACCACGCTCCGCTTTACTTAGATCGTTATGAAGCATTGGTGAAAATAGGTGACACGTATACGGTGGGTTCCCGTGATGCGAAGTTAGTCTCTGATGCGCTCAATGATAAATTCTGGAATATCCGTAGTACAGCCATTAAAAATATCGGTGAACTTGCGAAAGGAGAAAAGCAATCGACTCAGCAAAAACTGATTGCGATGTCGCTTGTGGATAAGAGTTCGAAGGTGAGAGCTGCTGCATTAAAAGCCATCGCAAAATATTATCCGGATGATAACCTGGCTCCCGTTTATGAAAACGGGTTGAACGATTCATCGTATCTCGTTTTGACCACTGCATTTAAAATTATTTGTGATAAAGATTCGGTAAAAGGATATGCACTTGCTAAAAGCCTGGAGCAACAAAATGATCTCAACATTTCCACTTCTGTTGCAGCTTTTTATGCGCAAATGGGAAAAGAAGAAAATAATGATTTCCTGCTTTCTATGCTGGGCAAGGCAAAAGGGTTTGACAAATACACACTCATCTCATCGTACTCAAAATATCTTTCTAAGATTGAAAATCCGGAAGCCATTCAGGCGGGTATCAATAAGCTTGCTGATATCGGAAGAAAAGCATCCTCGCGTTTCAATCGTTCTGCTGCTGTGAAAGCACTGGGCGAGATCAACACGGAATTCACAAACCGGATTTCAAAAACGCAAAAACAAATTGATGAAATGAAATCTGCCAATGCTTCTCAAAGCGATGTTTCAATTGAAGAAAGTAAATTGGAAAAGATAAAGCATCAAAATGATACGTTAAAGGCTACGATTGATGACATAAAGAAGAATGAAAAAGACAAAAGATTATTGAAAACGTACCATGGAAATTAGAGCTTCAGGAAGAAATGTATCCTGTGTCGGTATGTAAATGCTGATTAAAAGAAGCTGCTACGGCCAATTCATCACAACGATTATTTTCTTCGTGATGCGCGTGTCCTTTCACCCAGACAAATTTCACGTTGTGTTTTCTGAAAATTTTTAAAAAACGTTGCCACAAATCCGGATTTTTTTTTCCGTGAAAATATTTTTTCTCCCATCCGAACACCCAACCTTTTTCAACAGCATCTACTACATATTTTGAATCTGAATAAACAGTGACGTGGTCGCCTTCTTTCTTCAACGACTCAAGACCGACAATCACACTCATCAACTCCATCCTGTTGTTGGTTGTCAGTTTATACCCTTCTGAAATTTCTTTCCTGTGATTTCCGTAAATCATCACCACGCCAAATCCTCCCGGACCGGGATTGCCTCGTGAAGAACCGTCAGTATAGATGGTGATCATTGTAAATTGAAGATTGAAAACTGAAGATTGAAAATTGAAACGAGCGACTGGTTAATTAATACCATTATTCAATCTTCAATCTTCAATTAGTACTAACAGAATGCTTAAGAACTCCAAGTTCCTTCCCTACTTTCGTAAATGCTGCTACAGCTTTGTCAAGATGATGACGTTCATGAGCAGCAGAAACCTGAACACGAATGCGCGCATTTCCCTTTGCAACGACAGGATAAAAAAATCCGATTACATAAATTCCTTCGTCTAAAAGTTTGGTGGCAAAATCCTGCGCAAGTTTTGCTTCGTACAACATGATGGGAACGATCGGATGTTCTCCCGGCTTAATGTCGAAACCTGCCTTTGCTATTTGTTCCCGAAAATATTTTGTGTTGTCCCACAATTTATCGCGCAGCGAAGTCGATTCAGTCAATAGATCAATCACAGCAATGGAAGCACCAACAATGGAAGGAGCCAGTGAATTGGAAAATAAATATGGCCGCGAGCGCTGGCGCAGCAATTCAATAATTTCTTTTTTGCCGGAAGTAAAACCACCCATCGCTCCGCCCAATGCTTTACCCAATGTTCCGGTGATGATGTCAACTCGTCCCATCACATTTCTATATTCCGGAGTTCCTCTTCCCGTCTTGCCGACAAATCCGGTAGCATGGCATTCATCAATCATCACCAGCGCGGAATATTTGTCAGCGAGATCACAAATTTTATCAAGCTGCGCAATGGTTCCATCCATGGAGAATACACCATCCGTGACAATAATCCGATGACGCAGATGTTGCGTTTCTTTCAAACATTTTTCTAACTCTTCCATCGTGTTGTGTTTGTAACGGAAGCGTTGCGCTTTGCACAACCGCACACCATCAATGATGGAAGCATGATTTAATTCATCGCTGATGATGGCATCCTGTTCGTTGAATAATGGTTCAAACACTCCACCGTTGGAATCGAAACAGGCAGCATATAAAATAGTGTCTTCAGTTCCGATGAAGTCAGCGATTTTTTTCTCCAGTGTTTTATGAATGTCCTGCGTTCCGCAGATGAAACGCACCGATGACATTCCGTATCCATGTGTATCAATCGCTTTCTTCGCAGCTTCAATTACTTTCGGATGAGAAGACAGTCCGAGGTAATTGTTTGCACAGAAATTAATCACCTGTTTTCCGTTGGCAACAATGTCGGCACCTTGAGGAGAAGAAATAATTCGTTCCTGTTTATAAAGACCGACAGATTTTATTTCTTCGATTTCTTTTTCGAGAACGGGCTTGAGTGTTTTGTACATTGGTTAGATATTAGATGTTAGATTCAAGAATCAAGATGTGAGAATCTTGTTTCTAACATCTTGATTCTTGAATCTAGTGTTAAAAGACTTTTCTTGCTACACTGCACGTCAGCTCCCCATTTCCCATTGTATAATAATGCAAACAAGGAGCTCCGAATTTTACTAATTCTTTCGATTGATTGATACACCATTCAATTCCGACTTCGCGCACTTTTTTATCGGTATCACATTTTTCAACTTCATCCAACAGGTCTTCAGGCAAATCAATGTGAAATGTTTTTGGCAGCGCAACTGCTTGCTTTTTTGTTGTAATTGGTTTCAGTCCCGGAATAATCGGAACCTCGATTCCCATTTCGCGACAGGTATTTACGAAGTCAAAATATTTTTGATTGTCAAAAAACATTTGCGTCACAATGTATTCCGCGCCCGCATCAATCTTTGCTTTCAGGTTTTTCAAATCGCTTTTCAGGTTCGGTGCTTCAAAATGTTTTTCCGGGTAACCCGCTACCCCGATACAGAAATTGGAAGAAGCAACTTCGAGCAATTCATCATCGAGATAAATTCCCTTGTTCATGCAAACGACCTGCTTTACTAAATCAATTGCAAAATTATTTCCTTCCGGATCGGGCTGAAAAGAACTTTCGGATTTAATCGGATCGCCGCGAAGCAGTAAGACATTGTCAATACCTAGAAAACTCAGGTCAATCAATGCATTTTCAGTTTCCTCTTTTGAAAAACCACCACAGATAATATGTGGAACCGTATCTACTTTATATTTGTTGATAATCGCAGCGCAAATACCGACTGTTCCGGGACGTTTGCGAATGGAAAATTTTTCAAGCAATCCATTCTCGCGCTTCTTGTAAACATATTCTTCACGGTGATAGGTAACATCCACAAACGATGGATTGAATTCCATGATCGGGTTGAGAATATCCCAAATACTCTGAATACTTTTGCCCTTCAACGGAGGTAATATTTCAACAGAGAAAAGTGTTCGCTTCGCTTCCTTTAAATGATCAATAACTTTCATACTAAATCAAAATCTAGTGGCAAAGATATATGATTCAATTTACCAATGAACGAATGTCTAATGAACCAATGAACAGTTCAATAGTTCATTAGTTCATTAGTTCATTGGTAATGGTCAGAACAGTAACTTCGCGCTAGTTGACAAAACAATTACCATGATCAAGAACATTCAAAACATACATCCCTTCTTTTTTGTTTTAGTTGCAACCATCCTCGAGGTGGTAGGAGATGCGATTATCAGGACATCTATTTATAATCACACGGGATTAACAAGAATAGGATTTTTCCTGATCGGTGGGATTTTACTTTTCGGGTATGGCTCCTCTCTTAATTTGGCGCCGGTAGAATTCGGCCAGGTAGTCGGACTCTACATAGCAACTTTATTTGTGGTTTGGCAAGCCATCAATTTCATTGCTTTTCGTACCGTTCCAACATTACCTATCATAATAGGAGGAGCTTTTATCATTATCGGAGGTTCCATTGTTACTTTTTGGAAACCATAATTTCAAACGGAGACACTTACCAATGAACTATTGAACCATTGAACAATTTATTAGTTCATTGGTTCATTAGCCATTCGTACTTAGTCATTAAATGTCTCCTCAATTGTTATCTTTGCAGCCCTCCATGAAAAACATTCGTAATTTTTGCATTATTGCTCATATTGATCACGGTAAAAGTACCCTTGCCGACCGTTTGCTGGAATATACCAACACGGTTTCCAAACGGGATGCGATGGCCCAGGTGCTTGATGACATGGACATTGAACGCGAGCGAGGCATTACCATTAAGAGTCACGCCATCCAAATGGATTACGAATTGAATGGTGAAAAATATGTACTCAACCTGATTGATACGCCTGGCCACGTTGACTTTTCATACGAAGTATCACGTTCCATCGCAGCCTGTGAAGGTGCGTTGTTGATTGTGGATGCTGCACAGGGAATCCAGGCGCAAACCATTTCCAATTTATATCTCGCACTTGAACATGATCTCACCATCATTCCGATCCTGAATAAAATTGATTTGGAGAGTGCGATGCCTGAAGAAGTAAAAGATCAGATCGTGGATCTGATCGGTTGCGACCGTGATGAAATTATTTCTGCCAGCGGAAAAACCGGTTTGGGTGTTCACGATATTCTTCATGCTATCGTTGCTCGTGTTCCGGCTCCGAAAGGAGATCCGGAAGCACCGTTGAAAGCATTGATCTTTGATTCTGTTTTTAATTCCTTCCGGGGCATCATTGCATATTACCGTGTGATAGACGGAGAAATAAAAAAAGGAGATAAGGTAAAATTTGTTGCAACCGGTCATGAATATGGCGCAGAGGAAATCGGAATTCTGAAGCTCGATAAAATTCCGCGAGCCAGCGTAAAAGCAGGCGATGTCGGTTATATCATTTCAGGCATCAAGGAATCCCGGGAAGTAAAAGTAGGAGACACGATTACGCATACAGAACGTCCATGTGCAGAATCCGTTCATGGTTTTGAAGATGTGAAGCCGATGGTGTTTGCAGGAATTTATCCTGTGGATACCGATGAATATGAAGAGTTGCGTAACTCGATGGAGAAACTTCAGCTCAACGATGCATCACTCGTGTTTGAACCCGAATCATCGGCAGCACTTGGTTTTGGTTTCCGTTGCGGATTTTTAGGAATGCTTCACATGGAAATTATCCAGGAACGTTTGGAACGCGAGTTCAACATGACCGTGATCACGACTGTTCCCAACGTTTCGTACAAAGCATATTTAACAAAAGGTGAGTTGCTGGAAATTCACAACCCGTCAGAAATGCCGGAACCGAATTTCCTCGATCATATCGAAGAACCATATATCCGTGCGCAGATCATTACGAAGTCAGAATTCACTGGCTCCATCATGACGTTGTGCATCGGAAAACGCGGCGTCATTATCGGGCAGCATTATCTAACGACCGATCGTGTGGAACTCACCTTCGACATGCCGCTTGCTGAAATCGTTTTTGATTTTTACGACAAGCTGAAAACGATTTCAAAAGGATATGCTTCCTTCGATTACCATCCGACTGAATACAAGGAAAGTGATTTGGTAAAACTCGACATCCGTTTGAACGGCGAACCTGTCGATGCGCTTTCTGCATTGGTGCATCGCATTCATGCGCAGGATTTCGGACGCAAGATGTGCGAGAAATTAAAAGAGCTCATCACGCGCCAGCAATTTGAAATCATTATCCAAGCAAGCATCGGCACGAAGATCATTGCGCGCGAAACCGTGAAAGCACTGCGTAAAGATGTAACGGCAAAATGTTATGGTGGTGACATCTCGCGTAAACGCAAGCTCCTCGAAAAACAAAAGGCCGGTAAGAAACGGATGCGCCAGGTCGGCAACGTTGAAATTCCGCAGCAGGCATTCCTTGCAGTTCTCAAACTTGATTAACGCTACCGCTCGTCATTCCGAACGTAGTGAGGAATCTCTCAGTCTTAGTCGAGTCGAAGACTAGAAAAGAAACACCCTCCCATTCTATATTCACCCGTCCCGCTTTCCGCTGCGCTTCAATCGGGTTTAGAAATTATCGGTGCTGCTATTAATATAGAAATCTGAAATTTTATTTCCCTAATCCTGACAGGTCGCGTAGCACCTGTTAGGTTTAGGTTTATTTACTACCTGACAGGAGAATTCTTGCGTGTCAGGTAGTGGGACCCTGAAGTTCTAAGGAGTTTAATCATGGCGATGTGCGTTACCAAGCAATAGCGGTTGAGAACACATGAGAGATAGATAATAATAACCGAGTTTGTTTGGTGTTCTCAAGCCGCGGTTTTTTCTGAAGGATTTCTCAGAAAAAAATTGCCTAGGAAATGCGAAGCATTCATGAATTCCGTTTTGAAAAAAAAATATAAATGAATAAACGCACGATTCTTTGGGTTACTTTTCTTCTAAAGAAAAGTGACAGGAAAAGAAATGTTCAATTACCGATAGAGATGCTGAAACAAGTTCAGCATGACATGCATGATTCTGGCCGCTGTTACGATCCTTATCGGGAGTTACTTTTCTTCTAAAGAAAGCGACAAGAAAAAAGATATGCTTTAATTACACCTTACAGGTGCTTCGCAACAAGGGTGTCCGAAAAGTATTTAAGTGGAATTGAGATAAGGGGTTTTGTTTGGATCACCTCCACATATTTCAACAATGAGTCGCGTAATTTCGGTGTC
>JAYVUK010000009.1:0-25316 GCA_043787975.1 Bacteroidota bacterium
CCAAACTAAAATCAATAACAGACCTATTAGGAAATTTAAATACAAAACAGCTAATCAAGTCTTCTCAGAAAAAGTTGCACTTATTAGTTGAACATACAAGTTTCTAATATTTTAAATATTTTCATTTGAATTTCCTTAGTTATTAGGATTTAGTTATTAGTTATTAATTATTTGGGCTAAGTCTGATTCGATAGGACAGTCCCACCTTCAACAGCAAGCCGTCTCCGAAATTATTTTGAACAAATTGTTCATTCGTATGACCTGTTTTATATTTCCTTAAAACCGTGTGGCCGGCTTCAATTGTAATCGCAATTTTTTTTGCAAGATAGTAGTCAAGAAAAAATTTCAGGTAATTATCAGATACTTTCAAGTAAGATAACCCATCAAACCTGTATGAGTTTGTAATCGACTTGAAATTAATTCCTCCGTACAGAACTGAATTGAACCTATATTCCAATTCTAAATTTCCGGGCAACAACCCGAATAAATTCAATTGTTCATTGATGTTCCAGTCTATTCCTAAAAGCGGAATAATAAACGGTCCGAAAAATTCACTGTTGTAATACAGGCCGAATTTGTAGTTGAGATTTTTCGTCTTTTTGTAAATAGCGAGAACAGCTCCACCGAATTGATAATCGGTTGCAACAATGTTCCTGAAGTCAGCATTTATCCTTGGAATAAAAGCAAAACCCGTTTTCCATGAGGGATTTTTCAATTGTTTTAAAAACGTAACCGGAAGACCAATGCTCTTGAATGTCTGCGTCGTACCAGGCTCAGACTTTAAGAGGAAATTAAATTGTTCATAGAAAGGATTGAATATTAATAAATCCTTTTTTAGCTTAAAAGGTAAACCGATTTGGGCAGAGAAATAATGAATGTCTGAAACGTTGTTCCCGGAGTTGAACAGTCTTTTTTCTGGACTATTTATATAATGAATGGTGAGCACATCAAAGTAGGGCTGTGCTGATACAGATCCTTCAATAGACAGAATCCAAAATAAGGAGACAAGAGAGAATTTATCAAGATTTTTTTTGAACAAAGCAGACTGGTTAAAACAGGGTTAAGAACTTCTCAAAAATAGAAAATATCTTTTAGCGTTTCAGAATGAATTATCATTGAATGCTATTTGTATCTTCGCACGTTTTTAAATTACTATGCCCTTTCAACTGATTACCGAAAAACCTTTCTGGTTCACGATCCTTTGTCTCCTGCTTGGTGCAGCGTACGCTTTCGTGCTCTATAGGAAAGACAAATCGCTGAGCGAGGTAAAACCATGGCTCCGGAAAATGATGACAGCCCTTCGTTTTATTTTGATTAGCCTGCTTGCATTTCTGTTGCTCACTCCACTTATCAAAAGCATTTCCCGTGAAAAGGAAAAACCAATCGTCATCATTGCACAGGATAACAGTGAAAGCATTGTGACCAACAAGGATTCGGTTTTTTATAAAAGAGAATATCCTGCAAAACTCAATGAGTTGATGGATAAACTGAAAAAAAAGTACGAAGTAAAGACAGTGAGCTGGGGAGATAAAGTAAATGATCAGATCAGCTATGGATTCAGGGACAAGCAAACTGATTTCACCGGCTTATTGAACGAGCTGAGCGTTCGTTATTCAAACAGGAATGTAGGTGCAATTGTCATTGCAACAGATGGCTTGTACAACCGCGGAAGTAATCCTGTGTTTGCTCAAACCGCGTTAAAGGCTCCGATCTATACCATCGCTTTGGGCGATACAACGATTCAAAAGGATTTACTCATCGGCAAAATCAATTACAACAAGGTCGTATTCCTTGGAAATAGTTTTCCGCTTGAAGTGAATATTGACGCACGTCAGTGTGCCGGAGCATCTTCCACGTTATCGGTGAAGGAAGATTCACTTACCTTGTTTACCAAGCCAATTTCTGTTTCCGGAAATAAATTTAACACGATGGTTCCTGTCTTCCTGGATGCGAAGAAGAAAGGAATACATCACTATAAACTTGAACTGAGTGCAGTGAGCGGAGAGGTTACCACAGTAAACAACATAAAAGATATTTTTATCGAAGTGATGGAAAGCAAACAGAAAGTTTTGCTGCTTTCAGGTTCTCCGCATCCTGATCTCGGGGCATTAAAACTTTCCATTGAGAGCAATGAGAATTACCAGGCGAACGTGGTAATGCTCGATAAGTTTGATGGTAAAGTAAATGAGTATGATCTTATCGTTTTGCACGAGCTTCCTTCCGTTTCGAAGTCAGCTTCGGATGTGATCGCAAAAATAAAATCTGCAAATATTCCTGTTTGGTATATCATCGGAACGGGAAGTAACCTGAATGCACTGAATGCAATGGAAACAGGAATTAGCATTGCAGGAACGTTGAATAAATCGAATGAAGTGCAACCTGTTTGGAAGGATGATTTCTCTTTGTTCACCATCGGGAAAGAGACGGCTGATGCGCTGCACACGTTTCCGCCGTTGCTCGCTCCGTTTGGTGATTACAAATCAACTTCCAATAATTATGTAATGCTTTCACAACAGATCGGAAGTGTCAATAGCGGAAAACCACTTTTGTTATTTACAGAAAATGGCCCGGTTAAATCAGCCGTGTTGTGTGGAGAAGGTATTTGGCGATGGCGAATTACCGATTATAACAACAATGGAAACTTCAACGCATTCAATGAACTCGTTATAAAAGTGATTCAGTATTTAATTGTCAAGGAAAATAAAAGTCATTTCCGGATCCTCACAAAAAACTCGTTTGCCGAAAACGAATCGCTTTCATTTGATGCCGAAGTAACCAATGATAATTACGAGTTAATCAATACGCCTGACATCAATGTAACGATTACGAACAGCGCGAAAAAAATATTTCCGTTTACATTTAGTAAAACTGAAAAAGCATATACATTGAATGCAGGTTATTTTCCTGCCGGAAATTACCGTTACAAGGCAACCGTAAAAGTAGGAGAGAAGGTATTCAACAGTGAAGGGGAGTTCAGTGTGAGTGCTTTGCAGGTGGAACAAAATGAAACCACAGCCGATCATCAATTGCTGTATTCGCTTTCACATAAAACAGGCGGGGAATTATATTATCCAAGTCAGCTGGATGCATTGGCGAAAGCGCTTGAGCAACGCGATGACATTAAAACAATTTCGTATTCTCATTATAAGCTGGAAGACCTTATTAACCTGAAATGGGTTTTCTTTTTGTTGCTGACATTGCTTTCAGCAGAATGGTTTTTGAGAAAGAGAAGTGGAGCTTATTGAAATCGGAAATTTTAAATTCTAAATTTTAAATTGAATGAGTGTTCTCTTTATTGTAATTGTCGGTGTCATACTTTTTGATTTTGTCGTCGATAAAATTCTTGATTATCTTAACCTGAAGAGCTGGAGCCTTCAATTGCCAAAAGAAGCAGAAGGAATTTACGATGCGGAAAAATATCGTAAAAGCATGGAGTATTACAAGGTGAATGATCGTTTCTCGACGATCACTTCTGCTTTCAGCCTTATCCTCTTACTTGGCATGTTATTCTTTAACGGTTTTGCCTGGATTGATAATTACGTGAGAGCGATCACCAGTAATCCTGTTTGGATGGCGTTACTTTTCTTTGGCATCATTGGAATATCCAGTGATCTCCTTTCAACTCCTTTTGCGTTGTATAAGATATTTGTGATTGAAGAAAAATTCGGGTTCAATAAAATGAAAGTGAAAACATTTCTGTTTGATAAGCTCAAAGGATATTTACTGGGCGCTCTTATTGGCGGAACCTTGCTTGCCATAATTGTTTGGATTTACGGAGCAACCGGAAGATTTTTCTGGTTGTATGCCTTGGGAGTTCTTGCGCTCTTTATGGTTTTTGCAACCATGTTTTATGCAAGCATCATCCTTCCGTTGTTTAATAAACTAACTCCGTTGCCTGATGGAGAGTTGCGTAAAGCCATTGAAAGTTATTGTGGTAAAGTCGGATTTAAGCTCAACAATCTTTTTATCATGGACGGATCAAAACGTTCTTCCAAAGCAAATGCTTTTTTCAGCGGACTTGGTGCAAAGAAAAAAATCGTTTTGTTTGATACACTCATTGAGAAACATACAACGGAAGAACTGGTCGCTGTGCTTGCTCATGAAATCGGGCATTATAAAAAGAAACATACGAGACAAGGTCTGATTCTCGGTCTTTCGCAAAGTGCTGTCATGCTTTTCATTCTATCCTTGTTTCTTGGCAATCCCAGGTTATCAGAAGCGCTCGGAGCCACACAGAGCAGTTTTCATCTCGACATGCTTGCATCCGGAATCTTGTATTCTCCGTTATCAGAGATTCTGGGTATTCTCATGAACATGCTTTCACGAAAAAATGAATACGAGGCTGATCAGTATGCAAGGGAGACGTATGACAGCGATGCACTTGCAAATGCATTGAAGAAACTTTCGGTTGATAATCTCAGCAACCTGAAGCCACATCCTGCATACGTATTTGTCCACTATTCGCACCCGACTTTGCTGCAACGATTGGCTGCTTTGAAGAAATAGATTGCAAAAGCTTGCAGATTAGTAGGTAAAGACGTTGCTTTTACAGTTCTTTTTTTTATACTTTTGAGATGAAAATTTTTAAGTTCAAACTTAAACCTCAAACAAATTATCATGAAAAAATTAATTGTTGCTGTTGTTGCTGTTGTGTTTTCATCAGCTGTGTTTGCACAGACAGAAAGAAAGAGCAAACCTCCTATCGCCGGAACTGAAATGAAAATGGATGATATGACTCATTGCTATGCGATGAAGGACGGAGCCATGGTGCATTGCATGGGTGACAAGACTGAGAAGATGAAAAAAGATGTCATATTAAAAAACGGAACCGTCGTCACTACAAAAGGAGACATTACCATGAAGGGTGGTAAAAAAATAAAACTTACCAACGGTCAGTGCATTGATGTTAACGGAAAAGTGGGTGACTTTGTGAAAATGCATGCGGATATGAAAAAAGGAAAAATGTAAAATTAAATTTTGTGAAAGCCATTCGCGTTGGCGGATGGCTTTTTTATTTCTAAATGCTTAAAATCTTTTCACATCCACATCTTCCATTAACTGAGTTTTTCCGGATATATATTCTGAAAAGTGATTTGCAAAAAAAGGAGCAAGCAAAACTCCTTTTGTTCCTAAGCCATTAAAAATCCCAATTTGTTTATGCTCCTTGTGCAAGCCGATAAATGGCCTGCGATCCTTTACGGTCGGACGTATGGCAGCTTTGTGATCCACCACGTCAAAGGGAACATTGATAATTTTCAGGAGTTTACTTAACAGGTCTTCCTTTGCTTTTTCTGTGGGTATCTCATCCAATTCATCCCATGAGTAGGTAGAGCCGACTTTAAAAAGGTTTTTTCCAAGAGGAAGAATAAAAATTGTTTTCGTGATAATATGATCCAGGTTCAATTGGTCAGAATGAATGGTGAGCAGTTCTCCTTTAGCGGGAATAAAGGGCAGGTGTTTCCAAAAAGGATTTTGAGTCGCCTTTGCACCGTCACAGAAAAATAGTTGATCAGCGAGAATTCCTTTATAGGAAACTCCAGGATTATTTAATTGTAATGAACTAAAATCAAAATCTTCTTCGAGCAACTGATCTTTCGTTTTTATTTCGTTTCTGAACAGGCTGATCATTTTTGAAATGTTCAGCCAACCGGATTTTGTGATGGATATTTTTTTCGGATCGTCAATAAACAGATACTTGTAAAGTTCCCTGGTGTTTTCGGTACTGAAGTAACCTTGCATTTCCGTGGAATAAATTTTATTGTTCCAGTCATTCTCTTCCTTTGGAGAATGAATGAGTTCAAGGATGTTCTTCCTGTAAAATAATTTTTCCTCGAAGTAATTTTCAATTTCTGAGTACGTATTCTCTGCGAATGGAATCAGCGTATCAGCCATCCATGTTTTTACAATTCTTCTTCCTGTAATCGGGTGAATAATCCCGGCGGCAATGTTGGATGAAGAAGTCGGATTAAATTGGTCAATAACAAAAACAGTCTTTCCCCGGTTGACAAGAAACCAATACAGCATGCTTCCGGCCAGTCCCTGGCCAACGATCATAAAGTCAAACTTATTTTTCATTCGAAGCAAGTTACAAAGGAACAATGAATACGCACTAACAACTTCTCGGACATGGGATATTATTCATTCATCATTCTTCCTTAGTACTTCCTTTACGGCTTCTTCCCGGTATAAGCAACCAATGCAATCTTATCTCCTTTGAGATTAATGGAGACTCGGTAAAATGATTTCAGCGTGGTGGAAAAATCGGCTATCTGTTCCCAGTCTTTACCAGTATCCGGTTTGTATTTAAAAAGTTTTCCTTCACTTCCCATCAGTAATGTTCCATCCGGCATGATCGCAAAATCTTCATTGCCTTTAAGCGTAGTAATCACTTTGGAGATCGCGAAAGAAGAAATGTTCAATTTGAAAATACTCCATTCGTTTTCATTTTGTTTAATGACGAAGAGCATATTTCTTTTATCAGCATCCAATTTCATACAACGACCGATGTCGCTGGCGATTAGTTTTCTTTCAGCTGTATGTGTATTCACTACCTGTAATGTTTGAGCCGGACCAAGAATGAACATGGCAAGCATCGAATCATTCAACCAGCAGTAATATCCAATGGAATCAGTTCCCTTTATGACTTGCGCATTATCCGTTTTATTTAAAGCAAGATTGTAAAATCGCTGACCTGAATCTTTATCGACGCGAACAACAGAAATGTTTTTTTTATCGGGAGACCACGAAGGTGAATATTCGCTTTCTTTTGAATTGGTAACCTGTGAAATTTTTTTTGAAATCAAATTATAGCTGTAAACATCAGATTGTGTCGTGTCGCTGACTGAAACAAACAATAAGTTTTTTCCGTCAGGAGTAAAGGATGGCTGGTTGTCGTAACCTGTCCGATTGGTAATGTTTACAGGATTGCTGAAAGAAATTTTTCCGTGATCATTTTTAATGTCAGCAATAAAAATGTCTGTGTCCGGAAGCTGCGCCGATGATCGAAGCGAAACCAGGATTAAAAAACTGAGTATTATTTTTTTCATAGTTGTCTTTTTATTCGCTAATTATCAAATCATCCAATTAGCTAATTGGTTTATAATTTTCTTTCAATCTGATCTTTCTTTTCCTTAACAAGTTTAACCCAAACATCAGCACTATCAATCTCTGTGCTTACATAGGTTCTCTTACTTGTATATCCCCTGATCACTGCATTTTTTGCTTCGACAAACTCAACAACTTTAATTGAATCAGGATTTCCGTTGAATAAAATATCGCGCTGAATTGTCTCATGAAATATTCCGTGCTTTTGTATCAATTTAAAGTGCGGAATCGAATTATCATTACGCATGCCTGAAGTTTGTTCTTCCAAAAAATAATTTCCGCTGACACTAAATGTTTTTCCCATCGTATCAGAATAGCTTGCTGTGAGTAGAAAATTAATCAGGCGTGAAGGGGAAAAGAGAAATAAAAGTAATGTGAGCGAAAATAAAGAGAAGTAAACTTTCAAAGACAGATGTACGTTCGATTTCCACGATATTCCTGCCAATACAAGCCCCGTACAAATCGTAAATAGAAAGGAGAGTTTGAAGAAGGAAGAACCTGCAATTGCCTGGTAGGTTGAAGTGAGTTTAATACAAAACAGGACAATTAAAAGAAGGTGAATCAAAGCACCGATCAGAAAATTCTTTGTCGGAATATTTTTTCCTGTAAACAGGATAAGAATTCCTGCAACCACGGAAATGATGTAAAGAATAATGGCTAAGTAAACATTCATCGGGGAAGATAATTATGGAAATTGAAAAAATCAGATAACTACGTTGTCAAATAGCAATTGCAAAGAAAGCAAATTGCTATTTACTTTATTACCCCAATTTGCTTAGTTATCCAATTATCTCCGCACTCAGGCAACACTTTCCATCAAGCGAAAACCTTTACCATGAATGTTGATGATATCGAGCGATGGATCATCTTTTAAATACTTACGAAGCTTTGTGATAAAGACATCCATGCTTCGCGCATTGAAATAATTGTCATCGCCCCAGATTTCCCGTAACGCTTTTTGCCGTGGCAGCAATTCATTCTTATGAAGACAAAGCATGCGAAGCAGATCGGCTTCTTTCGGAGAAAGTTTTTGAGAATCGGTTCCCATAGCAATGGTACGATGGTCGTAATTGAAATGATATTTTCCCAAATCAAATTCTTTTTGAAGTGAGTTGCTGGTCTTGTCGCCACTACGTCTTAGAATGGCTTTTAATTTGACGAGCAACACTTCCGAGTCAAACGGTTTGGTGATGTAATCGTCAGCGCCCACGTTGAAGCCTTTCAGCATATCATCCTTCATGGTTTTTGCGGTGAGAAAGATGATTGGAATCTGCTCATCTTTGTCACGGATTTCTTTCGCCAGTGTGAAGCCATCTTTACGAGGCATCATCACATCCAGAATACAAATCTCAAATTTACCGGATGCAAACTGGTCATATCCTGAAAATCCGTCAGGACAAAGTTTCACATCATAGTCGTTCAGCTCCAGGTAATTTTTAAGAACAGCTCCGAAGTTCGGATCATCTTCCACTAAAAGAATTTTTACTTTATTCATGGTTTATAAATTTTAAATTTATGACGGGAGGAAGATGTTAAAGTTACTTCCTTTTCCTAATTCACTTTCTACTTCAATTTTTCCTTTGTGCAATTCCACAATGGCTTTCACATAACTTAAACCAAGCCCGAAACCTTTAATGTCATGCAGGTTTCCGGTAGGCACACGGTAAAATTTTTCAAATATTTTTTTCTGCGTCTCTTTACTCATACCCATTCCGTTGTCTTTTATACTCATGATAATTCCACCTGGCGTATCCCGTGTGCTGATTATAATCATGGGTTCTAACGGAGAATATTTGTTTGCATTGTCAAGAAGGTTAAAAATTACATTGGACAAATGTATCGGATCTCCCGGCATAATAGGTTTCGTAGCATTCAGGTCACTGGTGAGAATTCCCTGTTTGCTTTCCACCTGTATGGCAATCAGTTCAACTGCATGTTGAATCAGGTCGTGTAAATTCACCTCTTCGCTTTGCAATTGAAGTTCTCCCTTTTCCAATTGCGCCATCCTCAAAACATTTTCAACCTGCGAATTCATGCGTTTGTTTTCTTCCCGGATGATGCGTGCAAAATATTCGAGCTTCTCTTTGTCATGTGATACACGGGGATCTTTAATAGAATCAATCGCCAATGAAATGGTGGCAATCGGAGTTTTAAACTCGTGCGTCATGTTATTGATAAAATCACTTTTTATATCCGACAATTTTTTCTGACGAAGAATGACTTGGATCGTATAAGCAAATCCGAAAAGTATCACCAACGTAAAAACGGAAGAACTGGCAAGCATCAGCCACATCGAAGAAAGTACATACTTAATGCTTCCTGGAAAATGGAGGAGCAGGTAATCCGGTTTTGAAAAAACATCATTGGGAAAAAGAAGTGTCTTGTATTTTGTTTGCAGCAGATCATTCGGGTTGCCAGAAGTCTTTGTGATGTCCAGTTTATTTGTATACCCGTTGTAGACTCCATAGTTGTAGTCAACGTTGAGACAATGATTTTGCAATTCAGTTTTAATAAGCGTATCGAGCTGGCCGGCATTAATGCGTTGTTGCAATTCTCCTTCTTCACCACCCATAAATTCCATCGCCATCTGGTGCATGACATCGTTTAGCTTACCAATTCGGGCTTTAATTTTTTCTTCGTTTTGTCGGAAAGTGACTTCAGCAGAGTCTCCATAAAAGCGTGTGATCTTAGATGATTTAACATGGCGTTCTGACAATGAGTCACGGTAAGAAGTATGTTTGTGCTGAAGTCTGATAATGGTTTGCTGACTTCCAGGACGATGAAACTCAATGTTGATATCTGCATTGTCGAGATCGTCAATCACCGGAGGCGGATTACTGGGCATTTCAGGAATAGAAATTCCTGTATCAGAAATTTCAAAAGGAGATCCTGCCAATGCATTACTCATCACCAGCGAACGAAGTTGCTGCGGATCAAAATCAAAAAAACGATTGCGGATAATATGAAATGCTTCACGTGTTTCAATCTTATCAACGACTGCATTCATCGCCTGGTTTACGGTCTGATCAAACTGCTGTTCCTTCAAACGGATGTCATGCGAGATCCAATATACCTGCAAGGAAATAATGCCGATGAGTGCAACGCTCATCAATGCAATGATCCAGCTGATCTGTCTTTTATTCATCGAGTACAAAAATAAAATACATTAACACTTAACACTATTATTTAACGTAACATTAACAGAGATTAACCGCCCATTAACTTCAATCGTTCTACTCATCTTCTACTTTTGGTTCATCAAAATTTCACGCACAAAAATTATAGACCGATGAAAAGAAACATGACCATCAGAGAAACTCTTGCATGGATAGTTCTTGCAGGTGCCGTATTCCTCTTTAGTGTAACCATTGTGTTCGCACAGGAAATAAATCAATCGAAGAAAAATACGACAACGATTAAGATTGTGAAGAAGGAAGACGGGAAGACGACAAGGATTGACACCACGTTTGATTCAAGCGATGAAGAAGCTGTTGAGAATATCCTGAAGAATTTGGGTGTTGAACATGGTATGAGTTTTAATTTCAGCATTCCTGAACCTCCGCCTGCTCCCGGTGAAGAAGAGCGCATCATGAAATTTAATTACAAGGATATGTCTGATAAAGATCGTGAGCAGTTAAAGGAAGAAATGAAAGGTGTTCACGAGAAGATGAAAGAGATTCATATCGAGATGCGTTCCGGTAAAGATGGAAAAGATGGAGACGGATATTCATACAACTTCAGTATGCCGCCAGTGCCTCCGATGAATGTGGAAGATTTTAATTTCTCAGATAATGATTGTAAAGAAAAAGTGCGTCACCATAAATTTATCTTTCATCATCTTGATAGTTTAAGTGACGCGGATCATGTTGTAATTATGGGTGATGAAGATGAACAACCTCCGGTTTTTGAAAAGGAGATTACAGGAAAACATGGTGAGAAAGTTTTTGTCTACAAACGTTCAATTCCTGAAAAAGAGAAATCACAAGTTGAATCTGCGAATAAATCTGAAATCAACCTGTACCCAAATCCCAATGACGGCAAATTTTCAATTCGCTTTCACGCTGATAAGAAGGCTGAATTACATATAAAAATTTACAATGCACAAGGTAAAGAAGTGTATTCCGAAACTTTAAAGGATTTCAGCGGTGATTATTCTAATCAGTTCGATTTGTCCGGAAAAGGGAAAGGCAATTACATTATTAAAATATCACAAGGCACTAAAACGATGACGGAAAAATTTGTCATTGAATAAAGAAAGTGAAGCTTTTTGATAGAGAGCTTCATGTATTGGTAGAGTAGATTAATTGGTTTTATTTTATGCTGGAGCCGTTAGCGTTGACGGCTTCTGCATTTAATACAGTTTGTAACCGCACAAAATAATTTTACATTTGAGATTCCTACCTTTACAAAAAATCAAGAAGAATATGTCACCAGTTGAACAACTCTCCGCTGACTCCCGTGTCTGGATTTACCAGGCTGAGCGACCGTTTACCGATAGCGAGATGATAGAAGTAAAAAAACGTGTGTCAGATTTTATATCGAAATGGACCTCGCACACCAAATCAGTGAAGGCAGATTTTGAATTGAAATACAACCGCTTTTTGATCCTGCTGCTTGATGAAAGCCATGTTGCAGCAGGAGGTTGTTCCATTGACAGCTCTGTTCATTTTATTAAGACACTTGAATCAGATTTTCAAAATAACCTGACTGATCGGATGCAGTTTGCTTTTAAAGTTGGAGGAGAAGTAGTAGTCGTGAAAAAAAAAGAATTTGAAAAATTACTTTCCGATGGTGTCATTACTAATCATACAACCGTTTTTAATAACCTGGTTACCTTAAAAAAGGAGCTTGATACAAACTGGGAAGTTCCTTTTTCCACAAGCTGGCACAAACAGTTTTTTTCCGTGAAGGCGTGAGATGATTTTTGCAACTTGAATATTTTTGCCATCTTGTCGCTGAAATATTTTTCTTCAGCCGAAAATTATGCTTGATAATTTTGATAGCAAACGCACTTCGAAAGTTGGTTTGACGATATTCCTCATTCTCTTAGGAGGATTTTTGATTTTTACATTGCAGGCATTCATTGTTTCTTTTCTCGGAGCACTGATATTTTATGTTCTCTTCAAACCGTTCATGAGTTTTTTATGTGAGAGAAAAAAATGGAGAAGAGGACTTGCTGCAGCCACCATTTCAGTCATTTCATTCCTGGTTATTCTCGCTCCGGTTTTTCTCATGGTTTACATGATTATTCCGAAAATCTCATTGTTTTTTGGTGACACTTCAATGGTGATGCAAACCATTCGGGATGCGGATGAAAAAATCCGTTCGTTGACAGGAATAAAAATACTTTCAGAACAGAACCTGGTTTCGTTTCAACAAAAAGTAACGGAATATATTACGACTGTTCTTGGTGAATCAGTGAATATGCTGGTGATACTCGGCATCATGTATATGGTGCTCTTTTATATGCTCAAAAATTTCGGAACAATGGAAACAGGAATAAAAGAATTTCTTCCGTTCCATGAAAAGAATGTAAAAGCATTTGTTCACGAATTAAAAGCACAAACATATTCAAATGTAGTAGGAGCGCCGATCTATGGTTTACTACAGGGAATAGTAGCAGCAATCGGCTACTGGTTTTTTGGATTGAGTGAACCGCTTTTCTGGGGAATCATGACCGGATTCTTTTCATTCGTTCCGATTGTTGGATCAACAGCCATTTGGTTGCCTGCTGGCGTGATCATGATCAGTTCCGGATTTGTATGGCAGGGAATTGCTCTTATTATTTACGGGCTTGTCATTATTTCACTGGTCGACAATATATTCCTGATGGCTTTTCAAAAAAAGTTTGCCAACGTACATCCGCTTGTTACCATTTTAGGATTTATCATCGGGGTAAACTTATTCGGAATTCCCGGAATCATTTTCGGACCATTACTCATTTCCTACTTCCTGATCCTGTTAAAAATTTATAAAGAGGAATACATGGACAGCGCTGATAAACAAGTATCAGGTGAATAGAAAACCGGAACTTTTTTCTTTTGTCATTATCGCCATTGGAATTTTTCTTCGATTGATTTGGCTAAGTGACATGGAATGGAAGGCCGACGAGCAATGGATGTATGAGAAAGCTCACAAGGTTGCTTCAGAGAAGAAATTTCCGGATGCTGGAATGCAGAGTGGTGGCGGAATCGTAAACCCGGGAATGAGCGTTGCAGCTTTTGCAGTGATCGCGGAATTCACAAAAGATCCTCTTGAAATGGGACGAGCTGTTCAGCTTATCAATGTGCTGAGCATACTTTTCTTTTTGCTTTTTATTTTATACAAGGTTGAAGAAAAAGAAAAAAAGGTTTGGCTGGCAGGACTGGCCCTTGCATCCGTGAGTCCTCTGGCAGTGCTGTTCTCCCGTAAGATATGGGCACAGGATTTACTGCCGCTTCTGTCTTTTGTTATTGTGTTCGCTCACGCAAACCGTGATAAGCGAACTGGAGCATTTGTCTGGGGACTTGCCGGCGCACTTATCGGACAGATTCACATGAGTGGTTTTTTTTTCGCGGCCGGATTGTTTGTATTCTCAATAGTACATGACTATTACAATAAGATAAAATTCCGCTGGACATACTGGATTACCGGATCCATCATTGGAAGCATTTCCATTGTTCCATGGATTGATTTCATACTACATAACCCGCAGATCACGCGGCAAAGTTTCTGGCACATCTTCCAGTTCAATTTTTATCTCTACTGGTTTTTGGATTCGCAGGGATTGAACATCATGTATTCCATACGAAAAGAATTCTGGCAGTTCATTAAAGAGCCATTTATTGGAGGCATTCCTACTTATTTTATTGCCATGATTCATCTCTTCCTCGCTGCCGCAGGAATTGTAACGTTAATAAAGATCGTCGGCTATTTTAAAAGGATCGTTCAGTTCCTGAAGGAGAAAATACTGTTCAGGAATTTATTTGTGAATGTATCCATGACACAATTTTACTTGCTCTCAATACTACTTGGCTTAGGAGTTTTTATGACACTTAGCGGCACCACAATTTATTCGCACTATATAATTTGTGCGTTTCCTTTTTCATATATTTTTCTTGCAAAAGTGTTAGAGTCACGTAAGCGCTTGCTGAAAGGTGTCATCCTGGCTCAGCTTTGTGTAACAATTTCCTTTTTAATTTATGTTCACGGGCACAATGGAGTAATACACGGAGACTATGGAGTTGCTTACCATGCACAGGCAAATCTTGGGAACAAGTAAGTGAAAAGCCCAACAGAAAAAATTAGTTTTTTATGATTTCGCTGCTAGTCTTGAAAATATCCTCTCTTGTCATCGGTCGCAATTCATTCTTCCACGTAAATCCTTTCAACCGTAAATCCTTCGGAGATAGTTCCCTGATTGGATAAAGTGTTCCGTCCGGCTCTTTCAGTAAAATAATTTTATTCACTTTATTTTCGTCCACAAAAATGACGAGGTCGCTGCAATCGGCTCGATTCACTCCAAAATCTTTTTGAGCTTTATTCTTTGCATAGTAAATAGTCTGTCCGTTACCTTCCACATTGATCCTATACAATTTATTTTTTGTGAATAGTCCCGTCATATTTTTTCCCCTGATCTGGTTGAAGCGAAGGGAATCAACAATACCTGTTTCAGCGCTGTCAGCGCGCGACACAATGAATGCAGAGTTTACCAAATACATTTTTGTGATTTCAGAATTCTCTGTTTGAATGGTAACAGAATCAGCTGTCAATTGATTCAATCCTGACCATAGCACAGGATTTCTGAATAGCTTTATGGTTGAGTCACGGTAATTGTAAACCAACGAATCACATGTTCCCTGTAAATCATTTTTATAAAGTTTCACATGATGGAAAGCAAACAGATCTCTTTTCTTATTCCGACTCGTGTCGGTTTTGATTGTTTTTTGATCAGCAATTGCCATCAACGTATCTCCATGAAGAAACAACGAATCAGTATCAAAAATTTGTGTCATCATTGCTTTTCCTGTGACAAAGGATGAATCAGTCACTTCATGATGTTCGGCATACTCGCCGCTGATGATTACCTTATTCACTGAATCATTTACGGAGACATTGCCAAAACCTTTACCGATTCCATTGTTGCGATCGTAGTAAACTGTATCTCCTTTCAGGATTTGAGTTTTCGTTTTGAGATATGCATTTTTATAAAAGGAAGATGTTTGCTTGTCAGTATTGTACCAGCCGTTTTCACAATAAATCAGGTTTTCTTTTGATTGAATAAAAGTCGGACCCAGAAAGTAAGATATTTTACTCAGCGTATTGTATCGAAGTGTATCACACGTCATGGTATAGCGCGGATTTACGAGTATCACATCTTTCCTGAAAAATAAATCATGTGTGTTACTGAAAAAATAACCAAGCTTGCTTGTAAGTACATTGTCAGCATCAACAATATGTGCGCTGTCGTTGTAAGAAGCAATATCGCGGTTCATATCATAATCAAGTCTTGAGGTATTGAGCGTCATCTTACTATCTGTCATTACTACGTCGTCGAACACATTTGCCATTTGAGTATTTCCATTGTAGTACAAACGCTTCCCTCGTAATGTGACGCTATCACCTTGTACAATGCGCACATGACTGAATGCTTCTAAATTGTTTTTGTCCTTGTATAAATAAGCGCTGTCGCAATACATGAATGCATTTTCATGTTTGAAGGAAACGTTGCCAATGAGTCGTTGTGCCTCACTGTTAATGGATTGATCGAAATCAGCAAAGTCAGCATGAAGCAACTCAATTCGCGTCGGCTTCTTTGGTTGTGCATTGCACACCAGTAGAGAGGAAATCAGAGAAATAATAAGTAAGAAAATGGGTTTCAATTTGATTTGTCTACTTTTCTTTATGGCGCAAACTTAATCTTAGTATTTGAAAGTATAAATCCAAAAACAAGATTTTTAATTAATACTTTTGAATTTCGCTTTCAAACTATGCCTGAACGTCTTTTTGTCGATGTTATTCTGCCTTTGGCGCTTCCTCATTTGCTCACCTATTCAGTGCCTGATGAATTAATTGGTGATGTAGCTGCAGGGAAACGTGTTGTTGTTCCGCTTGGAAAGCAGAAAATTTACTCCGGAGTAATCCGATCGCTTCATCGCAACCTGCCCGATTACGATGTAAAGGATATCCAGGCTGTACTTGATAATTTTCCGGTGGTCAACGAACGGCAATTTCAATTGTGGGATTGGATGGCTGATTACTATGTATGTCACCGGGGAGAAGTGATGAGTTGTGCATTGCCTTCTGCTTTAAAACTTCAGAGTG
Source organism: Bacteroidota bacterium (assembly GCA_043787975.1). Lineage (GTDB taxonomy): Bacteria > Bacteroidota > Bacteroidia > AKYH767-A > 2013-40CM-41-45 > JAPLDA01. The sequence continues at coordinate 16,408 of JAYVUK010000009.1, forward strand.
AAACGAAGATCATCCTGAATACTGAATTTGATCACGAACATGAAAAATTGACAGATCGTGAATACATTATTTATGAAGCCTTGTTACTAAAGCAAACGATTACATTACCGGAAGCAGCTGCTATCATTCAACGGAAGTCGGCGCATGCTGTTATCAAAGCGATGATTGAAAAAGGAGTTGTGCTGGTGGAAGAGGAGATTCATGAACGATACAAACCACGAAAAGAGTCAAGGCTTCAGTTTGGTGACGAAGGAAAGGATGAGCAGAAACTGAAGGAGCATTTTGAAGAACTTGAAAAACGTTCTCCGAAACAATTGGAAATGTTGATGGCTTTTTTAAAAATGCTCTTTGAAAATTCGGAACGTAAATTCGTGAAGAGAAGTGAGTTGATGAAAATGGAATCGGCTTCGGCTTCTGCCTTGAACGGATTGATCAAAAAAAATATTCTTGAAGAAATTGTTGTGAACGTTGACAGAATCCAGGTTGCAGAAAGTGAATTACTTGTTCCGAGTTCTTTAAGTGTTTCACAACAAAAAGCCTTGAATGAAATCAAGACTGGTTTCACCGAGCACGATGTCATCCTGCTTCATGGTGTTACATCGAGTGGAAAAACTGAAATCTATTCACATCTCATAGAAGAAACCATTCGCTCAGGTAAACAGGTTCTTTATCTCTTGCCTGAGATTGCACTCACGACTCAGATTATCAATCGTCTTCGAAAACATTTCGGCGATGGAGTAGGAGTATACCACTCGCGTTATAGCACCAACGAGCGTGTTGAGATATGGAACCATGTATTGAAATTCAACAATGCCGATCACAAAAAATCGCAGATCATTCTTGGAGCACGCTCGTCTATGTTCCTTCCATTCTCCAACCTCGGTCTTATCATTGTAGACGAAGAGCATGATTCATCGTACAAACAAATGGAGCCTGCTCCTCGATACAATGCGCGCGACTCAGCCATTGTGCTTTCAAAGCTTCACGGAGCGAAAACGCTGCTTGGATCTGCAACTCCATCATTGGAAAGTTTTTTTAATGCCGAACAAAAACGTTACGGATTGGTGAATCTTACCGAACGCTTTGGTGGCGTGCAAATGCCGGAGATTATTGTAACGGATGTAAAGGAAGCCACGCGAAAAAAGTTGATGAAGTCCCACTTCACTCCGGAATTAATGAATGCCATCAGTGAAGCGTTACTGAATAAAGAACAGGTAATTCTTTTTCAAAACAGGAGAGGCTTTGCTCCGTTTCTTGAATGCCGCAACTGTAACTGGATTCCCCATTGTGTGAATTGTTCAGTGACACTTACATATCACAAGCACAATCATCAGCTGAAATGTCATTACTGCGGTTTCATGCAAATTCCTCCGGCAACATGCACGGTTTGCGGAGATCATCACCTGGAAGTGAAAGGTTTCGGAACTGAAAAGATTGAAGAAGACATCGCCATCCTTTTTCCAGATGCTCGGGTTGCGCGAATGGATTTGGATGCAACGCGAACAAAGCAATCATTTCATCGTATCATCTCAGATTTTGAAGAACAGAGAATTGATATTTTGGTGGGAACGCAAATGGTTACCAAAGGTCTCGACTTTGATAATGCAAGTACTGTAGGTATTATCAACGCGGATCAGTTGCTCAACTACCCTGACTTCCGCGCTTTTGAAAGAAGTTATCAGCTGATGGCGCAGGTAAGCGGACGCTCGGGAAGAAAAAAAAAACGTGGAAGAGTAATTATCCAGACGCAGCAACCGAATCATTGGGTGATTAAAGATGTGGTTGAAAATAATTACGAGCGCTTTTACAAACGTGATCTTTTCGAGCGACAGAAATTTCATTATCCTCCACATTCGCGACTTATAGAAATTACATTGAAGCACCGGGACCAGGAACGTATCTTGCAAGCATCCAACCATTTTGCATCCTTGCTTCGGCTGCAACTTGGTAATCGGGTGTATGGACCGCATCAACCCGTGATTTCAAAAATCAGGAATGAGTTTATCAGGAATATTTTGATCCGTATTGAACGAGATGCTTCTACTTCTAAAGTGAAAGAAATTCTGCGTGAAGCGATTGCGCAATTTTATTCTGAAAAGGAAAATCAACGTGTGCAGTTGCATGTCGACGTGGATCCGATGTAGCGCTTCGACTATGCTCAGCACGGGAATTAAAAATGTTGAATTTTACATTCTAAATTGGATGACAATCTTTCCAAAATCAACATCATCACTCACCCGAAGAGGAATCTCAACCGGAATTGGCAATAAAGGAATACTGTTTCTCGTTGGAAAGCTAAAGCTATACGACAATCTATGATAAAATTTAAATATCTTCATGTCCTTGCAGCAATAATCATTTTCCAGTTCCTCTCTAATTGCGCTAATGCATGTAGCATGTATAAGATCACGGTTGATAACAAAACCGTGGTCGGAACCAATTTTGACGCCTACTATTTAACACTAAGAATATGGTTTGAAAACGCTGCAACGTCAGCCGGGTATGGTGCAGCTTTTACCGGCGGCAGGTTTGATGGAAGCAATGGTTTTGCCCCTCAATCAGGTATGAATGAATACGGACTTGCTTTTTCAAGGCTTGCGGCGCCACCTCCCGAAAAGGAGATATCTGTAACTTCCGGCAAAAAGACAATTACAAATCCTACAAAATACCTTAAGGACATTTTGCATACATGCAAAAACATTGAGGAAGTAAAGCATTTCATCAGTGCGTACGATCATAGTTTTTTCATCGAAGATGTGTTTATATACATTGAAAAATCGGGCAGGTATTTAATTGTTGAGTCTGATACAATGACTGTGGGCAACAATGTTAACTATGTGTTATCCAATTTTTGTCCTTCCACAACAAAAGAAACCGATGCACTAAAATTAAATCGCTATCGCAACGGTGTTGCGTTTGTGAAAAACAAAGCTAACACAAACACAACAACTGCCTTTTACACAGAGTTGTCTGATACCATGCATGTGTGTAGAAAAAAAGTAGGTGATGGAACATTGCTCACTTCCATTTGGAACCTAAACGATGGAGTAACCCATCTTTATTTCTATCATGACTACAAACATGTAGTGCAATTCAATTTAAAGGATGAATTGGCAAAGGGCGATCATATGCTGGAGATCCAGGCGCTTTTTCCCCCGAATGCTGAGTTTGAAAAACTAATCAATTTTAAAATCCCACAGAATAACATGGCCATGATGCTGTTCTTGTTTTTTAGCGGCATCCTGTTTTTTATTTCTTCCCTATTTTTCCTGGTTAGTTTTTTAAGAACTGGAAACAGGACAAAATATTCATACCTGAAACTTGCATTGTTTCCTTTGGGCATCACTATGTTTTATTACATGTATGTGTTAGCAAGAAACATGTATATTTTTTATTTCCCTGCTCCCTATAAGGATTATAAATTTTCCATGTTGAATATAGCAGCTTACATTCCATTCCTGATTTTATTACTCATCATTCCTTTGTTGAGAGCAAATATAAAAGTGTTTAAGGAAAATGCGTGGCGTGCCTTTTCCAAATGGCTCTTTACACTGAACAACTTGACCTATTTGGTGTTAATCATTCTATTCTGTTACTGGGGGCTATTTAATATCTTCGGTTGACAAATATTTTTGCAGCCATGAGTGACCTACCCAAATTAGCATCATCTCTTGGCAGAAGAGATGAAAAACCCAACCAGGAATTGGAGCTCGTTGAAAATCTCAATTACAAAGACAAAAATATTCAGAGAGATTGTATTAAAGTGATCTATGAAATTGGTGAAAGTAAACCTGCACTATTGTCTGATTATGCAAAAGAATTCCAGGCTGATTAATTTTTTATTTTTCAAATTCAGGATTATCAATCATTTCCTTGGCGGTTTTGAGTATTTCATTTCCTGTTCTTGCTTTGTAATTGCCAACATTTTTCAATATCAATGAATGATTTTTAAGTGATGCCCACACAAAATGGTTGCGGGGATTCCAATAGACAACATAAACGTGACCCTTACGAGACTCTATTTCTCCATAGTATTTAATGTGCCTGTTCATGAAAATATTTTTTAGCCGATAAATTTTTTGAACATTTCCTTTGCAGTTTCTGCTTTTACGATTTCTATCTTTTCTAAAATATTTTCCTTTGTATACCAAATAACATACAGCTTCTCATTGTAGCGGTATAGACGTGAAGCCTCTCCATCCTCGTTGGTGGCAAGAAGTTCTCCTTTGTCTAATAACATCAGGGCTACATCAAACTTATCGGGTATATATTCCATATATAAAGTAAGTGTAGGTTAAAAAAATGATGCATAAAATGCTCTTTCAGGTAAGCACTACAATGAGTCGGTAAATGGTATCTTTTCCGTGACTAATATTTTTAATTCTTTATCTCAAACGGTAAATCAGTGTTCCGATAATAAAAAAAGCCCCTGCGTTAGGGGCTTCGGTCAGGTAAAATTTAAATAAAAGAGTTGCTTCGGAATAGAACAGGGCTCATTTGTAATAACTCCAACCAATGGAATCAAATAATTTTTTCGGGCTGTACTGGTAATTATTCTTGATCACCAATTCGACGTTGCGTATGTCACTGATGTTCCTTTCTGGATTGCCATCTATAAGAATCATATCAGCCTGTTTTCCGGTTGAAATGTTTCCGTATTGATCCTGCAAGTTACAATCTTTGGCTGCGTTGAACGTTGCCGTTTGCAACGCATTCAGCGGTGGAATTCCTGCCTGTACATAGAGTTCCAGTTCATGCTCTAACGCAAACGCTTCACCGCCATCTGTTCCTGCGACAATTAAAATTCCGTTGTCGTACAATTTCTTCAACATGCCCAGCATCTTATTGTAAGATGACAGATACATGTTTTTCTGTTCAATAGGCGCGAAGCTTGAAGTAGCTGTAATGTTTTCGCGCTGATCAGCAGGCATCCACCGGAGAACAGGTTTGTAGGTTGCATCCGTATCACCGGGAAAAATTTCAAACATCCCGTAAAATACATTCAGGGTAGGATCGAGTGAAGTGTTTTTTTCTTTCAGCAATTGAATGAAAGCATTCACTTCATTTCCGTTTAAGTCAAGATCCTTTGCATGTTCACCAACCATGGAGAATCGTTTCGGTGTACGTGTGTCAATGGTGTCGCCAAGAAAATTCAGCATGACCATGTTCATGTGTGTAATTTCATCGTAGCCATCCTTAACTGCTCTCGCTGCAGTCATGAAAGCAGGAATGTGTCCGCAAACTTTCAGTTCTCTTAAATGTGCTTCGTCAGCCAATGGTTTCACCCAGGCAGGATCAATCGAACTGTATAATTTAATTTGGTCGTAGCCACGTATTGAATAATCCTTGATAGCAAGAAGACCTCCCTGAAGATTATTTATGATGACTCCGGTTGGTCCCTGGAAAGGTCCTGCGCGATCAATAAATCCGCTTACATAACTGATGTCGGGCCCGAGCACTTCATTTCTCCGGATGGCATCACGCACGGCAAGCACGCCATTGCTGTTGCCCATGTCGCGTACATGTGTTACACCACCTGCAAGATAATTCAGTCCTTCACCTTTCGAGTAATGCGCATGCATATCCCACAAGCCCGGCAACAATGTTTTCCCTGAACCATTGATCACGGTGTACTCAGGGGGAATTTTTAACAGGGAAGAAGGAGCTACACTCGCAACCATTCCATCCGAGATCATCACATTCATGTTATCCAGCATCAATGCATGTTCTGAATCATACACACGTACATTTGTAATTGCAAGTCTCGCAGGTATTTTCTCCGAGAGTGAATTCATCTGCTTCGTATAATATGATAAAGACTGTTGTTCCTGGATGCTGATGAGCGTATCATTGAGCGATTCATGACCTTTGAGAATAGTAGAAAACCAATCGGAAGCCGATGCGAAAAACTTTTTGTCGGTGGTGAGCCAGGCAAATTCCGGAGGAGTATTTTTCCCGTAGTAGATTTCAGTAAGTAACAAATGCAACGCTTGCCCGTGAAAGAAAATAGTTTTCTCATGCAGCGCTCTTACTTCCATGGTGTCACCGCGGAAAAGAGTCACCTTGTTTCCGGATTCACGAAGCGCAGCTTGAATCAGCAACTCGATAGAACCCGGCGCCTGCATGCTGGTGTATAATTCATGTTTGTAGTGTTTTGTTTTCTTTTCATCATTTGCGATCGAAGTCGCTGAATCGCCTTTGATCTCAAAGGAAGCATGATAAGGTCTTTTGAAATAATCTGTTCCATGAGAAGATGATTTTAGTATCCAATCGTGTTTATCAACTGTAACTTCATCATAAACGCTATCGCCTCGTCCACGATCATTGAATGAATAGAAATAGTGGTACTCATCTTTTGCAACCATCCAGCTTTTCTGAATTCCGCTAATGGATTTGCCTTTCACAACACTGTAATAGGTAGTGTCCGTTCGTTGGGCATTCAGCAAAGTTGATCTGCAGGTAAATACTAAAAGAATGAGAAGATATGTTGGCTGTTTTTTCATGTTGAAGATTTAGTGTTTGTAATATTACAACTTTGTTCTATTTTGCGGAAGAAACTATTTCTTCATACCACACATTGTTACTTAAAAAACTCATGCTACACAAACTACAAACGTATTCCTCTCTTTTAATGATTGCATTGATAACAACACAATGCACCAACAATAAAATGAAAGACAACACCGCTGATTCCAATCCGCTTCTTCAACAATGGGAAGGACATTATAATGGTGTTCCTCCGTTTGATAAAATCAAAACGGACCAATTTGAACCTGCTATTGAAGCTGCGATGGCAGAGAACCGGAATGAGATTGACGCGTTGGTAAAAAACGCTGAAGCACCTTCTTTCAAGAACACCATTGAGGGAATGGAGAAAACAGGCAACACACTGAAACGTGTAATTGCTGTTTACGGTATTTGGAAAAGTAACCTGAGTACACCTGCGATGGATTCTATCCAGGATGTAATGGAGCCGCGTTTGGCAGCCTTCAGTGATTCCATTATTCAGAATGCAGGACTTTTTAAAAAAATAGAAACGGTATATAATGATCCTGCAAAAAAGGATTTGAATCCGGAACAACAGCGCTTGTTGGAGCGCTACTACAAAAATTTTGTATTGGCAGGAGCAAAGCTGGATGCAGCAAGCAAAGCGAAGGTGATGGAGATCAATCAAAAATTGTCCGGACTGTTTACCAAATTCAGCCAGCATTTGTTATCGGATGAAGGTGACAAAATTGTGGAACTCAAAAATGAAAAGGATCTCGATGGCTTGCCTGAAGATTTTAAAACGTCCGCATTGGAAGCTGCAAAAGGAAAAGGAAAATCAGGGGAGTGGGTGATATCGAATACACGTTCTTCCGTTGCACCTTTCCTGACGTATAGTAACCGTAGAGACCTTCGCGAAAAAGTGTGGCGCATGTTTGTGAATCGTGGAGACAACGGCGATGCAAACGATAACAATGCAATCATCACCGAAATTTTACAGTTGAGAGCGGAACGTGCGCTGTTACTCGGTTATCCGACTCATGCGCACTGGCGTCTTGCCGACAAGATGGCGAAGACTCCGGAAACTGCGATGGCTTTGCTGGAGTCGGTTTGGACTCCTGCTGTAGCAAAGGTGAAAGAAGAAGTGAGCGATATGCAAAAGCTCGCTGACAAAGAAGGAGCACACATTAAAATTGAACCGTGGGACTATCGTTACTATGCTGAAAAAGTCCGCAAAGATAAATTCGATATCAACCAGGAAGAAGTGAAGCAATATTTTCAATTGGAAAAATTGAGAGAAGGAATGTTCTTCGTGGCAGGCGAGTTATTTAATTTCCAGTTTACACAAGTCACCGATGTTCCTGTTTATCACCCGGACATCCGTGTGTTTAAAGTTTCTGATAAAACTTCCGGTGAACAGATCGGTTTGTGGTACTTCGATCCGTATGCGCGCAAAGGCAAACGTTCAGGAGCATGGATGAATGCATACCGTGACCAGGAAAAACTGAATGGCAACATCACGACCATCGTTTCCAACAACTGTAATTTTATCAAAGGCAAAGAAGGTGAACCGATCCTGATTTCATTTGATGATGCAAAGACATTGTTTCATGAGTTCGGTCATGCGTTGCATGGATTGAATTCAAAAGTGACGTACCCGTTATTATCAGGAACAAATACAGCAACCGATTATGTTGAGTTTCCTTCGCAGTTGTTAGAGCGTTGGGTAACGACTCCTGAAGTGCTGAATAAATATGCATTGCATTATAAAACCGGTCAACCGATTCCACAGGCATTGGTAGATAAGATCAAGAAATCAGCAACCTTTAATTCGGGATTTAATACGGTTGAATACCTCGCCAGCGCTTTGATTGATATGAAACTTCACCTTGCAGGAAATGTAAAAATCAATCCGGATTCTTTTGAGCGCGATACATTGAAAGCGATGGGTATGCCTTCAGAAATTGTCATGCGTCACCGTACTCCGCAGTTTGCGCACATCTTTGCTGATGATGGTTACTCAGCTGGTTATTACAGTTACCTCTGGTCGGATGTATTAAGTGCAGATGCATTTGCTGCATTTACAGAAGCCGGTGGACCCTACGACAAAGCCGTTGCAAAACGATTGGTTGATCATGTGTTCAGTGTAGGAGCAACCGTAGATGAAGCAGAAGGTTACAAAGCTTTCCGCGGACACGAACCAAACAGCGATGCGCTGATGAAAGCTCGTGGATTTAATGTGGTGGGGAAGAAATAATATTTTTTGAGTTTTGTTGGGATTGGAAGCGCTGTCTTTGTTGATTTATCCTGACAGGTCGCGCAGCACAAGGGTGTCCGAAAAGTATTTAAGTGGAATTGAGATAAGGGGTTTTGTTTGGATCACCTCCACATATTTCAACAATGAGTCGCGTAATTTCGGTGTC
>JAYVUK010000010.1:0-4279 GCA_043787975.1 Bacteroidota bacterium
AAGTTGCGCTTCCGCAGAGCTTGATTCCTCTTCAATCATCCGGTTGAACAATACAAAATCTATTTATCAAATCCACCAACTATTTTTGGCCTCATTACCCAAAAAAGGGAACTGATTTCTCAATTCCCTTTCAATATAGTTTCTAAAACTTTTATTCTTCTTTCTTATCGTCAGAATCAGCCTTCTTTCTGCGACTCTTTTTAGGAGCTGTTTCTGAAGTTACATCAGGTGTGGAAGTTTCTTCACTGCCTCCTGCTGCTGCCTCCTGCTTCTTTTTGCTTCCACCGCTTCTACGGGTTGTTTTTGCTTTCTTGCCTGCTTCCTTCGTCGACAACATGTTCTCATTGAAGTCAACCAATTCCATCATGCACATTTCAGCATTGTCGCCTAACCGGTTCCTGGTTTTAAGAATACGCGTGTATCCTCCTGGACGCTCTGCGATCTTCGGAGCCACTTCCCTGAATAATTCAGTAACGGCATCCTTGCTGTGAAGATAGCTGAATACCATTCTGCGGGAATGTGTGCTGTCATCTTTTGCGCGCGTGAGGATCGGTTCTACGTATTTGCGTAATGCCTTCGCTTTTGCAAGTGTGGTATTGATGCGCTTATGCATAATCAAGGACGTAGCCATATTCGATAACATGGCAGCGCGATGACTGTGTGTTCTGCTTAAATGATTTATTTTTTTACCGTGTCTCATTTTACTTAGTTATTAGTTCTTAGTTCTTAGTTGTTAGTTGTTAGTTGTTTGAACGATCAAAGAACGAAGAACAAAAACGTTATCAGTTATTACATTTTATATTTAGAAATGTTCATTCCGAAGGTCAGGTTCTTTGCACGCACCAGCTCTTCAAGTTCCGTGAGTGATTTCTTTCCGAAGTTGCGGAACTTTAACAAATCACCTTTGTTGTAAGAAACAAGATCACCCAATGTTTCCACATCAGCCGCTTTCAGGCAATTCAATGCACGCACTGAAAGATCCATGTCCACTAATTTTGTTCCGAGTAATTGGCGCATGTGAAGTGTATTCTCATCCAATTCTTCAGTCGGAGTTTTCTCTTTTGTTTCCAGTGTGATTTTCTCGTCAGAGAACAACATGAAATGATGGATCAGAATTTCAGCCGCTTCTTTCAACGCTTCTTTCGGATGAATAGAACCGTCCGTGGTAATATCCATGATCAGTTTTTCATAATCGGTTTTTTGTTCTACGCGATAATTCTCAACTGAATATTTTACATTACGAATCGGGGTGAAGATTGAATCAACCCAGATAGTTCCAAGCGGAGCACTGCTCGATTTATTTTCTTCTGAAGGCACATAACCGCGTCCTTTATCAATCTGAACATCCATGCTGATTTTCACATTTGATTCCATGTTGCAGATCACCAACTCAGGATTCAATACCTGGAAAGCGGTTGTAAATTTGCTGATATCACCTGCTGTGAACTGGCTCTTGCCGGAAACATTCACAGTTACTTTTTCAGAATCAGTTCCTTCAATTTGTTTTTTGAAACGAACTTGTTTCAAATTAAGAATCATTTCTGTTACATCTTCCACGACTCCTTTGATGGTAGAGAATTCATGATCCACACCTGATATTTTTATCGACGTGATTGCATGACCTTCTAAAGAAGAAAGAAGAATTCTTCGGAGAGCATTGCCAACAGTAATTCCGTAGCCCGGCTCAAGCGGACGAAATTCAAACTGACCTTGTCTGTCAGTCGAATTAATCATAATCACTTTGTCTGGTCTCTGAAATGCTAAGATTGCCATTGTATGTTTTTTGTTTTTAAGTTTGAAATTGAATGTTTACGGTTTACAGTTTACAGTTTACGTTTTGAAAACAGGAAACTGCAAACAGGAAACAATTTTATTTAGAGTACAACTCGACGATCAACTGCTCACGGATATTTTCAGGAATCTGATCGCGTGTCGGTAGACTGATAATTTTCCCTGTCATCGATGCCTTGTCGAAATCAAGCCAAGGATATTTGTTCACCCTGCCAATCACAGAGTGTGTGATCACTTCAAGTGTTTTTGATTTTTCACGAACAGCAATTACATCACCCGCTTTGCAGATGTAAGACGGAATGTTCACCACTTTTCCATTTACTGTGATGTGACGGTGACCAACCAACTGGCGCGCAGATGTACGTGAAGGTGCTAAACCAAAACGATATACGAGATTATCCAACCGTGATTCGATGAGCAACAACAGGTTTTCACCGGTGATGCCTTGCATGCGGGAAGCACGGTCAAACGTTTTCGCAAACTGGCGCTCCAGGATACCATACATGTATTTCACCTTTTGCTTTTCCATCAGCTGAACTGAGTACTCAGACTGCTTGTTTCTTTTTTTGGTCAACCCGTGTTGTCCGGGAGGGTAATTTTTTTTCTCGAATGCCTTATCAGGACCGAAGATCGGCTCTCTGAACTTTCTTGCTATTCGTGATTTTGGACCGGTATATCTTGCCATTGTTTTGAGATTTGAGATCTGAGATTTGAGATGCTATTCAAAAATCATTTCCCGATGTTATCTTAATTTATAATTTAAAATTTAGAATTCATAATTCCCTTTATACTCTTCTTTTTCCCGGAGGACGGCAGCCATTGTGTGGCATCGGAGTTCCGTCAACAATTTCGCTTACTTCAATTCCATTCTGATGAAGTGTTCTGATTGCTGATTCGCGACCTGCGCCCGGACCCTTTACATACACCTTCACCCTGCGTAACCCGAGATCGTGCGCCACTTTTGCGCAATCGGTTGCAGCCATTTGTGCAGCATACGGAGTATTTTTCTTTGATCCTTTGAAACCCATCTTTCCTGCAGAAGCCCATGAAATCACTTGTCCTGATTCATTGGTCAATGAAATGATGATGTTGTTGAACGTAGCATTGATGTGTGCCTCACCTACGGCATCCACGCGTACCACTCTCTTCTTTGATACTTTCTTGGTTGTTGTTGTTGTTGCTTGAGTAGCCATTTATTATTTATTATTTCGGGTTTCAGATCCGCTTTCAGCGAGACTAGCCTTTGGCGGTTTCAGATTTTAAAGTCCTGTCTTCTTTCCTATTTTATAGTATTAAACCTTCGTTGCTTTCTTCTTGTTGGCAACAGTTTTACGTTTTCCTTTTCTTGTACGGGTATTGGTCTTCGTACGCTGTCCGCGAACCGGTAAACCAACACGATGACGAATACCACGGTAACAGTTGATATCCACGAGTCGCTTGATGTTCAACTGAACTTCCGAACGAAGTGCACCTTCCACTTTCATCTCATTGATCAATCCGCGGATTTTATTTAGTTCATCATCGTTCCATTCTTCAACTTTCTTGTCGAAGTTCACAGCAGCATCCGTAAGAATACGTTGCGCCTGTGCATTCCCGATGCCAAAGATGTAAGTGAGTCCGATCACTCCTCTTTTATGTTTTGGTAAATCAACACCTGCTATACGAGCCATTTTTTATTTCGAATTTCGGATTTCAGATTTCGGATTTTGCAATCCCAATCGTCCATCACATTGTTTTAATTTATAATTTAGAATTTCTAATTTAAAATTTCTATTTATCCCTGACGTTGTTTAAAACGTGGATTTTTTTTGTTGATGACATACAATCTTCCCTTTCTGCGAACAATCTTGCAGTCAACACTTCTTTTCTTGATGGATGGTTTTACTTTCATTGTTTTCTGTTTACTGTTTGCGGTTTACGGTTACCACTGGAAACCGTAAACTGTAAACTATTTATAACGATATGTTATTCTTCCTTTTGTTAAATCGTACGGTGACATTTCAACTTTTACTTTATCACCTGGTAATATTTTGATATAATTCATTCTCATCTTTCCTGAAATGTGAGCAATAATCTCGTGTCCGTTTTCTAACTCTACCCTGAACATTGCATTGGATAAAGCCTCTGTAATGGTTCCATCCTGTTCTATGCTCGCTTGTTTTGCCACTTTTTCAGTTGATGACTTTACTATTGTTATTTTCTTTTATTGCTTCTTCTATGCAGTCGAATGTTGAAAGTATATCAGCTTTAATTTTTCCTATTGCTACTGTATGTTCAAAGTGTGCGGAAGGTTTGTTATCTGCTGTTCTCACCGTCCATCCGTCGCGCTCATGAACCACTGATTTGCTTCCCATGTTAATCATCGGTTCAATGGCAATCACCAATCCTTCCTTCAGCACAATTCCCGCTCCCCGTTTTCCATAATTGGCCACTTCAGGTTTTTCATGCAGGCTTCGACCGATTCCATGACCTACGAGTTCCCTTACAA
>JAYVUK010000011.1:0-46030 GCA_043787975.1 Bacteroidota bacterium
TCAGTGGTTCAGTGGTTCAGTGGTTCAGTGGTTCAGTGGTTCAGTGGTTCAGTGGTTCAGTGGTTCAGTGGTTCAGTGGTTCAGTGGTTCAGTGAACTAATGAACCTTTGAACTATTAAACTGCTAAAATAAAGATGGCTCCGTAGTTCAACGGATAGAATGGAGGTTTCCGAAACCTCAGATGCAGGTTCGATTCCTGCCGGAGCCACTGATAAATAATTAGCTGATTTGTTGATGTGATGATTAGCTGATGAATCCTCACATTAGCTAATCAGCGACTTGTAAAATCTACTCTCTTTTCAGGCAACAACTTTTTCATTCTTGCCTGTTGAAATCTTTTATTAAACCGAATGACCATCGCATTCATTTATTGATACTTTGCATCGATTTAAAAAAATGGGCACGTATCAGATAAAGGATTTAGAAGAGTTGTCGGGCATCAAAGCTCACACGATACGCGTATGGGAACAGCGCTACAAAATTATACAACCCAAGCGTACTCCCACCAACATCCGGTATTATAATAATGAAGATGTTCGTCTTCTGCTGAATGTCGCCTATCTCTGCAAACACCGTTATCGCATCTCGAAAATTTCCAGGATGAGCTACGAAGAAATGATGACGAATATTCTCGCTATTTCAAGGAGAGGCGAAACATCCGAACACCGGGCGAATGAGATGACGGTAGCGATGCTTGAATTTGAAGTAGAAAGATTTGATCAACTGGTTTCAACCTGCATTGCTGAACTTGGTTTTGAGAATGGCATGATGCAGATTATTTTACCTTTTCTTAAAAAGACAGGCATCTTATGGCTGACAAAAGCCATCAACCCTGCCAACGAACATTTTGTATCCAATATTATCCGCCAGAAAATTATTCTTGAAACGGAGGCCGCTCACCCTGACTACCATGCCGGCAGCAAGAAGTTTTTACTTTTCCTTCCGGAGCATGAAACACATGAACTGATGTTGCTTTTCGCCAATTATCTGATGAAAACGAGAAACCACCGTACCGTTTATCTCGGGCAAAATATTCCTTACAAGGATATTAAACCGGTAGTCGACAAAACAAATCCTGACTATTTGCTAACGTCATTCGCTTCGCATCCTTCTTCCTATTTACTTGCTTCGTTCGCTTCGCCACAATCTTCCGAAAATGCTCCGGGCTATCTTCAGCTTTTGGCAAGCGATTTTCCTGATAAGAAGATTTTCTTTACAGGCCAACTGGTGTCTGCCGACACAGTTAATTTTCCTCCCAACCTAAAAAAGCTGGAAGACTTTTTTGAACTCACTGAGTTGCTCGAATCTTAATCAGTATTTAGTATTTGGTTCGGAGTTCCCGATAAATGCGGGACAGGTCGGAGAAAAAAACTGAATTACAACTAATTATTTAAGCAAATCTGAAGAAAGAGATTTGAAAGAATAATTTTGTTTAGAAAAATGTTCGAGCACTTTCGGAAGCGCAACCAACACTCGGTCTTTTGCTTTCAGGCTGTCATGAAAAACAATGATGGATCCTTTGCGTGCATGCTTCGTAACATTCAGGAAACATTTTTCTCCTGAAATGTTCTGATCGTAATCGCGACTCAGCACATCCCACAGGATGACTCGATAATTCCTTTTCAATAGTTTTAATTGTGATGGTTTTAATTTTCCATACGGAGGGCGGAATAAGTCTGCAGTTGGCAGTTGGCAGTTGGCAATTGGCGCGCTACTGTGGACTGTCGACTGTCGACTGTCGACTTCTCTCAATAAATCACTACACTTGTAAACATCTGCTAAATATTTTCCAACATCCGTTCTCCATCCATTCAAATGATGAAACGTATGATTACCGATTGCATGACCACCTTCTAAAATTCTCTGAAATATACCAGGATGTTTTTCAACATTTTCTCCAACACAAAAAAAAGTTGCCTTTACATCAAACCGTTTTAAGATGTCAAGAACCTGGGGAGTGACTTCAGGATTCGGACCATCATCGAACGTAAGAAAAAGAAACGGGTCGGTTGCAGGCATTCGCCATGTAACCGACCCGAATAATTTCTGAATAAGTACAGGTACGTTCAAATTGAAATTATGTGACTATCAGAATAATTTACCTATGGATAGCTTTATAAGAATGGAGATTCCTCACTTCGTTCGGAATGACAAACGAAATGTGAAAACAATATGGTCGGGCTTAAGCCCGACCATTCTATGCCCACCAATATACATTGTCATTCCGAACGAAGTGAGGAATCCAAATGTAACTATTGCAACCATTCCTATAGTTATTTAAAGCGAAATCGGATTTATCTTTTTCAGAAACCTGCTTTGGATGCCTGCTCTTCAAACTTCTTTGCTATCTTATCAGCAACTTCTTTCTGATTGGTTTGCTTGAGTGTTTGTGTAAGCGCCTGCATAATGTACAATGCCTGGTTCATGTCCGTCTCAACAAGCTTGTAGTATTTTGTACCCTTGAGTGAGAAATAATAATTCAGGTTATCGGCATAAATATCGGCAATACGTGTGGAGATGGCATTGGCTTTTGCAACCAACTCTTTTTGTTTGTTCAGCTCAAGGTCTGTGCGCTGCATCGTTGAATCAGAGCGGTCCATGGCACCAGCTGCGCGGTAATACAATTCGGCGATACGCGTCATGAAATAATTGTAAGGAACCGTTTTATCAGGCATCACATCCACGCATTTATCAAGTACAGCAATCGCAGAATCGCGTTTACCTTCCCGGAGCAATTCTTCAGCAAGACGGGAGAAATTGATACGGAAGTTAGTCGTCATGCGAAGATTATTTTCATCCATGTAAATCCGTTCATCGTTCATGTTACCGAATTCAAATTTTTTCATCACATTGTTGTACATCACATCCGTTTCGACTCGTCCCGGAACTACTTCTGACTTTGTTTCTGTTTTGATCGGAACAATACGGTAAGCTATTCCTTCCAACTGAAAATACGGTTCCAGGTTCAGGTAATTCTCACTGCCAACTGTGGTTGCATAGTAAACCGGGCGTTTCCAATTGTTGTTCGCAAGAATGTTGAGAATCATCAGATCATTCTTCATCAGGTAATTTCCGTCCAGTTGCCAATCCATTACTTTCACAATCTTGTCGGCATTTTCTTTTGAAACAGTTCCGCTTTTGATTGCTGCATCAGCATCCACCGTAAGTTTGATATGACGGGTCGGGAAATAATTTACTTCATCTCCCGAGTTTGTTCTCGCTTTTGATTGCGCTTCATCGCTGCCCATGAAATCAACCAGCTCCTTCAACTCAACAGGCTCCTTCAGATTACGATCGTAAAACGGAATGTAGTCACGTTTACCTAACATGTATTTATCAGGAGTCCATGAAATCTTGATTGGTTCAGAGTCATAATATTTCCTGGTAAGTTGGTCGATGTACCAATCTGTATTTAATAAACTCAGGTTGACCACACGCACATCCGTTCTTATACCTTCAACTTCCTGCGCATACCACAACGGGAATGTATCGTTATCACCGTTTGTAAAGATGATGGCATTTCGATCGCACGAGTTGAGGTAATCGGCTGCAAAGTCGCGTGATGTATACCGATGCGAACGATCGTGATCATTCCATTCTGCTTTTGCCATCACACCGGGCACCAGAATTAAACAAGCCAGGGAGACTGCAATGGCTCCCACAGCTCCCGGCATCTTTTTCCGCAATGCTTCAATCAATGAAAGCACACCCAACCCGATCCACATGGCAAAGGCATAAGTCGATCCTGCATATGCATAATCACGTTCTCTTGGCTGAAGCGGATTCTGATTTAAGTACAACACAATGGCAAGTCCCGTAAAAAAGAAAAGCAACATCACCACCCAGGCGTCTTTTTTATCCCTCGAAAAATGAAAGATCATCCCGATAAGTCCGAGTATGAACGGAAGAAAGAACATCTCGTTCCGTGCTTTGTTATTCTTTAAACTTTCAGGCAGCTTGTCCTGCGGACCCAATCGCATGTCATCAATGAATTTTATTCCACTTATCCAGTTTCCTTTTGTAATTCCTCCGGGACCTTGCATATCATTTTGTCTTCCGGCATAATTCCACATAAAATAACGCCAGTACATTTCATTTACCTGGTATACCCAAAAGAATTTGAGATTGTCTGCGAATGTTGGAGAGTGGTCACCTTTTATGTCAGCCCATTTTTTATATTCTGCAATGTGACTTGCCTGGTTGCTGAACATACGCGGAAAAACAGTACAGTTTTTCGGATCGTAGATTGGTGTCACTTTTTTTCCTGCTTCCACATATTTATCCGACCATGGAACCTTGGCGTAATTCGTAGCTCCTTCTTCCTGGTCAACCACCTTTGCATTGTAATACTGACCATAGAACAACGGACGATCACCGTACTGTTCACGGTTGAGGTACGATTGAAGATTAAATACATTTTCAGGATTGTTTTCATCCAACGGCGGATTTGCTGCCGAACGAATCACGATCTGAGCGAACGAAGTATACGCAATGAGGATGAATGTAAAACAAAGTATCGCTGTATTCCAGTTGTACAAATTTCTTTTTTTGGTGTACCTCAATCCGACAATGATACCTGCAACAATGAGCAACGCATAAAAAATAATTCCTGAACCAAAAGGTAACCCAAACGAATTCACGAAGAGTAAATCGAACTTGGATGCCAATGAAACAATCCCTTGAATAATTCCATACTGAACAAATCCAAGAATTGCTACCGACAGTGCAGACGCATAGATGACTCCTTTTGTGGTAATGGTGTATCTTCTGAAATAGTAAACGAATGCAATAGCAGGAATGGACAACAAGTTAAGCAAGTGAACACCGATGGAAAGTCCCATGAGGTAAGCGATGAGAATGATCCATCGCATCGAATGTTTTTCATCGGCAACGCTATCCCATTTGAATATCGCCCAAAATGTGATGGCTGTAAAGAACGAGGAACTTGCGTATACCTCACCTTCAACTGCAGAAAACCAAAATGAATCACTGAATGTGTATGCAAGCGCACCAACCACTCCGGCTCCCATGACTGAAATCATCGCGGCAGTTGTTGCTTCACCTTTTCCAATCACCATTTTTTTAGCCAATGCAGTAATGGTCCAGAAGAGAAAGAGGATGGTGAAAGCACTCATCAATGCTGACATAATATTTACCATGATCGGAAACATCTTCACATTGTCGCCACCGAAGAGAATAAAAATCCGGCCGAGCATCAGGAATATCGGCGCTCCGGGAGGGTGACCTACTTCCAATTTATTTGCTGTGGCGATGAATTCTCCGCAATCCCAGAAGCTTCCTGTCGGCTCGATGGTGGAGATGTAAACGAATGAAGCGATGAGAAATATAATCCAACCGACAATGTTGTTTATTCTCTGATAGTTTTGCATGATGTTATAAAAAATGAAGATTGCGTGCGAAGGTAAAAAATAAATGGAAACGCGATTTTTTGTTATTAATGCTCATCATTTCATTTTCATTTAACTCACTTTGTGAGGAGGAGAGTCAGTTTCATTCGTAAATTCGTCCCGAGACTTCATGGCCATTCGTAATTTGTAATTACCAGTTATCAAAAATATTCCGAATCCATTCCTGGCTCCACTTTTCCTTTCCGAACTCTTTCTGAAGTTTTGTACGCAGTTCTGCTGAAGTATACACTTGTTCTTTTGTCTTTGGTGGAATCAATACAGCTACATCCTGCTTTCCGGGTTCAATGCTCTTTGCAAAATAAATAACCCCGCCATCTTCGGTCGCCAATCCGAGAATCATTCCCGGTAATCCACAAAAGCTCTCAGGACCAACCGATGTGCTGATTTCATCGCTATACCAGGCGTAGATCCGTGTACTGTCGTTTTGTTGCCAAACGGCTTTGCGGCAATTGTATCCGCCAATATTGCGTTTGTTCTCTGTAATTTTCCATTTCCTGATATGCAAACTATCGGTCACATAAATAAGGTTCCGCCAGACGTCTTTAATCGAATACCTGGAGTTGGTCTTCAGGTTTTGATAAACGGTGTTCTTGTTTGTCAGCCAGGTGTAGTTTTCCTTTTCTTCACTCTCCAACGGTTTGAATACCGATAAACTGTCGTTAAAAAATAATTCAAACTCATCCACCTTCGTGTGATCGCTTTCTTTTACCCAATCTTTTACCCAATCTTCATTCTTGAATCTCTTGTAAAGATTTGTTTTACGCT
This sequence comes from Bacteroidota bacterium, assembly GCA_043787975.1. Lineage (GTDB taxonomy): Bacteria > Bacteroidota > Bacteroidia > AKYH767-A > 2013-40CM-41-45 > JAPLDA01. The sequence continues at coordinate 6,195 of JAYVUK010000011.1, forward strand.
CAAACACAATTTTACCTGAAGTGATTTGGGCAAAATCACTTTTTACAACGAACATAAAAAGTACCATGAAAAGTAAAATTCCACTAGTCTTCATCGTCGTCTTTCTTTTTATTGCTGTTGAACTTGAATGTGACTTTGAATAAAAAGTACCGTCCGATTAGCTGCGACGTCACATCACGGATCACATTATCCTGTACATTGCGGTTGGTGTTGATGTTCTGGTTGAGAAGATCCGTGGCGCTTAGAGACAGGATGAGATTTTCATTTTTCAAAAGTGTTTTGCTGAGTGTCGCATTCCAGATCAGGTAATCAATGTTGTATACTGCCTCTCGCCCATACGTCTTGGTGTATTTCGCATCCGTTTCAATTCTGAATTTTTTGGGGAATGTAAAATCCACAGAAGCATTATAAAAAACACTGGAATACGATTGATCGCTTTTAGTATTGAGTGTTGAAGAAGCGGAATTGTAATTGACTCCGCCACCGAAATGAAGTTCGATGGTATCCGTTTGAATCTCGATATCCATTTCCCCGCCGGGAGCAAAATTTTTTGTGATGTTTTTTTGTGTATTGATAAAATTAACTGTGTTACTATAGCTGAAATTAAAGTTCGGGTTAAATTTGATTAACTTGTTTAGAATCGGATAACCCATGCCCAAGTATCCGTTCGAATAATAATTTCCATCCGTATTCAACGGTGTTGAAATTGTTCTCCCGAGGTTGTCATACGAAAGATCATTCGCAAATCCATTGTGCGTTGTCGTATAACCTATGCTGCTCCAGAGACTTCGTCCACTCAACAATGCCCACGTATAAAAGTCAACGGCAAAGCTGTGACCATAAGTTGGCAACAGGTTCGGGTTTCCATTCACAATGTAGTTCGGATTGCTGTTATCAGGAACGGGTTGCAATTGATTCAGATCAGGCTGGTTCGAATTGGTGGTATACCTGAATGTAAGCTGCCTGTTGTCGGTAAACTTATAGCGGTATGTAAGGCTCGGCAACAGGTTATTTACCGTTTGTGAAATGGTTGAATCGGCAAGGAGGTTATGGTTGCTTGCATACACCTGTCTGCCACGCACACCAACTGAGAGCATATATTTCTTCACTTCATAGATCAGTTTCGTTCCGATGCGGTTAATGGTTCTCAAATTCTCAAAATTATTTGTGTACACGCTATTCTCATTCGTGTAATCACCATTTAAAAGATCGAATGCTTTTTTATCCTGCTTGCCTTTGCTTAAACTCATGTCATACGAAAGTTCAAGTTTGAGTTTTTTGGTGAAGGGCTCGGTATAGGTAAGTGATGCTGTATGTGTTTTCCGGTCGCTCACAGCAGTTTTTTTCTGATCGGTATTGACCGGCAACGATGAATCAATTGATTTCAGAAATCCTTTTGAATCTGCATTCACGATTCCGAAGCTGTAGTTTGCAACCAGTTTCCTGTCTTTCTTTTTGAACGTGCGCGTCAGCTTCAATGTATTTGTCCAGTCGTAATTAACCGTTGAAGAACTGGGATTAACCGAATTCGTGCGTGTGATTGAATCGCTGTTCGTACTCCAGGTATCGTACTCAGAAGAAAACTGGCTTCCGCTATTGTATTTTAACTTTGAAATAAGCTCAAGCTCTGTTAATGAATCCAGTGTTTGCGTGATGGTGAGGTTCGGTGCATGTTTTTCTCCTTCTTTATAAGAGGAAAGAAGTTGTTTTGATTTGTACGAAGTGTCTGTCAAAAAATACTGTGAGGATGTTTCGGAATGTTCGTCAAGCACTGCATTTGAATATGTATAATTAAGTGTGATTTTTGTTTTCTTACTCAACTGGTCTGTGTAATAGAATCCGCTCTTCAGTGTACGCGGAATCCCGGCATTGTCATCGCCACTCCACGTTGTCATCATGCCGTCATCGGTAAACTCTCTCGTGATACCGTCATCCACATTGTATTTCCACATGTCATTCCAGTCAAACCTCGACTTGGGCGTATTGCTGGCAAGCGAGAAGATTGAAATCTTTTGCTTGCCTTTAAAATAATTACCGAGCAATTCACCTTCATAATAATCTTTGAAGTCGGTAGCTCCCGAAATTTTTCCGAAGTATCCTTTCTTCGCATCGTCTTTTAATTTCAGATCCATGACCTTCAGTGTTTCCTTGTCGTCACTCTCAGAAGCGTTTTCATTTTTCTTGTCGTACACCTGTACGCTTTCCACGCTGCTTGCAGCAAGATTTTTAGTCGCTACGGTAGGATCGGTTCCAAAGAATTCATCACCATCAACCAGAACCTGGTCAACTACTTTTCCCTGCGAATAGATCTTTCCATCCGGATCTACTTTTATCCCCGGAAGTTTTTTCAACAGGTCTTCTACAACAGCATTTTGTTTTACTTTGAAAGAGTCTGCCGTATAAACAAGCGTGTCGCCCTTGTAATAAACCGGATCTGAATACCCGAACACAGTCACTTCATTGAGCATAATGCTCTTTGGCGGAAGAACTATTTTCAGGAGATCGAATGTATGATCGTCCTTGCTTCCCAATAAAATAATTGACTTATCACCGAAGAGTGGATGAGAAATAATGACCTGATAGGTATCCACGGGCAGTGAATCGAGTTTGAAAAATCCATTCGTATCCGTGCGGGTAAATCCTGTAAGCAAGGAATCGCTTAACCGAACCGTCATAGCAACTGCATTCTTCAGCGGCTTTTGTTCAGCGGTATCCTTTACGGTTCCAAACACAGACATGTATTGCGCTTGAAGATTCAGCGAACACAGAACACAGAATAGTATAAAAAATAATTTACGGAAGAGTTGTCGTGGCATGACAGGCGAAATGTAGAAAAGAAAACGTTTAGAAAAAGTTAAGAGTGCGAATTACGAAAAGAAATTCGAATTTACGAATTACGAATTGAGTGATTGCAAAATAAAAGTCCCCTGCTTTCACAGAGGACTTTCATTTATAATTTAAAGTCTGCTTTTAGCGAGACTCGCCTTTGGCGGTTTAGAATTCCTTTTACTCTTCTCCCGGTAAATTTGAGCTTTTAGTTTGAGAGAAGGGAGTCGTCTGAGGAATGAAATCATCATCAGCTCCGGGCTTTCCGTAATCATATGCCCAACGATGTACGGTTGGAATTTCACCCGGCCAATTGCCATGTAAATGTTCAACAGGAGCCGTCCACTCAAGCGTATTTGACTTCCATGGATTCTGACTTGCTTTTTTACCACGGTACATGCTGTAGAAAAAGTTAGCGACGAAAATTAACTGGGCAATAGCGCCCATGATGGCGAATGTACTGATGAGTGAATTGATGTTTACGATGTTTGAAAATCCCTCATAAGCTGTGTTCGCATAATATCTTCTTGGAACACCGGCTAAACCGATGAAGTGCATCGGGAAAAATGTTCCGTACACGGCAAGGATGGTCAGCCAGAAATGGAGATAACCCATTTTACGGTTCATCATACGTCCGAACATACGCGGGAACCAGTGATAGATTCCGGCAAACATTCCGAAGATGGCTGAACTTCCCATTACAATGTGAAAGTGTGCAACAACAAAATAAGTATCGTGTATGTTGATATCAAGTGCGGAGTCTCCGAGGATAATTCCTGTCAATCCTCCCGAAATAAAGAAGGAAACCAGTCCGATGGCAAATAAAATTGCCGGTGACATGACAATGTTTGCCTTCCACAAAGTCGCGAGGTAGTTGAAGACTTTCACCGCTGATGGAATTGCCACAAGCAACGTTGTAAATACGAACACGGAACCTAGGAACGGATTCATACCCGTAATGAACATGTGATGTCCCCAAACAACAAATGAAAGGAATGCAATCACGAGCATGGAACCAATCATCGCTTTGTAACCGAAGATTGGCTTACGCGCCTGTGTAGAAATAATTTCAGATGCTAAACCGAGCGCCGGCAACAACACGATGTATACTTCCGGGTGACCGAGGAACCAGAACAAGTGTTGAAAGAGAATCGGGCTACCACCGGAGTAATGCAATGGTGCGCCATCAATGAAGATATCAGACAGGTAAAAACTTGTTCCGAAGCTGCGGTCGAATAACAACAGCAATGCGGCAGCAAACAACACCGGGAAAGAAAGTATTCCGAGAATAGCTGTGATCGTAAACGCCCAGATGGTCAAAGGAAGACGTGTCATGCTCATTCCTTTTGTCCGGAGATTGATTACAGTCACCACATAGTTGATACCACCAAGCAATGCAGAACCGATGAACAACACCATACTCACCAACCACAACGTCATTCCTAACCCGGAACCTGAGATGGCCTGCGGCAATGCACTTAACGGAGGATAAATTGTCCAACCGCCTGAAGCAGGACCTGTTTCAATAACGAGTGATGCACACATCACTGCACATGATGCAAAGAAGAACCAATAGGACAACATGTTCAGAAAACCAGAAGCCATGTCTCGCGCGCCAACCTGCAATGGAATAAGAAGATTACTGAATGTCCCTGATAAACCACCTGTCAATACAAAGAACACCATGATCGTTCCGTGGATCGTTACAAGACCGAGATAAAATCCAGGGTCAAGCTTTCCTCCTTTTCCCCAGTGACCAAGCACTTTTTCAAGGAACGGAAACTTATGATCAGGCCAGCCTAACTGTAACCGGAAGATCACTGACATCATCATGGCAAGCAAGGCCATTAAAATTGCAGTCACCAAAAACTGCTTCGAGATCATTTTATGATCCGTGCTGAATACATACTTTGTCAAAAAGGTTTGGTGATGCTCATGGTGATCATCTGCTCCGTGAGCTTCTCCGTGACCGTGTGTATGATCTGACATTCTTTTTTAGATTTTAGATTTTAGATTTTAGATTTTAGATGCTTTACAAGAAAAAATATTTCTTACATCTTATCTCAAACTCTAACATCTGTTTTAATAAACTTACTTTTCCTCTTTCTTTTATTTTAATGCAACAACTTTTGCAGAATCAACCTGAGCCGTTGTTGCAGGAGCAGCAACCGGTTGGAAAACCAGCGGCTGATTTTTGTACCAGCGTTTGAAATCTTCAGCAGATTCGATCACCACTTTCATTTGCATGTTGTAATGAGCAATTCCACAAACTTTATTGCACAATAACACATAATCAAACTTAGGATTCTTCACAATCATACGCATGCTGTCGGTGGTAATGGTTGCCTCTAGCACAATTTGCGTCGTCATGCCGGGAACCGCATTCATCTGCGCACGCAGGTGTGGGAAGTATGCACTGTGAATCACATCACGCGAGTGACAGACAAAGAGAATGTTCGTGTTGACAGGAATGTGCAACTCTTTCGTAATCTTATCATCATTGGCTGACTGGTCTCTTGCATCAACACCTAATGAATTGTCATCCGTGATCAATTTGAAATTTGATTTTCCCAATACATTATCACCACCAGCGTAACGGGCTGTCCAGTCGAATTGTTTTCCGTACAATTCAATCACCATGGCGTTTTTAGGTGCAGGTGCTGTAATGTCGTTCCACACTTTCAAGCCGGTAATAATGAGCGCTCCCAAAACGATGGTTGGAATAATGGTCCAGATGAATTCAAGTTTGTGATTGACCGGATAAAAATATGCCTTCTCTCCTTTTTTATATTTGTATTTGTATGCAAAGCCAAACAGGAGGATTTGTGTGATGAAAAATATCACCACGATGAGAAGAAAATTAATGTTCAATAAATGATCTGTAATGACTCCGTGTTTGGAAGCAGCAACCGGAAGCAGGTATTTTTTTGCATCCAGGGTAAAATAAACCATTCCGCCCAATCCAACGAACAGGAAAACCATCATCATCCATGCGTTGAACTTATTATCCTGATCAGTCACCTCTTCTTTATCACCGCTCAGAACTCCTACCAATTCAAGAATTCTCACCACTCTCACAATGGCGATGATTGCAAGAATTACTACTATCCAGGTTAAAAGTGAAGCCATTTTCTGTTAATTGTTATTCGTTAATTGTTACTCTTTCTATACTATTTTTTTATCCTTCTCGAACTTTTTTAAATTTAGAATTCAAAATTTAGAATTTAGAATTTCTTAAATGTGATGATACAATGTTTCCTGCAACATCGGATGATGCTGAGGAACCAACGGAGCTTTTGACAATTCGTTCAGTGTTGACCAGATAAACAATCCGAGATACCCGATCATTGTTCCGAATTCGATGAAGCCAAGATGCCAGTGTTTTCCTACTGTTCCGGGCATAACCATCAAGTACACATCAATCCAGTGACCCAAAAAGATGATTACTCCGCCAACCCATAATATCCGTATTTGTCTTTTTGCATCACGCGTCATCAGGACGATAAATGGTGTGATGAAATTGATGAAGAAGTTTCCAATCCACATGGTTCTGTAATGTTCCCAGCGAACTTTATAATACACAACTTCTTCAGGGAGATTCGCATACCATATCAACATAAACTGAGAAAACCAGAGGTACGTCCAGAAAATTGAGAATGCAAACATGAATTTACCGACATCATGCAAATGATCTTCACCCACATGCTGCATATAACCTTTCAGCTTCAGGTAAAGAATAAACATACACATCATCGCCATTCCGCTTACAAACAACCCGATGAAAGTGTACCATCCGAATAAGGTAGAGAACCAATGCGAATCAATGGACATCAGGAAATCCCATGCTGATGTAGAAGACGTAACACCAAACAAAACGAGAAAAATTGCTCCCAACCGAATGCAGTTCCTATAGTGATTGGTTCCACCATCAACGTCTTCCTGGAGTGATTCTCTCCTAAGAAGCATGGTGAAGCCGACCCAAATCACAAAATAAAGGATCATTCGAATGATAAAAAAAGGCACATTGAGGAAGCCACTTTTACCGGCAAGAATGTGATCGTAAGCAGGATTCTTTGGATCATAGTATTCGCTGTGTGTCCAAAAATAAAGATCATTATGACCGAAAATAAAAATCAGGATCATTCCAATGGCTCCGTATTTCAGAAAGCCGCCCATCGCTTCAGGAACGCGTTTTATTCCAACGGCCCATCCTGCCTGCGCAACATAGTTGAACGCAATAAAGAAGGTTGAAGCCAGCGCGATGGCCGTGAAGTAAAAATTATTCTGAAGAAGCACAGCCCACGCACGCGTAGAATCTGTCGTGAAACCAACGATCACGGCAATGACTCCGACCGCAATCATCAGCATCGGAATGATTTTGTTATTCTTTGTGAGTTCGTATCGTTGATCTGATAGTTGATGTTCCATTTTTATTTTTAAGATTGAATATTTAAAACAGGACTACGAATGAATTTTAAATATTACTTTTTATTTCTTTTTTTAACTGAAGCAACAGCCATTTTTGTTTTCGCAGAATCCACCGGAGTTGCAGCGCCTGCCACATTCTGCAAGGTCTGAACATACATAATGATCTTCCAACGCTGTGATGCACTAAGCTGTGATGCATGTTGTCCCATCATATTTTTTCCGAACTGTGTGGTGTGAAACATTTTTCCTTCGGGAAGGCTTTTCAACTGATCGGAAGAATATGCCGGAGGTTTGGGTCCGTTGTGCTGAGGAACCAATCCATCACCCATTCCTTTTGCACCATGACAATGTGTGCAATAGTTTTCATACAATCTTTTTCCTTCCGCCATGTTCACGTCCGTTTTTTCAAGCGGATTATGCAAATCCTTTCCTGCTGCTTCATAACCTTCAGGTGTGTTCGCGTACGCATATGGTAAACGGTCGTAATCCGAATAGATGGCATTGCCGCGTGCGATGGTTCCTTCAACAGGCTGACGATTGCTGCTACTGTCAGCAAACAACGGATTCATCGAATTGGTTTCGTAATCCGGGGAACGGTACATGTCGGGCATGTATTCATAACCGGGTTTTTTCGGATCATCGTTACAAGAAGTGAGAACCGAAAAACAAGAAACAAGAATCAAGAAACAAGAAACAATGTTCAATATGAATTTATCTTTCTTCATTATTCAATAGTTAATTACGAACTTGTTGCGACTTTAGCAATACATCGGAAGCGCCTGATTCCTTTATTTGATTGACCACTTCGTTTAATTTATTTTCATCTTTCACATCCACGTGCAATACAAATTTATCGTCCGTGATACGGATATGAGGAATGGGTGCCGTTACTCCGGGAAGAATTTTACTTCTCAACAAATAAGTAATAAACATTCCGTGTGCAGCGCACAATACGGTCGATTCAAATGTAACCGGGATAAATGCCGGTAGGTTCATGTACAACATGAAGTTCGGTTTACCTCCGATGTTGATGTGCCAGTCGTGAACCATCATGTACCACATCATCCACAAGGCAAGCGTGGTGCCTGTCATGCCATAGAGGAAAGCACAAATGGAAATACGCGTTCTCGGAATGCCGAGCGCCTTATCAACTCCGTGAATCGGGAACGGGCTCTGAACATCCTTGCAAACAACTCCTTTTCCTTTCAAAACAGGAATAGCTGCCAGCAATATTTCTTCGTCATCAAAGATTCCGTAAATTCTTTTTGCCATGTTGTTAATTAATAAGTAAAAATTAATAAGTAATAATGTGATTCTGAAACATCCTGCCTTTATTCACTATTCCTTATTCATTTTTAATTTCTATTCAATCCCCTTCTTCTTATACTGATTTCCTGTCTTCTTCAAAATTGTTTTTAACTCATTCAACGCAATCACCGGGAATACACGTGCGAAAACGAGGAACAGTGTAAAGAACAATCCGATCGTTCCTACAAATATTCCAACTTCAATGAATGTCGGTGAATACATGACCCAACTTGATGGAAGATAATCTCGATGCAGTGATGTTACGATAATTACGAAACGCTCGAACCACATTCCTATGTTCACAAAAATTGAAATGACAAAAGTCGCCATCACACTTGTCCTGATTTTATGAAACCAAAAAAGCTGAGGTGTGATTACGTTGCAAGTCATCATGCTCCAATAGGCCCACCAGTAAGGACCAAATGCTCGGTTCATAAATGCGTATGATTCATATTGAACACCTGAGTACCATGCCATGAAAAACTCGGTGATGTAAGCGATACCGACAATAGAACCTGTGAGAATGATGACCTTGTTCATCAATTCAATATGCTGAATGGTGATGTATTGTTCGAGTGACAAAACTTTTCGCGCCACGATCATTAACGTTAACACCATGGCAAATCCGGAGAAGATCGCTCCGGCAACGAAGTATGGCGGGAAGATGGTTGTATGCCAACCCGGAACGATGGACGTGGCGAAGTCGAAGGATACAATGGTATGAACTGAAAGCACGAGTGGTGTTGAAATTCCCGCCAGTACCAATGATACTTCTTCAAAACGCTGCCAGTCTTTTGCTGTGCCTTTCCAACCGAATGAAAGTGTACCATAAATAAATTTGCGAACCGGAGTTACACAACGATCACGAACGGTGGCCAGATCAGGAATGAGACCGAGATACCAGAACACAAGTGAAACAGAAAAATAAGTTGAGATAGCGAACACATCCCAAAGAAGTGGCGAGTTAAAATTCACCCACAAGGAACCGAACTGATTTGGTAATGGAAGCATCCAGTAATCCAACCATGGACGACCGGTGTGAAAGAGAGGAAACAAACCGGCGCAGATTACAGCGAAGATGGTCATCGCCTCTGCTGAACGGTTGATTGACATTCTCCAACGCTGACGGAACAAAAGAAGAATCGCTGAGATCAAGGTTCCGGCGTGACCGATACCGATCCACCAAACGAAGTTGGTAATATCCCACGCCCAACCAACAGTTTTATTCAGTCCCCACGATCCGATTCCGTTGCCGATGGTGTAAGCAAGACAAAGTATTCCCCACGTCATCGTAGTCGCAGAAATGGTAAATGCAATCCACCAATACTTGTTTGCCTTCCCTTCTACGGGACGACAGATGTCTTCCGTGATCTGATGGTAATCTTTCTTACCAAGAATTAAAGGATCACGAACGACTGATTCAATTACTGCTGCTTGAGTACTCATTCAATTATTTTTTTTCAATCTTTAAATTTTCAATTGCGGATTTCGGATTGATGATTGCGAATTAATTCGCAATCTAAAATTCGTAATCCGAAATTATTTATCCCTCCATTTCGTTTCTCACCTTTGTTTGGTAAAATACGTTCGGCTGAACATCCAACTCTTCCAGCAAATGGTAACTTCTTTCTTCAGGCTTCCACATTTTATTCAGCTCACTATCTTTCATTTTGAAATCTCCAAACGTAATTGCGTGAGTCGGACATGATTGAGCGCAAGCTGTATTGATCTCGCCTTCTTTCACTGTTCTTGCTTCTCTCTTTGCATTTAATTTTCCTTCTTGCAAACGCTGTACACACAACGAACATTTCTCCATCACTCCGCGTGCACGAACCGTTACATCCGGGTTCAGCACCATTCTGCCTAAATCAGTTTGTGACGGATTTACATTTTTGAAAGCGGAGTTTGTATCGTATTCAAACCAGTTGAAACGTCTTACTTTATACGGACAGTTGTTGGCGCAATAACGGGTACCGACACAACGGTTGTAAATCATCTGGTTCATTCCTTCCGAACTGTGACTCGTTGCGATTACAGGGCAAACTGTTTCACACGGAGCATGCGCACAATGCTGGCACATCACCGGCTGGAAAACAACTTTCGGCATGTCAGATGGATTTTCCATTTTCTTAACATCACCCTTCTCTCCTTCTTTCGGATCAAAGTCGCTGGAGAAATAACGGTCAATGCGCATCCAATGCATTTCGCGGCTGCGCATCACTTCCGCTTTTCCAACCACAGGAACATTGTTTTCCGCTGTGCATGCAACCACGCATGCGCCGCAACCAATGCATGAGTTCAAATCAATGGACATTCCCCAATGATGATTTCCCACTTCATGATCGTTCCAGAGATTTACTTCTTCCGCAGTTTTCTTTGTTACTTCTTTTCCAACACGCACAGCAATGAGTTCTTCTTCATTTCCTGCGTTTGGTTTTTTGATATATTCTTCGAGCGAAGTTTCTTTTACAATCGCGCGTCCCATCATGGTATGATGCGATTGCGTGGAAGCGAATTTGTAATCGTCATCGGTTGTTTTGCTGATCTCAACTCCTGAAACAAAGTATTGCATGTTGCCGCCATTCATCGAAGCGAAAGGATATGCATTCACACCAACATGATCCGCCACTTTTCCGGCATTTGTTCTTCCGTAACCAACCGCCAACGAAACGGTTCCCGGCATTTGTCCCGGTTGAATAAAGACCGGAGCTTTCACAGAAACTTTTGGTACAGACGCAATGCTTTGCGTCTCTACAAGAACAACATTTCCCTGCACCCAATTTTTTTCACGTGCATCTTTCGGAGACACGGCGAGGTAATTATCCCACGTTACTTTTGAAACAGGATCAGGCAGCTCCTGCAACCACGGATTGTTTGCCTGCTGTCCGTTTCCGATTCCTGTTTTTTCGTAAACAAACAATTCCATTCCTGAACCACTTGACTTGGAAACTGCATCAGCAGAAGCATTCAGGTTAGCAGATGATTTATAATTTTTAGCAGCAACAGGAGTTGTTTCAAGCACTCCGTCCTGTAAAGTTTTATTCCAGTTCGCACCTTTTAAAATAGTGGAAGACCAATGTTGAGCGATGTAATCATGGAAGTTTGTATTCGCACTTCCTGACCAAGTCAACAAACTTTCCTGCATTTGACGTGTGCTGAAAAGCGGTGCGATTGTCGGCTGCGTCAGTGAGTAAACACCTTTGCGAGGCTCCGCATCGTTCCATGATTCGAGCGGATGATTATCAGGACAAACGTATTTACATACGGATGCTGTTTCATCAGTTCTGTCAGCAAATGAAACGGAGAGCGCAACTTTTTTCAATCCTTCAGCAAACTGGTTTCCCAATGTGTAAACAGGATTGCTGTTATAGATAAAGAGTGCAGATACTTCTCCTTTATTCATTTCAGCCAGCAACGATGCAAGTTCTGCATCATTTCCCTGGCGTAACATACACGCGTTATCGAGATCAATTGTAGTTCCGTAGTTACCGAGCAACGAATTGATTCCGTTCACTAAATTCTGAATCGCGACATTATTAATTCCACAAACAACAACTGATTTGCCTTTGTTTTCCCAAAGTGCTTTCGCAGTTGCCTCTAAAGCAGCGGCAGTTGGCTGCGGCAGTAAGCTTTCCTGCACACTGATGCTGCCTGCTGCTGCTTTTTTTGCAATTGAATTATACAGATAAGATATCGCTGCACCTTGCATGGATGGCTTCACGCCAATTCTCTTATCCGCATTACTACCGGTCACTGACAACGCACTTTCAAATTGAATGTGACGAGACATTTCTTTCTTACCATTATTCAGTTTGCGTGTTTCAGCGTATGCGCGTGCATGTTCAATCGGTGAAATCCAGTTAACAAGAAAGTCGCAATCGAATGCAACAATCACATTTGCTTTGTCAAAATTGTAAGAAGGAATTTCCTCTACTCCGAAACTCTCTTTGTTTGCCTGACGGATTGCTGAATACGAAACAGCATCATACATGACATGTTTTGTATTCGGATTCTTTGACGCAAATTCTTCAATCACTTTTTTCGTCGAAGGACTTATAATCGTAGAAGAAAGAATTCGGATGTTTCCTTTTTGTGCTGCAATCTCTCCAAGTTTTGTTTTGATTGCACCATCCACCGTTGACCAGGATGATGGAGCACCATCAGCCATAGGACTTTTCAAACGTGCCGTATCATATAAAGAAAGTACAGATGCCTGAACGCGGGCATTGGTTCCGCCTTTGGTAATACTTGACAAAGTATTTCCTTCGATCTTAATCGGGCGACCTTCGCGTGTTTTTACAAGGATGCTGCAATAGTCATAACCATCATGATAAGTAGACGCGTAATAATTAGCAACGCCCGGAGTAATTTCTTCCGGTTTAACTAAGTAAGGAATGGTTTTTCTGACAGGAGCCTCGCATGCTGCAAGCGAAGCAGCAGCTACCGTGAATCCTAAAAACTTCAGAAAATCTCTGCGTGGAGTCGTTGAACTGTCAGCAGCTTTTTCGCTGAGGACTTCATCCAGCGGAAGATGCTCAAGGAATTCATTGTTCTTCAACCGAACAAATTCCGCATCGTTCCTTAACTCTTCAACACCTTTCCAATATTTCGTACTCATTTTCTTTATGTTCAATTTATCCGATCTGCAACTCAATAAACCAGTTCGGATTATAATTTACAATTCAACATTTATAATTTATAATTTCCTTAGTAATGACAGCGTGCACATTCTGTTCCGCCAATTTTATCCACTGTAAGTAAAGAGTCAGATCCGTATTTCGACAACAACTCTTTATGCGACTCATTGTAATATGCGTTGCCGTTCATTTTCACCTGCGTGCTTTTATGACAATCGATACACCATCCCATTGTTAAAAGAGAGTACTGAGAAGCAACCGTCATGCTATCCTGGATTTGTCCGTGACATGTTTGACAGGCAATTTTACCGACAACAAAATGTTGTGAGTGATTAAAGTAAGCGAGATCCGGAAGATTATGAACTCTCACCCATTGAATCGGTTTTGGATTCGGACCATAGGTTCCTTTATCCGGATCGTAATCCAACGCTTTATAAATCTTAGCGATCTCTTCTGTTTTTCCGGTCGGACCCTTCCTGATAAACTTATGACAGTTCATACACACATTGGCAGAAGGAACTCCGGCCGTTTTTCCTTTCTCAGCACCTGAGTGACAATAGATACATGAGATCCCATTCACTCCTGCATGAAGCGTGTGACTATATTTAATCGGCTGATCAGGAGTGTAGCCTTGTGAAATTCCGATGGACTGCAACGTATACCATCCTTTCACACTTCCATACAGCGTAAACAGGATAAGTAAAACTGCCACTAACTTTTTATTGTTGCGCGCCCAATGAATAAAGCCTTGCATCCGCGTTCTTACAGGCGGTTCAGGCAAACCTTCTTTCTGACGAACTGTTTTTGCAAGCGTATGCTGAACCCTTCTTAATACTCCGACAATCAGAATTAGTAAGATAGCAGCAATCAGTAAATAAGGTGTGTTATTCTTTTCTGTACCTTCTCCTTCTTCGGAAGTTTGCGTAGCCGCTACAAGAGGGACTTTTTCAGCTTCCGCTTTTACATACGCAAAGATGGCTTTGATCTCATCGTCTTTCAGACTCTGATTCGGCATCATCACTTTGTTGTTATCCGCGAAAAGCTTTACCGCTTCAGGATCGCCGGCCTTGACCATCGCTTGTGAGTTATGCACCCACTTCAGCAGCCATTCTTCTGAATGCCTTGTCTCAACACCTTTCAGCGCCGGACCAACTACTTTGTCCTTAACAGCATGACAGGAAGTACAGTTAGCTTTAAAAAGCGCCTCACCATCCTGGGCAGAAACAACTGTATTAAATAAGAATGAGAAAAAAAGAAAAGAGAGAAAAAATAATCGGATTCGCTTGTAATTGTGTTTGTGCATGTTGTTCTGTTTTACTCTACACGATAAGCCTGCTATTCACTATTTTCTACAGCAATCAATTCTTTCTGTAGAATTACCTTTTAAAAACGTGTGCAAATTTATCAGAAACATGATAACTCAAAAGACTTTTTTAAATTTTTTTTAACAAATCGATGACAAAATGTGAATAACCAGTCCGTAATAGTTATAAGAGGCTGAGAGTAAAGAAGTTTAGGTGAAATCAGAAATATGAAATTAGAAAGACGAAAATGTAGTCTCCCGATTTCATCTTTCTGATTTCCGATTTCATCTTTTAATTTTTCTATTCCTTAATAATTTTCCTGTTCACCGTCTTATTACAGGTTGTGATTTCGAGAATATGAATTCCCTTTGTCAAAGATGAAACATCAAGATTGCTCTTTTGTGTTTCTATTGTGGAAAAAAGTTCTGCCTGTCCAAGCAGGTTACTGATTTTAATTTTTGCTTTTGAATCTTTCGTTGGCAAAATTAACGTCAACTGATCGGTAAAAGGATTTGGAAAAATAAGCAATGATTTACTATCAACTTCTTCACTAATTCCTGTGCTCGATCCGGGAATTACATTAACATAAATCATGGAATTCGGTGTTACTGTCAGGAAGAAAGAACTGCAAAACGTATTGGTGCATCCTGCAGAATCGATAATGGTAAGACAGATCACATAGAAACCTTCCGAAGCATATTGATGATCCGGATAAGGAACAGTGTCGAACGGAGAACCGTCACCCCAATTCCAGGAATATGAAAGTGGTGCAACACCTGAAGCCATGTTCATCGCGTAATAATGATGCAATATCGTATCAGGAAAAAGATTGAAATGAGCAGAACAATTTCCAACTGAAACTGTTGCTGAATCACAGGCTGAACAACCGTTCAAGTCAGTCACACAAATTCCATATGTTCCTTGCGTTAAACCTGTCGCTACTGGCGTAGTTTGTATCGGGCTTGTGTACCATGTATAATAATATGGTGCTGTTCCCGCTGTTACCGACACTGAAGCCGAGCCATCGTTACAGGTGCTGCAAGTTGCATTCACTGCATTTGCAACAATCGTAAAACCGGTACAGTTTGTTGTATCAACAAAAACATTTGAGTTGCAAACCGTGCATCCGTGATTATCCGCTACGCAAACTGTATAGGTTCCCGAACCAAGACCTGTCGCTGTTTGAGTTGTTTGTATGGGTGATGTAAACCATGTATAGGTATAAGGGAAAAAGCCATTTGTCATGTGAACAATTGCGCTTCCGTTGTGACACGTATCGCAATTCGCATTCGTAACGGTCACATCAATTTGAAGATTACAACCTGTGAGGTAACATTGTGAAGTATCCACCGGAGTAAAGTCCACTAACCCATAACTCACATCATCATACCCATCGTGAATATGGGCACTTATTGCTGATGAATCTGTTGTACACCAATAATTATAAGGAATACTAATATTTGAGGCACTCAAATAATTAAAATCATACGTGGTGTTGTTACAGAATTTGTTACAATAGAAATGAGAATTCTCCCAACTACTTGTCACTGTTGAAGACATTCCGATATTATTATTTTCAATACTATTGCCTACAATCAATCCCCAATAATATCCAGCAGAAATCCCAATTCCATTATACTTAATCTCACAATTCAATAATGTATCATCCATGTCTAAAGAAATGCCCATCGTTACATTTGAATCGATAACACAGTTAAGAAATTTGTTTTTGCCGTGAACACCTGATACTCCGTTTTGATTTGATCTAATAATACTATTATCGAATTCCCATCCTCCTGCCTGAATTCCTGTTTGGTTATTTTCAAATACACAATTTTTTACAAACGAAACCCGAGTGTCCGTGCTAAAATTATAGTCAACTTTAAATCCTATTCCATTATTTGAAAAATGACTATGGTTAACTAATGACGACTGAGTCGAGCCACGATAACCAATGTAGAAATTATTGCTGAAATCAGAAGAGTCTACTAGAACTACTGAACTGTAAGGATCCAAACCGGTATTGTTGTTTTGAAAATTAGAATGCCTGACAATAAGTGAATCTCCGGAGGCTGATAATCCTTCTGTTCCATAAAAAAAATTGCAATACTCAAGTGTTTCTTTTGAACTAAGATAACAAAAAACACCGCTATGTATTCCGTGCACAGGAGTGAGTGAATTACTCGTAAAAGTTATTGAATCTGTAATGGTACCAACTGCAATAAGTGTAGCCTGCCGTATATCCAATCTTTTATGATCATCAAACTTCACCACCACTCCAGGTTCAATCGTCAGTGTAACTCCCGGAAATACTACCACCGTATCAACAACAATGTAAGGACTGTTAGCCAGCGTCCAGGTGGTGTTTGAATAAATGCCTCCGCTAACGTTGGTCGCCTTGGCAGTTAAAGAGATTGCAGTGATCAGAATCACTGCCGATAAAAATTTTTGAATGATTTTTTTCATTGCAATTTGAATTTAAAAGGGTTATATAGTTCATTGACTTTGAGATTGCAAGGTACCGTAAAAGCATAACAATAATACACATAAAAAGAATACGAAGGTCGTTTTTGCGGTCATTAATTTCATGACATTCCCGGATCATTTGTGCCTCTTACAGAAGTCCTCCTTCTAAAATATTTAAAAAGAGATTGCGTTAGATTTTAATTCTGTACGAATGGATTTTTTTAGAACGATGAAAACTCACTGGAATTAAATTTTTCACCCAGCTACACATTTTTCCGAGTCATGGAAACAAAACTTTACTCAAGAAAGCAAATTGACGCTGAACGATGGGACCGCTTTATTAATCAGTCTCCGCAACGAATCATGTATGCGAACAGCGGATATCTTGATTGCGTGTGCCCTGGTTGGTCGGCCGTGATCTGCAAGGATGGTGACCAATGGCTTGGAGTGATGCCGTTAAACATCAGCAGGAAAATTTTCCAGGAGTATTCACTCAAACCCGCCCTTATTCAATACCTCGGTATTTTTTTTCATAGCATGGAAGAGAAAATGCATCGCCTGATTCACCTGAAAAAAATAATTATTGAAAACATCATCAAAACCATTCCTCAAAACCTGAAATTATTTAACCACAATTTCAGTCCTGAGTTCGACTATTTTATTCCGTTTTGCTGGAATAAATTTGAAGTCCGCCCTTTTCATTCGTACCACCTTTCGCTTGACAATTCTTTACAGGAGATTCATGACAATTTTTCTAAAAGTGTCGCGAAGAGAATTGCCGGAGCGGAGAAACTGAATCTGACTTGTGTTGAAAATAACTCCGTTACGAATCTTGTTAAAATGATGATCGAAAGACGAATCATTGACAGGAAGGTGGGAACCATATTTGAGGAACTGTGGAAATTTGTTGAATCAAAAAAAAATGGTTTTACCATTTACATCACGAATCCTTTCACTCACCAGATCTATTGTGCCGGCGCCTTCCTCGTTGATTATGATCGTGTCATTCTCCTTGCTTCCGCTCTTGATTACAGGTTCAAAAAGACGGGAGCACATCCTTTACTTGTCTGGAAGGGAATTCAGAAGGCGCACCAAATCACAGGCATGAAAATTTTTGACTTTGAAGGTTCCATGATAGAGGGAATTGAAAATTACACACGTGGTTTTGGCGCAACGCCGATCGTCTACTATAATATTTCACGCAACAACCTGTCTCTTCCCTATTCATTGGGTTTTGCGCTCAAAGAAAAAATTCAGAAAAAAGAAAAGTTGAAGAACATTGAAAAACTTGTAATTGCAGATTGAATTAATTCGCGTGGAAAATTATTTCTTCTCCACAGCAAACAACACCGGCTTGCTCGGACTTGCATCGTTTTCAAAACTGGCAATCTGAATATTCAGAAAATAATATCCATCCGGAATTGAAGAAGGAGCATACATCATTTCGGTAATCGTGCAATTCATTCGTGTTGCGTGAGGAGCTTGTCCGCCGTTAGGCGGATATTTCCAAAACGCATGATGTGCCAGTAATTTCCCTCCGTCATCTTCCCTGTCAACAGAAGGAACATCGAGCAACAAATGTTCAATGCCGTTTTCACACATCCAGTTGGCTGCTTCAGGATCAAGGTAAGGAGGATTCGTTCCGGAATATTGTTTTGTGATTTTGTCGTCTCCATTGGGAAGCGTCCGGATAATTAGAGAGTCGGGAGCCGGGAGTTCGGAGTTCGGAGACCAGAGTTTTTGGATTGCCTCCTTTGTAATAACATCATCACCGTTTATTTTTTCAGGCGTGATTGAAATGAGTCGTGCGAAAAAGAAAAACTTTTTCAGGCATTGATTGATGGTGAAATTTTCTTTGCTGATGTGACCTACACATTCCGTATGCGTTCCGTTTCCATGCGGATTGAATGCAATGTTATTCACATTGCAGGAACCTCCTTCATTCACAGAACCAACAAAACTTCCCATCCGGAAAGGTTCAATTTTCACAGGAGGAATGTAAAAAGAATTCACATTTTCTTTTCCTGCTCTCAACGGAATTGAAATATCAATCGGTTTGTCAAGGTCAATAGAAAATGTTTTGCCTTTGTAAGTAATTTGAGTTTGCATACTTTTCAAAGGTGAGAAAAAAATATCACTGCGATTGAACTTATCCCTTTAAAGTAGTGGGTCAGTTTGAAAAGGATTCCTCTCCCGATATTATCGGGAGAGGAATCTAAATATAATTCAAGTTAACCCATTGTCCATTTTAGTCTTTGTGTCCTTTGTAATTAAATTTTTTTACCACAAAGAACTCGAAGGTATTCTCAAAGATCACAAAGAGGATTCGAACAGATAATTATCATTCCTCCGTAATTCTTAATTATCAACTTTTTTCTTACTTCCATCGCATCTCAATTCCAAAAAAACCCTTACTTTCGCGCACTCAAAAAAAGAACTGTAATCAAGGGTTTAAGAATCATATTGAATCCATCATTATCAAATTATCAAATCAACTCATTATCAAATTAAAACATGGCTAATATTGGAAAAATAACTCAGATCATCGGTCCGGTGGTTGACGTGAGTTTTGAAGATGAAAATGCAACACTTCCAAACATCCTGGATGCATTGGAAATTGACCGTCCGAATGGAACCGTACTCGTGATGGAATGTCAGCAACACATAGGTGAAGACACTGTTCGCGCAATTGCAATGGATGCAACAGATGGTTTAAGCCGCGGTATTCCAGTTCGCGCGACAGGCGCGCCTATTAAAATGCCTGTTGGAGAAGCGATCAAAGGACGTTTGTTCAATGTAGTCGGTGATGCGATTGACGGAATGCCGCAGGTCAGCAAATCGAATGGTGCTTCCATTCACCGCACGCCGCCGCGCTTTGAAGATCTCTCAACGGAATCAGAAGTGTTGTTCACCGGTATTAAAGTAATTGATTTGATCGAGCCATATTCTAAAGGTGGTAAGATTGGTTTATTCGGTGGTGCCGGTGTTGGAAAAACAGTGTTGATCATGGAACTGATTAACAACATCGCGAAAAGTTATGCAGGCCTTTCTGTATTCGCCGGTGTTGGCGAACGTACACGTGAAGGAAACGATTTGCTTCGTGAAATGATCGAGTCAGGCGTTATCCGTTACGGAAAAGAATTTAAAGAGTCGATGGAAAAAGGCAGCTGGGATTTGTCGAAAGTGGACATGAATGAGTTGGGCAAATCACAGGCGACATTGGTATTCGGACAAATGAACGAACCTCCTGGAGCGCGTGCACGTGTGGCACTTTCAGGATTAACAATCGCAGAACAGTTCCGCGACGGTGATGAAAAATCAGGTGGCCGTGATATTCTTTTCTTTATTGATAACATCTTCCGTTTTACACAGGCAGGTTCTGAAGTATCGGCGCTCTTAGGCCGTATGCCTTCAGCCGTTGGTTACCAGCCGACACTTGCTACCGAAATGGGATTGATGCAGGAACGTATTACATCTACCAAGAGAGGTTCTATTACGTCAGTGCAAGCGGTATATGTACCTGCCGATGATTTGACAGATCCGGCTCCGGCAACTACGTTTGCCCACTTAGACGCAACCACCGTATTGAACCGTAAGATTGCCGAGTTGGGAATTTATCCTGCCGTAGATCCGTTGGATTCCACATCACGGATTCTCTCTCCGCAAATTGTGGGTGAAGAACATTACAACACGGCTCAACGTGTGAAAGAGATGCTTCAGCGTTACAAAGAATTACAGGATATCATCGCCATCCTTGGTATGGATGAATTAAGTGATGAAGATAAATTAGTCGTTGGCCGCGCAAGACGTGTACAACGTTTCCTTTCTCAGCCGTTCAATGTAGCTGAACAGTTCACCGGCTTAAAAGGTGTGATTGTTCCGATCGAAGAAACCATCAAAGGATTCAACATGATCATGAATGGTGAAGTGGATGAATATCCTGAAGCTGCCTTCAACTTAGTGGGAACCATTGATGACGCGATTGCGAAGGGTAAGAAATTGTTAGCTGAAGCGAATTAATAAAGTTCAATGGTTCAATAGTTCAATAGTTTATTAGTAACGACCAATGAACTATTGAACCAATGAACTGATAAACCATTAAACATGTTATTAGACATAATCACCCCCGACAAAAAAATTTACAGTGGCGAAGTCACATCTGTCAGCGTTCCCGGAATGGATGGACGATTCCAGATGCTGAAGAATCACGCGCCTATTATTTCAACGCTTCTGAACGGAAAAGTAAAAGTGAAAGACAAAGACGGGGTGAAAGAATTTGATGTAAAAGGCGGAGTGGTGGAGAATCTTAAGAATAAGATTGTGATTCTGGCAGAGTCGGCCTGAAAGGAATTATAAATTCTAAATTTTAAATTATAAATGAAGGACGTTCAAAGATGAATGTCCTTTTTTTATTTGATCTCCTATCTATTCCCGAAATCCTGCTTCAGTTCTCATTTTCTATTTTTCCAATTTTCCAATTCTCCAATTTCTATTTTCTAATCTTCTATTTTCCATTTTCCAATTTCTACTTTCTAACTTCTGATTATCTTCGCGCTCTCATAAATCAAAAAACATGACAGGAAATAAAATTACAATGAGCGATGGAAAGCTCAACGTTCCCAACGATCCGATTATTCCGTTCATAGAAGGCGATGGAACAGGTGCAGACATCTGGGCTGCATCTATACGTGTACTCGATGCTTCTGTAGAAAAAGCATTTGGTGGCAACAAGAAAATTATTTGGAAAGAAGTTCTCGCCGGAGAAAAATCATTCAAGAAAACGAATAATTGGTTACCCGATGAAACGCTCGATGCGTTCAGGGATTATCTTGTTGGAATAAAAGGGCCGCTGACAACACCGGTTGGTGGTGGAATCCGCTCGCTCAATGTCGCGTTACGGCAAATTCTTGATCTCTACGTTTGCCTTCGTCCGGTACGTTGGTTTGAAGGTGTTCCGTCTCCTGTAAAAAATCCGGGAGCGGTTGACATGGTGATATTCCGTGAAAACACAGAAGATATTTACACAGGCATAGAATACACAGCCGGTTCACCGGAAGCAAAAAAAGTTCTCGATTTCCTGGAGAAAGAATTTCCGAAAGAGTTTAAGAAAATTCGTTTCGGAACTTTAGAAGCAGGACAAAAATGGCAGCAACAATTGGAATCAGTTGGATCACCAAAGCGTGAAGTTCCTTTACAAGTCGGCATCGGTTTTAAGCCTGTGAGTTACCTCGGAACAGAACGTCTCATGCACAGCGCCATTTCATACGCCATCAAACACAAAAAGAAAAGTGTGACGATTGTTCACAAAGGCAACATCATGAAATTTACTGAAGGTGCATTTCGTGATTGGGCTTACGACGTAGCCAAAAACTTTTTTGGCGCCGTTGAAATTGATGGTGGTCCGTGGTGCAAAATTCCGGAAGGAAAACCCGGAGCAGGAATGGTCATCAAAGATTCGATTGCTGACATCACCCTACAACAAGTACTCACACGTCCCGAAGACTTTGATGTGATTGCAACATTAAATCTCAACGGAGATTATTTAAGTGATGCATTGGCTGCGCAAGTCGGAGGAATCGGTATCGCTCCAGGAGCAAACATCAATTATGTAACCGGTCACGCGATCTTTGAAGCAACACATGGAACCGCTCCGAAATATGCGGGACAGGATAAAGTGAATCCCGGTTCGGTGATTCTCAGCGGAGCTATGATGCTCGAACATCTCGGCTGGATCGAAGCTGCCAATCTTATTTACAAAGGAATGGAAAAGAGCATCGCTGCAAAACGCGTCACCTACGATTTCGAACGGCTGATGCAAGGCGCAACACTACTGAAGTGTTCTGAGTTTGCAGATGAGATTATAAAGCAGATGTGAGTTTGATGTGATAATTTGCTGATGCGATGATGTGCTAATGATATGGAGATGGGTTCAGTATTTCTAATTTTCCGGCTGCAGGTTTCTGAATTAACAATGATCATTCGTAACATTCGTACCGATTCGTAATTCGCTGCCTTGCTTTTCTGCTTTCAATTTTTACTTTTGTTCGCTTCTCTTATCATTGAAATTAGTAATTCGTACTGATTCGTAATTAAGAATCCATGCCTGTTCTCGGTGTATTGATAAAACAAGGTTTGAAACTTTCGCAACGTGTGAAACGAAGAGAGCAAACTCCGATTCAACAACAGCGTAGAGTTTTAAGAAAGTTATTACGGACTGCCGAGTTCACAGCCTTCGGAAAAGAATATCACTTTTCAGAATTTTATCTTGAACGAACTTTTTTGCGCCAGTTCCGTGACCGGGTTCCCGTGTTTAATTACAACAGCCTGTTTGAACACTGGTGGAACCGTTGCCTGGAAGGAGAAGAAGATGTGACATGGCCCGGCCGCGTAAAATATTTTGCCTTGAGTTCGGGAACATCAGACAGTGCAAGCAAACATGTTCCTGTTACGCGCGACATGGTGAAAGCCCTTCGCAAAGCGAGCATCCGGCAAATGCTGACGCTGAGCAAGTACAACCTACCGGCTTCCTTTTTTGAAAAAGGAATTCTCTGGCTCGGTGGCAGCACCGATTTAAAAAAACATGGCGGCTACTACGAAGGCGACGTCAGCGGCATATCAGCACGCAGAGTCCCAATCTGGTTTCAGAAATATTACAAGCCCGGAAAAAAAATATCAAAAGAAAAAGACTGGAGCATCAAGCTGGATGAAATTACACTGCAGGCAAGAAACTGGGACATCGGCATCATTACCGGGGTTCCGTCATGGGTGCAGTTGCTGATGGAAAAAGTAATCAGTCATTATCAACTGAAAACCATTCACGATATCTGGCCCAACCTGCAGGTATATGCTCACGGTGGAGTTTCCTTCGAGCCATACAAAAAAAGTTTTGAAAAATTCTTTGCACACCCGGTTCACTACATCGAGATGTACCCGGCATCGGAAGGATTCATTGCATTTCAATCGGAACCTGATCCGCCATCCTGTGGCATGAAATTGATTCTGAACAATGGAATCTTTTATGAGTTTGTACCGTTCGATGAAAGTAATTTTGACGCCAGCGGTGAGCTGATAAAAAATCCCCAGACATTTTTGGTCAATGAAATTGAAGAAGGAAAAGATTATGCAATCCTGTTAACAACTTGTGCCGGTGCGTGGAGGTATTTAATCGGGGACGTGGTGAGATTCACTTCAAAAGAACATGCTGAAATTATTATCACCGGCCGCACCAAACATTTCCTGAGCTTAGTCGGAGAGCACCTTTCCGTTGACAACATGAACAAAGCCGTGGAGCAGCTTTCAAGAGAATTCAACATAGAGATTCCGGAATTTACAGTGGCAGGAATTCCTTTTGAAGGAACCTTTGCACACAAATGGTTCTTGGGAACAAACGGAAATACTGACAAAAATTTACTCAGACAAAAACTGGATGCAACACTAAAAGAGTTGAATGACGATTACGAAGTGGAACGCAGAAGCGCGTTGAAAGAAGTATTCGTAGAGACGGTTCCGGTCGAAAAATTTTACCGGTTCATGAACGGCAAAGGAAAACTTGGAGGACAAAATAAATTTCCGCGTGTGATGAAAGCTTCGCAGTTGGAAGAATGGGAAAGATTTTTAAATGAGAAATGATTTGTTGGCTAAAAAAAAAATGAAAAATTATTTTGAATCGGAGAATGGAAGAATCGGGGAATCGGAGATTACTACTCCGGTTCCCCGGCTCCCCGATTCTCCATTTCTATTTTTACCAAAATGATCGAACCGGTTCTCAGCGGTATCATCTTCGGACTTGTCCTTGCCATCATGCTCGGACCGGTCTTTTTCACCTTGCTGCAAACCTCTGTGCACGAAGGTTTCAAAGCAGGTGTTCATCTTGCTGTTGGTGTTTTACTAAGCGATGCAACCTGTATTCTTGTAGCTTATTTTTTTGCATCGCAGCTCGATCTTACCGGAAAATATAAAGTTGCAGTCGGTTGGATTGGCGGATTGTTGCTAATCGGTTTCGGCGTAATTAATTTTTTCAGGAAAGTCAAACCCAAAGAAGTGGATGATGACCGCAAAACCGTTCATGCAAAATTTATTCTCAAAGGTTTCGCAATGAATACGCTCAATCCTGCCGTCATGCTATTCTGGATCGGCATCATCAGTCTTATCAAACTAAAGGAAGATTACACAAAAGTGCACGAAGCAATTTTCTTCGCTACTGTACTCACCACCGTTTTCGGAACCGACTTGCTGAAATCTTTTATCGCGAATCGCATTTCACATTTGCTGAATGCATCCGTTCTCCATTGGATCAACTGGACCGTCGGTTCGGTACTCATCGCATTCGGACTGAGAATGATTTTTAAGGTAATGTAATAAAAAAATGGTTCAATGGTCATGATGTTAAATGGCTAACCCCTTTTCAACCATTTAACAATTTAACCATTCAACATTCCAAAAACTAACAACGCTCAAATTTCATATACCTCTCTCCACCTTGTTTGTAATCTTAGGAACCGTACGCAAATAAGTATACATCGCGTGAATCTCGCCTTCGGTAAGCCTTTTAAACGGTACCATCGGTTGACGCAAAGCAGGACCGTTTGGAACCACGCCCGTTCGTACAGCTTTTCCAAATTGCTCTTCTGTCCAAGAACCTATTCCGGTTTCTTCATCACTTGTGAGGTTAAGCGTTTTTATCTTATTGCCATCTGGGGTAAGCAGTTCATTTCCTCCGCCAAAAAATCCTTCTGATTTTTCGGGCTCCAAAATATTCATTGTTTTGAAATCTTTTGAATGACATTCAAAACATTCCATCTGGTAAAGCACGAGGTATTTTCCAAACTCAAGAACATTGGTTGTATCCGGCTGAGGAATTTCTTTTTCAGGAAACGGAAACGGCTTGAACGCTACGAAGCACAAAAATTTCGTCAGGAAAGAGGGATCGGCAGCAGGTTGTTTTACCTGGCTGGCTTGTACAGCAGCTCTGTCTGACCGCAGGAAAGCAACAATGGAACGCATGTCTTCATCCGAGATATGAACAAGTTTTGCCATGTAAGGCGGAACATATTTTCCGGTTAACGGATGAATACCGGTACGAATCAAATAAATAATCTGTGCATCGGTCCATTTACCGATTCCAAATTCAGGGTCGTTGGTAATATTTTTTGAATGGATGGTTCCGAATTGCGGAGCTTCGCTAAGCAGTCGACCAGTCAGTTTCTCTGTCTTGTTATCATAATGGCAATTGAAGCAAAGCATATCTGCAATTTTTTCTCCGCGTTCAACACGTTCAGGAGTTACTTCCACTTTCGGAATATCGGGAACATGCACATCATAGTTAGGAATTCCACGAATGGAAATGAATGCAGCAAAGCCTGCAATGGCTATCACAACGACAAGAATAAGAATGCCGAGTACTTTAAATAACTTCTTCATGGTGATTTGGTTTTTGTGTTTCGTACGCAATTATAAAAATTATTTTTTGAATAGTTCTCTCCTTATAATTTGGGGACTAACCGAAGAAAAGCTAACGTCACAGAAAAAAATATTTAAAAAAAAAGGTGGCTGTCGGGATCAACAGCCACCTTTCAATAATTATCTCACTTATATTTTAGTGAGCCTGGTTCGAATCAATTATTTTTTTGTCTCTTCCTTTTTCGGTTCTTCCTGCGCTGCCATTTTGGAAGCATCCGGTTGTGCGCCCATCATACCAAGTTGTCCCATCATCTTCATCGAATCAAACATTCCCCAACGCTCTGACGCTTTTCCGTCTTTAATAACAACTACATCAATTCCGTCAATATTGATTGGTTTATTCGTGGCCGGCATTTGACCCATCGGACCGGAATTCGTTCCTGTCATATTTACATACGAAACCACCGTATCACCATGAGCTACCATAAACTTTGTGGTGACATGAACATCCGGCATTCCGGCAAACCAATCCCTGAAGCTCGCCTTTAAATCATCCATCCCTTGTCCTGAATGACCTTGATCCGGATTGTGATCAATAAAATCAGCGGAACAGTAATTAACAAGTGCATCGGTACTGTGTGCATTGATTACATCGTTGTAAAATTGTTGTACTTTTTCTTTGTTAGCGACAGAATTGTCCTTCATCCCCGCATTCATACAGGATGTAATCATGCCTGTAAGAATAATAATGTAAAATAGTTTTTTCATGGTGTGTAGTTTTTTATGGTTTGAATTTGAGTATAAAATAAATTAGAGTTTTAGTAAAAAGCAAATTTTTTTTTAAATGTTTAATCAAAGAATGAAAAATTTACAATGGCCGGATCGTGTATCTTTGAATTTCCAAACCATTGATCATGTTGAAATACGAACACAAGACAAAACCATTGTTACCCGTTCAGAAATTCTATCAACGAATACTGAATAATTTTCTCATCGCATTTACAATCATTCTTTTCTCTCTTGGAATTGGTGTGGCGGGTTATATGTGTTTCGCGCATCAGAAATTTGTTGATGCTGTATTAAATGCAAGCATGATCTTGGGAGGCATGGGACCTGTAGATATACTTCCGAATAACGCAGCAAAATATTTTGCATCCTTTTATTCACTCTTCAGCGGAATCACTTTCATTTCTACGGTGGCTATATTGCTTGCCCCGGCTGTTCATAGAGCCATGCACAGGTTTCATTTGGAGACGGAAGAAGAAGAAGAAAAGAATTAAAGTGCTACTTCCCTTTTGTAGATTTGTAATACTCACAAACAGCATTCATCAAGCATTCCGAATGCTTGGGATTTGTCGGGCGACAAATTTCCCTTCCAAGAAATGAAACTGCCATGCCGATTTCTCCCCAATCTTTTCCGGGAATAATTTCCATCAGTTGCTTTTCAATTTTCTTTGGATCGGTTCCTGAAGCCATGCCAATGCGAGGCGCAACGCGTACCACATGCAAATCAACGATGATTCCTTCAGCGGTTTTCTCGCTTTCCCGCATAATGACGTTTGCAGATTTCCTTCCGATACCCGGCAATGCAGTTAACTCCTCCATCGTAAGGGGAATATTTTTATCCGCCTTGATCCGCTGACTCAGTTCCATGAGCCACTTCGTTTTGTTTCCAAAGTTGCGCACGCTTCCGATGTATTTGTGCAGTGATTCTGCAGTTGCTCGCGAAAGAGATTCCATGGTTGGAAACGCCGTGAACAATTCGGGGGCAAGCTGGTTGATGTGTTTATCAGAATCCTGCGCTGATAAAACAACCATCACCAACAACTGGTAGGTATTTTTGTATTCAAGCGGATGCTTTTTCCCTTTGTACTTTTTCAGTAAAGGCTTTACTGCATCTGCCCAGTTTATTTTTGTAGCCATCCAATTACACGTTAAAAATTAAAGCAACTATATTCATCAATGAACAGACACAAAGCTAATTGATTTTGAATTGTGAATACGAACAGCTCAAAAGATGATAGTGGGTCCGTTTAAATTATATTTAGATTCCTCGCTTCGCTCGGAATGACGCCTTACATGAGTGACAATAGGGCGGGCTTAAGCCCGCCTCAAAGCCTTCCTTTACATTGTCATTCCGAGCGAAGCGAGGAATCCTTTTCAAACTGACCACTACCAAAGACCACCTTCTATATTTTTCTAAAAACTATCTTTGCTCATCTGCCATGAAAAAAATAATTTTTATTTTATTTCTCATTTTCCTTCGACCATTCATCACTCTTGCCGGTCCGGAAATTTACTCCGCTGATAACGGAACCATTACCTTCCGCTCCGAAGCTGTCCAGGAACTTATCAATGCAACTTCCCATAACCTGCATGGATTGATCGATGCGGGCAACCGCACGTTTGCTTTCAGAATCCTGATCCGGAGTTTTGTTGGTTTTAATAACGGTTTACAGGCAGAACATTTCAATGAAAATTACCTCGAGTCGGATAAATATCCGGAAGCTACTTTCAAAGGAAAAATTATCGAACAAATTGATTTGACCAGGGACGGAAAATACATGGTGCGCGCAAAAGGAATTCTTAGCATTCATGGCGTGGAACAGGAACGGATTATTAAAAGTGAAGTGACTGTGCAAAAAGAAGTCATACACGTTGAATCTCATTTCACCGTGTTACTGAACGATTATGATATCAAGGTTCCAAAAGTGGTACATGAAAAAATCGCGTCTGAAATTCAGATCGTGATCCGCGCTGATTTTAAAAAGAAGATGCACTAACAAATGAAAACGTTTTTAAAAATATCGTTCGTTTTCCTTTTTATTCTTGTCGGAGAAGGGCTAGCTGCGCAAGTTCCATTTTTCAAAATATTCCAGGTCAATAAGGAGCAAAACGATTTGCGGATTCAACGGGTAATCCAAAACAAAAAAGGTTTTATATGGATCGGAACTTCCAACGGGTTGTATAAGTTCAATGGTTTTGAATTTTTAAAAATTGAAAACACAAACATTCATGACAGTTCTGTCACAGCCTTATATGAAGACAAACAAGAGCGCTTGTGGATCGGATATAAAAGTGGACGGATTGCAACACTTGAAAAGAATGTGCTGAAACTTTTTTCACCCGAAGGAAAACTACCAACTACTACCATCCATTCCATTGTAGAAGACAGCGATTCCGGAATATGGTTTGCCACGAATGGTGAAGGCGTTTTTTATTATTCAGGAAACAAATTCAACAACATCACAAGTCGTGATGGATTAAGCGATAATTATTCTTATACCATCGCGCTCGCAGACGATAAATCAATCTGGATCGGGACCGACCAAGGAATCAGTATTTGCAGGCTGAACGGAGAAAAACCGATCATTTCAAAATTAAATTCCGACAATGGATTGCCTGATAACATCGTCAGGGTTTTGCTTCCTGCTGAAGGAGAAAACATGTGGATCGGAATGCAGGACAAAGGAGTTTGTAAATACGATGCAGGTACTAAATCATTTGTCGTTCCTACTCTTCTTCAAAACTGGAAATCAGGCCAGGTAAATTGTTTGCTTGAAAGCGAAACCCATCTATGGATCGGTACTGACAACAATGGAATTCTTGACTATGAAACAACCGATGAAACGCGGTTGAGACATTTTAATTCGGAAGAAAATATCAAACTCTCAAAAATCAATGATCTCCTTGAAGACAGCGAGTTCAATATCTGGATTGCAAATAACAACCAGCTTGTTCGTTCATCCGGCGAACAGATCAGCTTTTTGAACAGCTACAAAAAAAGCGGATCCGGTGAAGAAGAAACAAAAAAACAGGAACCACTTAACTTTATTCATTCCATCCTGTACGATCATTTCGGAAATTTATGGTTTACTCCTGACCAGGGTTTGGTAAAGTTTCCGCTTACTAATTCATCTGAAAAGAAAGTTGAAAAATTTATCATCACCCCGCCAAAAGAATTGGTTGACATTACCTCATTATATGAAGACGGGTATGGCTACTTATGGATAGGAACCATGGGTCAAGGAATTTTCAGAATGAATATTAACTCCGGAAAATTTGTAAAAGTACAAGGTGACCTCTCCCTGAAAAAAGCAAGCATTCTTTCCATTGCAGGAAATGATGACGTGCTTTGGTATGCAGGCTTGGAAGGCGTTTCAAAATGCAAAATTGAAAATGCTGCAACTGAGCATGCGCGGCTGCAACCCATTGATACCAACGAAACAAAAAGTTTTGGAAGAAATTATATCTATACCCTCTTTATCGATTCCCAAAAAAGAGTTTGGCTGGGAACGGATGACAAAGGAATCGTCCTATTTGACAAAGGAAAATCTGTTACCTATACTACTGCTGACGGATTGAAGAGCAATGTCATTTATTCAATCACCGAAGACTTGTCAGGACATATCTGGTTCAGTACATTGAAAGCAGGCATTTATAAATACGATGGAAAATCATTTCAGAATTATTCTACTGCGGAAGGATTAAGTGACCCCAATGTGTATTCGCTTGCGGCGGATAAAAATAACAACATTGTCATCGTGAATAAACATGGCATTGATGTCCTCAACCAGGCCACCGGTTTGTTTACATACTATGACCGTGAAACGGGAATCAATGAAATTAATTCCGACCTGAACACCATTGCGAAAGACAAATCAGGTAACATCTGGATCGGAACAGAGACAGGAATCATCAACTATCATTCGCACAAAAAAAAGAAAATGATTCAACCGGTAACAGTCATGAGTAGCGTTTCTGTTTTCCTGGAAGAGGTTGATTACAGAAGTACGAAAGAGTTCCATCACGACCAGAATAATTTCACGTTCTCTTTCAATGGTCTTTGGTACAGCGATCCTGAACGCGTGCAATTCCAATATATGCTGCAGGGATTTAATAACAACTGGATCAGTTCGCGCGATCGGAGCATCACCTATCCCCGCCTTGCTCCCGGAAAATATACATTTAAAGTTCGCTCTGCATTGAATCAGAATTTTAAAGATGCAAAAGAAACAACGTATTCATTCGTGATCACACCTCCTTTCTGGCAACGGTGGTGGTTCATCTTTTTAATCTGGCTGCTCGCGGCGGCGGCAATGCGTTTCTACATCATCAGGCGCGAGCGAAGAATAAAACATCTTGAACAATTACAAAAAGAAAAAATAGAATTTCAATTTGAAACACTGAAGAGCCAGGTAAACCCTCATTTTTTATTTAACAGCTTCAATACCCTGGTATCAATTATTGAAGACAACCCGAAAGTAGCTGTGGAATACGTAGAGCGGCTTTCCCAATTTTTCAGAAACATCATCACCTATCGTGAAAAAGATGTCATTGTTTTGAAAGAAGAACTTGAATTACTTGACAATTTTTATTTCCTCCAGAAAAAAAGATTTTGTGAAAATCTTTCGCTCCGGATGGAGGTTCCGGATGAAATAAGAAATTCGCGTTATATTCCTCCACTTACTTTGCAATTGCTGATGGAGAATGCTGTGAAACATAATTCCGTTTCGAAAGAAACTCCGCTTGTCATTGAGTTGTTCGTGAACAAGCATGGCAAGCTTGTGATGCGGAATAACAGGAATGGAAAAATAAAAAAGACAGAATCACCCGGTATGGGATTACAAAATATCATCAGCCGTTTTCAACTGCTCAGCGACAGAACGGTTGAAATTAAATCTGCAGATACTTTTTTTGAAGTCGCTGTTCCACTATTGAAAGAAGAATAAAACATGAACACATTAATCATTGAAGACGAAGAGCCCGCAGCAGCAAGATTAAAAAAACTGCTCAAAGAAATTGATCCCGGCATTCACGTGCTGGACGCCGTTGTCAGCGTTAAGTCTGCCGTGCGTTGGTTCAATCAACATGAGATGCCTGAATTGATCCTGCTCGATATTCACCTTGCGGATGGTCAGAGCTTTGAAATTTTCAGGCAGGTTAAAATTACCGCACCTGTAATTTTTATTACGGCATTTGACGAGTTTGCAATCCAGGCTTTCAAAGTAAACAGCATTGATTATTTGCTGAAGCCCGTCAAAAAAGAAGAGTTGCAGGATGCGTTGAAAAAATTTCGCACACTTTATTCGGCAAAACAGTCAGCAGATTTCAACAAACTTCTCGAGACACTTAAAGACCAAAAACCTGAATACAAAAAAAGGTTCATCATCCGTTATGGTGATCATATAAAAACAATAAACATCGAAGATGTGGCCTATTTTTTTACGCAGGAAAAAATAAACTTTCTCCGAACGCACGATAACAAAACATATCCGCTCGATTTCAATCTTGACAAACTGGAAGCTCTGCTCGACCCTTCGGTTTTCTTTCGCATCAACAGGCAATTTATTATCGGCATCCCTTCAATTGACCAGATGTTTGCTTTTTCAAAATCAAGAGTGAAGGTAAAATTGAAACCACCAACGGACGAGGATACAATTGTAAGTACAGAACGTTCTTCAGCATTCAAAGAATGGCTTGGAGGAGAGAAGTGATTTTTAAAGCATTTTTTCAATGAAATTTAAACTAAAATTATTTGTTTAACTTTTAAAATTATTTGTGAATTTATTTGACTATTTTCGATAATTCATTACATCTGTCATAGAAATCAACAAAGGACTTTTTAGTATCGTAATTTTTTTGTAAAATTCGGATTGAATTCAATTTAGTGAGTTGCAATTCTTCCGATACAAAAACGAAGTAAAAACAATGAACACTTTTTACTTTTTTATGATTTTAATTGGAGCTGTAACATCGCTTAGATGGCACAGGTATCGGCATCATTGTGACCTTGCAGGAAAGAAAATCATTTCAGTTTGTCTCATCGTTTTTTCAACCATCGCCATTCCCTTACAAACAAAGGCATCCCATATGGCAGGTGCAGAAATCACGTACAAATGGATCAGTGGAAATACGTACGAAGTTTCATTGACTCTTTACCGTGATTGCCAGGGTGTGGCTGCGCCCACTTTCGATTTTGTGAGTATCAAATCAACTTCCTGCAATTATACTTTGAGTCTGCGGGTAGATCCCATTCCGGGAACAGGACAGGAAATTCCGATTGCATGTCCGGGTACTACAACCTGTAGCGGGGGAACCAACCCTGGAATTCAGAAATATGAATACAAAGGAACCATCGTTCTTCCTGCTCAATGTACCGATTGGAATTTCAGTTATCGTTTGTGTTGCCGAAACTGCCAGATCACCACGCTTCAATATCCAAGTTGCGCAACTGTACCATACATGTATGTTGAATCAACACTGAATAATGTTGCTGCTCCGACTAATTCTTCTCCGACATTCACCAATTTACCGGTTGCGTTTATTTGTGTCAATCAAACATTCAATTATAATCACGGAGCTGTTGATGCAAATGGTGATTCACTGGTCTATTCATTCATTACTCCAAGAGACAATGCAGGAGTCAATGTCACTTTCACTGCAGGACACTCGGCGACTCAACCCATTCTTTCGTCACCACTCATGACCTTGAGTTCTCAATTCGGTGACATCGTGATCAATCCTACCACACAGGAGGTGGGCGTAATGGCTGTATTGGTTAGAGAATACAGAAACGGAGTGCTGATTGGATCTGTGATTCGTGACATGCAGGTGTGGGTTCGGCCATGTACAAATATTTATCCTTCAGCAACCGGAATAAACGGAACTTCAAATTTCAATATTGTTACCTGTGCAGGAAACCCTGTCAATTTTACAATCAATTCCGGTGATGTTGATCCCGGAGATATCACCACCATGTATTGGAATTATGGTATTGCAGGTGCAACGCTGAATTTCAGCGGAGTTCCTTATAACATCGGAACTTTCTCTTGGACTCCTACATTGGCCGATGTAAGCAACATACCGTACACCTTTATCGTCACCGTTCAGGATAATCATTGTCCGTATCATGGATCTCAGACATACTCGTATTCAATCCTGGTTGAAAATATTACGACAACAGCTGGCTCAACGAATGTGTTGTGTAACGGTACTTCAACCGGAACTGCCGTTGTGACTCCTGCAGGCGGAGGAGCGCCATACACATATTCATGGTCGCCGGGAGGTGCGACTACACAATCGGTAAACGGACTTGCTGCAGGAAATTATACGGTTCATGTGACGGACGTAAACGGATGTTCCGATAATGCGACCGCTGTTGTTTTGGCTCCGCCACTTCTAGTTACAGGCATACCTGCTTCATCGGATGTTTCATGCTATGGAGGCAATGACGGTTCTGCTACAGCTTCTGTTTCCGGAGGTACATCTCCGTACGTCTATTCATGGTCGCCATCAGGTGGAAGTGCTGCCGTTGCCACAGGTCTTATTGCCGGCAACTATACGGTTACAGTTACCGATGCTCATAATTGTACACGTACTGCTACGATTGCTATCGCGCAGCCTCCTGTATTTTCAGCAAACATTCCTGTTCACGCAGATGTTTCTTGTTTTGGTGGCAGCAATGGATCTGCAGCGGTAAATATATCCGGGGGAACTGGACCTTATACGTATTCATGGTCACCGAGCGGCGGAACAAATTCTTCGGCTTCTGGTTTAGACGCAGGAAACTATTCCATTTCTGTTGTTGATGCTAACGGCTGTCCTGCTTCCGCAAACATTTCAATTGTGCAACCAACGGATTTGAATCCTTCAACGGGAACTACATCTGCTATTTGTAATGCTGCGAACGGTGCCGCCAATTGCAGTGTAACAGGCGGAACTCCTCCCTACTCTTATCTCTGGTCTCCGGGAGGCGTAACAACAACTTCGATTTCAGGTATTATCGCAGGCGCTTATACGGTGACTATTACCGATGGACATGGTTGCAGCACTTCGATCACGGCAGGAGTCAATAACATAGGCGCTCCTACTGCTTCCCTATCTTCTCTTTCTCCTGTTACGTGTTATGGTGGTAACAACGGATCTGCTTCTATTTCTGTTTCAGGAGGTACACCGCCGTTAAATTATTTATGGTCGCCTTCGGGAGGAACGACTACAACTGCTTCAGGTTTATCAGCAGGAAATTATACCTTGACAATATTGGATGGGAATAATTGCTCTACTTCTGTTCCGGTAGTTGTTGCCGAACCTGATCAACTTCAAATCAATACTGCTTTCACAAGTCCTGTTTGCTATGGCGACAACAATGGAAGCGCTTCCGTTTCTGTCATAGGTGGTACAGGTTCTTATAATTATGTTTGGTCACCGGGAGGGTACGTAACTTCGAGCGTAAGTAATCTTGCTGCCGGCAATTATACTATTACTGTTACAGACGCCAACAATTGTTCGCAGACTTCCCCACTTACAATCGTTCAACCCGCTGCTTTAACTGCAACCATTATTTCACAAACGGATGTTTCATGCTTCGGAAATAATAACGGATCAGCCACAGTTGATCCAAGCGGAGGAACGGCACCTTACGATTATGTGTGGTTACCTTCAGGCGGAGCTGCTGCTGCTGCTGCCGGTCTTGCTGCAGGAAATTATACGGTGACAATTACAGATGCAAATAATTGTATTCAATCTACACCTGTTATCATTGTACAACCTCCTGTTTTGAGTGGCGTTCCGCTTGTGACAGATGTTCCTTGCTTTGGCGGGACGAATGGATCAGCGTCCATCGGTGTGACCGGAGGAACAACTCCTTATAACTATTCCTGGTCTTCTGGAGTTACTTCTTCATCTGCGTCCGGGCTTGCTGCAGGAAGCTATTCAGTAGTAGTGAGCGATGCTCATAATTGTACTTTATCTTCCTCGGTTTTACTTTCAGAACCTACTGTTTTGATTTCTTCTATTCCTGTGTCAACAGGCGTTTCCTGTTTTGGCGGAAGCAACGGAACTGCTACTGCTACTGCTTCAGGTGGAACCGGTCCATATACATATTTATGGTCACCGACAGGTGGAACATCTTCTTCTGCTTCCGGGCTTGTGTCCGGAAATTATTCTGTAGCCATCACAGATGCGCATAACTGTGTTGATGTTTCAAATGTATTCATACCACAGCCAACTGTTCTGAATCCATCCATTCTTGCATCAACAAATGTTTCCTGTTTTGGTGGAAACAACGGATCAGCTGTGGCAGATGTTAATGGTGGAACAGGACCATATGCTTATGTGTGGTCTCCATCCGGAGGAACAATTGATACGGCTTTGAGTTTAACAGCCGGTAATTATTCTGTTGCGATAACCGATGCATTGGGATGTACGACATCTATACCGGTTGCTATCATTCAACCGACATTACTTGATGCTACCACCAATACTATTTCCGCAACCTGTAATTATTCAAATGGATCTGCTACCAGTATCGTGAATGGCGGAACACCTCCATATAATTATCTCTGGACTCCTGGAGGTTCAACTTCAACTTCAATATCCGGAGTTGCTGCAGGAGCTTACAGCGTCACTGTTACCGATGGAAACGGATGTTCATCCGTTGTGAATGCTCCTGTTTCCAATATCGGAGCGCCAACGGCAAATGTTACGGGAGTCATTGATGTTTCCTGTTTCGGTGGCAGTGACGGATCAACGACTGTTTCTATTTCAGGAGGAACACCACCGTTTACGTATGCATGGTCACCGACAGGCGGAACAGCTCTCAGCGCTTCCGGTCTTTCATCCGGAAATTATACATTGCTCATCGCGGATGGCAACAACTGCATAACAGCAGTTTCATCCACCATCAATCAACCGGCTTTATTAACTGCGGCTGTTCCGGTTTCTACTCCTGTTTCCTGTTATGGCGGAAACAATGGTTCAACAATGGCAGTTGCTTCAGGTGGAACAGGACCTTATACATATGCATGGTCACCAGCAGGAGGGATTGATTCTTCAGCAACAGGATTAGCAGCAGGAAACTATTCTATATCCGTAACCGATGCACATGGTTGCACGACATCAGTAAATACAGCAGTTGCGCAACCTGATTCGATGGACTTGAGCGCAACCTCTATCCCTGTTACTTGTTTTGGGACAAGCACCGGCTATGCTTACATAGTTGTAGGATCAGGAGGAACAAGTCCATTCACGTACAATTGGTTACCTGCCGGTGGTACGAACAGTTCTGCGGCAAATCTTCCTGCTGGAAATTATTCTGTAACCGTCAATGATAACAATGGATGCATTCAATCACAAAATGTTGTTGTTGACCAACCGACACAGGTTGTTTCAAGTGCTACCGGAACCAATATTTTGTGTTATGGCGATTTGAATGGATCAGTATCAGCAAGTGCAAGCGGTGGAATTCCACCTTACACATATCTCTGGAATCCGATTGGTGTCCATGAATCATCTGCGATTAATCTTGGAGCCGGAATGTATAGTGTTATCGTAACAGATCAAAATGGTTGCAACGATTCAACAACTGCAAGCGTTAATCAGCCAACACAAATAAATTTAGTTACGGCCGGAGCAACCACGATCTGTATCGGGCAAAGTGCAACCGTATCAGCAAGTGCAAGCGGAGGTACCGGAACTTATTCATACCAGTGGGATAACGGAATAACAGCATCTTCGCAAAATGTTTCTCCTGTTGTTACAACAAGTTATGGTGTGATCGTTTCTGATATCAACGGATGTTCACTGCCCCCTCAATCTGTAACGATCACAGTAAATCCTGCATTGATTTCACAGGCAATCGGTGCGAATCCGATTTGTGCCGGAGATACAACTACCATTTCCTCCACTGCCAATGGCGGCAACGGCGGGCCTTACCTGTATCACTGGAATACGGGATCAAACAACCAGAGTATACAGGTTTCACCGACCATTACAACAACGTATACTGTTACTGTAAATGACAATTGTGGAACTCCGAATTCAAATGCTTCTACCACGGTGGTTGTAAATCCGTTGCCGGTTGTGAACTTCATCCCTAATCCTTTAACAGGATGCGAGCCATTGGTTGCTCAATTCTTTGATGGTAGCAATACTTCTGCAGGATCAAATTATTTCTGGGATTTAGGAGACGGCAGTTTCTCTACTCAACAAAATCCTTCTCATCTTTATCCACATCCCGGAAGCTATTCTGTTAGTCTTTCTGTGAAATCACATGAAGGTTGCAAGAACAGTATTCTTATTCCCGACGCTGTCGTTGTATATCCTTTGCCGGTTGCCCTCTTTACTCCGGAGCCTGAAGTCGCAAGCATATTCAATCCGAAAATTACTTTTACAGATAACAGCTCAGGAGCTTATTTGTGGGAGTGGGACCTGGGTGATAACTCCGGCACATATAACATGCAAAACATCGTACATACCTATCCCGATACAGGTGCATACAATGTACGTTTAATTACAACTACTGATAAAGGTTGTAAAGACACAACATTCGGAAGGGTTATGATTGAAGGAGAGTTCGCCATCTACATTCCAAATGCATTTACTCCTGACGGAAACGGAACGAACGATAAATTTATTCCGGTAGGAATCGGGATTAAGAATTTTGACATGTATATTTTTAATCGCTGGGGAGCGAATATTTTTCACTCATCAAGTTTGGGCGAACCATGGAATGGAAGAGTTCAGGGAAGCGATGAGATTTGTCAGATTGATGTATACGTCTACAAAATTTATGTACGGGACATCAAAGAAAAAATGCACGAATACATCGGGCATGTGAGTCTGATCAAATAATTTCCTTCCGACTCTTTTTTCAATTTGGTAATGAGCTCAAAAAAATTTACTGCGTTATTCTACTATGAATTTTCCATTCATTGTTTTGTAATGTCCCGGGTAGGTACAAATGAAATCATACGTTCCTTTTGGAGGAGCGGGAAATACAATTTCAACTTTCTTTCCCGGACCGGCTAATGGAGTACCAACTAAAACATCTTTTAATTTAGGTGTGTAATTGTTATCCTGACCTGCCTTCATTCCTTCGGCCGCAACTTTATCAGCACTTCCTTTTTCAATTAGAATAAAATTGTGTTGCATGGTCACATCCTTTGCTTCATTAATCAGTTGCAATTTAACCGTGCTGCCTGCCTTTACATGCAATTCGGTTTGATCGTATTTCATTTCCGCCATTGAATTGCCAATGGTCTTCAACGTAATTTGTGTTACTGGCGCAGATGGATCAATTTTGTTAGCATCATAAGCAGGACCTTCCTGCATCAGGTTGGAAGACTGGCCTGTAATGGTTTCTTTCTTTGCCTGCTCATTACTTTGCTGGTTGGAAGAGCATGAAACAAAGATCATAGCAACGAAAGCGAATAAAGTCAGATAGAGATTCTTTTTCATGATAGTGAGTTTTGGCAAAACAAAATTACTCAATATGAATCAAAGTCTTCCTGGTATTCTTTGTAAAAAAATCGAGTCCATAATGGTCAAAAATTTAACCTCTATGAACCCAAAGGAAATATCAAAATAATAAGGAACTGTTTAAATTTATATTGTGAAAATGTTTATAGCGTATTTTTGAGCGAGACAACGAAGTGTTTCGCAGTCATAGTGTAACTAACTACGGCAA
>JAYVUK010000012.1:0-16177 GCA_043787975.1 Bacteroidota bacterium
CCAAAGAAGACCGACCTGAATCAAATTACGCATCAGCAAATATTCAGTATCCAAACTAAAATCAATAACAGACCTATTAGGAAATTTAAATACAAAACAGCTAATCAAGTCTTCTCAGAAAAAGTTGCACTTATTAGTTGAACATACACTAACTTATGATTTGTAAATTTAATGTAATTTAAAACCTGTTCTATGTGTGGTTTTGCAAAGAATCCATTTTTTTTTTTATTTCAACAACTATTTTTTCTTCTACTTCGAAATCCAGGAAAGCCCTTCCAATAATTTGTTTTTTGAATTTAAGAGGATAATATACCTGTTCTTTGAATTTTATGTTTTTCAGACTAAGGCTTTTCGCCAATGCTCGTTGATAAAATTTCTGAACATGACCGGGTCCAAGTTCATTGAATACATCATAAGCGCAACCGATTATTGCGTAGCTCAAATCCGGATATACCAAATCGTCTCTTACTAAAGACATTTATAAGAATATTTTAAAGGACACAATATCACATTTAAAGTAAATTCGTAGTTAGTAGTTTTGTACCGAATTCGTAATTCGTAGTTTCGTACTTAATTCGTAATTCGATGAAGAATAAAGTTGTCATCATCACAGGAGCCACATCCGGAATCGGAAAAGCATGCGCGGAAGTATTTGCAAAAGCCGGTTCCAAGGTTGTTGTTTCCGGTCGTCAACAGGATAAAGTATTGGAAGTTGAAACGTCCTTGAAAAAATATGCTGAAGCAATGAGTGTTGTTGCTGATGTGAGTAAAGAGGAAGACTGCAAACGGTTGATTGATGAAACACTGAAACAGTTCGGCAGAATCGATGTGTTGATAAACAATGCAGGAATCTCTATGCGAGCATTGGTTGAAGAAGTTGATCTGAATGTGTTGCGTCAACTCATGGATACAAATTTCTGGGGAACTGTGTATTGTACAAAACATGCATTGCCGCATTTGTTGAAAGACAAAGGAAGTGTGGTTGGTATTTCTTCCATTGCTGGAAAGAAAGGATTGCCGGGACGTTCAGGATATTCAGCATCCAAGTTTGCCATGGAAGGTTTTCTCGAATCGCTTCGCACTGAAAATTTGAAAAAGGATTTGCATGTGTTGGTTGCTTGTCCCGGTTTTACTGCTACCAACATTCGAAATACATCCTTGTCTAAAGATGGAAGTGCTCAAGGCTCATCACCTCGCCAGGAAAATGAAATGATGCAACCGGAAGAAGTGGCTGAAAGAATTTATCAAGCCGTTGTGAAACGCAAACGTGATCTCATTCTTACTTCCAATGGAAAACTAACAGTGTGGCTCAATAAGTTTTTTCCTTCCATGATGGATAAGGTAGTTTACAAACACCTCGCGAAAGAACCCGATTCACCATTTTGAATTAGTTGATGAGCAAATTAGCTGATTAGCTAATGAAAAGGCAATGTTATTTCATTAGCTAATTATCAAATCATCAAATCAGCTAATTAGTTTTTATCGTCACTCTTCCCATACAAAGCAAACGGTCTTTGCCATCGTACACATATACATTGTACTTTCCCGTTTTATGAAAAGTAATTTCTTTTGAGAACCAGGTAAATTCAGGTTGAACGGTTTGTCGGATCGTACTTTCATATTCTTCATTGTTGTTTTCATTCACAGCATACACATCATACGTGACAAAGTTTGAATTAATTCCGCCGGGAAGTACAACCAATGCATTTACAAATCCGCCGTTCGCACCAATGGTAAATGCAGAACTCACACTTTTCGGAGTTCCCGTACTGTCAACACGTTCGCAGAAGGTGACTGTTTGAGAAAATGAAAGATGAAAGGCAAAAAATAAAATTGCAGCAAGAAGAATTTTTTTTTGTTGAACAATCATTCGTGTGATGCTAAGATTTTTTGTTTTACCACGTTGGTGAGAATTGGTTTCAATCAGAATTTAAAATTCATTCTGAAATTCAGTTGCCGTCCCGTAAGATAATTTGGAACTGCATATCTGCGCGCATTGCTCACGTCAGTAATCCAGATGTAAGAAGAAACGTTGCTGACTTGTAAAAGATTGAAAACTTCAAGACTGATCCAGATAGACTCAAACTTCTGAAGGAATTTGCTGTGAGGCGGACGCTTTACTCCTTCACCAACAATCTGTTTTGAGAAACCAATGTCAACACGTTTGTATTGTGGTGTACGCAGAATATCCGTGTAACGGTCTTTTCCGGGGGGACCAAAAGGTAATCCTGTTCCAAACAATAGACTCAGTTGCATTTTGTAGGTGGGAGCTTTCGGAAGGTAATCCTGGAAAAATAATCCGAAGTTTAAACGCTGGTCTGCCGGTCGCGGAATGTAGCCGGGTTCAATACGTGTACTGTCCACAGCGTGCTGATCGGCAGTGTAACCGGGAATAATGGTCTCGCCTTCCGCATTTGTGTATTTATAATAGAAATCATTGCGAAGGTCTTCTTGTGTCTGAAGAAATGAAATACTCGCCCACGATTCAAGCCCGGGAATAAATTCTCCGAATAAACGGAAGTCAATTCCACGCGCATATCCTTTTGCGATGTTCTCTCCAAGGTAACGAAGGCGGAGATTATCCACTTTATAAGGAACCAAATCATCGAGCAGCTTGTAGAAAATTTCTGTCGTGAGTTTGAATTCTCGGCCAAGCCAGAGAAATGTGTAATCATTCCCGATTACAAAGTGAATAGATTGTTGCGCTTTCAGATTTTCATTCACCGTTCCTTCTAAGTTCCGCAACTCACGGTAGAAGGGAGGCTGGTAATAATATCCTGCTGAAGCACGATAACTTAAATTCTTTTTTCCTCTTGGTTTATACGTGATGGATACACGCGGACTGACCACTAGCTGCTGATTCAAATCCCAGTAATTTGCACGTATACCAGTTGTAAGAATAACTTTTGTGGTGTCGGTAACCTGCCATGTATTCTGAATGTAACCGCTGTAACGATTGCTGGAAAGTGAAGCCCTTGAATTCACTACATCATTCAAAAGCAGTTGAGGATTGATGCTGTCGCGTTGTGAAGGAATTGAAAATCCCGATGAATCGTTGTAATACCATTCGTTTAACTTGTCATCAATTTGTTCATGCTGCACTTTTACTCCCCATTGAAGCAGGTTTTTTTCTCCTACAAATTCTCCTTTGTGTTCGATGCTGAAAACAGTTGCATCCAATTCATTTCTTGCATGATTGAGAAAGGAACCGACACCTAGGTTAAAAGCTACGTTTCCGAAATTTGTTTTTCCGAAATCCGTTTCCAACTGATCTAAAAAGTACTGCCCGAGTATGTCGTAATTTTCTTCTTCCGTAGTGGTGAATCCGGACGCAATCAATTTTAATTTTAATTTTTCTTTCGGATGATAGGTTGCCGAAACAGCGCCCGTGAAAGCATCATATTTGTCTATTTCCTGTCCTTCAAAGAAAACAGTAAAACGTTTTGCGTCATTGAGTGTTCCGAAATTCGTTTCGCGATCCTGCGGAACAAGGTTGTAGCGATTGTGTGAATAATTTCCGAAGATTTCAAACTCCAATTTTTTATTCACATCATACGTGCCGAGAAATTGTGCATCGGTAAACGAAGGCTTGTATTCACCTTTTGTATCGAATGTGTTGAGCAGGTATTGATTTGATTTCTGGCGAACTCCTCCAATGTAAGTGAATTTGTTATTCTTACTTACGCCTTCGAGTTCCAGCGAACCGCCAAGTAAACTGCCGCTCACAGCGCCTCCGAATTTTTTCGGTTTCCGGTATTTTATATCCAACACCGAAGACATTTTATCTCCATAGACGGCATCAAAACCTCCTGCGGAAAAACTGATGGAAGAAACCATGTCAGGATTTATAAAACTCAATCCTTCCTGTTGTCCTGAACGAACCAGGAAAGGGCGATAAACTTCCACATCATTTACATACACCAGGTTTTCATCGTAGTTGCCTCCGCGAACGGAATACGTAGAACTTAATTCATTCGCAGAACTCACGCCCGGTAAGGTTTTCAGCAGGTCTTCCACACTTCTATTGGGAGTTGGAATAACAGAAACATTTTTGGGATCGAGACGTGTAATGTTTGTCGCCTTCAGCGATTTGTCCTGGATGGTCACTTCACGGATCTCTGAGATCCTTCCACGCATGGTCTTGTTGATTTCTTTTTTTTCATTTGGAGAAAGATTAACATGGACAGAATCGGCATGCAATCCTGTATAAGAAAAAACAATTTTCAGATTTTGGTTGGCAGGAACAGTAAGCGAGTATTTCCCATCATCGTTTGTTGTTGTAGCAAAAGATTTTCCGAAAACGGCCACGCTCACTCCAAAGAGAGGTTTATTAAGAGAATCAAGCACAGTTCCTGAAACAGTCGCAGTTTGCGACTGAACATTCAATGAAAAAATAAAAGGAAGTATAAAAAGAATTATCCTTCTTGAGAACAGCATCAAAATTTAGAATTTGAAATTTAGAATTTAGAATTTACTTGTCCTCGTATTTCTCGTATTTTTTTTCTTTACTTTTAAATGCACCTTCCTGCCACATTTGAATAAACTTCGCCC
The DNA here is from genome assembly GCA_043787975.1 of Bacteroidota bacterium. GTDB lineage: Bacteria > Bacteroidota > Bacteroidia > AKYH767-A > 2013-40CM-41-45 > JAPLDA01. The sequence goes on from JAYVUK010000012.1 coordinate 4,552, forward strand.
AGGCAACCGGGTTCAATAACTGGATAGGAGGTAACTGCCCAGCGTAATACAGTCGTGAAGTTTGATTCTGCATCTGGTTACGGAAGTTCATGCTTCCATCCATGGGAGTATTTTCGGCAATGAAACTCATTTTATAAGGATCGAGATTTTTCTTCGCGCGTTCAAGGTCATCATCCGGAATATGAAGCGATAAAAAGGCTTCCTTGAATTGTTCTTTGGTAGGCCATGGGAAGACGCGTGCTTCCCGCAACAGGATCGTATCGCTCTTCAATAATTGTATCAGCGAACAACGGTTATCAGTCAATGTATCCGGAATAACAAACGTAGTCTTCTTAAATCCAATGGCTGAAAATTCAACGGTGTCGCGCATCTTCGCAACGAAAGAAAAGAATCCGTAGTAATCGCTGATCGTTCCGCGATACGTACTTTTAATCATGATGCTTGTGAAGGGTACGGGATGAAGGCTATCGCCGGTTACAACAACTCCGGAAAACTGGACGAGATCATTTTTCTGCAGTGACTGGCAAATTCCTGAATAATTAAATGCGAAAAGAAATGAGGCGATTAGAAAATATCTTTTCATGAATTTATTTTAATGGTGATAAAGATAAATTATTCTTTTGTGTGAATGTACTCGAGAGGCGAAAGTTTCTTAACGGGTTTTCAGAATAGAAATTGTCATTCATATACCAACCAACTTGATTTTTTCTTTGAGAAATTTTCCTGTGTAGGATTCTTTACAGTTGACAAGATCGTCCGGAGTTCCTTCAAACACCAGGTTGCCACCTGCTGAACCACCTTCAGGCCCCAGGTCAATCACCCAATCCGCACATTTGATGATATCAGGATTGTGCTCGATAACGATGATGCTGTTACCTTGTTCAATCAATGCATCAAATGACTGAAGTAATTTTTTGATGTCATGAAAATGCAAACCTGTTGTCGGCTCATCAAAGATGAAAAGAGTATGTTCGTGATGGTTTCCTTTACCAAGGAAAGAAGCAAGTTTGATGCGTTGCGCTTCGCCACCGCTCAATGTAGAACTGGATTGCCCGAGATGAACATATCCCAAACCAACGTCCTGCAATGGTTTTAACTTGCCTGCAATTTTCCGGTCGTTGACGGATGATTTAACAGGAGAAGAGAAAAATAGGACGGCTTCATCAACCGTCATATCCAAAACATCAGCAATGTTTTTTCCTTTGTATTCAACATCAAGAATTTCCTGCTTGAAACGTTTACCGTGACATTGTTCACATACTAAATGAATATCAGCCATGAATTGCATCTCGATGGTTACTTCGCCTTCGCCTTCACAAACTTCGCATCGTCCGCCTTCGACATTAAAAGAAAAGTGCGCCGGCTTGTATTTTCTTCCACGGGAAAGAGGAAGATCTGAATACATAGCCCTGATTTCATCATACGCTTTAATATACGTCACGGGATTTGACCGCGATGATTTACCAATCGGATTTTGATCAACAAATTCAACAGCATTAATTTTATTGTAGTCGCCACTTAACTTGTCAAACGATCCGCTTTGTTCTCCGTAACCACCGTGAATTTTTTTCAGTGACGGATACAACACTTTTTTCACCAGGGAAGTTTTTCCTGATCCGCTCACGCCGGTAACTACCGTCATGACGCCAAGCGGAAAAGTGACATTCAAATTTTTCAGGTTGTTTTCACGTGCACCTTCGATGCGGACAAATCCGTTTCCGGAGCGTCTGCGATAGGGAAGAGGTATGCTTTCTTTCCCGCTCAGGTACCGACCTGTAAAGCTTTCCTTGTTTTTTAAAATGGCATCAAATGTTCCCTGGAAAATTAATTCACCGCCATGTTGCCCGGCTTCTGGACCAATGTCAATCAATTCATCTGATGCTCTCATGATTTCTTCGTCATGTTCCACGACGATGACTGTGTTGCCAAGATCACGCAATGAATTTAAGACGTGGATCAGGCGTTGAGTATCGCGTGGATGCAAACCGATACTTGGTTCATCGAGAATGTACATGGAGCCGACTAAACTGCTTCCAAGAGAAGTTGCGAGGTTGATACGTTGCGATTCGCCACCTGACAACGTGTTTGACAGGCGATTTAACGTGAGGTAACCAAGACCAACATCGGATAAAAACTGGAAACGATTTACGATTTCCAGCAATAAGCGTTTGGAGACCTGTTGTTCATAATCTGTTAATACAAGGCCTCTGAAAAAATCCAATGAGTCACTGACAGGCATCAACACGACATCGGTGATTGATTTTTCATTGATCTTCACATACGATGCGTCTTTTCTCAATCGTGTTCCTTTGCAATCCGGACACATGGTTTTGCCGCGGTAGCGAGAAAGCATCACGCGATACTGAATCTTGTAAGCCTGCGTTTCGATGTATTGAAAAAATTTATTGAGCCCGTCAAAAAAAGTATTGCCTGTCCATAGCAATTGTTTTTCTTCCGGGGTTAAATCATAATAAGGACGATGAACAGGGAAATCGAACTTGTAAGAAGTTTTGATCAACTGGTCATTCCACTCTTTCATCTTATCACCGCGCCAGCAAACAATCGCTCCTTCGTACACAGAAAGACTTTTATCGGGAATCACCAGGTCCTGGTCAATGCCGATCACGGAACCAAAACCTTCACAGGTTTTACAAGCTCCGTAAGGATTGTTAAAGCTGAAGAGATGCGTACTTGGTTCTTCAAAGAAGATTCCATCCAATTCAAAAAGATTGGAAAAATGTGAGCTGACTTTTTCATCATTTTCTTTTTCAACTTCAGCAAAACAGTTTCCGTGGCCTTCAAAAAAAGCAGTTTGAACGGAATCGGCAATCCTGAACCGGACACTTTCATCGTTGTGTTGAATGCTGAACCGGTCAATGACAACGCTGATTAGTTGTTTGGCAGTCGTCGCTTTCAAGGGAACAGGACCTTCCACTTTTTGCTTCTTACTTTTTGTTTTTTGTTTTGTTGAATATCCCAATGACTCATTCAACTTCTGTAACGTTTGCTTGTTGTCGTCAGCAAGCAGGTCTTCAATTTTTTTTACTTCATGGAGGAGTTGCACTCTTACAAATCCTTTTTGCATCAGGACTTTTAATTCTTCTTCAATCGTTCTTTCCGGGTGAACCTGGAGTGGCGCTGATAAAATGCAACGTGTATTTTCAGGAAGTGAAAAAAGATAATTTACCACATCATCAACGGTATGCCGTTGCACAGGATTTCCGGAAACAGGAGAATATGTTTTCCCAACTCGCGCAAATAATAATTTCAGGTAATCGTAAATTTCAGTGGATGTTCCTACCGTAGAACGAGGATTGCGTGTGTTTACTTTTTGTTCAATGGCAACAGCGGGAGAAATTCCTTTGATGTAATCCACGTCCGGCTTATCCATTCTGCCGAGAAATTGCCTGGCGTACGAACTCAGGCTTTCGACATACCTGCGTTGCCCTTCGGCATACAACGTATCGAATGCGAGCGAAGATTTTCCTGAACCTGACAAGCCTGTAATGACCACGAATTTGTTGCGCGGAATAGCGACATCAATATTTTTAAGGTTGTGAACGCGCGCACCTTTGATAATGATGTACTGCTTTGAATCAAGTTGATCAATCTTTGCCATGCTGAAATCCGGGATTGGCAAAGTTAAGAATAAACCATGCAGGTTGTAGCAGAGTGGCTATAGGAATGCAATTGTTTAAGAAAAAAATCCGAAGAAAATTAAAATATAATCTGAAAAACACTGATGAATAGAAGAAGACCACTGAACAGAATCAGAAACCTCACATACAGATCGGACTTGTACCATTTTTTTCCTGATCGGAGTTTTTCAATAATTCCGAAAAGTAATGCAAGGGATGAACACAAAACCATCAGGTTGTCTGACTCGATTCCGAAAATTGTCCTGGGAATGATTTTATAAAACATGATGAGTTGCTCATCAGATGATTGATTCAGTAAAAAACAAATGAACCAGATCAGCCATGATGCTATCACAGCTGCAAGAAAGAAATATCCTGCAACTGCAAAGTCAAAGTTTTTTTTTACCGGTCTCGATTCCACGATACTGTTTTCACGCACAAACAGGTTGGTTAAAAGGAGCAGGAAATTAAAGGGATTCTAAATCGCAGGCAAAGTAGTAAAATTAAGTAGAAAGCAAAATAAAAACAGGAAAGAATGCTACCCGAAAATGAGCCTATGGTTATTTCCTGAAATTATCAGCGACCACAAGCTCTTTGCTGTCTTTTTGGTAAACGTAAAAACCAATTCCGCTTTTTGCTCCAAGATGTCCGGCGGTTACCATATTGACAAGCAATGGACACGGAGCGTATTTTGGATTCTTAAATCCATCGTACATCACATTTAAAATGGAAAGACAAACATCCAGTCCGATAAAATCTGCCAGTTGCAACGGTCCCATCGGATGAGCCATTCCCAATTTCATCACGGTGTCGATTTCTTCAACTCCTGCAACACCTTCAAACAAGGTATAGATGGCTTCGTTGATCATTGGCATCAATATTCTGTTGGCAACAAACCCGGGATAGTCATTTACTTCGGTTGCCGTCTTTTCTAATTTTTTTGAAAGCTCAAGAATTGTTTTTGTCACGTCATCGGAAGTTGCATACCCTCTGATTACTTCCACCAATTTCATCACGGGAACAGGATTCATGAAATGCATGCCGATAATTTTATCGGGACGTTTCGTTTGGGCGGCAATCTTTGTAATGGAAATGGAAGATGTGTTTGTGGCAAGGATGGTCGATGGAGAACAAAGCTGATCAAGCTCGCGAAAGATTTTGCATTTGAGATCGCCGTTTTCTGTTGCAGCTTCCACCACGAGTTCTGCATTTTTAACTCCTTCGGCAAGCGATGTGAAAACCGAAATATTTTTCAACGTGCTTTCTTTTTGTTCAACTGTTATTTTTTCTTTCGATACCATCCTGTCCAGGTTTTTTGAAATGGTATTGACTGCTTTTGAAAGTGCATCGGGCGATACATCAATCAGCGCGACTGTGAACCCGTATTGCGCAAATACATGAGCGATGCCGTTTCCCATGGTTCCTGCTCCGATTACTGAAATATTCTTCATGCTTGGTTTATTAGTTCAGAAGTTTAATAGTTCATTAGTTCAATAGGAATGAGATTCTGCAACATTTTCAAATTAACTAATTATCAAATTATCTCATTCAATCACTTCCCTTTTCTCTTCAACACAATCATCACCGTATAAATCATGATTTTGAAGTCGAGCGCAAGTGCCATGTTTTCAATGTAGATCAAATCGTACTTTAGTCGTTCCACCATTTGGTTTACATTTTCTGCGTAGCCGAATTTCACTTGTCCCCACGATGTAATTCCCGGACGCACTTTGTGAAGATGGCGATAGTGTGGCGCAAGTTCCATGATCTGGTCAATAAAATACTGACGCTCGGGACGCGGGCCAACAATGGACATATCGCCTTTCAATACATTGTAGAACTGTGGAATCTCATCCAGCCTTACTTTCCGCATCCAACGTCCGAATGGTGTGATGCGTTTATCAAATTCACTGGAAAGCATCGGACCGCTTTTTTCGGAATCCTCATGCATCGAACGGAATTTGTAAATGCGAAATGGCCGGCCGTGTAATCCAATGCGATCGTGACTGTAAAACAACGGACCTTTCGAGGTAAGCTTTACACCAAGTGCAGCAAAAATATAGAGCGGAGAAAAAACCGTCATCACAAAAATTGAAAATAAAATATCAATCAACCGTTTCACTGACAATTGCCAGGTAGGCATCAGGTCAGGAGATATTTCAATCACCGGCGCGCCGAAGATCGCATTCATCTTCACGGAGCCGGAAAGAATGTCATACATGTCAGGAAGGATTTTAATGATGACAGGAGTATCCTCGAGTTCGTTAATTACTTTCCGAATGTTCTCATGCTCGGAAGATTCCAATGCAATGAACGCTTCTTCAATTTTATGTTTCCGGATGATATCGAATAAATCGGAAACGCCTCCGAGGTGTGGAAGTTTTTTCGCAAGCAAGTGATCGTTGTTGCCTTCCACGTTGATGAACCCGACAAAATTATTTCCTTCCGAATGGAATTCCGTTTCCATCTGGTGAAGGAGCGTCACTGCCTTCTGGTTGCTGCCGATCAGGATGGAGTTGAAAGAAATTTTGCGCGAATGAATTTTATTGATGATGGTTGTTGAAAGAATAAAACGAAAGAGTGCAGTGATGAAAAAGTGAAGTGTAAGTAAGGTAAAAAAAGTATGGTAATACGTTTTGTAACTCACGATCGTGTCGTCAAGCAGGAGTGAGAAAAAGATGATCAACACACCAAGCACTGAAATGTAAAGAGTCTGACCAAGTTCACGCAACCGCGATTTGCGATATACGTTTTTATAGGTTCCGGTGAGCGTGTAAATAAGTATCCAGAAAAATGGAATAATCAGAACTCCGAGAAAAAATTTTTCATCGAATTTTAAAACTTCATGCCCGAAGTATGTTGATTCAATAACCGTTTTGCGATACGTATAAAACAAACCCCAGGCAATGGAAGCTGCGATCCAATCAGCAAAAATGTAAAGCAGGGTTTGTATTCGTTTGTTCATCAGTAAACCACTTTAATATTGTCGAAATAGAGTGTAGCAGTTGCGAACGAAGAACTTTTAGTAGCCTTGATGTAAATTTTATACCCGGTCGCGGTGATCGAATTCTCAATGATTGGCCCCAGGCTTACATATTGCTTTTTCCACGTATCGCTTGTTCTGAAAGTAACGATTTCATCCGAATAATTTCCTGAAGTAGTATAAGTTGAAATACCTACCGTAAATTCATTGTCAGATTTGTAATTCAGTTCAACATAAGCCGGCCGCCCGAGTGGTAACAGGAATGAATCTTTCCAGGCACATTCAAAATAAGGGTGAGCGTCATCGAGGTATACAGCTGCGGAACTTCCTTCAAAAGAAATTGGAGACTGCACAGCCATCATCAACGTATCACTGGCGGATGATCTTGCAAGATTGCTGATACCGATAGCCAAATGTTCAAAATCTTCTATGTGAGTTAAGTTCGCAGTTGATAAATATTCGATTTTCGGAAAAGCATTGACAGTTTTTTCTGATTCAAAATTTACAACGGTATCAAAGCCACTATAAAAAGGATAGATGGTACGTGTTGCTGCAATGCCGTCAATTAATATTCCGGGACGAATGGTCAGTTTGTGAGACCCTGAATAAAGCACCGGAATTGTACAAGGTAATTCAAATGCTCCGATCGCGTTTCCGTCAACAAATATCCAGGCATCAACGATGTTGGCCGAGTTACTTCCCTGTGTGACTACATCCGTGGACAGAGAAAATGAATCGATCTGAACATAAGCAGGAATGGGCTCCGCGGGATTAATAATATTACATGAACTTGTCAAAAGCACACATGCAACCACGAATGGAAGAATTATTTTGTTCCACGAGAGACTACGATGCAATGAGTAAAATTTTAAGTTCATCTTTAATGATTAAGCCAATACGTTTAAAGACGAATTCAGCTTTTCCATAACCTGGTGAGCTACGTGAAGAGCGTTGTATCCGTCTTCAACGGAAATAGCAGTAGAAGTATTGTGTAAAATAGAATCGATAAAAAGTTCAAGCTCCATTTTTATAGCATTGGTCTCATCCACTTTCGGCTGATCGAAATAAATAAGTTTCGTTCCTTTTCCATTCGGAAGATCAATGGTGACATCCAACGGTCCCGGTTCGCCGGTGAGATTTTTTAGCCGTACAATTTCCGTTTTCTTTTTCAGGAAGTCGACGGAGATGTATGCATCCCGCTGGAAGAAACGGCTCTTGCGCATGTTCTTCATCGAGATTCTGCTGGACGTAAGATTGGCAACGCAGCCGTTATCAAATTCAATGCGTGCGTTGGCAATGTCCGGTGTATCACTCACAACGGCCACTCCGCTGGCGCTTATTTTTTTTACGGAAGATTTCACTACACTTAAAACAATGTCAATGTCGTGGATCATCAGGTCATGCACGACTGAAACATCGGTGCCGCGCGGATTAAACTCAGCGAGGCGATGTGTTTCAATGAACATGGGTTGATTAAAATAATCTTTTGCAGCAAGAAAGGCGGGATTGAATCTTTCCACGTGACCAACCTGAGCTTTGATATCGGCCTCATGAACCAAGGCGACTAATTTTTTTCCTTCGGAAACGGTATTTGTCAGCGGCTTCTCAACAAAGATGTGTTTCGATTTTTTAATGGCTTTCACAGCGCATTCGTAATGAGCAACCGTCGGTACCACAATGTCGATGACATCGGAAGCTTCCATCAATTCGGGGTAAGAATAAAAGCGTTTCACACCGAATTCCTGTGCAACAGCATCCGCAGCTTCAGCATTATGATCATAAAACCCAACAAGTTGAACGTTCGGTATTTCTTTCAGTAGACGGATGTGTATTTTACCTAAATGTCCGGCGCCCAGCACCCCGATCTTCAGCATGATTTTGCAATTTTTGCAAACATACATGATTCAGGCGAAGTAGAAAAACAGGATTGAATGAATCGAATTCTATAATTCAATCGTCAAAACGAGTGCTATCAGGACGGAAAATTGGTTAAATGAAATCGTACAGGTTATCTCTTAATTTTTCTTCTAATTTTTCTTCGTGAGGGGAGCGCTCTTTTAAGTCAGGATCAATAATAATTTCAATGTTGGTGGTATCTTCATTTACCTGCTGCACTTTCAGGCTCACAATATGATTATGTCCAAAGATGAAATTTTTCCTCTCTGCGATTATTTCTCCTTGAGAAAGATTGATCTGGATGTTCTTAAACTTTCGGAACGCAAGGTACTTTCTTAAATTCCGGATCACTTCATCACTCGACGCAATCACCGACATTTTTTTCATTAAAGCGAAAGCTAAACTATCTTTTCCGTGTTTCCAAATTTATGTCAGAAACTTCATCTTCCTGCTCGTGAACTATTAAACTTGTATTAAGAAATTGCCATAAACTCTTTACAAAAAATGCTAAACCCTGACTTTTTTCTACTTTCGTCCTGTGAAAAAAGAAAAACCTGTTATTCTAATTACCAACGACGATGGAGTTACCGCTCCCGGTTTGCATGCATTGGTGGAAGCGATGGAACCGCTTGGGACCATTTTCGTGGTGGCGCCCGATAGCCCGCAATCGGGAATGGGACATGCCATTACGATCAATAATTTATTGCGTCTCGACAAAGTGAATATGCACGGCGAAGCAATTTGGCACCAGTGTTCTGGAACGCCCGTTGACTGCGTGAAGATCGCCATTGATAAAATTCTGCATCGAAAGCCGGATTTGTGTGTGTCAGGAATTAATCACGGTTCCAATTCTTCTATCAATGTAATTTATTCGGGCACCATGTCGGCTGCCATGGAAGGCGCGATCGAAGGAATTCCTTCCATCGGTTTTTCATTTCTGAATTATTCGCTGGAAGCGGATATGACCGGGCCTAAAAAATATGCACGGATAATTGCGCGCAATGTGCTCGAGCATGGTTTGCCTGAAGGAACTTTGCTGAATGTCAACATTCCGAATGTTCCTCACAAGGAAATCAAAGGAGTAAAAGTGTGCCGCCAGGCGATGGCGAAATGGGAAGAAGAATTTGATGAACGTCTCGATCCGAACAAACGAAAATATTACTGGCTTACAGGCAAGTTTAAAAATTATGACAACGGTGAAGATACCGATGAGTGGGCACTTGCCAACAAGTATGTTTCGATCGTTCCCGTTCAGTTTGACTTTACAGCACATCATGCAATTTCATTTCTCAACAAATTAAATTACGATGTGGAAAAAACTTCCTGATTCATTGTTGCTTGGAATTTTTTCGGGATTGATATCGTTGAGTTTGTTCTATACCGTGCTTGCTTACGTGCGCATCTTTGTTGTGAACTTCTATCAGGACCCGTACATGTTTATGGCTCCCAAGGTTCACCTGTTTGCGATTTTCCTGAATGTTCTAATAGTCAGATTCCTGCTGGTGAAAACGGATAAAGAAAATCTCGGAAAAGGAATTTTGCTAGCGACGGTGATCATCAGTTTTGTTTATTTCTTTTACTATTTTAAATATCACCATTCACTCATTGGCTGATGAATATTAAAGATAATTTCTTCACAGGATTAATTTGTGGATTGGCAGCTCCGCTCATGGCGTTTTCTGTGTATACAAAAATCAGGTTTCCGGAGGAAGCATTGATGGATGTCTTTCAGCATGTGAAATTATTGGGGATTTTATCCACCATGATCAGCCTGAGTGTATTTATAAACCTGCTTGTGTTTTTTCTTTTTATTTGGAGTAAGGCAGACCGTTCATCAAAAGGAGTTCTTGCCGCGACATTTATCTACGCTTTCATTGTTGCCATTTTAAAGCTGACCTAAATGAAGTATTACATCATAGCCGGAGAAGCATCAGGCGATTTGCACGCTTCAAACCTCATGAAGGAATTGAAGAAGCATGATGTTGCTCCACAGTTCCGTTGTTGGGGCGGTGATCTGATGAAGAAGGAAGGCGCCGAATTGGTAAAACATTACCGTGATCTTGCTTTCATGGGATTTACGGAAGTGGTGATGAATCTCAGAACTATTTTGCAAAACATTTCTTTTTGTAAGGATGATATTTTAAAAAACCGCCCGGATGTGTTAATCCTTGTTGACTATCCCGGATTTAATTTGCGCATCGCTGAGTTTGCAAAAAAAAATAATATCAAAGTATTCTATTACATCTCTCCCCAGGTGTGGGCGTGGAAACAATCGCGTGTAGAAAAAATAAAACGTTTTGTTGACAGGATGTTTGTCATCCTTCCTTTTGAAAAGGAGTTTTATAAAAAGTTTGATTACGAAGTTGATTTTGTCGGGCATCCGCTATTGGATGCCATCGAACAGCAACGTAATAACTCCGGTGAAAAGAAGGAATGGCTGAATAAAAATAATTTTGGAGTGAAACCAATCATTGCGTTGTTGCCCGGAAGCAGGAAACAGGAAATTGCAACCATGCTTCCATTAATGTTAAGCATCGTTGATGATTTCCCTCAACACCAATTCGCCATTGCTGCTGCACCGTCTGTTCCTCCATCTTTTTATGAATCGTTGATTGCCGGGAAAAATATTCCATTGCTGGTTGATCAGACCTATTCGTTGTTGATGAATTCAGATGCAGCGCTTGTTACTTCCGGAACTGCGACGTTGGAAACTGCTTTGTTTGAAGTGCCCGAAGTGGTGTGTTACAAAGGCGGAAATATTTCTTACCTGATTGCCCGTTCGTTGGTGAAGGTGAAATATATTTCGCTCGTTAATTTAATCATGGATAGGGAAGTGGTGAAAGAATTAATCCAGCATGATCTGAACACAGCAAATCTAAAAAGTGAATTAAAAAATATTCTTGATCCTGACACGCGCAAAAAGCTAATGGCAGATTACAAAGAGCTGAAACAAAAGCTCGGAGGAAGCGGTGCTTCAGCAAAAACAGCACGACTGATGATTCAGTATCTGGCTCAGGGGAAATAATAAGAAATCAGTTAAGGATGGATTCCTCACTTCGTTCGGAATGACAGGTGCAATTGTAATTTTGGAGTGAAACCAATCATTGCG
>JAYVUK010000013.1:0-11223 GCA_043787975.1 Bacteroidota bacterium
CACCGGAGTGATTGAAGAAATTAATGAAGAGAAGAAAAAGCTGAAAGTGATGGTTAAAATCTTCGGACGTAAAACCCCGCTTGAGCTTAGTTATATGCAAGTAGAAAAAGAATAAATTAATTTGATAATTAACTGATTTGATAATTTGATAATGGTGAGTGCTTCCAATTCTCCAGCGTCAATTATCAAATTATCAAATTATCAAATCATCAAATTAGAAAAACAATGGCAAAAGAAATAGGTGCACTTATAAAATTACAGGTTAAAGGAGGAGCGGCAAATCCTGCTCCGCCAATTGGTCCTGCCCTCGGTGCAAAGGGTGTAAATATCATGGAGTTCTGCAAGCAGTTCAATGCACGGACACAGGATCAGGCCGGAAAAGTTCTTCCTGTTATCATCACGGTTTATACTGACAAATCGTTTGAGTTCATCATCAAAACTCCGCCTGCTGCAATTCAATTACTGGATGCTGCAAAAATTAAAAGCGGATCAAAAGAATCAAACAGGAATAAAGTAGGAACTGTAAATTGGGAACAGGTAAAAAAGATCGCGGAAATTAAAATGCCCGATCTCAATTGCTTTACCATCGAATCAGCAATGAGCATGGTAGCCGGAACAGCTCGCAGTATGGGAATTACTGTAGAAGGGCAAAAACCGTTTTAATAATTTCGAATTGCGGATTAATCCGAAATCAAAAATCCGAAATTCGCAATTAATAAGTATAGTTCTTTAGAAAATAATATTTACCGAAGGAGGATGCGATCGTTTCAATTCCGTTATCACTTCATAAAACCATAATCATGGCAAAAGTCAGTAAAAGGAGAAAGCAAGTTCTCTCCAAAGTTGAAAAAAGTAAAGCCTATTCTTTGGCTGAAGCTTCTAAGCTTGTTAAGGAAATCACTACCACAAAGTTTGATTCATCTGTTGATCTGAGTATTCGTCTTGGAGTTGATCCTCGTAAGGCAAACCAGATGGTTCGTGGTATTGTAACATTACCTCATGGTACCGGAAAAACAATTCGTGTGCTTGTGCTTTGCACACCTGATAAAGAACAGGAAGCAAAAGATGCAGGTGCAGACTATGTTGGTCTCGATGAATACATCACGAAGATCGAACAAGGCTGGACTGACATTGATGTGGTCATCACGATGCCTTCTGCAATGGGTAAGGTGGGTAAATTAGGTAAGGTTCTCGGACCGCGTAACCTGATGCCAAATCCGAAAACAGGAACTGTTACCAACGACATCGGGAAAGCTGTGAAGGAAGTGAAAGCCGGTAAAATTGATTTCAAAGTGGACAAACAGGGAATCATTCATACATCGGTTGGTAAAGCCTCCTTCGATGCAAAAAAAATTGAAGAGAACGCTTACGAAATTTTAAATTCCATTATAAAATTAAAACCCTCTTCTGCAAAAGGGACTTATATGAAAAGTGTTTACATGTCAAGCACGATGAGTCCATCTGTGATGATCGATACGAAGGCATTGTCAGCATCGCACGAGTAAATAAAACAGAACAGGTAAATTTAAAAATCATTCACAATGAGAAAAGAAGAAAAAGACGTAATCATCAATGATATTGCTGAATTACTGAATAAATATCCAACCGTTTATGTTACTGACACGTCAAGCCTGACCGTTGAGAAGACCAATCAACTCAGACGCTTGTGTTTCAACAAGGGTGTGAAGATGTTGGTTGCTAAGAATTCACTCATACAAAAAGCGATGGAGAAAAAAGGCGCGGAATATGAACCTATTTTCGAAGCGCTGAAAGGAACTACTGCATTGTTGTTCAGTGAAACAGGAAATGTCCCTGCCAAGTTGATCAAAGAATTCCGTAAGAAGGGTGATAAGCCGGCTCTTAAAGGAGCTTACATTGAGACAGCTGTTTTCATTGGCGACAATCAATTGGAATCTCTTGCATCACTCAAGTCGAAAAATGAATTGGTCGGCGATATCATCGGATTGTTACAATCGCCTGCGAAAAATGTTCTTGGTGCTTTGCTGAGTGGCGGTGGCAAGATTGCAGGAATCGTTAAGACATTATCTGAAAGACCTGAATGAAATTATAAATTTTAAATTATGAATCTATAATTCATAATTCATAATTTAAAATTTCCAAAAAGAATGCTTCCAGTACCCAATATAAATTCAAACAAGTAACTAATCAATTCTAAAAACCTAAATAACAATGGCAGATTTAAAAGCATTCGCTGAACAGTTAGTAAACCTGACAGTGAAAGAAGTAAACGAGTTAGCAAAAATTTTGAAAGATGAGTATGGCATCGAGCCGGCAGCAGCAGCAGTAGCTGTAGCAGCAGGTGGTGGCGCAGGTGGCGGAGAAGCTGCTGCTGAAAAATCAACTTTTGATGTAATCCTGAAAGCACCGGGCGGAGCTAAATTAGCGATCGTGAAATTGGTGAAAGAAATCACCGGTCTTGGCTTGAAAGAAGCGAAAGATTTAGTTGATGGTGCTCCAAAAGCAGTGAAAGAAGGCATTGCAAAAGAAGAAGCTAATTCTATCAAACAACAATTAGAAGAAGCAGGAGCAGAAGTTGAGATTAAGTAATTGCGATAGCTATCGGAAGCCTGCTTCCGAAATGCATTGTTAGACCTTCTCCGATCACGAAAACCGTGATCGGAGCTGGTCTATAAGCGTTTTTATTAGGGTGATTGTACTAGCATGCAAACATCTTCAAAGAAATAAAAATTTACTTACCTAAAACCAAAGCATCGTGCACACTACTCTTAACAGCAAAAGAATAAGCTTCGCCTCCAGCAAGCACCCAATTGAATATCCCGATTTTCTTGACATTCAGCTCAAGTCGTTCAGGGATTTTTTCCAGCTTGAAACCACTTCTGATAACCGGTACGCGGAAGGTCTCTTTAAAGTGTTCAGTGAAAATTTTCCGATCTCGGATTCACGGAACAACTTTGTATTGGAATTCCTTGACTACTTCATTGATCCGCCCCGTTACTCCATCGAAGAGTGTATCGAGCGCGGGTTGACGCACAGCGTTCCGCTGAAAGCAAAATTGAAATTGTATTGCACCGATCCTGAACACGAAGATTTTGAAACCATTGTGCAGGATGTATACCTCGGTACAATCCCTTACATGACTCCGAAAGGAACGTTCATCATCAACGGTGCTGAACGTGTTGTCGTATCGCAGTTGCATCGTTCACCGGGTGTGTTCTTCGGACAAAGCCGTCATGCGAATGGAACGAAATTATATTCGGCCCGCGTGATTCCTTTCAAAGGATCGTGGATTGAATTTGCAACGGACATCAACAATGTGATGTACGCATACATCGATCGTAAGAAAAAATTCCCGGTAACTACCTTGCTTCGAGCAATCGGTTACCAGACAGATAAAGACATTCTTGAAATCTTCGGACTTGCAGATGAATTCAAAGTCAGCAAATCAGGAATTAAAAAAGCAGAAGGCAGAAGACTTGCCGCGCGTGTATTGAAAACATGGGTGGAAGATTTCGTGGATGAGGATACCGGAGAAGTGGTTTCCATCGAGCGTAACGAAGTTGTTCTGGAACGTGAAGTTGTCCTGGAAGATCATCACCTCGATTTAATCATTGAAGCCGGTGTAAAGACGATCATCCTTCACAAAGAAGATGTGAACACAAATGATTATGCAATCATTTACAACACACTTCAGAAAGATACTTCCAATTCAGAAAAAGAAGCGGTAGAACATATCTATCGCCAGTTGAGAAATGCCGAGCCGCCTGATTATGAAACAGCGCGTGGTATCATCGACAAACTTTTCTTTTCTGATAAACGCTATGATTTGGGTGATGTAGGTCGTTACCGCATCAATAAAAAATTAGGTCTTGAAATTCCCGAAGACACGAAGGTGTTGACGAAAGCAGACATCATCGAAATCATCCGCCAGTTAATTCAGCTGATCAATTCAAAAGCTGAAGTGGATGATATTGATCACTTAAGTAACAGACGTGTTCGTACCGTTGGTGAGCAGTTGTTTTCACAATTCGGAGTTGGTCTTGCCCGTATGGCACGTACCATCCGCGAGCGTATGAACGTTCGTGATAACGAAGTGTTCACACCATCGGACCTGATCAATGCGAAAACATTGTCATCGGTTATCAATTCATTCTTTGGAACGAACCAGTTATCACAGTTCATGGATCAAACCAATCCATTGGCTGAGATCACGCACAAGAGAAGGTTGTCAGCACTCGGACCAGGAGGTCTTTCAAGAGAGCGCGCAGGTTTCGAGGTTCGTGACGTTCACTACACACACTACGGTCGTCTTTGTACAATCGAAACACCGGAAGGGCCGAACATCGGTTTGATATCATCTCTGTGTGTGTATGCGAAGATCAACAACCTCGGATTCATTGAAACTCCTTATCGTACTGTTACCCATGGTAAGGTAGATGTTGAGAAGGATGTGATCTATCTTACTGCTGAAGAAGAAGATTCAAAAGTGATTGCACAGGCAAATGCCGGCATCTCTGAAGCAGGCAAGTTTGAAGAAGCAAAAGTAAAAGCACGTTACCAGGGAGATTTTCCGATTCTTGAACCGGAGAAAATTGATCTCATGGACGTCGCTCCGAACCAGATTGCTTCGATTGCAGCTTCGTTGATTCCGTTCCTTGAGCATGATGATGCGAACCGTGCCTTGATGGGATCAAACATGCAGCGCCAGGCAGTTCCATTGTTGAGAGCGGAAGCTCCTATTGTAGGAACAGGTCTTGAAGGATTGGTTGCACGTGATTCACGTGTGTTGATCAATGCTGAAGGCGATGGTGTTGTTGAATATGTGGATGCAAACGAAATCACGATCCGGTATAACAGGAAAGAGAATGAGCGTTTGGTAAGTTTTGAAGATGATGTGAAAACATACCAGCTTACGAAATTTCAAAAGACAAATCAGAGTACATGTATCAATCTGAAGCCGATTGTTAAAAAAGGCCAGAAGGTAAAAAGAGGACAAGTGCTTTGCGAAGGATACGCAACACAGGATGGTGAATTGGCATTGGGAAGAAACCTGAAAGTGGCGTTCATGCCATGGAAGGGTAACAACTTCGAGGATGCGATTGTGATTTCTGAACGCGTTGTTCGTGAAGATATATTTACGTCACTTCACATTGATGAATATTCACTTGAAGTGCGTGATACAAAACGCGGTCTGGAAGAATTGACTGCTGATATCCCGAATGTAAGTGAAGATGCAACACGTGAACTGGATGAGAATGGAATCATTCGTCTCGGTGCTGAAGTTACGGAAGGCGATATTCTCATCGGTAAGATCACTCCGAAGGGAGAAACAGATCCTTCACCGGAAGAAAAATTGCTTCGTGCGATCTTCGGTGATAAAGCCGGTGATGTGAAGGATGCTTCATTGAAAGTTCCACCATCAGTAAAAGGTGTGATTGTCGACAAAAAACTTTTCTCACGTATTCTTGCTAAAGATAAATCGCAGAAGACGGATGAAAAAGTCCAGGTTGAAAAACTCGACAAAGAATACAACACACAGATTGCTGAACTGAAAGAAAAATTAATTGACAAACTATTTGTTCTTGTCAGCGGTAAAACTTCGCAAGGAGTTACTGATCTGTTTAAGGAGGTTGTGATTGCAAAAGGAGCGAAGTTCACTCAGAAAATGTTGACGGAGATCAATTACGAAACCGTTAATCCTGCGAAGTGGACGACCGATAAAGATCGCAACGACCAGATCAAACAATTGCTGCATAACTATACCATTAAGTTCAACGACATCACAGGACTTTTCAAACGCAAAAAATTTGCTTTGACAGTTGGTGATGAACTTCCTGCCGGAATCATCCAGTTGGCGAAAGTTTACATCGCGAAGAAACGTAAGTTGAAAGTGGGTGATAAGATGGCGGGACGTCACGGAAATAAAGGTATCGTTGCGAAAATTGTTCGTGATGAAGACATGCCTTATCTCGAAGACGGAACTCCGGTTGACATCGTTCTGAATCCACTTGGTGTACCATCGCGGATGAACCTCGGACAGATTTATGAAACCATTCTTGCATGGGCAGGAGACAAACTGGGATTGAAGTTCGCCACTCCGATTTTTGACGGAGCATCGGTTGCTCAGATTGATGAGTATGTTACGAAAGCAGGTTTGCCGAAATTCGGAAGTACATATCTATATGATGGCGGAACCGGAACACGTTTCGATCAGCCGGCAACTGTTGGAATTATTTACATGCTGAAACTCGGCCACATGGTGGATGATAAGATGCATGCCCGTTCAATCGGACCGTATTCTCTCATCACGCAGCAACCGTTGGGTGGTAAAGCACAGTTTGGAGGTCAGCGATTTGGTGAAATGGAGGTTTGGGCAATCGAAGCATTCGGTGCGGCAAACATTCTCCAGGAAATTCTCACTGTGAAATCCGATGATGTTATCGGACGTGCAAAAGCGTACGAAGCAATTGTAAAAGGTGATAACATGCCTACTCCCGGAATCCCTGAATCATTCAATGTATTGCTTCATGAGTTACGCGGACTTTGTTTGAAGATCACATTGGATTAAAAGTTTACAGTTTCCGGTTTACAGTTCAGCGAACTGTAAACTGGAAGCAACAAACAGTAAACAGTAAACCTTAAACCGTAAACTAACAAGATGGCAACCAGAAAAGAAATAAAAATCAAAAGTAATTTCACCAGGATTACGATCAGTCTTTCTTCTCCTGAAAATATTCTCGAGCAATCGAGCGGAGAAGTATTGAAGCCTGAAACCATCAATTACAGAACATACAAACCTGAGCGCGACGGATTATTCTGCGAGCGTATTTTCGGGCCTGTAAAAGATTGGGAATGTCATTGCGGAAAATACAAGCGCATACGTTACAAAGGAATCGTTTGTGACCGTTGTGGTGTTGAAGTCACAGAGAAAAAAGTACGGAGAGAAAGAATGGGACACATTCAATTGACGGTTCCTGTTGCTCACATCTGGTACTTCCGCTCACTACCAAACAAGATCGGTTACCTGCTCGGACTCCCAACGAAAAAATTGGACATGATTATTTACTACGAACGTTACGTAGTAATCAATGCCGGAATAAAAGCAGCTGATGGAATCAACTACCTCGACTTCTTAACGGAAGAAGAATACCTGAATATTTTAGATACGTTGCCGAAAGACAATCAACACCTCGACGATGCTGATCCGAATAAGTTCATTGGTAAAATGGGCGCGGAAGCATTGTTTGATTTGTTGTCACGCCTGAAACTGGATGAGCTTTCATTCAGTCTTCGTAACCAGGCAAACACAGAAACATCTCAGCAAAGAAAGAACGAAGCGTTGAAACGACTCAATGTTGTGGAGGCGTTCCGTTCAGCGAATGAACACATCGAAAATCGTCCTGAGTGGATGATTGTAAAAGTTGTTCCGGTGATTCCACCTGAACTTCGCCCACTCGTTCCTTTGGATGGTGGCCGTTTTGCAACGTCCGATCTGAACGATTTATACAGACGTGTGATCATTCGTAACAACCGTTTGAAACGTCTTCTTGAAATTAAAGCTCCGGATGTAATTCTTCGTAACGAGAAACGTATGTTGCAGGAGTCTGTTGATTCACTTTTTGACAATTCACGTAAAGTGAATGCAGTGAAAACAGAATCAAACCGTGCATTGAAATCACTTTCAGATTCACTGAAAGGAAAGCAAGGTCGCTTTCGTCAGAACTTACTTGGAAAGCGTGTTGATTATTCAGCACGTTCGGTAATCGTCGTTGGTCCTGAAATGAAACTACACGAGTGTGGTCTTCCTAAGGACATGGCAGCAGAGCTTTTCAAACCGTTTATCATCCGTAAGATGATTGAACGAGGAGTGGTGAAGACGGTGAAAAGTGCAAAGAAAATTGTGGACAGAAAAGATCCGATCGTTTGGGATATTTTGGAAAACGTGTTGAAAGGACATCCTGTTCTTCTCAACCGTGCCCCGACTCTTCACAGACTCGGTATCCAGGCATTTCAGCCGAAGTTGATTGAAGGAAAAGCGATCCAGTTACATCCGTTGGTTTGTACGGCGTTCAACGCTGACTTTGACGGTGACCAGATGGCTGTTCACGTTCCTCTTGGCAATGCAGCAATTCTTGAAGCACAAATGCTGATGCTTGCATCGCATAATATCCTGAATCCAGCCAACGGTGCTCCGGTTACAGTTCCTTCACAGGACATGGTGCTCGGTTTGTATTATATCACCAAAGGAAAAAAGAGCGAAGGCAAAATGAAAGTGATCGGAGAAGGAAGCGTATTCTATTCTCCTGAAGAAGTCATCATTGCTCACAACGAAGGCCGTGCTGAATTGCATGCCTGGGTAAAAGTAAAGCTGAACAATGTTGTGCATGAAGATGGAACTATCGGACCTAAATTGTTGGAGACAACAGTAGGCCGTATTCTCTTTAACCAGGTTGTCCCGGCAGAAGTGGGTTACATCAATGAGCTTCTTACAAAGAAATCATTGCGTGACATCATCGGAAACATCCTGAAGAAATGTGGTATCGCAAAAACAGCGAAGTTCCTTGATGATATGAAGGATCTTGGTTTCGGTATGGCATTCAAAGGCGGATTGTCATTCAACCTCGATGACGTTAAAATCCCTGAAGAGAAAATTAAACTGGTTGAGAAAGCAAACAAAGAAGTGGAAGAAGTGTTGGGTAATTACAACATGGGATTCATCACTTACAACGAGCGTTACAATCAGATCATCGATATCTGGACGCGTACCAATTCACGCATCACCGATACGTTGATGAAACAACTTTCAACCGACAAGCAAGGATTCAATTCCATCTACATGATGCTTGATTCAGGTGCGCGGGGTTCGAAAGAACAGATTCGTCAGTTGGGTGGAATGCGAGGCCTGATGGCGAAACCACAAAAGTCGGGAGCTACCGGTGGAGAAATTATCGAGAACCCGATCTTATCAAACTTCAAAGAAGGTCTTTCCATCCTTGAGTATTTTATTTCCACTCACGGTGCGCGTAAAGGTCTTGCCGATACGGCGTTGAAGACTGCTGATGCGGGTTATTTAACACGAAGACTGGTAGACGTTGCGCAGGATGTAATCATCACGGATGAAGATTGCGGAACGTTGAGAGGTCTTGCTGAAACAGCGTTGAAGAACCAGGAAGAAGTGGTAGAAAGTTTATATGACCGGATTTTGGGTCGTGTATCATTGCATAATATTTCTCATCCGATCAGCGGGAAGCTGCTTGTTAAATCAGGTGAAGAAATCACGGAAGATATCGGAAAAAGCATTGAAGATTCTCCTATTGAAATGGTGGAAATCCGTTCGGTGTTAACATGCGAATCACCAAAAGGTGTTTGCGCAAAATGTTACGGACGAAATCTTGCATCAGGCCGCATGGTTCAGAAAGGCGAAGCAGTAGGAGTGATTGCTGCCCAGTCAATCGGTGAGCCGGGAACGCAGTTGACACTTCGTACCTTCCACGTGGGTGGTACAGCTAACAAGGCTGCGACAGAAAGCGAATTGAAAGCAAAGTTCTCAGGTAAACTGGAACTGGAAGAAGTAAAAACTGTTTCTTACAAATCAGGCGAGAAAAAAGTAGATGTGGTCATCGGTCGTTCAGGTGAATTCAGAATTGTTGACACCAAAACAGGAACTGTTCTTACGACCTCTAACATTCCGTATGGTGCACATCTTTTTGCTAAGCATGGCGACAAGGTTGAGAAGGGCCAGTTGGTTTGTTCATGGGATCCTTACAACGCTGTGATCCTTTCTGAATTCCCGGGTAAGATTGATTTCGAACACATCGAAGAAGGTCTTACATTCCGTGAAGAGTCGGATGAGCAAACAGGTTACAAAGAAAAAGTAATCATTGAGACACGTGATAAGACACGGAATCCGTTGATCAAAATCAACGATGATAAAAAAGAGATGATCAAAGGATATAACATTCCTGTGGGCGCTCACATCATGGTGAATAAAGGACAGAAAATACAGGCCGGAGATATTCTCGTTAAGATTCCTCGTTCAACAGGAAGATCAGGAGATATCACCGGAGGATTACCTCGCGTTACGGAATTATTCGAAGCGCGTAATCCTTCGAACCCAGCCGTGGTTTCTGAAATTGACGGAGTCATTTCTTACGGTGGTGTGAAACGCGGTAACCGCGAGATCATCATCACATCACGCGATGGAGAAGTGAAGAAATATTTAGTTCCGCTTTCGAAACACATCCTTGTTCAGGATAACGATTTCGTGAAAGCCGGTGATGCGTTGTCTGACGGTGCGATCACTCCTTCTGATATTCTTTCTATCAAAGGTCCGGGAATGGTCCAGGAATATTTGGTGAATGAAATCCAGGAAGTGTATCGTTTACAGGGTGTGAAGATCAATGACAAGCACTTTGAAGTAATCGTTCGCCAGATGATGCGTAAGGTGGTCATCGATGATCCGGGTGATACCACGTTCCTTGAAAGAGAATTTGTTGATCGTATTGATTTCAGAATTGAGAATGACGCCATCATCGACAAAGTAGTCGTGATTGATTCAGGCGATTCGAATGAAGTGAAATCAGGCCAGATCATTTCGTTGCGTAAAATGCGTGAAGAAAATTCCGTGTTGAAACGCAAGGACATGAAACAGATCGAAGCGCGTGATGCAATGCCTGCTACATCGTCACCGATGCTGCAAGGTATCACGCAGGCGTCGTTGCATACGAAGAGCTGGATTTCTGCGGCATCGTTCCAGGAAACAACGAAGGTGCTCAACGAAGCTGCTGTGAATGGAAAGATTGACAATTTACTCGGATTGAAAGAGAACGTAATCGTTGGTCATTTGATTCCTGCAGGAACAGGTTTACGTCAATACGAGAAACTGATCGTTGGTTCACAGGAAGAATATGATCTGTTGATGGCTTCTAAGAAAGAAGAAGAACTCTCCTCGACGAGATAATATAGAATGGGCTTCGACAAGCTCAGCCCACTCGACAAGCTCAGCCCATGCGACAAGTTCAGCCCACGTGTGTTCTGAGCTTGTCGAAGAACGCCTCTCTTCAAAGTACGAAGAGAGGTTTTTTTTTGTCATGACTGGAATTTTCGGTGTAATTGACCACCACTTTTCGGAGCAAATTGACCACCGGTTTTCAGATGCCATTTTGATACATGTTTAGTGGTTAAGTTCAAGGTTAATAATCTTACTTGTTTAAATTCAGTTTTGTTCTATACTTGTTGCTTTCT
>JAYVUK010000014.1:0-17903 GCA_043787975.1 Bacteroidota bacterium
TATTTTTTTTCTTACCCGTAAGCCCATTTAAAAAAATAAAAAAAGCTTGCAATTTCCCACCCCGCTACGGCTTTCCTATAACAACAAATTGCCGCCATTTGTTTTTGTTGGGTTGTGAAAGGCTTTAGAAAACAGAAAATAAAAATCCAGCCTGCTATCAAAACTTGCAACCTACTTGGCGGAATGTCACGAGTGCTTATTGGTTGCAATTTTTTATCTAACTTTCTCCCTCTCTAACCCAGCAAAAACAAACGGTCGGCAATTCCCGGAGCGTTAGCGGTAATTATTTAAAAATCTTATTTCATATTTAATCATGAAAAGACTTTTATTAAACATTACTTCATTATTTCTTTTCACAACTATTAAAAGCTATTCACAAAACGTTCTTGACGGGAACTTTCGTAAACCCGAGGAACCAATATGGTATCCTTGTCAACAAACTAAGGTAGGAAGACTTATTATATGGCCGATATTGGAAGATTCAGTAGTGCATTACGAACGGGTTAATTCTCAAAACAAAGACAATCCATTCAATATGTCCGCGGATACCGCCGAAGGGCCTAATGTATCCAGAAGACTTATGCAAACTGATTCGATTTTAACTCTTGCATTTTCTTACAATAAAAATAGTCTAATTTGTTATTATAGCCTTAGAATTTTTAATAAAAAAAATAACTGGTTGGAACTTTTCCATCTTGACGAAAATGGATTGATAATCGAATGGACAAAAAGAATACAATACAAGCCTGGCAAAAAATATCTTCGTGAAATTTATCGAAAGCCATTTACTAATCGAAACAAAGAAATATATCAATCACATGTTGATTCCATTCTTAATGCTTTTAAATAATAACCGCTAACAACAAATTGCCGCCATTTGCTTTTGTTTGGAATGCAGAAGCGTTTGAAATCCGTAAAGCAAGTAAGTTTCGGTCTGCAAGGCAAAAAATTGCAATAAAGATGACCTTACTTATTTCCTAAACACAAAAAACACTGCCAACAGCAGGCACACAAAAGCGGCGACATAGTTCCATTCAAACTTGTCTGTCTTGAAAATGAAAATCGCACAAAAAGAAAAGACAGCGAGCGTGATGACTTCCTGGATGATTTTCAGCTGGAATAAATTAAACGATCCGCCCAACTGATCCGAACCCAGCCGGTTTCCCGGAACCTGGAAGATGTATTCGAAAAAAGCAATTCCCCAACTAATGAGAATGATGCTGAACAATCCTGAACTCTCCAGGATGTTCCACTTCTTAAACTGGAGATGGCCATACCATGCGAAGGTCATGAAGAAGTTGGAGATGATGAGGAAGAGGATGGATAGTATTGTTCTCATAAATTAATTAATCAATGACTAATGACTAATGACTAATGACCAATGACCAATGACTAATAACTAATAACTAATGACCAATGACCAATGACAAATGGATCACGCTCTAGGATGATGATCTAAAATGGTCTGCCTTAAAAAATCACGATCGAGATGGGTATATATTTCTGTCGTGGTAATGGATTCATGCCCGAGCATTTCCTGAACGGCGCGAAGATCCGCTCCTCCTTCAATCAAATGTGTAGCGAAGGAATGCCGGAATGTATGCGGACTGATTTTCTTTTTCAGATTTATTTTAATTGCAAGACGTCTGATGATGGTAAAGATCATGACGCGCGTGAGCTTCGCTCCTCTCCGGTTCAGGAACACCACATCTTCATGACCGGGTTTGATCTTCATGTGGCTTCTCACCGATTCAATGTAGATGCGAATGAACTTGATGGCTACGCTGCCGATCGGAACTAACCGTTCTTTGTCACCTTTTCCGGTCACTTTTAAAAAATCAATTTCGAGGTGCATGTTCGACAGTTTGAGGTTCACGAGTTCACTCACGCGCAAACCACAACTGTACAATGTTTCGAGCATGGCTTTGTTTCGCGTTCCCTCGGGCGTACTCAAATCAATTGCATTGATTAAATTGTTGATGTCGTTTATACTGAGTGTGTCGGGTAATTTCCGTCCGAGTTTCGGAGACTCGAGCAGTTGTGACGGATCGTTCACAATTAAATTTTCCATCAACAGGTATTTAAAAAAACCTTTAATGCCGGAAATGATTCTCGCCTGGCTGCGTGCACTTAACCCTAGCCCGTTGATCCAGGTGATAAAATCCTGTAGATGTTTTAATTCAATTTCAGCAGGAGAAACTTTCAGCTGGTAAAAGTTCAGGTACTGATCGAGGAGCGATACATCGTGCAAATACGCTTCCACCGAATTCTGGGATAATGAACGCTCCAGTTTCAGGTACGATTTGAATCCGATGATGTAGGTTTTCCAGGACATTATTTAATTTGATGATTTGATAATGAGCTGATGTGATGATTAGCTGACTCCACTTTGAACCAAGAACTTTGAACTAAGAACCAATATCGGTAAAGGTGCCTTAAAGAATTGATGGAACTTAACAGGCCATTGGAGAATTTTGCACAACGTGTTTTGAATAATTAATTGTTATTTTGTTGCAGCTTATCAATTATGAAACTCATCATCATCAACGGACCGAATCTGAATTTGCTGGGAACCCGCGAAAAGGATATTTATGGAACGGAAACTTTTGAAAGCTATTTTCACAAGCTGGAAGAAATTTATTCGATCATTGACTTTGACTATTTCCAGAGTAATGTGGAAGGTGAACTCATCAACAAATTACAGGAGACCGGATTTTCTGCTGATGGAATTATTTTGAATGCCGGAGGATACACACATACATCGGTTGCCATTGCTGACGCTGTCGCTGCCATTCAATCTCCGGTGATTGAAGTTCACATTTCAAATGTTTACTCGCGCGAAGATTACCGTCACACTTCGCTGATGGCGAAAAATTGCAAAGGTGTGATAGCAGGATTGGGATTGGACTCTTACAGGATCGCCATTGAAGCGTTTGTTGGTGCCTCACCCTAAATCACTCTCTTGAGGAGAGATACTTTTTTTTTCTGCGCCTTTGCGTCTTTGCGGCAAAAAAATTTAACCACAAAGGACACCAAGAAAAATCACTACTTCAATTTGTACGCAAACGAAATATTCTTTTTCAAATCGCGCTGAATCTTCATCACTTTTTCTTTTGCCTCCAGCGCTTTTGCAAGTCGCGCGTTGTCATTTACAGCCGTATAATACGCGATGTGACTGTCGAACATCGCCTGGTAATCCACCATTTTATTTAAAGCAGTCAGATCACTTTGAAGCATAGGAGAGGTCAGCCACTTCATATCAAACCGCAGGTATTCATCGTTGTTATCCGTTTTCATGCTAGAGACAAAACATCCTGATACATACCTGTTCGGTGAATAAAAATGTTGCTGCACCATAAAATAATGCGCACGTGGATCGGTCAGCAAGGCACGGTTTTGTGAGCTTGCAAGCGTTTCAATTTTTGTAATCATCGCATGGAAAGTATCCATCAGTTTTTGTGTGGAGAGATCACAACCTGTACCCGTAACCTGCTCCGGGTGTTCTTTTCCCAGCTCATCAATGAAGCTGTCATATTCGGGTTTGATACTCAGGTAAAAGTCAGGATACAGGATTTGAATTACTTTGTAATGATTGAATTTAACATCTCCGTTCAACACAACCAGGTCGGGCCTGAAATTTTCCACAATGCGCGAATAATAATATTGTATTACCAGGCTCCAATCGGCAATGATGATGATGCTGTTTTTCGGAGCTGATACATCCAACTGGTGCATCAGTGATTCGCTGACGTTGTAGTCGCGCCGGTTACATTTCGGAAAATTGATCGCTGTCTGCAGAATGAGAATAAGCGGCAGGATGTATTTCAGTTTCAATTTCTCAAACAAGCTCATCGATCCATACGCAACAGGAATGGTGAGTACCATAAACGGAAGCAACATGTATGCATCTGTATTTTCCCATTGGTTATTATTCACCTGGTAGATGAGTAGGAACAGGAAATAAAGCATCACCACGGTAAAAAGCCCGGACATTTTTTTCTTCAGCATCGTCACCAACCCGGCAACTAAAAGCGGAAGAAAAAATAAAAATTGAAAAAATGTGAGTTGAAAAAAATAAGGAATTCTTGACTGAAGAATATTCTTTGACGTCTCCTCTATATTTTTCGCGTAGGATCTTCCGGTGACGTGATACATTAATTCGTGCAGCGAGTCCGGTTTGCCGAACATAAAAGGATAATCGTGTTGGGCGCGCAGGTACATCCAGAAATAAAAACTGAACGTGACAGCCGTGGTAATCACTGTCATCATCCAAAATGGTTTCATCCTGAATACGGAAACATATTCTTTCAGAAAATTTTTCTTCGTTGCCTTTGCTTTTTTCTTTTTATCGTTTTGTAATTCGTCTTTGGCAACAAATAAATCAGTGAAAAAGAAAAACGGAATGAATGGAGCAAAAAGAATGACGGTGAGATGATGGTTGCTTAACCCAAAAGCGAATCCGAGTGAAGCGAGAACGATGTAACTTGTTTTTCTTGTAAAATGAAAATGAACCAATCCAAAAAGCAGCAGGCTCATCGCGAACAGCTGAAAAGCATACACTTCAATGGTATTCGACCACGTCCACGAGGTGAGTTCGGTGGCGAAACAAAGTGCTGTTGCTGCAGCAACGAAATCTTTTTTGACGGAAGCCGACTGATCTTTATCCGAATGAATAAGAATGGTACGGATGGTTTTATAAAACAACAGCGAAGCGACCGAAGAAACGGTGATTGAAAAAAGGTTGAGAATAAAAATCGTGTGATGACTGAACTGCGACAGAACTTTATCCCACAACATTCCAAGAAATATGTACGCGGGAAAGCCGGGAGGATGCGCATTGCTTGCTTGTTTGATGACCGTTGCAAACTCTGCAGCGTCATCAAACATCAGCGAAGATGATTGCGTGATAAAATAAATACTGAAAGGAAAAACAAAACAAAGTGCTGAGAGCAGTATGTTGCGTGTCCGGTTGTTCATTGAATTAATTTTGTTTGTAAGCAAACGAAATATTCCTTTTCAATTCCTGTTGAATCTTTGTCACCCTTGCTTTTGCCGTTTCTGCTTTTGCAAGCCTGTCGCTGTCGTTCCCGGCTGTGTAATAAGCAATGTGGAAATCAAACATGTTCATGTAACCATTCATTTCATCCAGGGCTGTGAGATCATTCTTAAGCATCGGGGAATTTAACCATTTCATATCGAACTTCAGGAACTCGTCGTTGTTATCCGTTTTCACTGTCGACAGAAAACATCCTGACACATATTTTTTCGGCAGCTCAATTCCTTGCTGATTTTTAATTTGCGTAAGGGAAACAGAAACCAGCGGGTCTGTGAGAAGGGCGCGGTTTTGAGAACGCGCAACTGTCTCAATCTTTGTAATGAGTGTACTGAAATCCTTTATCAGTTCAGGTGTACTGAGATCGCAGCCATCGTTCGCAACCTGTTCCGGATGTTCTTTTGAAAGTTCATCAATAAACCGGTCATACTCCGGTTTGATACTTTGATAAAATTCAGGATAGAGTGTTTGAATCACCTTGTAATGATTGAACTTGATGTCTTCGTGCAACACAACCAGGTCAGGCCTGAAATTTTCTACAATGCGCGAATAATAATATTGCATCACCAGGCTCCAGTCGGCAATGATGATGATGCTGTTTTTCGGAGCGGATGCATCGAGTTGATGCATGAGTGATTCGCTGATGTTGTAATCGCGCCGGTCGCATTTGGGGAAATTAATTACCGTTTGAACTACGATGATCAATGGAAGAACATATTTCAGTTTCCATTTTTCGTAAAGACTGATTGCACCGAATGCAACGGGAATGGTGAGCACCATAAACGGAAGGATCATGTAAGCATCCGTATTTTCCCATTGGTTATTATTGATCTGATAAATCAGCAGGAACAGGAAATAAAATAGCACGATGGAAAAGAAACGCAACATTTTTTTCCGGATCATGAAAACTATTCCTACAATCAACAGGGGAAAGAAAAATAAGAATTGAAAAAATGTGAGTTGAAAAAAATACGGGATGCGTGCCATGCGGATATCGGTTGTAATCGCTGCTGAATCCTTCAGGTATGATCCTCCAGTAATAAGATACATCAACTCATGCAATGAATCCGGTTTGCCGAACATAAACGGGTAATCGTGTTGAGCACGCAGGTATATCCAGAAATAAAAACCGACTGTGACAGCCGTGGTCATACCTGTCATCATCCAAAATGATTTCATCCGGAATACAGCCACATAGTCGGACAGGAAATTCCGTTTTGATGTATCCGCTTTTTTCTTCTTATCGTTTTGCTGATTCTTCTGAACAGGAAACAAATCCGTGAAAAAGAAAAACGGAATGAATGGTGCAAAAAGAATGACCGTGAGATGATGGTTACTCAACCCAAAAGCAAATCCAAGCGAAGCAACAACAAGGTAAATTGTTTTCCGTGTCAAATGAAAATGAATAAGCCCGAAAAGCAGCAGGCTCATCGCGAAGATTTGAAAAGCATATACTTCAATCGTATTCGACCACGTCCATGTGGTAAGTTCAGTAGCGAAACACAAGGCTGTTGCAGCGGCAACGAAATCATTTTTGACAGATACCGACTGATCTTTATCCGAATGAATAAGAATGGTACGAATCGTTTTATAAAACAAAAACGAAGCGACAGCAGAAACTGAAATCGAAAAAAGATTCAGAATAAAAATGGTGTGATGACTGAACAAAGACACAACCTGGTCCCACATCATTCCCAAAAAAATGTACGCAGGAAATCCGGGCGGATGACCGTTGCTTCCCTGTTTGATAACGGTTGCAAATTCGGCAGCGTCATCAAACATCAGCGAAGATGATTGCGTGATAAAGTAAATACTGAACGGAAAGAGAAAACAAAGTACTGAAAGAAGAATGTGCCGTGTTCGATTACTCATTGAATACCATTTAATGAAACAACCATTGATAAATCTCCGTTCTCCACACCAGGATCAATACACCGCTGATGGCAATAAAAACTCCGAGCAGGGATTTGACTGAAATTATATCGTGGAAAAATAGGAAAGAAAAAATTAATGCAAATACAGGAACCAGTGAAAAGATAGTTTGTGCGATGGAAGCATCAATCATTGTCACCGTGTAGAGCGAAAGACAAACACCGAAGAACGGACCGAAAATGGTTCCCATGATTCCGTATTGAATTCCGCGATCCTTATTTTCCCGCAACGGTTTGATCACTTTTGAAAATCGTCCCGACACCAGCGTAACGAGGAACATGGAAGCTGTTCCGATGCTCATCCTGATAAACGTAGCGTGTACCGGATTGATGGAAAGATGAACCTGTTGCTCCGCCATAAAACCTTTCTTCGCCATCACCAGTCCGGCACCCTGGCAAAGCGCGCCAAGTATTCCCAAAATAATTCCTTTGGATATATTTCCATGACCGTGGTCAGGAATTAAATTCCGTTCACTTCTTCCCAAACTGATGTTGATGACTCCGAAAATGGTAATGATGATGCCGATAATTCCAATGATGGAAATGTGTTCATCGGTAAGCATGAAACCAAGTAACAACGCTGCTGCCGGGGCGAGGGTCGTGAGTACACTTCCGATTCTTGCTCCAAGGATGGCGTACATGGAGAATGCAAAATAATCTCCGATTGTGAGCCCGACAATTCCTGAAAGCCCGAACCAGAACCAGGCATAGAGGTATTGACCGGAAAACAATTGCAAAAAATCAGTTGAGCTGATTACGAATGATGTTCCGGCAACTAAAACTGTTGCAAGCAGCAGGCGAAAATGATTGAGCGCATTTGATCCTAACTTACGTGCAGCTTGCGTGAAAGGAAATATTCCGATGGACCAGGAAAAGGTGGTGATCAAGGCGAAAAGAATTCCCAATGAATTTGTCATACGGCTGAATTTCGTTCACCAAAAATTGCAGAACCGATTCGTACCAGGTTGCTTCCTTCTTCGAGGGCGATTTTGTAGTCAGAAGTCATTCCCATAGACAACAGTTGACTGTCGACTGCCGACTGTCGACTGTTTTTAATCCGTTCGAGAAATACTTTCAAGGAATGAAATTCTTTCCTTATTTGTTGTTCGTCATCCGTCAACGTTGCCATTCCCATGAAACCTTTGATGGAAATATTTTTAAGTTCGTTCAATTCGTTCGACTGCAGCAACTGTTCTGCTTCTTCAAAAGACAAACCGAATTTCGTCTCTTCTTTTGCAATGTAAATCTGCAGAAGACAATTAATGACACGGTTATTTTTTTTTGCTTCCTTGTCAATTTCTTTCAACAGTTTCAAACTATCCACACCGTGAATGAGTGAAACAAAAGGAGCGATGAGTTTTACTTTGTTGGTTTGAAGATGACCGATGAAATGCCACTGAATATCCTTTGGTAATTGTTCGTGTTTGTCAGCCAGTTCCTGCACATAATTTTCTCCGAAAATTTTATGTCCGCAATCATATACTTCCCGGATCGCCTCCACAGGTTTTGCTTTTGAAACGGCTACCAACGTGGCATCATGCGATTCCAGTTCTTTCAGAATCGAGAAAAGATTTTCTTTGTTGAATAACATGGGTACAAAAAATTTCAGGGGAATATTGAAACTACAGATGGTGGTGTTGTGAGGAAGTTGGTGAAAGAATAGAAAACTTATTTTTTTGCTACGGAGACTCGATGATGATGTCTCGCGGTTGTTTAATGAGAACTTTCATCGAAACGGCTGAAGCCGTTTGACGATAATTAGATTTTTCATTAGCCTACGATTTAAAAGGTGGGCTAATGAAAGGAATTACCTGAGAAAAAATCGTTTCAACGATTTTATTCCAGGCTGTGCAACACCAAACCGCTTCTCAGCTTCGGTTCAAACCAGGTTGTCTTTGGCGGCATGATCTTACCTGAATCGGCAATGTCAATCAGTTGTTTCATTGTGACAGGAAACAATGCAAAAGCAACTTTCATCTCACCGGAGTTCACCCTTTTTTCCAATTCACCCAAGCCACGCAAACCACCGACAAAATCAATTCGCTTATCCGTTCTTAAATCTTTGATGTTGAGAACCGGTACGAGAATTTTTTCTGAAAGGATCGTGACGTCCAATACGCCAATCGGATCATGGTCATTGTATGTTCCGTGTTTTGCCGTGAGTGAATACCATTTCCCATCTAGGTACATTCCGAAATGGTGAAGTTGATCCGGTTTATAAATCGTCTTTCCGATTTCCTTCACTGTAAAGCTCTCACTTAATTTTTTCAAAAAATCTTCTGCTGTCAGTCCATTCAGATCTTTGATCACACGGTTGTAATCCATGATGGTAAGCTGGTCATCGGGAAAATGAACAGCAAGAAAAAAGTTATACTCTTCCTTACCGGTATGATCCGGGTTTGCATCGCGTCTTTCTTTCCCAACCAAAGCGGCTGCGGCAGTACGATGATGTCCATCAGCTACGTACGTGGATTCTATTTGCGAGAACTGATCAACGATGTCGTTGATTGTTGAATCGTCTTTGATGACCCAAAACGTATGACCGATTCCATCTTCCGAAACGAAATCATATTCAGGTGTTCCCTTTACAACACCGCTCACAATTGAATCGAGTGTGGTCACATTCGGGTACGCGAAAAAAACCGGTTCATAATTTAAACTGCTGTAACGAATGTGATTCTTCCGGTCTTCTTCTTTATCAGGTCGTGTCAGCTCATGCTTCTTAATGACATTATTGAAATAATCATCCACGGAAGCACAACCGACAATTCCATATTGTCTTCGACCATTCATGGTTTGCGCGTAGATGTAGAGACAATCCTTTTCATCCGTAAAAAAAACTCCGTCACGAACGAGCTTATCAAAATTTTCTTTTCCTTTTTTATAAATCTCGGGAGCATAATGATCAAACTCATCCGGGAAATCAATTTCGGGTTTGATAACATGATAAAACGAATACGTGTTATCACCTGCTTCTATACGCGCTTCCTTTTCATTGAGCACATCGTACGGTTTGGAAGCAACCTTTTTTACAAATTCTTTTTTCGGACGGATGCCTTTGAAGGGACGGAGGATGGCCATTAGATTGTATTTGGTGTTGGGTATTTAGTATTTAGTATTGGGTATTTAGTATGGGTATTTAGTATTTAGTATTTAGTATTTAGGTTGAGTATTTAGAATCGAGCCCAATTTATGAATCCTTTTTCTTTATCGCACTAATTAACCCTGAAATCATTTTTGAAATTTTTGTGAGTTGCTTCCTGAATTCAATTTCTTGTTCAAAGGTGATGTAATTTTGTCTTTTGGAAATAAGAATACAAACGAGGCACTCGTTAACTGACCGTCTTGAAATTCTCAGAAAATTAATAAACTCCTTATTTGTACCTCCTGAACCCTCACCTATATTTAAGGAAACGGAAACGGCTGCTCTTTTAAATTGGGAAATCAATCCGTACACTTCTTCCTTTTGGGAAAGTACTAACTGTCTTATATACATTATCAATGAATGCCAAAGATTCCTGAAATACATTCAAATCTTCAAAGCTGAATTTATCATCCATAAATTAAAAAGTCAAAAAGTCAATACAAAATTTTAAACCCTAGAACTAAATACCAAATACTAAATACCAAATACTAAAAATTAATTACTCCCTTTAAAATACTGCACGACTTTACTCGCCAGTTCAATTCCAATCCGCTCCTGTGCTTCTTTGGTGGAGCCGCCAATGTGAGGAGAAAGAGAAATCTTCGGATGCTCGCGGATTTCTTTTCGTACGACAGGTTCATCTTTGAAAACATCGAGCGCTGCATAGGCTACTTTCCCGGAATCCAATGCTTCGAGTAAATCCTCTTCTACCACCACTCCGCCCCTGGCAGTATTCACCAAACCAACACCGTCTTTCATCCTGTCGAATTCTTTCTTCGTTATGACAGGAACAGCACCCTTCGGAAAAGGAACGTGGAGTGTAATGAAATCGCTTTCAGCCAACAGCTTTTCAAATGGAACACATTTCATGGTGATCATCATTTTTGCATCACTAAAGGTTTGGAAAAAATCAAATTCAATTTTCACGTCTTGTGCATGCAACTTAAACGGCATTACATTCATACCAAGGCCAAGTGCGATGCGTGCTGTTGCCTGTCCTATTTTTCCAAAGCCGATGATGCCAAGGGTTTTTCCTCTCAACTCAATTCCGGAAGAATATTTTTTCTTGAGCGCTTCAAATTTTTCTTTCGTGTCGCATCCCGGCATTTCACGATTGGAATCGTGAAGCATTCTTGCCATCGTAAAAAGATGTGCAAACACCAATTCTGCGACCGACTGCGAGCTGGCTTCAGGCGTATTGATAATTTTTATGCCTTTGTGTTTTGCAAATTCGATGTCAATGTTATCCATCCCTACTCCTGCTCTTCCAATCAACCGAAGACCGGAATTTGCCTCGATGATTTCCTGTGTAACTTTCGTAGCACTGCGGACAAGTATGGCATCCACTTCGTTGATGGATGCAGCGAGTTTTTCCTGCGGAATTTTCTCCGTGATGATATCAAAACCAGCATCGCTGAGAATTTTTTTTCCGGCAGTATCGATGCCATCGTTGGCTAGAATTTTTATCATACAAATCAGTTTACAGTTTATTGTTTACCGTTTACAGATTACAGGTTGCAATAACAGTAAACCGTAAACTGTAAATACACTTATGCATGTACTTCTTTTAATTTCAAAATATCCTCAATTGCTGCTGTCACTTCTTCCATATCACTTAACGTAAGTTCACCCATGTGAGCGATGCGGAATGTTTTATCTTTTAAATTTCCGTAACCATTCGAAATTTGCATACCACGTTTACCGAGTTCTTTGTTCAGATCACCCACGTTGATGTTACGGGTATTCTCTATACACGTCACCGTCATCGATTCAAAACCAGGACGACAAAAAACTTTGAAGTGCTGGTTTGCCCATTCAATCATGAACTCCGCCATTTCCATGTGACGGATAAAGCGGGCTTCAAATCCTTCCTTCTCAATCCTGTCTAACTGGAAATCCAATGCATACATGTGAGACAAAGAAGGAGTCGAAGAATACTGGTAATCTTTTTTATCAACGTACTTCACTAAATTTTTCAGGTCAAGATAAAATCCGCGGTTACCAACTTTTTCAAAACGCTCTTCTGCTTTCTTTGAGATGGATGCAAGCGCCAGTCCCGGAGGAAGCGCCAACGCTTTTTGTGATGACGTAATGCAGATATCGATACCAAGACGATCAACTTCAATTTTTGTTCCGGCAAGAGAGCTTACACAATCCACCAGCCAAACAACATCAGGATATTTCTTAATCACTTCCGAAATTGCTTCAATCGGATTCATGATACCAACCGAAGTTTCGTTGTGCGTGATTGTCACCACATCATATTTTCCCGTCTTCAGATATTTGTCAACGGTTTCCGGCATGGTCGGTTGCCCATCTTCTTCACGGTGAATATCCGCCTCAATACCATTGAGCTTAGCAAGGTCGTACCAGCGGTCACCAAAGGCACCAATGGAGAAAACGATGGCACGTTTTGCAGTTGCGCTGCGAATCGCACCTTCCATCACCCCGGTTCCTGAAGAAGTACTCAAAATAATTTTCCCGGAAGTGTACATCAGCCTCCTCAGCTTATCTGAGATTCCATGTTGAAGTTCTGACGCGTCTTTACCGCGATGACCAATCATCGGCAACGCCATTTTTGCCAACACATCCGGATGAACCATCGTTGGTCCCGGAATAAAAAGTTTTTTGAATTCCATGATGCTAGTTTTTATTTCGAGTGTGAAATTAGTAAATAGAAACGGAATCGGAATAGTTTGCAACCGGAAAGTTAAATGGCTGAAGGAGAAGTCCACAGTCGACTGTGGACAGTGGACTGTGGACATTTATTTCTTTAACTCATCATCCTTCACCACTTTAATTTGAGAAACTTTCGGAACATAACCGGCATTCACGTCCACATCCTGAATCAATTCCCAATGACCGCTTTTAAATTTGAACGCATCGTATGTTCCGTCGGGTCCATTCTGAGAACTATTTTCACTTCTTTTTCCTGAAGAAAGGTGATCGAAGACAATCAGTTTTTTACTTTCTTCATAACGGAGCGACATGGAAGCTTGTGAAACATATTCAAAAATCAAACGGTTGCGATACACATTCTCTGTTTTGAAAAGGGGAAATCCAAGCATTGGTTTATCACCTGAAAAATACAGCACTTCAATTACTTTTTGTGTCGTGAGCGGGCTGTTACCTTTCCATCCAAGCATGGTGTAATAATTTTTTCCATCCTTTTTATTCACGAGCATTTTGTAATAGACAGCTCCATACCACTTCTGCGGATTCAGTTTTGCCACTTCGGGTTTTACAATGTTATAGGTTGAATCAACCAGGTCAATCACTTTTGATTCATGTGTTTTTTTGTTCACCGTTTGAATGAATCCATAAAAAAAATAAGAGCCTTCATACGAAGGACGCGTCCATGTGATGATTCTGAAACTATGATCAGGAACAGTGAGCATGGAAATATTTTTTACCGAATCCATTTCTAAAAAAGAAGATTGCAGAAGCTGTCGACGAAGTTGATCCTGGAAAATTGTATTCGCTGAAATCCGTATTGAATCATTTCCACCACGCTGGATAAGGCTTGCCAGCGTTTGAAGAGAATCACGGGAAACAAAATTGGAAGGGCTTCCGGTTTGTGCTGCAGAAAACTTTAGCAGAAGAATAAAAAATGACAGTGAAAATAAAATAGCAGTCTGCTTCTTAAACATGGGAACAAAATTAATTGGTGTAACTTGAATTATTCAGATTCATGATCTGCGAAATACGAAAGGAACGAAATACGAATGTGGCTCACATTCGTATTTCGGGTAATTCGTATTTCGGAGATTCAACTACATTTCATAAACTGACAGCGTAAGCAATGATAAAAAAAAACGAAATCCGTCCTGCAATATTGCGGGACGGATTTTCAAACCACCATAAGCGGATATTATTTTTAGATGTGCATGCTGGCTTTCTTTCCCAAAAGTACTTCATCACTTTCACGAACATTTTCATCATCCACGCAACAATCAACCGGGCAAACGGCAGCACACTGTGGTTCATCATGAAAGCCTTTGCATTCCGTACATTTATCAGGAGAGATATAATAAATATCCATTGAGATCGGAGTTTGAGGAGCGTCTGCATCCACCTCTGATCCATCCATTTTTTTAAACGGACCCTTCACAGTTGTACCATCAGAAAAACGCCATTCAGCGCCGCCTTCGTAGATTGCATTGTTCGGACATTCCGGTTCGCAGGCACCGCAATTGATGCACTCTTCAGTTATCTTTATTGCCATAATTATTTCCTTTCTACTTTTGAGTTCTAATTGAGGGCAAAAATAGTTATAAAAAGATCAAATCAAAATACGGTTACGAAATACGAATTAATACGAATATACGAATGAGCGAATTAAATTTAAACACGCTTACCTTTGCTTTCCAACAGCTTGGACTTTTCTTTAAAACACTCGAACACACCGGAGAATTTGAAGAATTGCAGTTAAAGGTTACAGCGAAGAACCCCTGGTTTACAAAAGATAACGTTCTCCTTGCTTTTTCTGCATGGGCTGATGCGTTGACCAATGAACAACTGAACCAATGGCTCCTGCCTTATGAAACTCAATTAAAAAATAATCAGAAGCCAAAAACAGTCGGAGTGATTAACGCAGGCAATATTCCGCTCGTTGGCTTCCATGATTTTCTTTGCGTCATCATGAGTGGAAATAATTATCAGGGAAAAAATTCCTCCAATGACCCTTATCTCCTCCCATACGTTTCAGAAAAACTTTTACAAATCGAGCCCAAACTGAAAGAACGGATTTCATTCACAGAAAAACTTTCAAACTTTGATGCCGTGATTGCAACCGGAAGCAATAATTCAGCTCGTTACTTTGACTATTACTTCGGAAAATATCCTCACATCATCCGCATGAATCGCAATGGTGTGGCTGTGTTGATAGGTGATGAAGACGAAGACGATTATAAAAATCTCGGCAACGATATTTTTCAATACTTCGGACTTGGTTGCAGAAATGTTTCCAAACTTTTTGTTCCGAAAAATTATGAGTTAAAAAATTTCTTTGAGGGAATTGAATCTTTTTCTCCTGTTGCACAACACAACAAATACATGAACAATCATGATTACAACAATGCCGTTTACCTGTTGAAGAAAATTAAATTTTTAGACAATGGTTTTTTATTGGTAAAAGAAGATGAAGCGATTGCTTCGCCTATTTCAGTTTTGTATTATGAATTTTATGATGACCCGGAATCCTTGAAACAAAAACTGGAAACAGAAAAAGAAAAGCTGCAATGTATTATCGGAAAAGATTTTATTCCTTTTGGAAAAGCTCAGCATCCGCAACTTTGGGATTATGCTGATGGAGTTGATACGATGAGTTTTTTAGTGAAGGATATTTAGTTATGAGTATTTGGTATTTAGTATTTGGAAAGAAGTATCCGGAAGCATCCCAAATTTATTTAAGACTTTCAAAATACAAAATACTCATAGCTAAATACCAAACACCAAATACTAAATACATCAATGAATCGTATGAAACAACCTGCTCCACCGGATTTTACTAAGAAAACTTCCGTCGGTATTCCAGCTCATCCAGATAAAGACTGCTTTACCGACAATGTGATCTTCGGGAACAAAGCCCCAGAAACGGCTGTCGGCTGAATTGTGACGATTGTCGCCCATCATAAAATAGTAATCCATCTTAAAGGTATATTCAGTGGATTCTTTTCCATTGATAAAAATCTTTCCATCTCTTTCCTCTAATTTGTTGGCTTCGTATTCACCGATTGCTTTCCGGTAGAGTGCGATGTTAAGTGAATCCAGTTTAAGTGTCGCTCCTTTTTTAGGAATCCAGAGCGGACCAAACGTGTCGTAGTTCCACCTGAATCTTTTATCGAACGGAAAAATAAAATCCTCGTAGTTTCCTTTCGGATCAATCAATGGCTCTACCAATTTTACATTGCCAAATGTTTTTATCTCCTCCGCACTTTTCGCCGTCATGTTCATGATAAAATCTCCTTCGGGAGAAGCGATCTGGATATCATTCAACTCCAAACGCTTTGCCGCCACTTCACTGAAACCTGTTCCATCGGTCTTCACATGATAATGAAACTGCGCTTTGTCAGGCATGTCAGCAAGCCTGGAATTGATGTACACATTGCGGTCAATGATGTTGATGGTGTCACCAGCAATTCCAATGCAGCGTTTGATGTAATTTTCCTTCTTGTCATTCGGTCGACCTTCGTTTTCTGCAGGCCAGTTGAAAACAACCACATCATTATTTTTTATTTTACCGAAACCGGGCAAGCGGTGATAACCGATCTTGATCCATTCGAGATACGACTTCCCTCCTATCAGCGGCATGGTATGATGAGCAAACGGAAATGAAAGCGGCGTCATCGGAATACGTGCACCGTAACTGACCTTACTAACAAAAAGAAAATCTCCGACCAGCAACGATTTCTCCATGGATGGAGTCGGGATTGTATACGCTTCAATAAAAAATGTGCGGATGATGGTTGCAGCAATGACAGCGAAGATGATTGCATCCACCCATTCACGTGTTGCTGATTTACGCTGACCGGGTCTTGTCTTCAGGAGAAACCACACACCAAGAGTGAAAATTCCGAAGATGATGTTCTTGATTAAATCCCAGTTGATTCTGAATCGAGCCATAGTTGAAATTATAAATTCTAAATTTTAAATTCTAAATCAAAACCCACCAAATACTAAATACGCACTACTAAACGCGGCTAAAGTACTTTAGATTGAATAGCTTGGTCGTTAAAGGCAAGTTAATTTTAAACATCTAATGTTTGATAAAGTTCAGAGGTTCCGAACAAAATACCAAACACTAAATACTAAATACTCATAACTAAATACTAAGTAAGTCCTTCATCCCGAACACTCCCTTTTTCCCGGCGAGCCATTCGGCAGCCAGCACAGCGCCTGAAGCAAAACCTTTCCGGTTAAATGCTTTGTGAATGATTTCCAGTTCATCTTCGGCTGAAATATATTTTACGATGTGTGTTCCGGGAGCTTCACCTTCGCGTGAAGAAAAAATCGGAAGTTCAGCATCATCATTTCCTTCCATCACTTTGTTTTCATCTGCATCATAATTCTTCCAGCTCTTCAAACGTTTTACATTTTCAAGAATCTGCTGCGCTGTTGTAATTGCTGTTCCGCTTGGAGAATCCAATTTATGAATGTGATGAATTTCATTGATAAATATTTCATCATACTGTTGTTGATCATTCATCAACACAGCCAGTTTTTTATTCACTTCAAAAAAAAGATTGACACCGATACTATAATTGGATGCATAAAAGAAGGATTGTTTTTTTTTCTGGCAGATTTTTTTCACTTCATCCAGCCTATCTATCCATCCTGTTGTACCGCACACAACAGGAACATTTGCTTCAAAACACTTTAGAATGTTTCCGAAAGCTGCTTGCGGACTCGTGAATTCAATGGCAACATCTGCTTTTGAAAGCTCCAATTGAAAGGTATCTGCATTGTGTTCGTCCACTTTCAAAACGATTTCATGATTTTTCAGGAGAGCAATTTCTTCAATTGCTTTTCCCATTTTTCCGTAACCGATTAACGCAATCTTCATAAAATAATTCGGAGTTTCGAGTTCAAAGTTCTTAGTTCAAAGTTGGGGAAGCAAAAGTAGATAAACATTTCAATTTGTTATACTGTGGTGTTTAAGAAAGTAATAAAGTTTAATCAAGGCGAAGGTGCGTTACCAAGCAATAGCGGTTGAGAACACTGTGATACCTATAATAATAACCAATCCAATTCAAGTGTTCTCAAGCCGCGGTTT
>JAYVUK010000015.1:0-129884 GCA_043787975.1 Bacteroidota bacterium
AGTAGTGTCGATTGTTTTTAATTGATCGGAAGTCAATTGAACTTGTTTTCCATCTTTCTCATAGGTGAATACCATCACCACACTATCCTTCACAGCATCCGGTGGAAGTTTCATTCCTTCCTTGATATTTTTTCCGATTGCATACGGACGAAAATCAATCACAGGCAAATGCATGTAACAGTAAACAGAGAATAAAAACGAAGCGATAAATCCGAAATAAGAAAGATACGTTGATCCGCGATCACCAAGGAGCGGAGAAATCTCTTTTCGTTTGATAAAAATAAATAGAATAAGAACTAACAACACAATGTCTTTCATGAACGATTGAAAAGGAGTAAGATGTAATGCATCTCCGAAACAGCCACAATCAGTTACTTTGCTGAAATACCAGGAATAAAACGTAAGCCATGTAAAAAACAAAATCATCAGCAATAAAGACCATGCAGTGAAATTCATTTTTGCTCCTAATAATAAAGCAACACCAAGTCCTATTTCTGCAGCGCAGATAACGATTGCAAGTACCAAGGCAAGTGATCCAAGCCATGGCATTCCAAACACTTCAAAATATTCTTTCAGCTTATAAGAGAACCCAAGCGGATCATTTGCTTTGATAAACCCGGAAATGATAAATAGTACTCCAACCAGTACGCGGGAAATTTGTGAAAGTATTTTCATAAAATCAGATTTAAGATTTAAGTAGTGCGATTTGAGATTCAAAACTCAACTTGTGAAGTGAATCTTGAGTGAATCTTTTTATCCTTCTATGAGTTTGTTGTGAAATTCAATTCGCTTCGAACATTTTGATTAAAGCAAACACAGCATAATTATTAATGTCATAATAATTCGCTGCAATGCCTTCGCTGATCAGCGTTTCACCTTTGTTATCTTCAATCTGTTTGATGCGAAGAAGCTTCATCAAAATTAAATCTGTCATGGAGCTTACACGCATGTCGCGCCAGGCTTCGCCATAATCATGATTCTTATTTTCCATCAAACGTTTTGCCTGCGAAATGTGTTTGTCAAAATGTTTCACGACCTCTTTCTCATTCATTTCGGGATTTGTTTCAATTCCCATTTCGAGCTGAATGAGAGCAATGATACAATAGTTGATGATGCCTATGAATTCTGATTCAATACTTTCGTCTACGCGTTGTGTTCCCTTTTCTTCAATGCTACGGATGCGCTGTGCTTTGATAAAAATCTGGTCGGTGATGGAACTTACGCGCAAAATTCTCCATGCAGTTCCGTAATCTTTCATCTTCTTGAGAAAGATATCTTTGCAACGTGCAATAACACTGTCAAATTGAGCTGATGTTTGGTTGATCATTACTTCCATTCGGTTCAAAACTATTTTTAAGATTTCACTATTTTCACTTGATTTATGCCAATGAAAAACGTTGCCGAAGATACATTTTTTAAAAAGAAGAAATTCATCAATTGCAATGGAAAGTTGTTAGACTTT
Organism: Bacteroidota bacterium; assembly: GCA_043787975.1. Taxonomy (GTDB): domain Bacteria; phylum Bacteroidota; class Bacteroidia; order AKYH767-A; family 2013-40CM-41-45; genus JAPLDA01. The sequence continues at coordinate 1,463 of JAYVUK010000015.1, forward strand.
TCCACACCCAAGGTGATGGGTATTTTAAACCTGACACCTGATTCATTTTATGACGGCGCAAAGTATCAGGATGAAAAAGCAGTAATTAATCATGTCAGGCAAATGATTGATGAAGGTGCTTCAATCATTGATGTCGGTGCTCAGTCAACACGACCAAAAGCTGCATTGATCAGTTCAGCGGAAGAATGGAAACGACTGGAATCACATTTAAAAATAATCCGGAAAGAGTTCCCTTCTACCCTGATTTCTATTGATACTTTTTATGCAGACGTTGCCGAAAAAGCAGTTGATTGCGGAGCAGATATGATCAATGATATTTCAGGAGGAACGATGGATGAAAAAATGTTTACAACCATTGCACGACTGAAAGTTCCATACCTATTAATGTACATACAAGGAACACCTCAAACGATGCAAGAAAATCCGCAGTATGAAAATGTTGTAAAAGAAGAATTAAATTATTTTGCAGAACGAATTCAACAATTGGTTTTGCTTGGCGTGCACGATATTATCATTGATCCGGGATTTGGCTTTGGAAAAACGCTCGAACACAATTATGAACTACTAAAAAATCTTGATCTTTTTCGGGTTCTTGAACGACCAATCATGGTTGGCCTCTCAAGAAAATCAATGGTAAATAAAGTGCTAAACATAAAAGCCGAAGATGCACTGAACGGAACCACGGTTCTGAATACAATTGCATTAACAAAAGGTGCTGATATTCTTCGGGTTCACGATGTGAAAGAAGCTGTTGAAGCGGTAAAACTTGTATCTTGCATTTGAAATAGTTTTACATCAATTGTAACTATGAAAAAGAATTATACTTTTCTTCTGATTTTTATTTTTTCAATTTTTAATTCAGTTCATGCACAACCTCCGGGACAATGGATGTGGATACATGGCAGTAATTTACCAAACTCTCTAGGTAATTGGGGAACCATTGGTATAGCAAGCCCTACAAATGACCCTCCCGCCGTTTATGAGCCTTGTGAATGGAAAGATCACAACGGAAACTTCTGGATTTTTGGTGGTTGGAATCCCAATGGCATTTATAATGCAATGTGGAAATATAATCCTTCAAACAATCAATGGACTTGGATGAAAGGACCAAATACAACAAACTCATCGGGCAATTATGGAGTGCAAGGCATTCCTTCACAAATAAATAATCCTCCAAGCAGGGGTTGGGGTATTATTTCATGGGTTGACATTGACGGAAACTTTTGGATGTTTGGGGGAGCAAAGAATAATATACTATATTCTGATTTGTGGAAGTACAATATTGCAACTAATGAATGGACTTGGATGAAAGGTCCAGGTTTTGGTTCAGGCCATTATGGAATAAAAGGGATTCCTGATACAGCTAATTATCCAAGGGGACGTTGCGAAACAACGGTTGGATGGACAGATATTTCAGGAGATCTATGGTTATTTGGTGGATCGACAATTCCAGGACCTGACCTTAATGATTTATGGAGATATAATATCTCAACTAACACTTGGACGTGGATGAAGGGTTCCAATGATTTTAATCAGCAGGGGATTTACGGAACAGTAATGACTGAAGATTCGATAAACACTCCTGGTGCTCGCTGGCCTTATTCTCATTGGAGAGACAATTGTGGAAATCTTTGGCTTTTCGCAGGTGCTGAAAACACAGGGGAATTTAATGATATGTGGCGATACAATATTGCGACAAATAACTGGACATGGATGGGGGGAAGTAATTTACAAAATGCTACTGGTAACTATGGAACTCAATGTACAGGAAATGCAATTAATGTTCCATGGCCGATACATGAAAATCCTGCTTGCTGGACAGATCAAAACGGAAAATTCTGGAATTTCCAATTAAATATTTTATTGAGTTATGATCCCGTTAATAATATATGGACATGGGTTAGTGGCAATAACACTTGGGTAAATACTGGAAGTTGGGGCATTCTTGGAGTGCCAAGCTCCTCTAACCATCCTAATGGAAGAAGGGGAAATATGGCGTGGGAAGATAATAGCGGTCATCTTTATTTTTTTGGAGGAACAAACGCATCTACGAATGGCGACTATAACGATCTTTGGATTTACACTATTGATCCCAATTGTGGAGGAACTATTTCTCCCACTTCTGTTTCCGTATCCAATGATACTACAATCTGCATAGGCAACTGCACAACTATTTCTTCTATTGCTTCAGCAGGCATTCCGCCATATACCTATACGTGGACTCCGAATATCGGAGGTGGTGCAGGACCTTTTACTGTCTGTCCTTCTTCAACAACTACCTACACTCTTCATGTAACCGATTCAGCATGTACTCAGGTTACAACTTCTGTAACTATTATTGTAGATACTCTCACATTAACAACTTCTCCATCTCTTATAATTTATGCAGGCGACTCAACTATGTTGTCTGCAACAGGAGCAGCAACGTATTCATGGTCACCTTGTATTTATTTGGATGTTTGTTCTGGTGATTCAGTAATTGCTTTTCCACCGGTTACAACTACTTATATAGTTACAGGAACAGATTCAGTAGGATGTGTTGTTATGGATTCAATAACTGTTACAGTAGATTCTGTTCCACAATCAGTAGCTTTCATTAAGCAACATGAGTTTTATTTGGCTGCTTATCCAAATCCATTCAATTCCGGTTTCTCTTTTCACATTTTTAATTCTTCTCATGAAGCAATTAATTTAGTCATGTATGATGTGATCGGAAGAAAAGTTGAAACCTACAATGATGTAAACGAAAGCACGGTTGTCGGTAATGATTTAAGAAAGGGAATTTATTTTGTTGAAGCAAGACAAGGAAACAACTGTTATAGAGTTCGCGTTATAAAGGAGTAAACTGTAAACAGAATTTTAAATGGATTTATTCCACATCGGCTTTCTCACCATACGGCTTATTGACCTGATTGACATTGCCCTCGTGACTTTTATTTTATACAAGCTATACAACCTACTTCGCGGTGGAGTTGCCATCAATATTTTCATCGGCTTACTAACGGTTTATGCATTGTATTGGGTGTGTGTAAAAATTCTGAACATGCAATTGATCGGAACCATTCTCGGTCAATTTATCAGTCTTGGCTTCATTGCGCTCATCATTGTGTTCCAGCAGGAAGTAAGGCGTTTTCTCATCGTGATCGGCACCAACAGTTTCATTGCGCGTAATCCTTTCACCAAACAAATTCTTCCGTGGAACTGGCAGGCGGAAAAAAAATCTGCACTGAATATTTCTGCTATTGTAAAAGCTTGCCGCCAGATGTCGAAGGATAAAACAGGAGCGATTATCATTCTGGCAAAATCATCCGAACTTAAATATTACTCGAACACGGGAGATATCATGGATGCTGAAATTTCGCAGCGACTCATCGAAAATATTTTCTTTAAAAATAGTCCGTTGCATGACGGAGCGATCATCATTGTGAACAATAAAATAAAGGCTGCACGCTGCGTATTGCCTGTTACCGAAAATGTTGAGTTACCTGCACATCTTGGCATGCGTCACCGCGCTGCGATTGGAATCACCGAACAAAGTGATGCGATTGCCATTGCTGTATCAGAAGAAACGGGAGAAATTTCTATTGCCCAGGAAGGCCAGATCCGAATCAATGTTTCGATTGATGAGTTGGAGAAAAAACTCGGGACAGAATTTCGGGTTTGATTATTTTCCTGCTTTCGCAAGACTGTCCTGTTTCGCTTCAAACATTTTTACCAGTTCTTCGTCAGTCAATCCCATGTTCAATTGATCAAGCGAAGCTTTCGCAGAAGGCACCATTTGGTGATCCGGATATTTTTGTAAAAACTCAGCGTACAATAGTTTTGCTTTCTCTTTGTCCTGCAAATTGTTGTCATAACTAAAAGCAAGCAAAAACAAAGCAGCAGCAGCTTTCCGATGTGTGGGATATTTTTCACGAAACCCGCCGTACAAATCAACAGCCTCCCGGTATTTTTTCATTCCATTTGCCAAATCAGCAGCTTTGAATAAATAGGATGGAGAAATTGTATCGTCCGGATATTTCTCTGCGTATTCTTTGTAAGATTTTAAGACGTCCTCCCCTATTTTCTGATCCAGCATCTTTGTCGAATCAGAAAAAAGTTTCTGTTCGTTTACACTGATAGTTTCCTGCAACTTTTCTTTTCCCGACTTGCAGGAATAAAGTGAGAAACAGAAAACAGAAAACAACGCAGGAATTAATAAAGAGGATTTCATTTTCATAGGGATTGCAATTTTAATTTATCTTTTAAAAACTGGAAATTTCATTTTATAATCTACATCCACATCGCCTTTCGAAATATCGATGAGTTTATTTCTTATCAATCTTTTGCGAAGAGGAGAAATTCTATCCACAAATAAAATTCCTTCAATGTGATCGTACTCATGCTGGATGATGCGTGCAGCAACACCTTTGAAAGTCTTCTTCTTAAGATTCCAATCCTGATCGTAATATTCGATGTGCAGGACTTTTTTCCGCTGCACATCTTCCCGTACAGTCGGAATACTCAGGCATCCTTCATTAAATTTCCACAACTCACCTTCTTCTTCTTTAATAACAGAATTGATAAAAACTTCTTTAAAATCTTTTACTTCTTCATCATCAAAGGCGGAAGCATCAACCACAAACAAGCGGATTGACAAACCAATCTGCGGAGCCGCCAAACCGACTCCGTGGCTAGCATACATGGTTTCATACATATTCGCAATTAACTCGTCCAGCTTCGGATATTTTTTTGAAATATCAGAAGCCTTCTTCTTTAAAACCGGGTCACCGTAAGCTATTATTGGGAGAATCATATTCCGTTTACCGTTTATTGTTTACAGTTTACCACCAATCGGTTTTGTAAACCGTAAACTGTAAACCATTCACTATTTTTTCCTTTCCATAAACGATTGCAAAATAATCACTGCGCTCGTCATATCAATCAATTCTTTGTTCTGTCTTTCACTTTTTTTTACACCGCTCATCAACAATGACCGGGAAGCCATCAAAGAGGTGAAACGTTCGTCGGAACGCTCAACAGGAATGTCAGGGAAGTTCTTTTTCAGTTGATTGATAAACTGATCCAGTTGTTTCTTTATCTGTGAATCGCTCCCATCCATCTGTTTTGGCTCGCCAACCACAAAGCATTCCACGGTCTCTTTCAAAACATACGCTTTCAAATAACTGATCACATCTTTCGAATGAACCGTATCAAGGCCTGTTGCAATCAATTGGTTCGTATCTGTCACGGCAAGTCCCACGCGTTTCGTTCCGTAATCAATTGCAAGGATTCTCGACATGGTGCAAAGATAATATCTACGAATTACTAATCCATACGAATCTACGAATCGCTTCTGTCGTTTATTCTACCAACTAAGAGATCGGTCTTCTTCATACTTAAATCGTCTCCTTAATAAAAATGTTTTTCTTTGCTGTATAATTCAAAATCATGAAGGAGATCATAGAATCAGCTTGGACCAATCGCGAGTTACTGAAAGAAAGTAAAACCCGTGATGCAATAAAAGAAGTCGTTGAACAGCTTGACAAAGGGAAGTTGCGCGTTGCAGAGCATACCGACAACGGATGGAAAGTAAACGACTGGATTAAGAAAGCAGTCATTCTTTACTTCCCGATTCAGCAAATGGAAACTCTACACGCAGGTCCTATGGAATTTCATGATAAGATGAAATTAAAGACCGGCTATGAAAAACTGGGAGTTCGTGTTGTTCCTCATGGTATTGCACGTTATGGAAGTTACCTGGCGAAAGGAGTTATTCTCATGCCATCTTATGTGAACATCGGTGCGTATGTGGATGAAGGAACGATGGTGGATACGTGGGCTACTGTCGGTTCGTGTGCACAAATCGGGAAGCATGTTCATTTGAGTGGCGGGGTCGGTATCGGTGGAGTGCTGGAACCTGTGCAAGCAGCTCCTGTGATCATTGAAGACAATTGTTTCATTGGTTCACGCTGCATTGTTGTGGAAGGAGTTCATGTTGAGAAAGAAGCCGTGCTGGGAGCAAATGTGGTGCTTACCATGTCAACCAAAATTATTGACATCACAGGAGTGGAACCCTTAGAATACAAAGGACAGGTTCCATCACGGTCTGTCGTAATTCCAGGGTCCTACACGAAAAAGTTTCCGGCAGGAGATTACCAGGTTCCATGTGCATTAATTATCGGGAAGAGAAAAGAAAGCACTGATTTGAAAACTTCGTTGAATGATGCATTGCGCGAACATCATGTTGCAGTCTAAAAATTTTTATCCTCTTACTTGAAAAAATTCCTGATCATACAAACGGCTTTTACAGGTGATGTTATTCTTGCGACATCGGTTGTTGAAAACCTGCATCAATTTTTTCCCGATTCAACCATTGATTTCCTGCTGAGGAAAGGAAATGAAAGTTTGCTTGATCAGCATCCGTTTATTCATGAAGTCCTAGTTTGGAACAAGAAGGAAAATAAGTTTTTAAATCTTGCTCGAACCATTTTGAAAGTCAGAAAAAACAACTACGATTACGTTATCAATCTCCATCGTTTTTCAAGTTCAGGTTTGATCACTGCTCTTTCCGGAGCAACTGAAAAAATCGGTTTTGATAAAAATCCATTTTCCTTTTTCTTCACTAAAAAATTTAAGCATGAAATAGGAAACGGCAAACATGAGATTGAACGGAACCATGAATTGATCAGGGATTTAACGGATGATGTTGCCGCTAAACCAAAACTGTATCCTTCTGAAAAAGATTTTGACGTGATTCGGGAAATCAGAAAACAGAAATCAGAAAGCAGGAATTATGTCTGCATTGCTCCTGCTTCCATCTGGTTTACAAAACAATTTCCAAAAGAGAAGTGGATTGAACTGATCAATATCTTACCTGACAATTTTTTTGTTTTTCTTATCGGCTCACCAACCGATCATGAATTGTGTGCAGCCATTAAATCAGAAATCAAAGATCAGAAATCAGAAATGGTCGTTAACCTTGCCGGGCAACTTTCATTTCTTGAATCAGCAGCTTTGATGAAACATGCAACGATGAACTATGTGAATGATTCAGCGCCTTTACATATCACTTCTGCCATGAATGCTCCGGTCACTGCCGTTTTCTGTTCAACAGTTCCGGCATATGGTTTTGGTCCGTTGGGTGATCAGACAAAAATAATAGAAACAAAAATTAAATTGGATTGCAAACCTTGCGGCTTGCATGGTCATAAGGCTTGTCCTGTTGGACATTTTAAATGTGCGTGGACGATTGACGTAAAAGAAATAGTTCAATAGTATACTTGTTCAATGGCCAAAAGTTTACAAATGCTTAAAACAGAATGGAAGAATTAAAATGACATACGAAGAAATCGGTATTGAAATAAACAAGTGTATTGAGGTTTTGAAAACCGGCGGATTGATTCTCTATCCGACCGATACCATTTGGGGAATCGGTTGCGATGCCACGAATGAAAAAGCTGTCGAAAAAATCTTCAGCTTAAAAAAAAGAGCCGAAAAAAAAAGCATGGTCATTCTTCTTGATAATGAAATGAAACTTCAATCTTACATCCGTGAAGTTCCTGAAGTTGCTTATGATTTAATCGAATATGCAGAGAATCCATTGACGATTGTTTATGATCATGCAAAAAATCTCGCGACAAATGTTATTGCAGAAGACGGTTCCATCGGGATCCGAATCATCAAAGAGACTTTCTGTAAAAAACTGATCGAACGTTTTCGCAAACCGATTGTATCCACTTCAGCGAATACCAGCGGACAAAGTTCTCCATTGAACTTTTCCGAAATCAGCGATGAGATAAAAAGCGGTGTTGATTATATTGTAGATTTGCGTAGGGAAGAACGCAGCACGAATTCACCTTCAACAATCATCCGGCTGAAGGCCAACGGTGAAATCAAATTCATCAGGAAGTAAAGCAAGCCGGTTGAAATTTCGGAATGAAGAAGCATATACAGGATCCAATTTTTAAAATCATCGCACATGAAGCTGCTACGATGAATGCAGAAGCATTTGTAGTAGGAGGTTACGTTCGTGATATTTTCCTGAAACGCGAATCAAAAGACATTGACATCGTTGTCATCGGTATCCCGAATGAATCGGGACAGGTTGGAATTGAACTTGCGAAGCATGTTGCGAAAAATCTCGGTGATCGTGTGCATGTAAACTATTTTAAAAATTTCGGAACTGCCATGATTAAATTCGATGATCTCGAAATCGAATTTGTTGGCGCCAGGAAAGAATCTTACAGGAGCGATTCAAGAAAACCGATCATAGAAACAGGTTCGCTTGAAGACGATCAGAAGCGAAGGGATTTTACGATCAATGCGATGGCCATTCATCTCACTGAAAAAAATTTCGGAGAGTTGGTTGACCCGTTCAACGGAGTTCAGGATTTGCAGGATAAAATAATCCGCACTCCGCTCGATCCTGATATTACATTTTCGGACGACCCGCTTCGCATGATGCGAGCCATTCGATTTGCTTCTCAGTTTCATTTCACCATTGATGATAAAGCATTAAAAGCTCTTTCAAAAAACAACGAGCGAATCTCCATTGTATCCATGGAGAGAATCACTGTCGAATTGAATAAAATAATTTTGTCGTCAAAGCCATCCGTCGGTTTCAAACTCCTTTTTGATACCGGCCTGTTGAAAATCATTTTCCCGCAGTTCTGCAAATTGCAAGGTGTTGAGGTGGTAAACGGACAAGGACACAAGGATAATTTTTACCACACGCTCGAGGTCTTAGATAACGTGGCGAGAGCTTCTGATGATCTCTGGTTGCGATGGGCTGCTGTTTTGCACGACATTGCAAAGCCGGATACAAAACGCTTTGATGATCAAAGTGGCTGGACTTTTCACGGTCATGAAGACAAAGGTGCGCGCATGGTGAAACACATCTTCCGCCAGTTCAAATTGCCGATGAATGAAAAAATGAAATTTGTGGAGAAGATGGTACAACTACATCTTCGTCCGATTGTGTTGGCGCAGGAGATCGTCACCGATTCGGCCGTTCGAAGGTTGTTGTTTGATGCCGGAGACGATATCGACTCGTTGATGACTCTTTGCCATGCTGATGTGACCACCAAGAATGAATACAAGGCAAAGAAGTACAAACGCAATTTCGAAATCGTTTTGGAAAAACTGAAAGAAGTAGAAGAAAAAGACCGCGTCCGTAACTGGCAACCGCCCATTTCAGGGGAAGACATCATGAAAGCATTTCAGTTGAAACCATGCAGGGAAGTTGGCGAGATCAAGAATGCAATCCGGGAAGCTATCCTCGAAGGCGAAATAAAAAGTGAATTTGAAGCTGCTTATGATTTCATGATCAGGAAAGGAAAAGAACTAGGCCTGGAGGTGAAACACAAGTTAACAGTAAGTGCTGAAAATAAAAAACACTAATTTTTTTCAATGGTGCAATTGAAAATAAATTATTTCTACTTTTGATGACACAACTAACGAGAGAGCTATATGGCAGTTTACCGTTTCAGGATCACCTTTGAAGATTTTGATGACATTCAACGTGACATCGAAATCAAATCCACACAAACGTTTGAAGAGTTGAACAATTCGATTCATACGTCAATTGGCTTTGATGCTTCAAAACCGGCTTCATTCTATATGAGTGATGATTACTGGAAAAAGGGGAAAGAAATTTCATCACGCGAGCTGAAAGAAGAAGAGAAAACGAGCGTGGCTTCCATGAAGAAAGCAAGGCTTTGTGATTTCATTGCCGATCCTCATCAAAAAATTTATTATGTTTTTGATTTCGCTTCGATGTGGACATTCCGTATCGAGTTGATTAAAATTATTGTGAACGAAGAAATCGGAGCCAATTATCCTCGCTGCATCAAAGTAACGGGAGAAGCTCCAAAACAATACGGAGTTACCAACCTAGGCGCTGTTCCTGAACCGGAAGATTTCGATGAAACCCTGATTTCACTTGAAGAAAATTTGCCTGAAGGAACTGAGGGTGATGATCCTTTAGTTTCTTCCGACGGAAATGAAGTAATCGCAGGCGATGATTTAGAAACGGCCGATGATGAATCTGTTGATGAAGAAAGCGCCGCTGAAGGTGAAGAGTTTTGATGCAGAAAAATATTCAACACTGCAAGCCATCCACCCAGGCGGATGGCTTTTTTATTTTGAAACAAACTAATCGAATAACCTCGCCGTGAAAAAAACGCTCATTGTTATTGTCGGTCCTACTGCTATTGGCAAAACAAGTGTTGCCATGGAAGTCGCGAAGTATTTTCACACGGAAATTATTTCTGCTGACTCAAGACAGTTTTACAAAGAACTAAAAATCGGAACAGCAAAACCGTCTGAAGATGAATTACAAAAAATAAAGCATCACCTGGTCAATTCCATTTCAATCGGTGACTCGTACAATGTCGGTCAATTTGAGACAGATGCTCTTTCCTGTCTCGATACCATTTTTACAAAGCATGAAACGGCTGTCATGGTTGGAGGTTCGGGATTATTTGTGAATGCAGTTTGTCATGGAATAGATGAATTGCCGGAAAGTGATCCTGAATTAAGAAATGAGTTGAAAGACTTATCTGTTGCAAAAGGAATTGAAGCATTGCAGGAAAAACTTTCTCAACTCGATCCTGAATATTATGAAACAGTTGACCGCTCCAATCCGCATCGTTTAATTCGGGCTATCGAAATTTGTGTGTTGACCGGAATGAAATATTCTGAGCTTCGAAAAAAAGAAAAGAAGTTGCGAAATTTTACGAGTATAAAAATCGGCCTCGATGATGACCGTGAAAAAGTTTATCGCAGAATCAATGAACGTGTTGATGATATGCTAAAGAATGGTTTGCTTGATGAAGTAAAACAGTTTTATCCCGATCGTCATTTGAATGCATTACAAACGATAGGTTATAAAGAGCTATTCGAATTTATTGAAAACAAAACTTCACTTGAAGAAGCTATCGAATTGATAAAACGAAATACGAGACGTTACGCAAAAAGGCAATTGACGTGGTTTAGAAAAGACGATGAGATCAATTGGTTTCAGTCGGAACAATTGAAACAGATGATCGACTTTGTCGAGGAAAAAATAAAATCTTATTAATTGTTCAGGGAAATTTTGAGAAGCCCTTTATTAATTTCTCTTACAACTCCCGGTCCTTCATAAATAAAGCCTGTATAAATCTGAACGAGTGCAGCGCCGGCATTTATTTTTTCAATTGCATCTTCCGGAGTATGAATCCCTCCTACTCCGATGATTGCAAATTTTCCATTTGATCTTTCTGAAACGTATTTGATTACCTCCGTGGATCGCTTTGTTAGTGGCTTTCCGCTCAGTCCTCCTGCTCCGATAGTTTGAAGTTCGGAGTTCGGAGTTCGGAGATTTTCTCTCGATATGGTTGTATTCGTTGCCACTACCCCATCCAATTTTGTTTCGAAGATAATTTCGATGATGTCATCGAGCTGAGAGTTGGTGAGATCGGGAGCGATTTTGAGAAGGAGAGGCTTACCGTTTACAGTTTCCGGTTTACGGTTTACGGATTTCTCTTTGCTGTGGACTGTGGACTGTGGACTGTGAACTGTGGACTTCTGACTTAATTCGCGATTCACTTCCTGCAAGCGAAAAAGAATTTTCTTCAATGGTTCTTTCTCCTGCAATTCTCTTAGACCGGGCGTATTTGGCGAACTCACATTCACAACAAAATAATCAACTGTCTCATACAATTCACGGAAACATTTTTCGTAATCGTCTATTGCATTTTCATTCGATGTAGTTTTATTTTTTCCGATGTTTCCCCCTATGATGACATTCGATTTTTTTTTTTTCAATCTCATTGCAGCCGTTAACGCTCCATCATTATTAAATCCCATCCTGTTGATGATCGCTTCATCGTTCAACAACCTGAACATTCTTGGTTTCGGATTTCCCTCTTGCGCAACTGGCGTCACCGTCCCTATTTCAATAAAACCAAAGCCAAAACATGAAAGTTCATCAAACAACTTTGCATCTTTATCAAAACCGGCAGCTAATCCAATAGGATTTGGAAAATCGATTCCGAAAACCGTTCGCTTTAGCTTCGGGTCATCTACAGAATAATATTTCCTGACAAACCACCAGAGCATCGGAATTTTGAAAAATATTTTAAGGGTTGCAAAAACAACATGATGAATTGTTTCAGGAGAAAAAAGAAAAAAGATTGGCTTCAGAATTTTTTTATACATGACCGATAAGTGGTCAAATATAAACAGAAGCCAATCGAACCCAAAACAAAACAAATTAAAAAGTCATCGCAGCCTTATTATTAAATATTAAGCAACTTCCGTCTATATACGCGATGTACAATCGCAGGAAAAATTATCAGCGTAAGAAGTGTGGCACTGATTAATCCGCCAACAATTACAATCGCGAGCGGTTTTTGTGTCTCGGATCCAATGCCTGTAGAAATAGCCGCAGGAAGCAAGCCGAATATGGCCATCAATGCAGTCATCACAACGGGTCGAACGCGGCTGATAGCACCATTTTTTAGCGCTTCATCCAGCGACATTTTTTTATCAAGATTTTGTTTGAAGACGGAAATAATAATCACTCCGTTCTGAATACAAATACCGAAGAGCGCAATAAAGCCGATTCCGGCAGCAATGTTAAAATTAGTTCCGGTGACAAGCAATGCAAGTATTCCGCCTACCAATGCAAATGGTACATTCATCAATACCAGCAACACGTCCTTTATCTTCCTGAACAGAACAAGCAGTATGATAAAAATAATTACCAGGCTTATTGGGACTACGACTGACAACCTCGTCATTGCGCGAATTTCACTCTCGTACTCTCCGCTGAATTCAATCGAATAACCTTTTGGAAGTTGAATTTCATCTTCCAGTTTTTTTTGCGCTTCAGAAACCGTACTTCCTAAATCTCTTCCGCGCACGGCAAACTGCACAGCAGAAAAACGTCTGTTATTATCACGATAGATAAAAGCAGGTCCGCTTTTCAGTTGTATGTCGGCAACTTCTTTCAATGGAATTTTAGTTCCTGAAGAAGTAGGAATCATCAGCTCTCCTATTTCCAACTCAGACTTTCTAAATGGATATTGATACCGGACACGGATGTCAAACTTTTTTTCACCTTCATACAATTGAGATGCTGCTTTACCTCCGATTGCAAGTTCCACAATGGCATTTGCTTCTGAAGCCGTAATTCCATACAAGGCCATCTTCTGCCTGTCCAAATTTATTTGAAGTTCCGGCTGTCCAAGATTTTTCACAATTCCCACATCATCCATCCCGGGAACTGTTTTTAATTTCTGATAGACTTGTCTTGATATTTTAGAAATCGTGTCCAAGTTCTCTCCGAATACTTTCACAGCCTGGTTTACATCAATCCCTGCAATCGCTTCATTCACGTTATCAATGATGGGCTGAGAAAAACTCCAGATCGTTCCGACATATTTGGACTCCAATAGATCCTGCATTTTTTTTATCAGCTCATCTTTTGTGTCATGTGATTTCCATTGCTCTTTCGGATACAAATCTACCAGGCATTCGATAGCAAAAAAACCTTTCGGATCCGTACCGTCATCCGGGCGGCCAACCTGTGAAATCAGATCATGCACTTCAGGAAATTTCATGAGATCGTAACGCATGCTATCGGCAAGCATCTTCGCCTGGGATAATGAAATACTCATGGGCGCGTCACCTTCCGCCCACAAGGCACCTTCATCCAGGTGAGGAATAAATTCTGTTCCGAGAATTTTCGCAGACGCAAAAGTCAGCACCACCAAGAGAACAGCAACCGTAACACTCTTCTTTTTATTTCGCATCACCCAATCGAAAATCTTCTCATAATATTTGATCATTCCTGCAACAACCGGGTTGTGTTTCTCTCTCACATTTTTGTGCAGTAAGCGGCTCGAAAGGGCCGGTACAAACGTGAGTGTGAAGAGTAACGCTCCCAGCAAAGCAAATCCAAGTGTGTAAGCCAACGGAGAAAATAATTTTCCTTCCACTTTTTCAAATGAGAAAATCGGAATTAAAGCCGTGATGATAATCAGCTTTGAAAAGAAAATTGCTTTGCCCATGTCAACACCGGTACGCCTGATCAATCCAAGTTTTGCAGCTTTATTAAATTTTTCCATCCCGACTTCTGCCGCGTAATATCCAAGTGTCACAAACACACCTTCCACCATGACAACAGCTCCATCAATCAGGATTCCAAAGTCAATTGCCCCGATTGAAATGAGATTTGCAAACATGCCTTTCAGGTAGAGCATGATGAACGCAAACATCAGTGAAAGCGGAATGATCAGCGACACAATGAGTGTTGCACGCCAATCACGCATAAACAAAAATACAATTGCTGTGACAAGAAAAATTCCTTCCAGTACATTATGAAATACAGTATGCAGACAAAAGTCAATCAGGTTTTGCCGGTCGTATACAGTCTGCATATCCACATCAGAAGGAAGAATTTTTTCATCCAACTCTTTTACTTTTTCCTCCAATGCTTTTAAGACAGTACCAGGATCAATTCCTTTTCGCATCAGCACAATGCCTTCTACTACATCCGGTTCATGTCCGCGCGCAACCATTCCAAGACGCGGATTACTTGACTCCAATACTTCAGCAACATTCTTCACCAGAACAGGAGTTCCGTTTGTGACTTTCAGAACAATATTTTTTATGTCATCAATCGTATTTATCAAACCAATCCCTCTCACGATAAAAGACTGCGAAGATTTTTCGATTACATCGCCACCGACATTTATATTGCTTTTATTGATTGCATCGTACACATCAATTGCTGTAAGATCATATTGCGTAAGAAGATCAGGATTGACACTCACCTCATATGTTTTCACAGGGCCACCGAAAGCAACAACATCGGCTACACCGGGAACTGTGCGCAGATTCCGGTCAATTACCCAATCCTGGTAAGTGCGTAACTCGGCCGGTGTTTTATATTTAGAGTGAAGTGTATAACGGAAGATTTCATCAGTCGGTCCGGTCGGAGGAGTGAGTTCAGCCTGCGCTCCCTCCGGCAACTCAACACCGGGTAATAAACCTGTTATCTGTTGACGCGCATACATGTCTTCCACATCATCTTCAAATACAAGTGTAACAACAGAAAGACCGAACATAGACTGGGAACGAAGATTTGTTTTCCGCTGAACACTGTTCATCGCAATCTCAATGGGAATGGTGACAAAACGTTCCATCTCCTGTGCACTGCGGCCGGGCCAACGTGTAATGATTCGAATCTGGGTATTTGTAAAATCAGGAAAAGCAACAATCGGAGTTTTGATAAAACAAAATATCCCGGCAACTGCCAGAACACCCGTCAGAAAAAAGACAAACAATTTATGCCTGAGCGAAAACGAGATAATATTTTTTACCAGGTTATCCATTTATAGAATTTCGAATTATTTTTTAAAGTTTTTTGAGAGCAGTGAATACAAAAAGCCCGTTCCTGGAAATCACCATATCTCCCTGGTGAATTGAATCCTCTTCGATAAAATAGTTGTCATCGAACGATTTAAAAATCTTTACCTCCTGCATATCTATATCACATCGTTTGCGGAAAATAACCACATACGTTTTGTTGTCATCGAACAAAACTGACTTGGAAGGCAGCATCAACATTTTTTTATTTTCCGGAAAAAGAATTGAAATGTTTGCAAACATTCCCGGCTTGAGTGTATAGTCCGGATTGTTCAGCCTGATTTTCACACTCATCACTTTCGTTTCAGGATCCAGGATGTTCGAAACACGCTCCACTTTTCCTCTAAATTTTTTATCGGGATAACTCAGCGTTGAAATCTCCACTTCATCATTGAGTTTAATTTTAGAAATATCACTTTCATACACATTTGCCACAGCCCATACTTCCTTTAAATCAGAAATTGTAAACAGGTTGTCAGCTGCATCAGCCCTGAGTTCCATGCCTGTCATAATTTTTTTCTCAACGATAAAGCCACTAATAGGTGCTTTAATAAGATACCCCGAACCAATGGAATCATTTCCGAGGTCTGTGCTGCCGTAAATCTTCAATACTTCATTTACCTTGTTGAATTGCGCAAGTGCTTTCTCATATTCACCCTGCGCTGCCAGGAAATCCTTTTCAGAACTGACACCACTGCTTCTCATGTCAGTTGTTACTTCCATATTCTTTTTTGCAATGGCAAGTTCTGATTGTGATGATTTGAAATCATTAAAATAATTCGCCATATCAGTGCTACGAATCATTGCGAGTAATTGTCCTTTCTGAACATAATCGCCCAACGTAACTTTTACGTCCGAAACATGACCGCTAACAAATGGAAATATTTTCACAACATGGTCTTCGTTGAAAGTAATCCTTCCTGAGACTTTTAATTCACTCATCACGGCTTCCGACTTAACCGTGTCGAGTGTTATGTTTTTCATAAGGGAATCCGGAATGCAATAATCTTCTGAATTATTATTTTCCTGTGAGTCCGGTTTACTGCATGAAGCAGTGATCATCACAGTCAATAAAGCCAGGAAAAAGAACAGCGATTTATTATAACTCATGCTCATAACTTATTTTAGAATTGTAATGCCTGTTGCAAGATTGATGTTCTCGATTGCTTCCAGTCGGCTATCTTGAAGTTTGTTAAATTCAGTCTTTGAATTTTTATAGGTCTCGTAATAATCAATAAACTCAAGCAAGCTGATGGTCCTGTTCTGATAGCCCTGGGTAATCCCCAGCAATAATTTGTCGTAATCATTTGTGAATTTTGGCATTGCAGATTTGTAGAGCCTGTCACTTTCCGAGAATTGAGAGAACGCTTTTGTCACATCATTTTTCACCTCCAGCTCAGCCTTATTTTTCAGCAACTTACTTTCCTCGACTTTATATCCGGCAGCTTTGATATTTCCCTGGTTGCGATTAAAAAAAGGCAAATCAATTCCGAGAGAAACAGAATTGTAATCATTGATATAACTTCCCGCACGATCGTAGTTTACACCAAGATGCAAGTCAGGAACCCGCAATGACCTTTGCAGCGTTAGGTTTGCCTGTTCAGCATCCATTTGTGTTTCTGCAATCCTTAAATCATTTCGGTTCGCTAAAGCTGAATCCAGAAGAAGCGAATAATTAAGTTGGGAAGCATTCACCTCGTCAAAGGAGGAAGTCGTAAACTCCGGAATGATTGTTTGCGCAAGGGTATCACCCGTGATCAAAACAAGATTACTTTGCTTTTCAGCAATGTCTTTCAATAAATCAATCCGTTCATTCTCCAGGTTGAATTGCAACGACTGTAAACGCGCCAATTCCTTAAAAGCAATATTTCCCTTCTGATATTGTTGTTGGTATGAATTGATAAGAATATTGAGCGAAGCAATCTCCTGATCATACACTGAAACCGATTGCCGAAGAAAATAAAGTGCGTAAAAATTTATTCTGAGTTCATATCGAATTGTCCGCATCAAATCATAAAACTGGTAAGAAGCCAGCTTAGAGTTTGTTTTCTGCAAGCGGACATTCTTATTTCGTTGCCCTGCGAGATGAACCAGTTGGTTTACTGAAACTGCAGTTTCTCCTGTTTGAGAAATGTCAAACCATTTTCCGGTTTGCCTGTTATATGCGCCCTGGTCAACACTGAGTGACGGATTATCCCAGAGTTTTGCCTGGACAACCGAAGCCTCAGCCATATTAACTTCGTATTTCGCAGCAAGAAGTTCAAAATTCTTTGCAAGAAATAATTTTTCTGCATTATCAATGGAAAGATGAATCGAGTCTGGAAAATTATTGCTTTGAGCAAACGTCTTCTGTGCAAACAGAAGAATATAAAAAAGTAAAAAGAAATTTCTCTGAACCGCCATGCGCTTAATCACGAACGCAAACGTACCATGGCCGTATTAGAGAGACATTAGAATGAGATTAGAAAGTGATTAGAAAATGAAACTTCAGGAAAACTTAATCTTCGGGAATTGAACTGTAGCCGTTGTTCCTTTGCCTTCACTCGAATTTAAAAAGAGTTTTCCATTGTGAAGCAAAATGATTTTTTGAGACAATGCCAGTCCTATTCCGGAACCGCTGTATTGCCTGGCATTTTCAGCACGATAAAAAGTCTGAGATACTTTTCCGATATCCTTTTCAGGAATCCCGATACCGGAATCATGTACTGTAATAACAAGCTCCCTAGCGCAATTAAGAAGAGATATCTCCACCTTTTTATGATCAGAAAATTTGGACGCATTTTCCAACAGGTTTTCAAAGGCAATTAATAACAGGTTTTTATTGCCGAAAATCATCAATTCATCTGAACTGGACGGCATGTTATTAAAAATCAATTCAAATTTCCCTTTCGGCACCTGGTTATTTACAATGTCAATCGCTTCTTCCAGCAGTTCATCAATGCGAATACTTTCCGGCTTCAAATTATTTTCATCGACATTGGCCTGCGCGATATTGAGTAGTCCATTGCTGAGTTTATGCAGCCGTTCCGCTTCTTCAAGAATGGTGTTAAGTATACTTCTGTATTCATCACCTGTTCTTTCTTTGGAAAGTGTTACGTCAATATTGCCGATAATGGAAGTGAGAGGAGTACGCAATTCATGCGATGCATCGGCAACAAAATTTCGCTGCAGCACGAATGCACTTTCAAGACGGGTCAGCACATTATTAAATGTCTTTGCCAGTTCAGCAATCTCGTCTTTTCCGTTTCCTTCATTTAAACGAAGATGGAGATTTGTTTCTGTAATACGCTTTACCTGCTTCACAATTACACTGACAGGTTGAAGCATTTGAGAAGTAAAAAATCTTCCCAGGAAAAAAACAATCACCACGCTGATAAAGAATCCGATCATCAATACATTCCGCAGGTGATTCAGTTTCGCATCCCCGATCGTATCCATCGCTGAGGCTATGATGACAAATTCGCCCTGGTTATCTGAATAAAAAATACCGCTCACATAACGGTTCCCGTTTTTGTGCTCGTATGTTTTTTGCTTCCGTGTTTTGTCAATCACATCCTTTGAAAACAATGACACAACAGAATCATTGATAAATGCCTGTTGATCATTTGCATTATAAACACGGATGATTTCACTTGGTAATTTATCAAGGTATTGCTCCCTGAATTCAGTATACACCTTTTTACTTGCCTCGTCTTCTTCCAGGAAAACATTGGCGGTAATGAACGCTCGTTCCTTCAAATGCTTGAAAAAATCTGAAGATGCGTACGACTTTGAAAGCGAAAAGATATAGATGGTAAGCGCCAACAAAAGCAATGCAATGATTCCGGTAAATAACAAGGTCAGCTTGTTCTTAATCTTCATTCTTTTCCTTCTTTAAAAACGTATCCCATTCCTGTAACCGTATGAATAAGTTTAGGCGAAAACCCTTTATCAATTTTATTCCTCAGGTAGTTTACATACACATCCACAACATTCGAATTGGTGTCTGAAGTATCGTCCCAAACAGATTCTGCGATTTGATATCTTGATTTTACAATACCTTTATTCTGTACAAAATACCGGAGCAATGAAAACTCCCTTGGAGTAAGCCTGATGAGCTTTCCGTTTCGATTTACTTCTTTGCTTTCTTCATTCACTTCCATGTCTGCTATTCTATAAACAGGATTTATAATTTTGTTCTGACTTCTCCGAACCAACGCCTGGATACGGGCAACCAGTTCCTTAAACTTAAATGGTTTTGTGAGGTAATCGTCAGCTCCGGTATTTAAACCTGTTACTACATCCTCCGTTGTTCCAAGTGCTGTAAGCATGAGGATCGGTGTAGCAATATTTTCTCCCCTGATTATTTTGCAAAGCTCTACCCCGTTGATATGAGGAAGGATTACATCCAAAACAATTGCATCGTACTCGTTTTGAAGAGCTAATTTTTTTCCGGTATAGCCATCAAACGCAGTGTCCACAACATAGGACTGTTCCTCGAAACCTCTTTTAATAAATGATGAGACATTCGGTTCATCTTCGATGAGGAGGATTTTCATGGCAGCAAAATAATAAAAGCCAAATGACCTTCTTATGAACTCCCAAAAATCATATTTTCAATTAATCAAAATATTTTTTTAGATTTGTCTAAATATTTTTTACAATAAAATCATGACCAAGTACTTTTTTACATTGAGCTTGTTTTTAGTGACCGATTTGTTTTCGGTTTCTGGGCAGGAGATCGCATCCATCCAGACCGACAGGCCTGATCAAACCGAATGCCCGTTTACAGTTCCCAAAAATCATTTCCAGGTGGAGAATGGATTTTCATTCGAACAAACGGATGATCATACAAAAACCTTTTCCCACCCTTCTACACTATTAAAATTTGGGGTTACTGATCTTTTTGAACTGCGATTAATAACCGAGTTCACTGCCATCTATGTTAACAAACAGGCTGTTTCAGGAATTGCACCGGTCACGATCGGATTCAAAACAAACCTGGTAAAGGAAAAGGGGATAATCCCTCTTACTTCTTTTATCGGACATCTAACGATTTCCGATTGTGCTTCGCCTGAATTCCAATCTACTTATTACGCTCCATCGTTCAGGTTCACCATGCAACATACCTTGTCAGGTAAATTTACGCTTGGCTATAATTTAGGTGCTGAATGGAATGGAGAATCCGCAGAGCCAACCTTTATTTATACGCTCACTACCGGGTATGCTATTTCAGAAAAAACCGGTAGTTATGTTGAGTTGTATGGTTTTGTTCCTCAAACGTCGATAGCGGATCATCGGTTTGACGCAGGATTAAATTATTTATTAAAAAAAAATATTTTGATTGACATTTCCGGTGGAGTCGGGTTGTCTGAAAATTCTCCTGATTACTACGCTGCCTTAGGTTTCTCATTCAGATTAAAAGACTAACCCATGAATTCATTCACAGAAGAAAATTACCTGAAAGCGATCTTCAAGCTGGAAGAAAAAAAAGTCACCGGAAAAATTACCACCAATGCCATTGCCGAAATTGTTGAAACAGCTCCAGCATCCGTGACTGATATGCTCAAAAAACTGGCGGATAAAAAACTGATCCGGTATGAAAAATACCAAGGTGTATCACTGACAGCCAGCGGAAAAAAAATTGCGATCACGATTATCCGGAAACACCGGCTATGGGAATTGTTCCTCGTGGAAAAATTAAATTTCAAGTGGGATGAAGTACATGATGTTGCCGAACAACTTGAACACATCAATTCAAAAATGCTGATCGAACGTCTCGACCAGTTTCTCAATCATCCCAAGTTTGATCCACACGGCGACCCCATTCCTGACGAGCATGGAAATATGTATTCTCAAAAATCGACTCCGCTTGCCGATCTGAATGAAAAAGAAAAAGTAATTGTAACCGGAGTGATTGATCACTCTCCCCTCTTTCTTCAACACATTGAAAAAATTGGTTTGTCACTTGGAAAGGAATTAAGGGTACAGGAAAAATTCAGCTATGACCAATCATTTCATATCCTTATTAAACCGGATAAATCAATTACACAAATCAGCCATGATGTTGCAAAAAATATTTTAGTCACCATAAAAAAATAATTTCGATGATGAAAGACGAACGTAAACATACCACTGCTTCACTCAGCGAAGTCCATTCATCGGTTGACACTTCACGCAAGGGCTGGAGAAAATTATTTGCCTTCATGGGACCGGCCTATCTCATCAGCGTGGGTTACATGGATCCGGGAAACTGGGCGACCGACATTGCCGGTGGAAGCCAATTCGGATATAAGTTGATCTGGGTGTTGTTAATGTCGAACCTTATTGCATTGCTGTTACAAAGCCTGAGTGCGCGACTTGGAATTGTGAGGGGAAGAGATCTTGCGCAGGCATCCAGGGAAACCTATTCACGACCGGTCAATATTTCACTTTACGTTCTTGCCGAAATTGCGATTGCAGCATGTGACCTGGCAGAAGTGTTAGGTATGGCAATCGGGATGCAATTACTTTTTCACATTCCGTTGTTGTGGGGAGTTTGCATCACTGTGCTCGACACTTTTCTTCTCCTCTTTCTCATCAACTTCGGCATTCGCAAGATGGAAGCATTTATTTTAGGATTGGTCGCCATCATTGGTATGGCATTTTTAGCGGAGATGATTTTTGCTAAACCGTTAATCGGAGAAGTCGTAGCAGGATTTGTTCCATCCATTCCAAGCAGCGCAGCACTTTACATTGCCATTGGAATTATCGGTGCTACCGTGATGCCTCACAACCTGTATCTCCATTCTTCGTTGGTACAGACACGAAAATTTGAACGAACCCCGGTTGAAATAAGAAGAGCCATTCGTTTTAATATTTTTGATTCAGCCATTGCCCTTAACCTTGCATTCTTTGTGAATGCTGCTATTCTCATTCTTGCTGCTTCCACTTTTTTTAAGAACGGAATGTTTGATGTTTCGGAAATCCAGGATGCACATAAGTTTCTTCAACCTTTACTTGGAACCAACCTGGCTCCTGCTTTCTTTGCAGTCGCATTGATTGCCGCCGGACAAAGCTCCACACTCACAGGAACATTAGCCGGGCAAATAGTCATGGAAGGTTACCTTAATCTCCGGATTGCACCCTGGCTGAGACGTTTAATCACGAGGCTTTTGGCCATCATTCCGGCATTCATCGCCATCTCTTATTTCGGAGAAAGCGCCACCGGAAAACTGCTTATTTTATCGCAGGTAATTCTAAGTCTCCAACTCGGTTTTGCAATCGTTCCGCTTATTCACCTGGTAAGTGACAAAAAGAAAATGAAGGAATTTGTCATTCCACTTTATGTAAAAATCCTCGCGTGGATTTGTGCAGTCATTATTGTTACGTTGAATGCGAACCTGGTCTTTCAGCAAATTATGGAATGGATGGAAACGTCATCGAATCCATTTATCATTTGGATTACAGTAATTCCTGTTGCGATAGCAGCTGCCATTCTTCTGCTTTATATTATCTTTAAACCATTGCTTGGAAAAGAAAAACTATTGAGTGTAAAATTGCCACATGCAAGCGCTCATCATCTCGAAGGATTGAAAATAAAGCCTTACAAACGCATTGCAATCGCGATTGATTTCTCCACGATGGATGCCGGAACTATTAGCAATGCCATTTCGCAAGGGGGAAAGCAAGCTGGGTATTTGCTGATTCATATTGTAGAATCAGCAGGAGCCATTATGATGGGAAGCGACATAACAGATTTTGAAACGAGCTCAGATAGAACGAATCTTGAACTCTATCTTCATGATTTAAAATCGAAAGGGTATACTTGTGAATTAAAGATCGGCTATGGAAATCCCAAAAAGGCAATTCCTGAAATTGTAAACGAATACAACGCCGACCTGTTAGTCATGGGTGCTCACGGTCATCACGGGCTGAAAGATATGATATTCGGAACTACGGTGGATGCGGTGAGACACCGGGTGAAGATTCCTGTGCTGATTATACGGTAGTTTAATAGTTCAATGGTTTATTCGTTCAATAGTATATTTGCAGTCATCATTGAACCATTGAACTAATAAACCATTGAACCAATGAGCCATACTACGGCGATAAAGAACAAGAAAGCTTCTTTCGAATACCACTTCCTCACGACCTATACTGCGGGAATCATGTTGAGCGGTACGGAAGTAAAATCAATTCGTGAAGGAAAGGCAAATCTTAGTGATTCCTTTTGTGTTTTCATTGACGGAGAACTCTATGTGAAAAACTTACATATCTCCGAATACAAGCAAGGCTCTTACAACAATCATGAACCCAAGAGAATAAGAAAGCTCCTACTTGAAAAAATTGAGTTGCGAAAAATTCTATCGAAACTGAAAGACAAAGGAACTACCATTATTCCCGTTCAGTTATTTTTTAATGAACGTAGTTACGCCAAACTTGAAATTGCGATTGCAAAAGGAAAAAAACTGTATGACAAACGTGAAAGCCTGAAAGAAAAGGATGTGAGAAGACAGATGGCGAGGACGGATTAGCCGGGAGACGGGAGTTCGAAGACCACCGATCATTTGTTTTTGAGGATATGGAAAAATAAAACGGAGCTGAAAGAAAATCTTTCAGCTCCGTTTTATATGTTTTCGCAAAAAACAAAAAATAAAATTATTGTAAAATAACTTTTATTGCTTTTGAGCTATCTGTTCCTGAAAGTACAAGGAAGTAAATTCCTTTTGGATAACCTGATAAATCATACTCCAATCTATTCTCACCGGAAACAGCAGAAATATTTTGGGAAAATAATAATCTACCTATTACATCAACTATTTTAAGATCATAACTTGCCACCTCATTAGAGATGAAACTGATAGCAATATGGTCATTTGCAGGGTTAGGATAAACCGTAACCGTGCTCAATGCGCTTACTTCAGGTGAAACGTCAAATCGGAAGGAGTTGGTGGAATTTACATTTAAATTACCGCCATCAAGCACCTGCTTGATGGTGGTGGTAGAATTCCAGTTACTTGAATACCATAACCCTCCATTCTTGTTCCAAACTGTTATAGCAATGCTGTCTGTATTTCCGGGTTGACCATTGTCTATCATCTTCACCTGAAGTGTGGCATTTCCATCAACAGTGAAAGAACTGAGAGGATTGGTGATATCCTTGATATTAGCTTTCCCATTAAATGTTGCCTTGCCTCCAACTGAGGAAGTCTGAACAGCAAGCGAAGTCATCACATTGGCTTTTATTTGGTACACATGCAATCCATCGACTTCTGTTCTTCGAATGATGGTATTCATATTGCCCTGAAGATTGTTTCCGCTCTGATTAAATTTTAAATTGAAGCCGAAATTATTTTTACTTCCAACATCTCCAGCTTTCAAGCCTCCAGATGAACTTAGCACCAGGTAACCTCCTCCGACAACAAAATTAGGAAGGGGTTTTGAAACCGTAACAATAGTATTATCTTCCGAACTGTTGCGGGTATAATAACCATTTATAATAATTCCAACAGTATAGGTTTGTGAATTCAAGGCACCAATGTTTACATTCCAGTTATATACTGCAACGGCAATCGTAGGATCAGATGGATCAACCAAGCCAAAAGGAACATTTGCTGCAATGATGGTGTTGTTATCACGATTGATGAAAGAAATAGTTGCATTGCGCAAGTCACCGGGATATGCATCATAAGCCGGATCCCCAAGTACTGCGGAAATATCTTTGAATGTTGCCGCTAACGTTACGATGGCATTGCTTGAGTTTGTTCCTGATGTTGAAGCAAAACAAGCACCTGTATAATAAGCACGCGCATCTTCCTTGGTTATCGTGAGTGGTGCGGTAGCATTGTTCACCCCAAAGTTAGCATTGGTTCCGTTGAAAACCGCTGTTACAGTATGAATGCCCGGTGCCATCTGTCCGGTTGGTGCTGTTCCAAACGGGGTGGGTTCCAACAAAGCGATGTCAGCAAGTGTAGCTTCAAGGTTTGTTCCGTTCATAGTAAGTAGAACAGTACCCATCGTCTGTGTGCCGACTTTAAAGGTAACACTTGTTGCTGCCTGCTCCCCGCATGCAACAGCATTTGATAACACAACACTGAAAGCAACAAGATCACTGTATTGCTGAGGATTGGGTGTAATGGTAACTGTACCGGAAGTTGTACGTGGTGTTACTGTAAGTGTCGCTATGTTGGAAGTAAGCGGACCACAAACATTTGTAAACACTGCCTGGTATTTATACCCGCTCATGGCAAGTGTGATGCAGGAAAGATTTAATGTTGTACTTGTTTCTCCCGCGATATTATTGAAAGAGCCTCCTCCATCTGTACTTAACTGCCATTGAACTGTTGGCGAAGGAAATCCTGATGCCGTTGAAGTGAACGATACATTATCACCCCATTCAGCGGAAACACTTAGAGGTTGCGTTGTAACGGAAGGTCCTTGATTGATGGTAAAGTTAGCATTGGAAACATCAAAGAAAACATTTCCCGCACCCTCAACTCTTATGCGTGCATTATTTGCTACAGGATTATTAGGTACTGTGATGGTTTGCGAACCGTCGTTAGGCGTTCCTGCAAGAATAGTTACCGGGTAAGTTAATCCTCCATCCGTTGAAAGTTTAATATTGACACTGGCACAATTCACAGGAGCGACATTTGAATTAGCAACATTCCAAGTGACTGTTTCTGTAGTTCCTGTACACCAGCTTACTGCGGTGTTCGGAGAAGTAACAACAAAAGGTCCCGAACCACCATCAACATTCAAAGACATGGAAGCATAATTAACGCCTCCTCCACCTGTACGATTATCACGCGCTGTCAGCCGGAAGTTCATAGTTCGTGTATAAGAAGGGAGTAACTCTCCTAATGTTTGTGTATTATTTATGATATCTGAAATTTTAGGAAATGTACGTGAAGAGCTGCTCACGGGTGGGAAAGATCTGAATATCGGATCATTCCCTACAGGAGAATTCGGAGCGGCTGCAACACCACTTTTGTCAAATTCTTCCCAACTAAAAGTGAGTGCATCACCATCAGGATCACTTCCGCTTCCTGTAAGAGTAAAAGGGGTATTTTTGGGAATAGTGAATCCACTTGCACCTGCATTTACGGTTGGTGGAGTGTTTCCTGTACCGGCTGTTGAAGCACATCCACTGCCTCCACCAGAAACTGTATACGTTACGATCTGATCAAAACTGATTGTGTGAAAAAACATATCCCTGTTGCTCTGGATATTATCACAACTTCCTGCATAGGACATAATCGTACTACCGCTGCCTGGTTCATAAGCAGATGAGGAAGCATATTGACCTACACATATGCCAGAGGCACTGTTAAAAGTATGTTGAGCACCGAACTGGTGACCCATTTCATGACATGATAAACTCACATCAAAAGCGGCATTCCCAAATCCTGCGCCTGATGCGCCCCATCCTTTATTTGCTCCACAAACTGCCCCAATGAAAGCACAACCTCCTATATTGGTACCGGTGAACACATGGCCAATATCGTAATTTGCATTTCCGATGGAATCATCACACGCTGTTTGACTCTGAGCTCGAATGGATGTGCTGCATGGATTCCCTGAAGTATTTGTAAAAGGATCGGTGGCTGCGTTAAAAAAAACAAGCTTATTATTGTTGCCAACCAGCACAAATCTAACAGCTACTTCCCTTTCATATATTGCATCATTCTGGTTGATAATGGTAGTAATCCCTGAAATAGCACCTGCTGTAGTTCCTCCATTGAAAGCGGTGAATTCTGCTGCTGAAGAAACCGCCATGCGATAAATACTTAATTGTGTACCCGACGATGCTCTGGTCATACCGTGAAAAGTAGTTTGTTGTCCCGGTTCCATTTCTGCTTCATTGAAATTCCAATCGGAAGGAAAAATTACATCCTTTTTAAAATAGACAATATAATTTTCAAGGTTATCATTAGAATATGCTTCAATAAAAATCCAATCTGTCGCTTTGATAATCAGTGCATGGAACCCCTTGAGTGTCCAGCCAAACCGAACTGTAGCCGATGGATCATCAACTCCTTGCCCGTTGTAGGTTTTTATTTGCGGAAACTTGGCAGCTAATTCAGGAGCCATTACAGGTGATTCAACAACAGAAAATCGTTCCATCTTTCCATCCGGCGTTGGAAGTGAAAAAATAAATCCGGAAGTTTTTGCTGTGACATCATTTTGAAATTCCATTGGTGCCCGTGACAGCAAACTCTGCAAAGATTCAACATTGGCTGATACAGTTCTGTATTGAACAGGAGACGCCGGACGAACGATTGATCGCATGGCTGCTGTTTCTGTAATATCCTTCCATATTCCGGTTTCAGTTTGTGCAAATGTTGGACTCAATATGGTTGCTGCAATGATGAGTGTAAATGATAAACGCATTAGCAAATAGAATCTTGTTTTGGTGGTATTCGTTTTCATGTCTGTTTAGTTTTAAGAATAAATAAAAATTATTTGCGATTGTATTGGTAATTCATACAGGATTAAAAATTAGAAGAAGCAACCTGCTATGGTGCCTCTTCAAACAACCCGATAAAAAGGATCATAAAGAATTGAGAAAAAAAATTCTTATTTGAAAATGAGCAAAGAAAAAAAATTGACAGAAGAGTCATTATCTTGCCCATTTAAAGTTCATGTAAAAATATTCTGTGTCAAAGGAAATCAAATTACTCACATACCAGCAATACTACTTTAATGTTATTCACAGAAGTGCTGATTCAGCAAAGTATTCAGGCTAAAAAGCAAATATCATCGATTTGTTATATATTCACTTTCCAAATTGTTGTTTTTTTAGATCAAGGAAAACGAATGCATACATGCTTTCAGACCCCAGGTCAGAATAAGGTGAGGAAGCATATTAGTTAATTTTTTTAGAGAACGCGTATCACAAAACCTTTGCATGCAATTGAACAAATTACTCTTCTTGAAAGAAAATAAAAAAAGGCTGTTTCGTATTTTGAAACAGCCTCATCCTATCGTTGAATTCTATGTCTACTTCATCCCTAACTTCTTATCACTGACAAAACCTACCACTTTAAATTCTGTTCTCCGGTTTTGCTGATGTTCTTCTTCCGTGCATTTCACATTGTTTCCACAACGGTTGATCAACATCGACTCACCATATCCTTTTGCAGTAATACGCTCTTTGCTGATGCCATGGCTTACAATGTAACTGACTGCGGACTCAGCACGCTTCTGTGAAAGTTTCATGTTGTATTTATCATCAGCTCGTGAATCGGTATGTGAGCCAAGTTCCACTTTGATATCAGGATTATCTTTCATGATGGTAACCAATTTATCCAGACCAGCCGCAGCATCAGGCCTGATTTCCCATTTATTCAAATCGTAATAAATGTTTTCAAGTACGATCGGTTTGTTGATGATGATTTTTTCCAATTCCAGTCTCAACTGAACATGCATGTTCTCACTGATGGTCTTTCCTTTTGTTGTTACCCGTTCAGTGTTTGTATAATATCCATCCTTGCTTCCAAATACTTTGTAATCACAATCTTTATCGAGGATAAAAGCAAATGTTCCGTCATCACCCGTCACAGAAGACACCTTTTCATGTGTGCATTCGTTTGTCAATTCAATAAGCACACCTCCTATTGGTTTCTGTGATTGTTTTTCTATGGCGATACCATCCAGCGTGAACGTCAATTTCGCGAACCCGTAGATGTTATCCATCATCGTGTTGCTCGTGTTCCGGTTTGAAGAGAAATATCCCTGGTTGGAACTGTCATTCAGGATGACACCGAAATCATCGTAGCTACTGTTGATCGGGTACCTCATGTTCTCGGCCTCTGACCATGAACCATTCTTATTAACGGAATAAAAAATATCAAGACCGCCCATGTTATAGTGTCCTTCACTGGAAAAGTATAACACCGAATCGTTGTGAATAGTCGGGAACATTTCATTGTACGGTGTATTAATGGTGGCTCCAAGATTTTCAGGCTTGCTCCATTTACCGTCTTCCATTTTTGTAACATAAATATCCGTTCCGCCTAAACCTCCAGGCATATCACTCACAAAATACATTTTAGAACCATCTTTTGTGATGGTAGGATGGCCATTGCTGTAATCGTTGGAGTTATAAGGGAATTCTTCAAGATTCGTCCATACACTATCCTTATGAGAAGCCTTGTACATTTTCAGGTTCACAAAATCTGATGCACCTGTTTTCACTTTTCTCTTGATGTAATTATTGCGTGTGAAATACATGACTGAATCTCCTATAAATGCACATGGTCCGTCGTGATAAATACCGTTCACATCGCCTCCTATTCTTTCAGGAGTTCCAAGGCTTCCGTCCTTATCTTTCTTTGCATAATACAAATCAAGGAACGGCTGACCTGTCCAATGGTACGTTTGAACGCCCTTACCACTTGCACGATCACTCACAAACACAACTCCGTCTTTATAGAATTGAGGCGAGAAATTCGATTGCCCTGTATTTACAGCAGTCGTATTTACAGTGTAAAAAGCTGAATCTTTTTTGAATGACTCAATGCTGTCGCAACTCTGGCGAAGTATTTTTGCACTGGCATCGGCCGGAGAATCCTTCAGATACGTATCCAACCAGGTTATAGCCTGTGGATATTTTCCGTTGCGCATCAGCAATTGGGCATAGCGAAGTTTATGAATAGGTTCCGCTTCCTTTAATTGAACAACCTTTGCGTAAGCTTCTTCAGCCTTCAGTGTGTTATTGGTGAGACGATAACATTCAGCCAACCCGATATCAGCTTGTGGAAAATCTTTCTTGCTGAGTGCTTTCTGGTACTCTACGATCGCATCCGTGTATGCAAGGCTGTTAGAGAGACGATTTCCCTGCCTCACATGATAGGCAGCGCAACCGCTCAGGATGACCAGTATGGTAGCCGATAAAACTAAATATCTGTATGGATGTTTCATTGGATGTGATTAATGTTCTGTGTTTATATGTTCGTTGAAAAATGACTGTTGTTACCGGTGATTATTTAAAAATACCTTGGTGTTTTAATCTTCGTGATGTCATAGCCGAAATCATAGCCAAGCATGATCTCATGGGAACCATTTGAATAATCCTTTATATCAGTAAGCGTAAAGTCATAACTGTATCCAAACCTCAATTGTTTGCTTATCTGTATTTCAAGCAAGGCAACAAAACTGTCACCTGTTCTATACGAAGCACCAACCCAAATCAGGTGAGAGAACAGGAAGTTCACATTGAAATCGCATTCAACCGGAGCATGCGGAACGTACTTCACCAGGATACTTGGCTTGGCTATTACCTCATCACCACTCACAGGAATCACCACTCCGCCTGTTGCATAATAATGTCGGACCTGGTGAGGCTTCACTTCAAAATTATCAATCGTAACATTTTCTGAAGGGTTATAGTTAATCAGTGTCGGGACAGAAAGGCCGAGATACCATTTTTCAGAATATAAATAAGCCCCTGCTCCAATGTTAGGCTGGAAGCCGCTATTTTTATTTTCAGTAAACGCCTGGTCGTTCGGATCCCAGTATATAGCATCCTTATTGTTATAGGTAAAAAAATCACCACCGGCTTTTATTCCAACTCCCAACTTGAGTTTTTCAGCAACCTTTAAATGATATGCAAAGCTTGCATACGCATCGGTTCGATCTGTAATCCCGATGTGATCATGACTGAGTGTTAATCCCCATCCCAACGGTTTCAAGCCCAGCGGACCATGAAGAGTAGCAATGGCAGTTTCAGGGTGACCTTTACCCCAACCGGTCCATTGCGTTCTGTAAAGCAATGTCGCCATCATGTACTCTTTACTTCCGGCATACGCAGGATTCAGTAACAACGGGTTAAACATATATTGACTCACCAATATATCCTGTTGTGCTTTTGCATGCTGCAATGCGGTTATGAATAAAATTAAAGTCAGTATCTTTTTCATTTGTATTTTTTCTTTTCTTTTTCTTAGGTATATCTCTTAATACATTAATGTTATAGTCTTATTGTTTATAACTATATCGTGTGACTATCTTCTCAAATCAACATACGTATTGAACGTGTTCGGAACAAGTGTGCTGTTGTTAATCACGAGGATGATAAAATAAGTTCCGTCAGGCAAGTCCTCGCCCTCTTTATTTTGACCGTGCCAATCAGCATCTTCAGCTCCATGATTTGTATAATTGTCTTTTGAATACACTTCATTTCCCCAACGGTTGAATACAACAAACTTGTTATCCGGGAACGCTTCGATACCATGAATTACATACGCATCATTTTTAGTATCACCATTCGGACTGTATGCATTTGGCAACTGGAGATTATAACAATCTCCACCCTGGCGGTAATCTAGCGTTATCGTATCGCGATCATTACAAGCGCCATTGGTAACTGTCCACACAAGAAGATTTGTTGACGGAGAAGTGGTGGGGAAGAACGTAGTATTGTAAACGGTAGGATCAGTAATCAAACCTGCGCCTGAAACAACAGTCCACAATCCTGATCCTGGACTTGGTTGAGAACCACTGAGAATAAAATTAGTAACCAGGTTCGCACAGGTATCCATATCATTTCCGGCATCAGCTCGAACCGCAACATCGGAAATGATAGTCACCGACATTGGAACAGGAGGACATGAAGCACCGGGAGTAATATCCGTTACAGACCATGTTAAAACATTGCTTCCTACAGACAAACCACTTACAGTTGTTGCAGAATCAGTTGGGTTGGCAAATACAGCCGGGCCGGTGGTAGTCCACAACCCTGTATAAGATCCCGGATGAGGAAAAGTGGCGGCAAGCACTGCGGAATCACCGCACACATCCTGGTTTTGACCTGCTGAGAAATTAGTAATGACTCCCGCTTCACCAACGCCTATGATATCTGTAATCCGGCATCCATTGGTATCTGTAACAACCACTAAATACGTATCAGCAGGCAGGCCTATCGCAGTTTGGGTAGTTTGTCCACCGGAAGCCCAGAAATAATGGATTGGGAGCGTGCCTCCAGAAACAGTAACAGTAGCCGTTCCATTCGTGCCTCCATTACATGTTACATCTGTATGTCCGTCGGAGGCAATTGCAAGTTGTGTTGGTTGATTTAAGGTGATGCTACTAAACGTCACGCTGCAATTTGATACGTCAGTAACTACAACTGAATAAGTACCTGCCGGTAATCCCGTTGCTGTCTGAGTAGTTTGTCCGCCCGGGCTCCAGAAATAAGTATAACTTCCATTTCCACCGGTTGCATTTACGGTTAGCGTACCTGTTGAATCACTGTGACACAAAGGCTGAACAGCAATTATAGAGGCAGTATCAATAGCAGTCGATTGACCTACTGTTGTTGAAGCAGTCGCTGTACATCCGTAATGATCTGTTACAGTAACCGTATAAGTTCCGGTATCCAATCCAGTTGCTGTCTGCGTTGTTTGTCCTCCGGGTAACCATGAGTATGAATAATTAATTGTTCCTCCGGCAGGAGTTGCTGTCGCAGTTCCTGAGTTTCCACCATTGCAAGTTACATCCGTGTGTGTTGCTGTTGCAGAAAGAGAAGTTGTAGGTTCAGGAACGGTTAATTGAACAGAGTCTATACACAAATGAATATCCTGTATATAAAACATATATGTTCCCGTCGCCAAACCCGAAAAAGTCGGACTTAGACCAAAGGTCGGTGTATTAATAGCATACTGATATGGCGGAGTTCCTCCCTGGGCGCTTAATGTAACACTGCCTGTTGAACCACCATGACACAATACAGAATCAATTACCAAGGTACTTGCAACCGTATCTATATGAGTTGGCTCTGTTAGGGTAAATGAAGTAATCAATATACAACCGTTTACATCTGTTACAGTATCGTAATAAGTCGTTACGGATACATTAGCAATATTAGCGGTTATATCACCATTAGACCATGAATGGGTATAAGGCCCTGAACCACCTGATGGGAAACCGGGTAAATGGAAAACTGTTCCATCAGAGCCTCCGTTACAACTTACCGCAGTTCCATTTAAGGAATCAGCTAACGCACTTGTTGGGCCTGTTAGAGTTGCCGAATCGGTTGCCGTACAACCATTATCATCTGTAACAGTAACTGTATATGTTCCAACACCAATTCCGGAAATTGAATCTGTCGTTTGTCCTCCACCCCATGAATAGGTAAATATACCCGAGGTATCACCACCTGCAATTGTTGTTGTAATTGATCCGTTAGTATCACCAAAGCAGCTAATATTACCACTGGCGAAAGCGTGCGCTGTAGCATTTATTCCCAAAGGATTCGGTTGAGTGATGACCACTGACCTTGTCGTATCACAACCATTTGTATCTGTAACAGTAATATTATATGTCCCGGCCGGTAAGTTGTAAGCTGAATCAGTTAACGCCCCGGAAAATGGCGGACTCCATGAATAAGTATAGCCTGGAGTACCACCTGATGCAGTAACTACTGCATATCCATTTGCTGCTCCGTTACAAGTCACGCCAAATCCTCCATTATGAACAGAACTATTGATAGCTGGTTGTATTTGAGTTGGCTCAATAATGATAGCACTCGTATCCTTGCTACAGCCATTCGTATCTGTAACTAAAACAATTATTGTATCTGCAGCTATGTTGTGTATTACAACCGTTGAATCTCCCGTGGACCATTGATAGGTATAGGGTGGAGATCCTCCTGATACAATAACGTATGCTGAATCCATCAATTCGCCGTAACATGAAATATTTGTACCACCAATTACAACGGTTGCTGTAATTAAAGGAACAAGTGTGTCGGGTTCTGTCAGTGTAATCGTATCCATACTTGAGCAACCGTTTGCATCCACAACAGTTACAGAATAAAACCCTGCAAATAAATGATCAATCGAATAAACATCTGTATCTCCTGTAGACCAAATAATGTGGTATGCTGGCGTTCCCCCGTAGATGGTATCTAAATATATGACACCACTGTTTTGACCTTTACAAGGAATGTTGTATCCACCTGCATTGATCGGACTTGAAACTACCGGATCCAATGTATCAGGTTCTGTGATATCAATCGAATCCATTCTCATGCAACCATGCGCATCGGTAATGGTCACTACATAATGACCTGCACCAACATTGGATAAACTTGAGGTAGTCTGACCGCTTGACCAGGAATAAGTATACGGACCCGAACCACCATTCACATCAACATGAATAAAAGCCGTGCTTGTTCCATTACACGTTACCATGTATCCACCGGGATAAACAGAATCGGCAATAGCAATTGATGTGAGTGAATCCGGTTGGGTAACAAGAGTACTCGCATTTGCAATACATCCGTTCGCATCGGTAATGATGGCATCAATCGGACCTGCACAAATCGAATCAATGCTTAATGTTGTATCACCGGGATTTGTTGTTGACCATGTGTATTGATATGGAGGTGTTCCACCAACAACAGTCACTGACACTTGTGCATCACAGTTTCCGTAACAAGAGATCGAATCATCTACATTGATTGATCCTGTAGCAGGCAACGTAACAATGACAGCCGGTTCGGTAATCGTAACTGTAATCAATGCAGTACATCCGAGCGAATCATGAATAGTATCTGTATATACACCGGCAGGAATCCCTGATAAGTCTTGTGTAGTTTGTCCGTTTGACCAATGATAGGTATAAGTAGGTGTTCCACCGGTTACTGTGATATCAATAGAGCCTGTTGACTGACCGTGACAACCGACATTAATGTGAGTTTGCGTAGGGTTAAGTGCAGCTGCCGGTTGCGTAACAGTAATGATAGCACTTGCTGTACAACTACCGTTATCAGTTACTGTTACCGTATAACTTCCTGCAGTTATTAATCCTGTTGCACAAGCTAAAGTTCCATGACCTGCAGGTGACCACGAATACGTATATGGAGGAGTGCCTCCGGAAGCAACCACACAGGCCGTTCCGTTATTTCCACCGAAGCATGAAACATTGGTATGAGAAGGTGTCAGCGTTACGTTTGCAATGGTGACAGCAACACTTGCCGTTGCATTCGGACAACCTGACAAACCATCTGTTACTGTAACAGAATAGGTTGCCACTGAAGTTGCAAAGAAGGTGGAAGAATTTGTTCCCACGTTTGTTCCGTTCCGCTGCCATTGGTAATTTACTGTTCCTACGCCACCAACCACCGTGGCAGTTAATGTAACGCCGGAAGCTGAAGGACAAAACGAAGCCGGATTTGGGTTAATGGAAACTGCCAACTGTGGAAATACATGTAAGGTAACTGTGTCGCAGGTATTGGATGGAAGTCCGCAATTGTTTGCCTTAGGCCCTCCGCAAATTCTATATTTTATAATCGGTGGCGCCCCGGCAGTTGGTGTAAAGACAGGATTTGTGCAACCCGGCATGCCGGTAAATGAGGTACAGCTCAGGTATGAATTGTATTGTCCGACTGATCCTGGAAAAACCGAAGTCCATGTAACGGAAGATGTATCATAACCCAATGAAGTCAGGTTGATCGGACAACCAATTCGGGTAGTATCATCTGCAGGCCTGATAGGATGTGGAATTGCCTGGAAAGAATATGTATTCAAATTATTTCCCGGTTTGCAGAACGTCATGTGGTGAACCCCGGGACCTGAAATACAGCCGGGAGTTCCATACATGAGCTGCGGACCACAGTCAATCTGGTAAAACAATGCTCCGGGAGGAATCGCACCGGAAGTGATTGCAAAAGAAACCGCCACGTCACCAGTATCCAATGTAAATGAAATATGGATGCAACGATCCGGTGAAGAAGTTCCACAGCAATTACCTTGTCTTGAAACAGCTGGGACATTAAAAAGCCCCTGCGGATTACCGACAAAGCTAACATTATAGGAAGGGACACTGGCGTCACAGTTCGGAATCTGGGCGTTGGATTCGGTTGTATGTAAAATACTGCCTGTCACCAAAAAGAATATAGCTAAATATCCTTTTAAGTTCCTTTTTATACTAAAGCGCCCGGTAGAAGTACTGATTTGATTCATGTAGATTGGTTTTTTTATTTCATGTATGGTTTCATAGAAACTAATGTTCAATTATTCACACAAGATTCATTTTTCATCCAACAATATTCGCTTTTTATATCTTATTCTCAAGTTTTAGCTTTCGTTTTTTTCAACATCTTTATCAACAAAAAAAATAATAACTGTAAGATTGACGAAAATTTTTCTTCGGTTTTACCTCGATTCTCCGCAAAGGTTACAAAAAACGTGGTTAACTTTTATCACATTTTTGAAAAGTGCGCATGTAAGCAAGCGAGTATGGACGCATGAAAGCGGGTAACGCAATGCTTTATCACTTTAGTACTTGCGCACCCGCATACCTGTGCACTTGCGAACTTTTAAACACTTACACCCTTCTTCTTACAGTTTAGGAACCGACCCTGTTTGTTGCCGTATATTGAAACTCAAATTCATAGATACTAAAGATGCGCCCTACAGAACAGGTTTACAGCAATTACACTAAACAGGATTTTAATGTTTGGAAAATTTTATTTGACAGGCAAATGAAACAATTGAAACCGATTGTTTCGGAATCATATCTATCAGCATTGGAAGAAGTGAATTTCTCCGCCGATAAAATCCCCAACTTCGTTGAAGTAAATCAAAGGCTCAAATCATCGACAGGATGGAGTTTGCATGTCGTTCCTAACATTAGTCCGCAAAAAGAGTTTTTTGAATTTCTCTCAAAGAAACAATTTACCGCCACCTGTTGGCTTCGAACCACGGAACAATTGGATTACATCGAAGAACCTGATATGTTTCATGATGTGTTTGCACACGTTCCATTACTTAGCAATAAATCATATTGTGATTTCTTTAAAGGCATCAGCGACATTGCCCTCGACTACATTGACAATCCGAGAGCGATTGAATTGCTCGGACGTATTTATTGGTTTACGATTGAATTCGGACTGAAGAACGAAAACAATGAACTGAAAATTTACGGAGCAGGAATTATTTCATCGGCCGGTGAAACCAAACATTGTTTAAGCAAGGAATCAGAAAAAATTAATTTCGATGTGAAAACCATTCTGAATACAGATTTCAGAACAGACATCATGCAGGAAAAATATTTTGTCATCGAATCGTTTGAACAACTGTACAATTCATTGCCGGAAATAAGGATTCAACTGGAGGACGAACTAAAGAAGAATATGCAATCTGTAAAGAAGTAGTTTTATGAGTTCCAACAATGACGATTGACGAATGACCAATGACCAATGAACTATTGAACCAATAAACCATTGAACTAATTCATCAAACAATTTTCATCAAATCAGACTCGAGCAATTCATTCACATAATCGAGAAACAAACTGAGCGCAGTTTTTTTCTGATCATCAAATGAATAGCTGATTTTATTTTCGAGATAATCCTTTACATCAAAAGTCACCCGAAGTTCATTCTTATATTGTTCAATCACTTTTTCTTTTCTTGATAGTCCGAATGAAAGAGCTTCATTCAACTGGCTTATAAAATCATCCGACAACTTTTTATTGGAAACCCAGCAAGCAAATACAAAAGGCAACTGTGTAAACTTTTTCCATTCTGCCGATAAATCATAGGCATACTTGAATTTATTTTTCAGAGAAAAAGTCCGGTCACCGATCACCACTCCGGCAACCGTTCCGCGAATCTGTGTTTCATAATTTTCTTCTGCGTCCATCCACCGTGGTTTTATCTTCCAGAATTTTTCAGCAAGAACCTGGACGAGCAATACAGACGTGCGTGACTGGTAATCCAACTGGATGGATTTGATTTCTTCCAATGGAACATCACTTAATAAAAGTACGGATGTAACTTCTCCGTCTGCGCCAATGCAATAATCACTAATGATGTGGTATTCTTCCAACTCCGGTAACACAGCCACAGGAACCAATCCGATGTCAACTTTATTTTCTTCCAGTTTATCAGCACACACGGAAGGGATATCGAGTTGCAGATCAATTTCATTTTTAATACTCGAATTCTCCAACCCGTAAATAAAGGGTTTGCTATTGAGATAATTTACCGCGCTGATCTTAATTTTTTTCATTCTGCAAAGATACTTTTTAGTGTTGAAATATTTATGCGAGCAAGTGTGCATGTGAGTGAGTAAGTACGCAAGCGAGCACGTCCGCACCTGCGCACTTACAAAGAATCAAACACAGGAATTTCTTCCAAAAAATGATACGTTTGGAGAGCATGATCAATCGTGCAACAAACAGTTTTTATTCCGTTCGTGAGAACAAAATAGTTGGCATCCAGCGAAAGATTGTATCGCGCAGCCTGGTCGAATGTATCCTGGGAAATTTTAACGGACGGAGCCTTGCATTCGGCAATGAGCAGCGGTTTCGCATTCCGGCTATACACAACAAGATCAGTGCGTTTATCCAGGTTGTTGACGATGATTTTCTTTTCAATCCCGATCAACGATTTCGGAACACCTTTATTAAGCACAAGAAATTGCAGTAAATGCTGCCTAACCCACTCCTCCGGCGTTAATGATACATATTTCCTTCGCACCATGTCGAAAACTTTAGAACTTTGCCCATCTTTTCCATGAATAATTATTTTAAAATTGTATTCAGGAAAATTAAGCTTTGTGAACACGGCTGAAAATTTTTGCTAATGTAAATGAACAGATGGTAAGTAAAAAAGAAATTGTAGAAAACTGGTTGCCACGATATACGGGCACACCGTTGGATAAATTCGGGAAATATATTTTGCTCACGAACTTCGGCCACTATGTAAAACTTTTTGCCGAATGGAACAAAGTTGAAATCCGAGGACTCGACAAACCAATGCCCAATGCTACGTCCAAAGGAATTAGTATTATTAATTTTGGTATCGGAAGCCCGAATGCAGCACTCATCATGGATTTGCTGAGTGCCATCTCACCCAAAGCATGTTTATTTCTTGGTAAATGCGGAGGATTGAAAAAGAAAAATGCTGTCGGAGATTTGATCCTTCCCATCGCAGCCATTCGCGGAGAAGGAACTTCGGGCGATTATCTTCCTCCTGAAATTCCGGCACTTCCTGCCTTCAATTTACAAAAAGCGGTGTCAACCACCATCAGGAATCACGAGCGTGATTACTGGACGGGAACTGTGTATTCAACCAACCGAAGAGTGTGGGAACATGATAAAGAGTTTAAAAAATATTTGCAGTCAACACGTTGCATGGCCATTGACATGGAAACAGCTACGATGTTTATTGCGGGCTTTGCCAATAAAATTCCGACAGGTGCCTTGCTGCTTGTATCCGATCAACCGATGATTTCAACAGGAGTGAAAACGGCTGAGAGTGATAAAAAAGTAACAGAAAAATTTGTCGACAGCCAATTGAAAATAGGAATTGATTCATTGAATGAGTTGATTAATAACGGACTTACGGTGAAACATCTGAGATTTTGAAAGAACATGAAATTTATTCCAACTAAGTACCAATCTATACGAAACTACGAATTACAAATTCGAAACATTGGTGGTAATTTGTAATTTCGTAACTGTTTCATATCATCGTTGATAACGTTCGTAATTCGTAGTTTCGTAGCTAATTCGTAATTCGATGCAAGAAACATTTCAAAAATGAATAGTATAATTTTCGTAATTCGTATATTCGTAATTGATTCGTATTTCGTAGGCCATGACTTTTGATCAGATTATAAAAGACTTAAAGAACAAAGTATATTACCCTGTTTATTTTTTACAGGGTGATGAACCGTATTACATTGATAAGATTTCCGATTACATTGAAAAAAATGTGTTGAATGAAAGTGAAAAAGAATTTAACCAGAGTGTGTTGTATGGAAAAGACCTGGATGTTCTGACATTGATCAGTCACGCCAAGCGTTACCCGATGATGTCGAATTACCAGGTGGTGATGGTGAAAGAAGCGCAGGATTTAAAAAACCTGGCCATGAAAGAAAGTAAGGATCAAAAAGATCCGTTGCTTGAATACATTCAGCATCCGCTGGCTTCTACGATTCTTGTCTTCTGTTACAAATACAAATCGCTCGACAAACGGACAAAGCTCGCGAAAGTCATTGAAAAAAATTCGCTTCTGTTTGAATCAAAAAAATTATACGACAATAAAATTCCAGACTGGATCAATGAATATGTATTGTCGAAAGGTTTTCGCATCAACCCGAAAGCATCCATGCTTCTTTCAGAATACCTCGGAGTGTATCTGACAAAAATCACCAATGAGATTGACAAGTTGTTGCTGAATTTAAAAGCAGGCGATGAAATTTCCATTCAACACATTGAAGATAACATCGGCATCAGCAAAGACTTTAACATTTTTGAACTGCAGGCTGCACTTGGCAAAAAGAATATTTTAAAAGCCAACATGATTGTAAATTATTTTGCCGCGAATCCGAAAAACAATCCGATGGTATTAACAGTACCGCAACTCTACTCCTATTTTCTCAAAGTGATGACCTATCATTCACTTACCGATCGTTCGCAGAATAACATTGCAAGTGCACTTGGCGTTCATCCTTATTTTGTGAGAGATTACGAGAGTGCTGCAAAAGCGTATCCGTATCAACAAACTGTTCAGATCATTTCTCATCTCCGGGAATACGATTTGAAATCGAAAGGTGTGAACAACGGAAGTGCTGACGAAGGTTCGTTGATGAAAGAACTCGTATACAAAATTCTGCACTGATTCCGATTCATAATTTAGAATTTAAAATTTAGAATTTCTCCCATGAACTACTGGCTCGTAAAATCAGAACCTGAAACATATTCGTGGAACGACCTTGTGAAAGACGGATCCACCAGTTGGGATGGCGTGCGGAACTATGCTGCGCGCATTCATTTGAAAGCAATGAAGAAAGGCGATAAAGTATTGGTGTATCATAGTGGTGGAGAAAGTTCAATCATTGGAATCGCTTCCGTTCAGTCCGCCAAAGGCGGATACCAGGATCCGACAACAAAAGACGAAGCATGGGTCAGCGTAATGCTGAAAGCAGAGAAAGCATTGAAAAAACCTGTGACGCTTGCGCAAGTAAAGGCAGACAAGCGTTTAAAAAATATGCCGCTTGTAAAAATCGGGCGCTTGTCCGTTCAACCTGTGCAACCCGAAGAGTTTGATGCAATTGTTGCCATGGGATCATGAGCAACATTTACAACGATCAAACTTATTTGAAAAACAATCCCACCTGGCATGAAGAAGATGCACCCTTCAAAGCGAATAAGATTCTTAATCTTTTAAACCGGAATGCAATTCATTTCGAATCGGTGTGCGAAATTGGTTGCGGAAGCGGTGAAATACTGGTTCAACTTGCAAATCATTTTGCCGAGGAAATAAAATTTTCAGGATTTGATATTTCAGAAGACGCCATCCGCATTGCGAAGAGAAAAGAAACAGCCCGGATAAAATTTGAACAACAGGATATCGCTGAATCCGGACAAAAATATTTTTTTGATTTACTTTTGGTCATCGATGTCATCGAACATCTAGACAATTATTTCAGGTTCTTAGACAACATCCATTCAAAGGGAAAGTACACCATTTTTCACATTCCTCTTGACATGAGTGTCTGGTCGTTGTTCAGGGAAAAAATATTGATCGAATCAAAAAACAGGGTTGGACATATTCACAATTTCACGGAAGAATTTATCGAAAGCATTTTTTCAGATAAAGGTTTTAAGGTCATCGATAAAATATATACTGAACCAATCTTTGCGAATATGACCTTTAAGCAAAAAGTAATTAATAACATCCGGAAGATATTATTTTCAATACATAAAAAATTCTGCACGAAGATGCTGGGTGGTTATTCTATTTTAGTATTGACAGAAAACAAAAGAGACTAATTCATTTTACTGAATCAGTCTCTTTTATTTTTAGATTGTTATTCTAAAAAATTACTTCACCGCAATTTTCATTTTCTCAAATGCATTCGATTGAATGGATTCAATTGCTTTGGTGACAAACGGATTTATTTCATTCATTACTTCAAAAAAGGCATCTGTGTCCCAAAGATTTCTTGCCAGCAAAGCCCTCAATTCTGTTTTGATTAATTTATCAGAAGTCTTTAAACCCTTCTCATCACGCTTCACACCTTGCTTTTCAGAATAGGCAATAAAATCGTTGTAGAATTTAGATTCGACCGTGTAATTTTTACGGAATGTTGAAATGTCAGGAT
Source organism: Bacteroidota bacterium (assembly GCA_043787975.1). Taxonomy (GTDB): domain Bacteria; phylum Bacteroidota; class Bacteroidia; order AKYH767-A; family 2013-40CM-41-45; genus JAPLDA01. Next base: position 43,945 of record JAYVUK010000015.1, read on the forward strand.
ATGTTTTCAGAAACGTGGTGCGATTTTGATCAATGTAATCCAGGGTGAAATCATTGAACACATTTTTCCTGAGCAAATCAAAAAAGTATGTACTATTCATCGAAGAATCGAACGGTACAAAAATATCAGGCATAATACCGCCGCCGCCAAACACAAGACGCCTGTTGTTGGTAAAATATTTTGTGGTGTCGTTAAAATGGATGCTGTCAGCATTGGTAAGCTCGCCATGCTTGAGGCGATTGCTGACATCCAAATCATATTCATCATCATCACCCGAAGAATATGGTTTCTGAATGCATCTTCCCGATGGTGTGTAGTAATGCGCAACGGTAAGACGAAGCATGGAACCATCATTTAACTGATATGGTTTTTGAACAAGACCTTTTCCGAACGAACGTCTGCCGATTAGCAAGCCTCTGTCCCAATCCTGGATGGCGCCGGAAACAATTTCACTTGCTGATGCGGAATACTCATCCAGCAGGACTACCAACTTTCCTTTTTCCCATCCGCCGGTTGCCGTTGAATAATAATCTTCAGGAACAGATGAACGTCCTCTCGTATACACAATCTTTTTTCCTTCCGGCAAAAATTCATCAGCCAATTCAACAGCGCGATTCAGGTAACCGCCGCCATCACCTGACAAATCCAATACAAGGCTTGTGATTCCCTCTGCTTTTAATTTCTCCATTGCTTTTTTTACTTCTTCTACAGAAGAATCAGAAAAACGCGCAAGCTTGATGTAGCCGATTCCCGGCGCAACCTGGTACGTTGCATCTACACTGAACAACGGAATCTGGTCGCGTGTAATGGTGAAGTCCAAAAGTTCTTTAACACCTCTTCTTAAAATATCCACTTTCACTTTTGTTCCTTTTGTTCCACGAAGTTTTTTAAAGACATCGTTGTTGGTGATTTTTATAGAAGCCACATTCTGATCATCAATCTTTACAATCCGGTCTCCCGCCCGGATGCCAAGCTTTTCAGAAGGTCCTCCTGCAATTGTTTGAACAATTAGAATGGTGTCGTTGAAGATATTAAACTGTACTCCGATCCCTTCAAACTTTCCGACCAACGGCTCGTTCATTTGCTGCAATTCTTCCAACGGGATATAAACCGAATGCGGATCGAGATCTTTCATCATCGCTTTCAATGCATCATCGGTGAGTTTTTTTTCATTTACAGTATCAACATAAAAATATTTCATGATGTCGATGGCTTGTCCCAGCTTGCCTGAATTACCCGACTGAGCAACTACGGCCGATGAACCGGAAAGGAAAAAGCACAACGCAAAAATTGAAACTGAAAACTTTCTTTTAAGTGAATACATCATAGTTAGATTATTGGTTTTAGTTTTGAGGCAGTACAAATTGAGCCGGTAAAGATAGAAGTTTCACCGGCTCAATCTTGTTAATAGTTCCTTAAACCTTACTTGATAGTAACAAAGAGTAACTAGTCGGGAGTTCGGAGACAATACTATTGCTTTGTTTCTCCGAACGCTGAACTAAATCACTAAAAACTACTTTTCGTTAAACCCAAACGGAACATGAAGCGTAAATCCAATATTTCTTCCCATGTCGTGAACTCCAATAAATTTCACAAGAGAAAGTTGGCTGAAATAAGCTGTGTTTGCAATGTTGGTACAAAAAATATCAACCAAAACTTTTTGTTTTCCCCATTTGAAAGCCGCACCAACATGAACATCAATCAACGTATATCCGTCAAAGCTGATATCACGAAGTACTTCAGCAGCCTCCTGGTCCTCTTTTTCAATGGAAGATAAATTTGTTTGTTCTGCGTAATTGCTTACAACAACAGAAAAATAAGTACCTGTGAACTTTCCCATTTTGTCCTTTCTTAATTTCACTTCACCGATGATTTTATCCGCCGGAATGAAAGGAAGATTCCCACCTCTGTCAAGTGTTCCACGAGTCATTGCGTAGGTTGCTTTCACATCCAGCCACTTTGCTGATTTCGGATGAATGTCAAAACCCGCATCACCACCCGTGATTACTGCATTGTTTTGTGCAATAACATATCTCAACAACGTGAAATCGTCGGTTGTGACAGAATCTGTTGTAGGAGACGTATAAATATAACCATTGATCTTGTTGTAGAAACCATTTCCATGAAGGGTGACAAATTCATTTTCCCAAATGATACCAAAATCAGTTTCCATATTTTGTTCAACATCCAAATTGGGATTTCCAACCTCGAAACGATACGTTCCCTCGTGTTTTCCATAGGTTCCTAACTCGGCATAGTTCGGAGCAGAGAACCCAGTTGCGAAGTTTGCTTTCAACGTGGAGTGTGTGTTCGGATGAAAAGCGACTCCGATCGAACCTGTCATTGGTGTATAATCTTTTGTAGTATTGAAAGCTACTCTTCTTCCATTGATGGTATCCTCATCCTGCGGAGCGCTCGCTTCAATGTGACGTGTATCATAACGGAATCCGGCCAGGAAATTCCATTGCGGTAAATCATATCTCAACAAAGCAAAACCTGAAACATCACGTACGGTTGCATTCGGCACCAATATTTCCGGGCCGTTGTTTTCGTTCTTCTGAAACAAGCCTTGTGAACCAATGGTAACACCAAACTTCTTATCGGCATTCGAACTCCATTTCACATCATAGGTTGTATTGTTCAACAGTAAACCGATTGCGAGGTTCGGAAGTTTCTTATTGGTAGTATCATTTGGATCTTGTATCGGTTCAAATTCTTTTCTGTCATTCACCTGGTACGCAACATTGATATTCAATTTTGATTTGCCGGTGAGAATTGTGTTTTCGAGAGAAGCAATATGTGTAGTCACATCCTGGTAAGGCGCTTCAATGTCGCGGTCCGTTTGTTCCGCTTCATCATTCGGGTTAACAACTCCTCCTTCATCTTCTATCACTCCTGACAAACGATTAAAATAACTGTACGAAAATTTAGAAACGCCCCACGATTTACTCAAACCAATAGTAGCTTTCCCGGTCGTAGAAGACCATTTGGAATTGGGAGCAAATCCATCAGGATCCGTTCCTGCCGGAGGATTTTCCAATTCACCCTGGTGATACGACACATGAGATTGCGCACCAAAATGCGCAGAATAAAACAACGATTTGTTCGATCCTTTAATTCCGGCATCAGCATTCACACCAAGTGAGTTGGAATAAAAACCGAGGTTTGCATCTCCGCTCATCGTTCCTGCTGCTGCAGGCTTTTCATCCCTGAAAATTAATGCTCCGCCCAACGCATCTGCACCGTAAATAAGCGCGGAAGGACCATAAATAATTTCAACATCATCCACACCAACATCAGAAATCCCAAGATCATGATGGTCGTCCCATTGTTGGTTTTCAACTCTCGTTCCCTGGGAGTACAACAGGATACGGTTGAAAGACAAACCGCGGATAACAGGTTTATTGATTCCTGTACCGAGTGATACTTTGTCAACTCCCGGTTGTTGCGATAAGGCATTCATCAATGAGGGAGAGCCCGAAGATTGCAAATCACTTTTTGAAACCACATTGACAGCGTATGGAATATTATCAGGAAGTTTTGTCTGGTTGGAAGTCACTACAACTTCCTCCAGTTCAATACTGGATGCTTCCATTTCTACATTTAAAACTGTTTCATTTTCTTTTATGCTGATTGTTTTCACCAGCGTCTTGTAACCGACTTTTGTAAACTGAACGCTGATGATACCGGATCCGATATTTTGAATGAGATAGCTTCCGCCTTCTTTAGAGACATCTGATTTTTGAAATTCAAGAATAAAAACCGACACGCCTTCGATCAGTTTTGCCTTATCAAATTGATCGGAAATGGTGCCATTGATGGTGTGTTGCCCATAGGCAACTACAGCGAACAAAGAGAGAATTATGTTGAGTATTATTTTTTTCATATTGAATATTGTTAGGTGAGGAAATACTGAACGAAGACATCTTGTAAGAAGTCAAATCATTCAATCAATAAAATTAAACTTGGGAATCAGCCACAGCAAAAATGCGCAGCAGGGTAAATCAGGAAAAGAAAATTTCAGGAGGCGGACAGGTCTCCTTGAAAAATATTTTCAGAGGAAACTTTTCGATGATGAAATGAAAAATAAAATCTGCCTGTGGCAAATCCTTTTGGAAGGATGACACATAAAAATTTTCTGTCGTGAATAATTTATAGGTCACATGTCCCGGATGTTGAGTTGAATTATAATAATCCAAATGAGATGCCGAACATTCTTCAATACGTTCAAGTATCTTTTCTTCTTTGCTATCGTTCAGACAATAAAAATATTGAATTCCATCTCTCATAAAAAATACGCCTATATCGTACAATTTATTATTGTAAATCAGTTCATGGTCATTCATCTTTTGAAAACTCACGGAGGAAGAATGAAGCGGAATTTTTATCAGTTCCCAATCGTCAGGATGGGTTGCAAAGTCGGTTGAATAATCTTGTTCCGAATCTCTCAACAATAAACTCAACATTGAGCCTGTAAACAGATTCAAAATAACTATAGCAGTCAAAATAACAGAAAAAAAATTTCGCAATCGTTTTCTCACACTTCAAACATACATGATTCATTTTAAAAACAAAAATAACTTCCAAAATCCTGAAATTATTTCGAAATAAAATAAATACGCCGTAAACAATAGATTTTTTCTTAAATTCGAACCATAAACTCTAACAATCAAAAAACAAAACCTATGAAAAGCGTTTTCACATTACTTGCAGTGGGCATATTTGCTTTTGCTGCAACAGCTCAGGATAAAATGAGCACAACTACAAAAGATGCTAAAGCTCCCGTAGAGAAAAAAATGGCATCGGCAGAGAAAAAATTTTGGTGTACTTCGTGCGACTATTCTTCAGCTAATGCCGGAGTTTGTCCTCACCACAAAACTGTCATGGTAAAAGAAGGAATGTATTTCTGCAAGGGTGATGAAGCAAACGCTTCTGCACAACCGGGAAAATGTAAAAACGGATCGTTGATGACAAAAATGGACGAAGATCTGCAAAGAAAAAATAAGGAACTAAGAGAGAAAGCAGAAGAGAAAGAAAAAATAATGAAGAGAAATAAATAACGAACTATATTTTTCGACTCTGTAGTTTTATTTTCAGAACAGCACAACCATCTGTCTTTCGACAGATGGTTTTTTTAGTTCAGATTCTTTCTCAAACTACTTTCCTATACCCGTTCCGGCTATGAAGCCCGTTGTCCATGCTGCCTGGAAATTAAATCCTCCGGTAATGGCATCCACATCGAGGACTTCACCTGCGAAAAAAAGTCCGGGACATTTTTTACTTTCCAAGGTTTTCATATTCACATCCTGAAGCGAAACTCCGCCACAGGTCACAAACTCTTCTTTGAAAGTTGTCTTCCCTTTCACCTTATACAAATCATGCGTCAGGCAACGAACCAAGTTTCTGATTTGTTCACTGGAAAGATCAGCCCAGCGAAGTGCTTCGGGAATAGTCGCTTTGTTAAGAAGAAACATCCACAACCGTTTCGGTAGCTCAAACGGACAATGGTTGTAAATTTGTTTTGCCCCCAATTCCATTTTAAGTGAAGGTAAAATCCGTTGAAGTTGCTCCGGGTTGTATTCTGTCGTCCAACTTACGATGATTTCAAATTCATAGTTCTTTGCCGCGAGTTCACGTGCTGCCATGGAGCTTAATTTTAATACAGCCGGCCCGCTCATTCCCCAGTGCGTTACCAGCAGCGGTGCATAAACAAGGTATTTAGTCCCTCCTATTCTCACACGAGCCGGAGAAACACTGACGCCCATTAATTCAACAACCGGATCATTCGGGATGTTGAATGTAAAGAGCGATGGAACCGGAGAAATAATTTCATGACCGGTTTCACGAAGCCAGTTAAAACTTTCTGCTTTCGGGTATCCTCCTGATGCAATTAAAACTTTGTCTGCAACAATTATTTTCCCGCCACTGAAAGCCAGTTCAAATTTCTCCTCTGCATTTTTTGAAAACTGAATTACCTCTGCATTGGTAACAATGTCTATGTGATTTTTTTTTGCTTCATCCACCAGGCAATCAACAATTGTTTGCGAATTGTTTGTCACAGGAAACATTCGTCCGTCTTCTTCTGTTTTCAATTTCACTCCACGTTCTTCAAACCATTGGATTGTATTGGAAACACTGAAACGTGCAAATGCATTGATGAGATTTTTTTCTCCGCGCGGATAATTTTTAACAAGCTGTGTTATTTCAAAACAGGAATGTGTGACGTTGCAACGGCCGCCACCTGACACGCGAACCTTTGACAAAAGTTTATTGCTCTTTTCGTAAATCGTAACATGATGCTGCGGAAATTTTTTTGCGCAATTAACGGCTGCAAAAAATCCTGCTGCTCCTCCACCAATTATAGCAATTTGCTGACTCATTTAATATTTATTATTAGCCTCAGATTTTAAAATGATGTTTATTTTCAACTTTTAATCTGCGAATCTGCTGCTAATTTTCTTAATCAATCGTAACCACCGTCTAATTTTTTTTACATCCAATACTAAAAAAAATCTGCGGAAGGAAATTTCTGCCGCAGATCCAAATTTCTGTTTGCACAGATAAAATCACATGTCCATTTTTAACTGCGCTTTCTTTTTTGCTTCAGTTTTTTTTTCCAACTCTGTTAAAATCCGAACTCTGTCATTCTGAACTTTTTCTTTTCCAGTAAGATCCCATTCCAATGTAACAGGCGCCGCGTCTTTCACAGGTTGAACTTTCTTATGAGAAACTTTCAGTTCCGATTTTTTCTTTACCGGTTCTGCCGCAAGTATTTTTTTGCTTTTCGAACCCGGTTTTTCCTTTTTGTCAACTGCCAACTGCGTACTGCCGACTTTTTTCTGTGGACTGTCGACTGTTGACTGTCGACCTCCCTCTTCCATACTCATCTGTTCAGCCACCGGAGCAACTTTTCCTGTTCCACCCTTCGAAATTTTTGCAACTAGATTTCTCGAAAGAATATTGCCGATTGAATTTCTTCCCTTCACTTCGATCGAGTTCAGGTCAAAATCAAATTCTGTTTTTCTCAGTTTCGGTTTCGGACGAAGTTTTACGTGCAGCACTTCCGCAGGATTTGTACTTACACTGAAGTATAAAACTTTCGATCCTTCACTTCCTTTTGTCAGCACATATTCCTTGTCGCGCGTGGTTCCGCCAACTGTAAACCGTTTGACAAAAGCATTGCCGCCTCTTCCATCCTGGTAAACCAGGTTGTACACGATTTCCGGTTCTGTTTTTCTGAATACAGCAATGTGACGGACATCTTTGCCGACATATTTTTTCTCATCGACCTTGGTAACGATCATCGTTCCGTCACCACGGAAAGCAATGATCTCATCGAGATCCGAACATTCGCAGAGGAATTCATCTTTCTTCAATCCTGTTCCTGCAAAACCATCTTCGCGGTTTACATACAACTTCTGGTTGTTGATGATCACTTCACTCGCAACGACCTGCTCGAATGAATCAATCTTTGTTTTTCGCTCTCTGCCCTTTCCGTATTTTCGGAGCAATTCTTTAAAATAGTTGATCGCAAATGTCTTGATGTGAGCCAGGTGATGGTCCACTTCCGCAATCTGCTCCTCTAATCCTTTTATTTTTTCGTCCTGTTCTTTTACATCGTACTTACTGATGCGCTTGATTTTAATTTCAGTGAGTGCTACAATATCATCGCGTGTAATTTCACGTTTGAATTTTTTCTTGTATGGTTTTAATCCTGTATCAATGGTTTCGATGACACTTTCCCACGTCGTACATTCTTCAATGTTCCGGTAAATTCTTTTCTCAATAAATATTTTAATAAGTGAGCTAAAATGCCATTCCTCTTCGAGTTCTGCTTTTTTTATTTCAAGTTCACGTTTCAGCAACTCAAGAGTCCTCTCCGTATTGTATTCAAGAATTTCATTCACGCCCATGAAGCGTGGCTTGTCTTCAATAATCACACAGGAATTCGGCGAAATAGAAACTTCACAATCCGTGAATGCATACAACGCATCAATGGTCTTTTCAATATCTTCGGAAGAATCAGGATGGAGGTGAATGACAATCTCCACTTTCGCAGCGGTGTTGTCTTCAACTTTTTTGACTTTTATTTTTCCCTTATCGTTCGCGGCAAGAATAGAATCAATGAGTGTGGTGGTGGTCGTACCAAATGGAACTTCGGTAATCACTAAGGTCTTCTTATCCTTCTTCTCAATTTTCGCACGTACACGGATTCGTCCACCACGCAAACCATCGTTATATTTGCTGAAGTCGGCAATGCCTCCGGTTGGAAAATCAGGAAGCAGGTTTACTTTTTGTTTCCGAAGAATGGCTATTGAACCTTCGATCAATTCAATAAAATTGTGTGGAAGAATTTTGCAGGCAAGTCCGACAGCAATTCCTTCCACACCTTGCGCAAGCAACAATGGGAACTTCATCGGCAGCGTAACCGGTTCACGGTTTCGTCCATCGTAACTCAGCGACCAATCTGTTGTCTTCGGATTGAAAGCGACTTCGAGTGCAAATTTTGAAAGACGTGCTTCAATGTATCGAGGTGCAGCAGCGCTGTCGCCTGTAAAAATATTCCCCCAGTTTCCTTGCGTGTCAATCAACAAATCTTTTTGTCCGACCTGCACCAATGCATCGCCTATGCTTGCATCACCGTGTGGATGGTATTTCATACAATGCCCGATGATGTTCGCAACCTTGTTGTAGCGGCCATCTTCCATGTCCCACATGGAATGAAGAATTCTTCGTTGTACCGGTTTCAATCCATCGTTGATATGCGGAACGGCACGTTCAAGAATTACATACGAGGCATAATCCAAAAACCAATTCTCATACATCCCATTGATGTGAATGATGTTGGTTTTTTCCCTGTGAGCCTGAGGTTGCTCTTGTTTTACTTCTTCTTGTTTCTTCTTTGACATGTGCAACAAATATGTCGCTCCTACGGAGCTTTAATGATTTTTCTCTTTTTATATCTACCAATATTTGCTCCCTGCGGGACCAATCAATTCAATATGAAGTACCAGACTGCATACTGCCACTGACGACTGCATCTATATTTTCGCAAACTCCTCTTCCACCATATCCTTCTCCACTCTTAATTTTCCAATGATAAAATCCTGTCGCTCCGGCGTATTTTTTCCCATGTAATAATCAAGCAACTTATGCAGCGTTTCATCATGGCTGATAAGCACCGGTTCAAGCCGGATATTTTTTCCAATGAATGCAGAAAACTCATCCGGCGAAATTTCTCCCAATCCTTTGAAGCGTGTGATCTCCGGTTTCGGTCCAAGTTTTCCAATCGCGTTCACACGTTCATTAACGCTGTAACAATAAATCGTCTCCTTTTTATTTCTCACCCTGAATAATGGAGTCTGAAGAATGTATACATGTCCGGCTTTCACCAATTCAGGAAAAAACTGGAGAAAAAAAGTCATGAGCAACAAACGGATGTGCATGCCATCCACATCGGCATCCGTTGCGACTACAATTTTGTTGTAACGCAATTCTTCGAGTCCGTCTTCGATGTTCAATGCATTCTGCAACAGGTTAAATTCCTCATTCTCGTAAACCACTTTTTTAGTGAGACTGTAACAATTCAGCGGCTTGCCTTTCAATGAGAACACAGCTTGCGTGTTTACATCTCTTGCTTTGGTGATGGAACCGCTTGCAGAATCACCTTCTGTAATGAAGATGGTTGATTCGAGGCGATCAATGTGTTTCGAGTTGAGATGAGCCCGGCAATCGCGTAATTTTTTGTTATGCAGATTTGCTTTCTTCGCACGTTCGTTTGCCAGTTTCTTTATTCCTGCAATTTCTTTTCGTTCGCGTTCACTCTGTTGAATTTTTTTCAGGATTGCATCAGCGATCGAAGGATTTTTGTGGAGATAATTGTCCAACTCAGACTTTACAAAATCATTGATCCATGTCCTGATCTGCTGGCCTCCGTCAGGAGCAACGGTAAGCGAACCCAGTTTTGTTTTGGTCTGTGATTCAAAAACAGGTTCCTGTATCCGTACACTAATCGCAGCAACAATGGAAGTCCGCACATCGCTCGGATCAAATTCTTTCTTATAAAATTCACGAATCGTTTTTACAATGGCTTCCCTGAAAGCCGCTTGGTGTGTTCCGCCTTGCGTGGTATGCTGACCATTCACGAATGAATAATAATCTTCTCCGTATGCAGTGGTGTGTGTAAATGCAATTTCAATATCATCGCCTTTCAGGTGAATAGCAGGATACAGGATTTCATCGGTCACATTTTTCTGCAACAAATCCTTCAACCCGTTTTCAGAAAAAAATTTTTCTCCGTTGAAATAAATGTTCAGTCCCTTGTTGAGAAACACATAGTTCCAAAGCATGTTCTGAACATACTCGGCATTGTAACGGTAATTGAGAAAAACGGAATCATCCGGAACAAACGAGAACAGGGTTCCATTTTTTTCGCTGCATGATTTTTCCTTTTCATTCAGTGTGATGTTACCTTTATTAAACTCTGCAATTTTTGTTTTGCCTTCGCGCACTGACTGCACACGAAAATAATTTGACAATGCATTCACAGCTTTGGTTCCGACTCCGTTTAATCCCACACTCTTCTGGAACGCTTTGCTGTCGTACTTTCCACCGGTGTTAATCTTACTCACGCATTCAATCACTTTACCAAGCGGAATACCACGGCCATAATCGCGCACGCTCACTTTTCCATCCTGTATGTTAACTTCAATGTGTTTGCCATAACCCATCACGAACTCATCAATGGAATTATCAATGGTTTCTTTCAACAACACGTAAATGCCATCATCCTTTGACGAACCGTCACCCAATTTCCCAATGTACATTCCGGGACGCGTGCGGATGTGCTCTTTCCAGTCAAGCGAGCGGATGCTTTCTTCCGTATATCCGTGAGCCGGTTGATTTTTTTCTGCCATCTTTTAAACTTTTATTTTCTAGATTTCATTTTCTTAAAAAACTGTTCATTCCCATTGAAATTTATTTTGAGCGAATCAGCGGTTAAAGAAGTTATCGTAAGTACGACCGATTTATTGACAGAATACAGCGTATAGTTTGAAGTAAATTTTCTGTCATTGAAATAAATTTTGCTTTCACTTACCTTCCACTTCCCGGATTCCACAATCGGTTCTTTTTTATTTTGACCGTAACAATCGTTGAATATTTTATAACTGCCATCAGTACTAAAAACAAAAACATCAGAACACTCATCAATATTCATCGTCTTGCCAACCGTTCTCAATAACATCCATTCTCCGTTTATTGAATCCTGGTTCTTTGCACACACATCCAAAATCGGATACACTATACCTGTGCAAAACAACATGAATACGCTGATCAAGATTCTTCTTTTCATTCTGGAAGGAATAAAAGTAACGCATTTAAAATCCGGATACGTTGAGGATCATTTAAAATATTCACACCGTATTGTTGATTGAATATTGTATAATGAAAACTATCTGATCCATATTCAATTTTCAATCTTCAATTGAAGTTTAGTTACGACATAATTCTCGTCAGACACTATTTCTAAACATTTCACTCTCGACGTTGTTCCTTTCTTCAAATTGATTTTTGATTTCGGAAGATCAAGCACTTCACTAAGAAATCCGATCAAATGTTCATTTGCCTTTCCATCAATAGCAAGAGTTTTTAATTTGATAATCCATTCAGATCCGACTTTCTCAATCTTGTCGAAACGCTGATTGGGCTTGACTTTTACATACAACAACATGTGGGTGCTAAGATAGATAAAGAGTTCTTAGTTCTTAGTTCTTAGTTTTCAATTCCGGATTCAGGGTTCTTTGCAAAAAGTTTTATCATTGCAGACAATTATCCTTATGGCAGACAAAAGACAGGCAGCACTTGGGTTTATTTTCGTGACACTATTAATTGATGTGATTGGCTTTGGAATCATAATTCCGGTAATGCCGAAACTCATCAGTGAAATGATTCATGGAAACATGAGCGACGCTGCCAAATACGGAGGATGGCTGATGTTCTCATTCTCCATCATGCAATTCTTGTTTTCCCCGGTGCTTGGTAACCTGAGCGATCGTTTCGGACGAAGGCACATCCTCTTAATTTCCCTTTTCGGACTCGGTATTGATTACATCTTCCTTTCTTTTGCTCCAACGATCGGCTGGCTTTTTCTCGGACGGTTGATTGCCGGAATCGGTGGTGCCAGTTTCACAACGGGAACAGCTTACATCGCTGACATTTCTCCTCCTGAAAAACGCGCGCAAAATTTCGGATTAATTGGCGTTGCCTTTGGTCTTGGTTTTATTATCGGGCCTGTGATCGGAGGTATTCTCGGACAATTCGGATCACGCATTCCTTTTCTTGCAGCAGCAGGATTATCCCTGCTCAACTGTTTGTATGGCTATTTTATTTTACCGGAGTCGTTAGACAAAGAACACCGGAGAAAATTTGAATGGAAGCGCGCAAATCCTGTTGGCTCCCTCATGCAACTGAAAAAATATCCCGTCATCAGCGGATTGGTTGGCTCGCTGATTTGCATTTACATTGCCGCGCATTCCGTTCAAAGCACGTGGGCTTTTTTCACCATGGAAACTTTTAAATGGAGTGAAGCAATGGTTGGTTATTCGTTGGGATTTGTGGGAATCCTTGTTGCCATTGTCCAGGGCGGATTAATACGCATCATCATTCCGAAGATCGGTCAAAAGTGGTCGGTGTATCTCGGTTTGATGTTATATGGTTTAGGACTTTTGCTTTTTGCTTTTGCCACAAAAGGATGGATGATGTTTGCATTCCTGGTTCCATATTGTCTCGGTGGAATTTGTGGACCTGCTTTACAGGCAATTATTTCATCGCAGGTTCCTGCAAATGAACAGGGAGAATTACAAGGAGGATTGACAAGTTTGATCAGCGTTACATCCATTATCGGACCTCCTCTGATGACGAATATTTTTTCTTATTTTACAGGCAGCAATGCACCGGTCTATTTTCCGGGAGCTGCTTTTATGATGGGCGCTTTACTGACGGCATTAAGTACATTCTTTGCCATGCGTTCATTAGCGTCATACGTACATAAGCATTAGCAGTAGTGGTAGGCAGCGGCAGAAGCAGAAAGCAGTGGATTTAATACTTGCTCATCAGCAATTAAATTTATCATCCTAGTTTTAAACAGAAAAAATACGCCACACATTATTTTGAAAAGGTTGCCTGATTTCATTTACAATTTATGAGATGAAGAAGTATCTTCGCAACTTAGTACGAATACAAAAACATTAAATCCAAAAGCATGAATCGTCTTCTGCCAATAAAAACAAAAAATGATATTCCTTCTGAATACAGGGATACACCCATTGGATTACTGTTGGAATATCATGACCTGAACCGTCCGTTTGATACCTATCAAAATGCGCAATTGCTTGTCGGCATGTGTATGGATAACAGGAAACATTTACACATGCCCGACAATTTTGCTTTTATCATTCGCTCTGGCGGAGCGAATTTGCGATACAGCGAATTCAAAGTGTCCTATGCAATTGCTGTCGGGGGAGTACGGTACATTGCGTTGATGGGACATAACAATTGCGGCATGGTAAACCTGATTGCACGGAAAGATCTTTTTATTCAAGGCCTTGTATCGACCGGCTGGAACAAAGAGCAGGCTGAGGATCATTTTCTCCATTTTGCTCCCATGTATGAAATCGGCAATGAAGAAGACTTTATCCTGAGTGAAACAAAACGATTGCGTCTTCGTTATCCGAATATTAAAATTGCGCCCTTGCTTTATTTGGTAGAGGAGAACAAAATCTATTTGATACGAGAGGATTAATTTTTTTTGAAAGACTATTTATGTTCACATATATCCGGGTACAATGAAAAATTGGAATTCAGAACCTGTGTATTCACCTACACTTTTAGTTCGCTTACGTAATTCTATATTGAAACTGATTTTCAGCTGAAAGAATAATTACCTTTCAGTAGTTTTATATATATAGAATATGAAAAAACTTTTACTTTATTTCTCGCTTTTATTTTTTTCATTCGGAGCCAACGCGCAAATTACCGGTTCAGATACTGTATGTGCAGGTTATATTTACACGTACTCAGTGAATATGCCCGGAGCCGTTTCCTTTAACTGGTCTTTGCCGACCGGGTGGTATATCATAAGCGGACAAGGAACTTCAACCGTTGTTGCCGATTGCAATGTCAATGTCGGACAAATATGTGTAACAGGCTATGATGGAATTGGAACTGTGATTAATTCCGTTTGTCATTCTGTTTCATGGGGAGGCGGTGGTCAAGGATGGTTTGTAAACGGCACATCCCACTGCGGTGATCCTTGTTGTACTCATCATTATTTTATTTTGGAAATAGATCCCCAGGGTCCAAGTTGCAGTGGTGGATGCGGAACCGGTTTTCCAAATCCCAATGTTATTTTGGCAGCATTTGATAATCCATGGCCCACGGGTAACTATTTAGGTCAGGTCAACAACTCCACACCATTCCCCTGTGGGAATGGTATTTCCGGTTATACAGTATATGTTTACAGCGTTGATACGACATTCGGAATTACTAATATGATTCTTGTGCAAGGGTCGGCTGGATGTGGTATTGTAAATAATACCTTCTATATTCCCGATGATCCCATCTACCAACCGGTTATTGTTCCTCTCATATTAACTCCGGATCCTGTTTGTGTTGGCGATACGTTCGTGATCAGTATGGATTCTTTCTATTCTTCAAACATCAATCTTTTCAGCTGGTCTGTTTTTACCGGAAACATTTCGCTGATTGGGCCAACGAATGACATTTCAATTACCGGTGTATTGACCGCAGCCGGTTTCTCTGAAATCTATTTCACAGGAAGTGATTGGACTGGATGTTATGGTTCCAATGGTGACATCATAATTAATTATGCTATATGTAATGTTCCTCTCATTTCATTCAGCTCCAGTTTAGATTCTGTTTGCCCGGGCAAGTGCATTTCTTTTACAAATACATCCCTGAATGCAACAACTTATCAATGGTTTTTCCCTGGAGCGACACCTGATACAAGCACATCCTTGAATCCATCTAACATTTGCTACGCTGATTCAGGAAGTTATGATGTGATTCTCATTGCAAGTAACAATTATGGAAGTGATACAATTGTTTATACTAATTATATTCACGTATATGGAGTTCCTCCTTCGTTTACAATATTCCAATCTGGCGACACGCTTTGGGCACCTCCGGGATTTGCAGGTTATCAGTGGATTCTGAACAATACAAACATAGCAGGAGCTGATAGTTTTTATTGTGTAGTTGCTCAAAGCGGTAATTACAGTTTATTGGTAACCGATGCAAATGGTTGCCAGAACTTTGCCCAGGTTATCAATGTCCAGGTTGGAGTAGCTAATTTTTCTTTGCAGGAGGACTCTCGATTTTGGGTTTATCCAAACCCTGCCAAAGATTTCCTGGCTGTAAAACTTCTAGGTACAACTGAAGACAAAATGGATTTATTTCTTGCCGACATAGTCGGCCAAAAAATTTATCATGAGAGTCTGAAGCCAATAAGTGCTGGCCTGGAAATAAAAATTGACTTGAAAAATTTCCCTACAGGCATATATCTGTTAGGGGTTTCTGATGGGAAGAACACTCAAATGAAAAAGATTACTATTCTAAGATAAAACATCCTTACTTATTGGTTTTGTAATTTTGTAACCAAATGCAAAATAATTGATACAAAACATTCATGAAGGTTGTTTTGAGTGCTGTTTCTCTTTATTTTTTCGTGATTTGTTGCTTCGCTGATAATCCAAATCAGAAGCCATACAATTTTTTTACTTTTTCTCAGCAAAAAAAAATTATAAATCACGAGTTGGATGCATTCACTCCACCGGATTTCAAATCAAATCCTGATTTCGGAATTCTTCCTTTTGACAAACCTTCTGAAAATTGTATTGAATTGATCGATCAGCGAACTGCTGATTCAAGATATTTCATTGAACAGGGAAGCAGTGGAAAACATTTTTACAAACAGCAGTCGTACGGCGCCATTAATTACCAAGACAAATCAGGTTGGTGGAGAGAAATAAATTACCGGTTGAAACCAATATCTGATCTCATCTTTGAAGCAAGTAATCAGCCTTCAACTGTTGCTGTAAACCTGGAAGAAAAATTTTCTTCGATTATCAACAATGACAGAAAAATTATTTTTAATAAAAATATTGAGATCTATCATCTTGATAAAAAAGGAACTGTTGAAAGTCTTGGAATACCTGACTGGAGCCATTTCTCAGCAGGTGATGACGGAATTCTAATTCGTAATTTTTATCCCGGAATTGATTTACAATTGATTGTGTCAGAAGGAAAAATTGAATCCAATTTTATTTTGAATAAGCATCTAACATTCGCAGATGGATGGCTCGTGGCCAAACAACAGTTTGATTTAAACAACTTGTCTTTTTCTCTGGATGAAACTGCAAAAGACAAAAACAATCATTTGCATGGCGACATTACCATCGGTGATCGGGAAAACGAATATTTCAGAATTCACACAACAATCGCTTATGATTCTTATGCGCACATCATTCAACTTGGAAACGAAGTGCGTTCAACAAATGAATTGCTGACATACATTCCTGTTGATTGGCTGAATGACTCGCAAACAATCTATCCTGTTGTCATTGATCCGTTGGTAAGTTCATCCGCTTCTCTTACACAGGCATCCATCACCGGTTCACAGTACAATGCTGTTTGCTGGATCAATGGCTGTACCTATAATCTATCTTTTCTAACTCCGGCAAATTGTACGATCACGGATATTAAATTCAGTTTCGGTTACACGGCTTTGGGTTTATGTACGATGGCTGACGGAGGTTTTAGTTTTAATTACGGAGCTTGCAGCAGTCCGGCTTCGGGAGTTTACAATTCTTCTTTACCTTTCACTGGGACTTATTCACTAAGCAATATTTCTTCGTTCAATGATTTTTCTTCCTGCATTCCTGCGCCTCAATGTACTCCTTACATGATGAATTTTGTGATGAACTTTTATCGTTGTAACCAAAGCATTGTTCCGGGTTGCAATTCTTCCTGTATTGCTGCAGCTTCAGCGTGGACCATGACCATCGAAGGTCATACTGTTGAAATTCTGCCGGGCTCGCTTACACCGAATCAACAGATCTGTGAAGGTGATACTGCTGATTTATATTTAACCGCTCAATACGGAGTCGCGCCATATACTTATTTGTGGACGCCTGTCGGATTAATCACGGATACGATTCATGTTTCTCCGATTTCTAATACGACCTATCAAACCCAGGTTTCAGATGCGTGTGCACAAACCGCAACTGATTCGGTTATTGTATTTGTAATTCCTGATAACAATCCCGGATTTACTGTTTCACCAGCCATTGGGTGCGTTGGACAAAATACAACGGTTACAGGTTTGGGAGCCGGAGTTTCAACAAATTATGACTGGTTAGTTCCGGGATCAACGAATCCGATCGTGAATGACAACCAATCGTTCATTACACAATTTACTTCAACAGGCATCTACACGATCACATTAAATTACACGAACGGAGTTTGTGTTTTTCCTTCGCAGCAAAATGATACAGTTGTAACTATTTTGGTGTTTTCGATAAACATGAGCTTAGCTACTCCGGGAAATATTTGTGTGGACGACACGGTTGAATTTGTAACTACCTCCATGAACGGAGGTGCTTCTCCCTCCTATCAATGGTTCTTAAATTCGGTTCCGATTGCCGGTGCAACCAATGACACGCTTTTAATTTCATCGCTTTTTATGAACGATGTGATTGAGGTAACGATGACATCAAGCATACCTTGCGCTGTTCCTACCACGGTTTCCTTTTCTGACACAATCACAACAGTAACAAGCGTTACACCTTCTGTTACCGTCACAACTTTTCCGAATGATACAGTTTGCGTTGGTGACACGATTTCATTTACGGCCCAACCATTCAATGGCGGAGGATTGCCTTCTTACCAATGGCAAGTGAATGGAACAAACACCGGTATCACTACCTCTTCTTTTTCATCTTCAACTCTCAACAGTGGCGATTCGGTGTCCGTCGTACTGACTTCAACTGCAACTTGCGCATTTCCTGCAAATGCTTCATCAAGCCCAGTAGAAGTGATCATCAAACCATACAGCGCTCCGGCCATCAATATATCCGTAACACCGGATACTGTTTGCATTGGAGCAACAGCAACATTCAATTCAGTAATTGCAAATGGAGGAACGAACCCTTCTTATCAATGGGTTGTGAATGGTTCTATCACGGGAAACAACAGTTCTGCTTTTTCACTCTCTCCTGTTCTTTCAAATACTGTTGTTACTGCGATGATGACTTCGAATGAAAGGTGTTTGTTACCGAACTTTGCCATCTCTAATCAAATCGTTGTGAATACATATCCATCTTTGAATGTAACTTCAAGCGGCAGCACGACTACATGCCCAAAGGATCCGGTTTCACTTTTCGCCCAGGCAACCGGAGGAAATGGAACCGGATATAGTTATGTGTGGAGTAACAATGCCGGCAACGACAGCATCGTTACAGTAAATCCTTTAGTGACTACCAATTATTTCGTTACAGCAACGGATGCTTGCGGTTCATTTCCTGTTACTGATTCGGTTCTTGTCAACGTTCTGAATGGACCCACTGCATTGTTCAGTTATAATCCTGACGATCCTACATCCTTGTTTCCAAAAGTTTCTTTTAGAGATCATTCAACGGATGCCATCAGCTGGTTGTGGAATTTTGGTGACGGAGATTCAAGTGTTTCAGAGAATCCGGATCACGTTTATCCTGCTCCCGGAATCTATGATGTAACATTGGTTGTTATGAATACCATCGGTTGCCGCGATACTCTCCTATTCAAAATAGTTGTGAAGGAAGATGTTTCCTTTTTCGTTCCCAACTCCTTTTCACCGAATGGCGATGGAAAGAATGATACATTTACGCCATTGGGAACTAATCTTGGCGATTACGAATTACTTATTTATGATCGCTGGGGAAATGAAATTTTCAATGGAGGACCGTTGAATCCATGGACAGGAAAGGAAAACGGCAACATTGCAGCACCTGACGGAGTGTATCTTTATAAAATTAGTTTGAAGGATACACGGTTTCAGCAACAACTGGTCATCGGACGTGTGACGTTGATTCATTGAAAAAAGAAAAAATATTTTTTCTAATTTTACACCGCAATTTTATTAATCATGGCAAAGAATTTTATTTCCAACAAAGACGAGACTGTGCGAATGTTCAGGAATAATTTTCTTGAATCCCTCTCGCATATTCATTACACAGTGCCTCTTTATATTTTCGTTCCCGTTGTACTCTATTGTCTTTACAAATCGATTTTTATTTTCAGTCTTGGTGTGTTACCGATTATCGGATTCATCATTCTTGGGCTGTGTGTGTGGACACTGACAGAATACGTATTACACCGGTTTGTTTTTCACTGGATGCCTCCCGGAAAAATAGGCGCGCGCATGCATTTTGTATTTCATGGAGTTCATCATGATTATCCAAGCGACAGCAAACGACTGGTCATGGTTCCAACCGTCAGCATTCCGCTGGCTGCTCTCTTTTATTTTATGTTCTATTTCATGCTGGGGAATCAATACGTAGCTCCTTTTTTTGCGGGATTTATTTCGGGTTATTTATTTTATGACATCAGCCACTACGCCATCCATCACTTTAATTTTAAAAGCAAGTTCTGGCTCGACATCAAACAACATCACATGCTACATCATTACATGGACATGGACAAAGGATACGGTGTGAGCAGTAAATTTTGGGATTTGATTTTCAGAACGATGTTCGATAAAAAGAACACGACAGAAAAAATATCCGACCATACGAATTAAACGGCAAGAATATCATTCTTCGTCCAATATTGAATTTTATTTTTATGTCCTGAAAATTAATCCGTCTTAGCACTTATAGAACTATCATGAAAAAAATTACCGGCTCACTAATCATCGCTGTTGCACTGGTTGTTGCAACCCAATCCTGCAAGAAAGAAGACAGAGATGCTTCCACAACAAAGGAAATTGCTGTTTCATTGAAAGCGAACGAATCCTATTCGTATCAAATCCCTCAAACCGGTGATGCGGATGATGTGATGCAAATTACCAAACAAGCTGATCATTCTCTTATCAGCAAGATAAGTCCGGTAGCAAATTCAGAGAATACCTTGTTTGAATATACTCCTGCGCTCGATTTCACAGGCAGCGATGAAGTGCAGGTAACAAACGTTGAAAATCACAACGGAAATTCAGGACATTCACACAATGGTAATTGTTCCGGTGGAAAAGGTCATCACGATGGAACAACAACCTACGTTTTTAAAATAACCATTACATCTGCTAACTGAGCGTTACAGAAAATAATTTGATCCGGAAGATAAATTGCAATCTGTATCCGGACTATTCTTTTACAATTTTATTTACTGCAAAAAAATTCCCGCCATCACTTAATGTGAAGAGGAAAATTCCTTTTTCCAAAGCGGAGACATCAACTTTAATTTCTGAAGAGGAATCATCAATTCCGGATGATCGTAAAAAAACTTCTTCTCCAAGAACATCATACATCTTCATGCTAATTTTTTTTCCTTTGAAAGAAGAACAGCTGAACGAGAATTCATTCGTAACAGGGTTTGGAAAAATGTTTATCTCTGAATAGAAATTCGAACGAATTGATGTCGGAAGCTGATCCGAACAGGACGTGAAATTAATTCCGGAAGTAAATCTGTCTTTTGCAGGAATGGAACCACTTCCGAAAACAACCGGTTCTCCAATGGCAGGAAAAGAAGAAGCAGTCCAGAAAGAAGGTGTTGAAGAAAGATAGTACGATGAATCATTCAGTGTCGTGGTACCAGCCGGAGTCAAGGTTCCTCTTACATTGTTTCCATATTCAAATTTTCCATTTCCGTAGAGCGTATAGTTGCCCATAAAAGGTCCTGTGTTTGTAATTTCATTGCCGACAAAATTCAGCGAGTCACTTTGCATCGTACCGGAAGTCATGATGATTCCATACAACTCCGCACGGTTTCTGAAAAAAGTATTGAATGGTCCGGATGGTCCCCACGTTTGATCGATCATGATGTTCTGAACCATGTTTCCTTCAAACAAATTTGCATACGAATAATGTCCGTGCAGGGAAATGTCTGCTCCGAAATTCGACGGAAATTCAGAGCGGTTCGGATCAACAGAATAATTGTAACCGAATACATTTCCGTTTGCACCACACTGCAACGAGAATGAATGACGAAGGTGATTCATGATGTTATTTTCAAGTTTACATTCGCAAGTATGTTTGAAAAGTGTGATCCCGTAACCGTGCGTTGAAACACCATCGTAAGCAAACGAGTGATGCACATAATTACCGGTGATTTCAAGATGAGCGGAAGCATCTGCTTCGATGTGACTGCCGACACTACGACTGCTTTCCACTCCGCGAATCCAACAATTCACAGCATGATCAAAATAGATATTGATGCACAAACCGGAAGCAACACTGTCTCTGCGGGAAATGTTCATGCACTCAATTCCGATTTCCTTTGCAGGAATAAATTTTCTCATCTGCACATGCATGGATGAATCGTACCGGATGCGAAGTGACTGATCAAAAAAAAGTGTGTCACCTGAAATAAAATTGATCCGGATGATTTGCCCGATGGAATGATCTGCCCATGAAACCGGCTGTGTGTCCCATGTTCCGTTGTCTTCCTGGATTTCAGCATAATCACCACTCAAAAAATTTGAGGCGTCTGCAACGACAATGGAAGAACTTCCTTTGTCAAACCCGGAAAGAACATTCGTGAATGGAAAACTTGTTGAACCTGTTATGTTAATATTGTTTCCGGCTGTTCCGGCAAAATCAAAAACCAGGTGCGTGGAATCAGAAGACGATCCGCGAAGAATAACACTGTCAAGAAGATTGATGGTGGACTGAAATAAATAGTTTCCGGGAGGAAAATAAATCACACCGCGATTTCCACCCAACGAATTGATTGCATTTATAATGAAAGGGTGATTATCGGTTACACCGTCACCAACTCCTCCAAACATTGTCACATCAACTACATCTGCTGAATCAGGAATAATTCCTTCATAACCGGTATGACTCCAGTCAACAATTCTTGACGAAAGAATTGTCTGGGCGTTCAATTCCGTATTTAAAAAAATGAGAACGATGAGGAGAAATCTTTTCATGAAGATTTAATTTCCAATATTAATGTTGTAAGAATACGAGGACGAATTTCCTTCCTTCGGCTTTTCCTTGTATTGATAATTTAATTGTTGTTGAGGAAGTGGATTTGTTGTCAATTGAAAATGGATGTGGATGCTTTGGTGAAACACCACGCGCAAGCCTTTGTATTTCTTCTTTTCGTACTTCAACAGTTTTACAAGGCGTTTTGCTTCTTCATCGCAACCATAACCAAGTCCGTGTTTGATCCGGATTTCTGTCACGTCACCGAAAATATCCAGGTCGTATTCCAGAGAAACGGTTCCTTCCACTTTATTGTCAAGTGCTTCCTGAGGATAGCGAAGATTTTGCCTAATGAACTCGTCCAATGCCTTTTTTCCTCCGGGATAATTCGGCTGCTTGATAAAACTTTTCGGTTTACGTTCTTTTTTCATGGAGCATGAATACACTTCTAAAAATTACTCCTGCAAATGTACGAATACACACATCGTATTAATAAACAAAAAAAAGCCTGCTGAAATTCGGCAGGCTTTCACATAAATGAAAACAAAAATTATTTTACTTTGCCGACATAACTCCAGTCGCGTGTATCAATTTTTATTACCTCTCCTGTATTGACAAAAAGCGGAACATTCACAACCGCTCCTGTTTCAAGTGTTGCATGCTTCAGGGTATTGGTTGCCGTGTCGCCTCTTAAGCCGGGTTCCGTATACGTCACTTCCAGTTCAACAAAAGTCGGAGCTTCAGCAAGCAAAGGCTGGTCACTTTCAAAAGCAACTTTCACAAGCATTCCTTCTTTCATGAGCTTGGCGTTTTCGCCAAACAATTCCAACGGAACATGAATCTGTTCAAAGCTTTCATTGTCCATCACCACTAAAAAATTTGCTTCGTTATATAAATATTGCAGTTCCCTGTATTCAACACGTGCAACATCCACTTCTTCATCAGCACGGAAACGGTTTTCCACGACTTTTCCTGATTTCAGGTTTTTCATTCTTGCCTGGTAAAATGCCCGAAGATTACCCGGAGTACGATGAATGATTTCCGTAACCAATACCAATTCTCCGTTATATCTCAGGACGGATCCGCTTTTTACATCGTTAATTTTTGACATGATCTTTATTTAAAGGAGCCTGCCTCGCTGACATGCGGGCGCAAAAATAAGAAATAACTCTTGGCGCGCAAGTACAATGCTGCCACTTTTCTTTCGTTTATACTACTTGTTAAAGATTGTTTATGAGTTGTGAGTCTTGAGTATTGAGAGTGCAAAAGTGTGTCAGTGAGAAAGTGAGATGGCAGCTCACTCTCACTCTCTCACTCTCACTCTCACACTTTCTCATTTTCACTCTTTCTCACTCTCACATTCCTCCTTTCATCCTAAAACAATACTTTTGGCAACTTTATTTTGATTACAGCTATGTATAAACACCTTTGGATTGCAATTGTTTGCTTTGTTTTTTCCCTGTCTCTGTGTGCACAGGTTTCTACTGATACCGTCTCTATTAGAATCACAGGACTGGCAATTGACAGCCTGAATTCCTCACAGCAACTGGAAGACCTGATGATTGTAAATCTTGCTACTCAGCAAGGAAATTTCGGATTTGCCGGTGGGAAATTCACGGCAACCATTCATAAAAAAGATACTTTGTTAATTGCTTCAACAGGATATGAATTCAGGAAAGTTTGTTTCAACGATTCAGTTCCAAAAAATGAATACAACGTTTTAGTCAGGTTAAAAAAACTTACGGTTCAGCTAAAAGAAGTGTCTGTGTTTTCTCCACGCGATCTTGAAGCGATCGAAAAAGACATTCAAAAACTGGGATACAATAAAAAGGATTATGAAATCAGCGGCATCAACGCCTTTGAAAGTCCGATTACATTTTTGTACGAAGAGTTCAGCCAGCGCGAACGATTAAAAAGACATAATGCAGAACTGGTGAACAATGAAAAACGAAGACAACTACTGAAAGAACTTCTGGCCAGGTTTGTTGCGGATGATATTATTCAGTTAAGCAACGATGACTTTGATCACTTCATTGATTTCTGCAATGTGTCAGAGAGTTTTATGAAATCATCCACGCAATACGAATTTATGATTTACATTAAACAGAAGTATAAATTTTTCACGGAGATGCACGATTACTACCGTGAGAAAAGAAAATAATTTTCTCGCTCCCAGGTGATGAAAAAGAAAAACCCTCCCGGTAACCGGAAGGGTTTTCAATAAATAAAACCAGGAGTTGAATTACTTATTCGAAATCACAAACGTTTTTGAAATCAACTCTTTGTCATTTTCAAAACGGATGCTGTAAACTCCTGCAGGTTGTTTTGTAAGATCAATAGAAGCCTTTGTAAGCTGAGAATATTTCCTGGAATAAACCAACTGACCAACAGGATTGTAAACATTCACGGTATAAATTTTATTCACTCCGTTATTAGTGATGTTGATCAATCCGTTAGAAGGATTTGGAAATAATTCAAGATTACTTGACGAAGTAAGTTCATGAATTCCTACAGGCGTCTGAAGATTTGGTTCGATAATGAAACATCCCGGGAAACCACCTGCTTCAATAGTAGTCCATGTTCCACTGGCATTAAACTGATAAAACGCTTTGTTCGGAGTAAATATATTATTGGTGAAGCCCAACGTAATATTACTGTCGTTCGCTAGCTGGTCAACAGAGATTAGATATTGTCCGGTAGCTAAAGACACAGGAGAAGAAAATGCCAATGTTAAAAAAGAACCGCCTGTATCAGCCGGTGTAATCGTGTAAACCGGTGTTGATGTCATTGCAGTACCTGAAGGAGCTCCAGCTGAAACAGCATAAACACTTGCGCTCACCGTATTACCTAAAAGGGGAGCAGCCAAATAAAATGAAACAGAAGTCAGGGATGCAGCGGAAACGACATCGTAAATCTGCCCGAGAAATATTTCATTGTTATTATTAGCTCCTAATGAATTATCAAGCATACCGGTAATTGGTGATAAATCACGCGCATATGTTGAGTCATTCACAATGAAGAAACGAATCAGTGTGTCATTCGACTGGTCCACATCCGTTGTACCCATCAGAGAAACATACCGAACTACATACAAACCAGTATCATTGGGGGTATATGTTCCAGACAGGATACTGGTGGTATCTCCTGCATTAAGTGTGGGCACGGTAGCACTTGCGTTTGAATATACATTGGTTGCAACACCGCTTTGGATTCTGAAAATATCCAATTGGGTTCCGACATTGGTAGCTGTGCTGGCTCCATTGTTATATACATTTCCATAAATATTCAATGGCTGAACCTGGGAAAGAGGAGTAACGGTGTATTCACCCGGGAAGCCTTTGTCAGCCATTGCCACATCATCAGCAGGAACATCTTCCAGCGATACATCATCCACCATCCATGCATATCCACAACCGGCACCGGTTCCTAAACTGGATGGACTGTAAAATGTAAAACGAACATACACGGTTGCCTGGTTGGCAGCAACCGAAGAAACGTTTACTGAAACAGTAGTCGGGTTTGTACCTCCTGAAGTTGGATTGGCGCCACAAAAATCGTTCAATACCATTGTAGAATTTACAGGAAATTTTGTCCAATTAGTTCCGTTATTGCTGATATAAATGAAAGTACTGTCAAGATACTTCCTATAAAATTCCTGGAAAACCACTCGAACTGCACTATGGCCGGTACAATTAACAGGCGATGTTGTAGTTAAGTTTCCGGTTTCATTTCCTGAACAACCAACGTTCGAATCAAACAAGGCAAAATTATTTGCAGCCGTAGTAGATGCAATCGGGTTGATGTTGTAAGGAGGCCCTCCCGGTGCAGCGGTACCGATAGACCAATTATCAGTTGTGCCCGCAGCAGCAGCAATCGTCCAATGAGCAGGAATACTGAAATCATCCGACCAAATTACGGCAGCAGAATGATTCGTACTTTGACCATTACGCATTCCAAACTGGCAGGCTGCCTTTGGTACAATGGATTGGTTCTGTCCGGAATTTTTTTTGTGCGAAATTCCATCCGGAGTTGATGCGAATAAACTTCCAATAGAGATTATAGAAAGTAATGTAACGTAAATTTTTTTCATTAGTATTTTTTTTAGTGGTTATTAATGCAACAAATGTAGTGAGTTAATTTTTATTAAGATGAAACAAAGGGAACAATTAACTTTATTTTTTTAATGAAGTTTTAATTAACTTCCAATCAAACATTCAGAAAATAAAATCAATCCCACTTTTCATTTTCCCATTTACTCACAACAGCCGTTGCTACTGCATTACCCATGACATTGGTTGCTGATCTTCCCATGTCAAGCAGCCAGTCGATGCCAAGAATTAATGCAAGCCCTTCCTGTGGAATGTTAAAATAAGAAAGCATGCCAGCGATCACCACCAATGATGCACGCGGAACTCCGGCCATTCCTTTACTCGACACCAGCAAGATGAGCATCATGGTGATCTGCTGCGAAATACTAATGTGCATTCCTGAAGCTTGCGCAATGGTCATCGTAGCAAATGTCATGTACATGATGGAGCCATCCAGGTTAAAAGAATAACCGAGGGGAAGAACAAAGCTCACGATGCGGTTTGA
The DNA here is from genome assembly GCA_043787975.1 of Bacteroidota bacterium. Taxonomy (GTDB): domain Bacteria; phylum Bacteroidota; class Bacteroidia; order AKYH767-A; family 2013-40CM-41-45; genus JAPLDA01. Next base: position 70,740 of record JAYVUK010000015.1, read on the forward strand.
AAATCCGAAACGCTCCAACCCTTCAATCGCTCTTGGCATAGCGGCTTCACTACTGGCTGTGCTGAAAGCAAGAATCATCGCATCTTTTACATGATTGAAAAGACGGAAGAATTTAATTTTCAAAATCAGGCAAACCAAGAGAAGAAATCCGAAAATAAAAAAGATCAGCCCGGCAAAGAAACATAAGACGATATTCAGGTAGCCTCCGAGTATTCCCAATCCCTTGGTTGCAATAATTGCCGTGATTGCCCCAAACACAGCCAGCGGTGCCAGCTTCATTACATATCCCGTAATCTTTAACATCGCATGAGCAACGGCATCAAAGAACTCAATAATGATTTTTCCCTTCTCATGAATAGAAGCCGTTGCCACAGCAAAAAATAAAACGAAGATGATGATGGGAAGGATTTGATTGTGTGCCATCACATCAATGATATTCTCAGGAAAGACATGCGAAATAAATTCCTTCGCTACAAAAGGTTTCGCTTCGACAGAAACTGCAGCAGCCGAAATCGACAAATGTTTTCCCGGTTCAAAAATATTGGCGATCAGCAAACCGATGGACAGTGCAACCAACGTGGCAAATGTAAACCAGAGAATGGTCTTCAACCCGATTCGTCCAACCGATTTAAAATCACCCAGCTTCGCAACTCCTGTAAGCAAGAGAGAAAATACGAGCGGAGCAATGATCATCTTGATCAAACGCAGAAAAATATCGCTTAACAGCGACATGTTATCAGCAAATGGTTTTATGTTTTCAGGATCAGGCCAGTTAGCGCGATACCAGGCGCCAAGAGTAATTCCAAGAACAAGTCCGATGATTATTTTTGTAGTGAGACTGAGTCGCTTCATAATGCGAAGGAATTTTTAGCCTTCGGACAAATGTAACCAACGAAAATTTATTTCAAAGCTTCACTTCATTGATCAATTATTCGGAGAGAAATTAAGATATTCGCACAGAAAAAGTTTACGGTTCACAGTTTACGGTTTACAACCCGCAGATTGAAACAGTAAACAGTAAACAGTAAACCCTTCATGGAAATTCCAAAAACTTACGATCCAAGCAATGTTGAAGACAAGTGGTACAAACACTGGATGAAACATTCGTTTTTCAAAAGTGTTCCTGATGATCGTGAACCTTATACCATTGTAATTCCTCCGCCCAATGTAACGGGTGTATTGCACATGGGACACATGCTCAACAATACCATCCAGGATGTGTTGATCCGTAGGGCGCGTATGTTGGGAAAAAATGCATGCTGGGTTCCGGGAACTGATCATGCATCGATTGCAACAGAAGCGAAAGTGGTGCAGATGCTTCGGGAGCGCGGAATAAAAAAATCCGATTTATCACGCGATGAGTTTTTGAAGTATGCGATGGAATGGAAAGAAAAATACGGCGGAATTATTCTCGACCAGCTGAAGAAACTCGGCGCAAGCTGCGACTGGAGCCGTACAAGTTTCACGATGGATGAAGGCTACTACCGTGATGTAGTAAATGTCTTCATTGATTTATATAATAAAGGATATGTGTACCGCGGCAAGCGAATGGTAAACTGGGATCCCGTTGCGCTGACTGCAGTGAGTGATGAAGAGGTTATCTTCAAACCGATCAATTCGAAATTGGTTTATGTTCGTTATTTAATTGAAGGAGCATCGTCTCCGAACTCCGAACTCCAGACTCCCAACTATCTCGTTGTAGCAACTGTCCGTCCTGAAACCATCATGGGTGACGTGGCTGTTGCCGTTCATCCGGATGATGAGCGTTACAAACATCTGCATGGAAAAAATGTGATCGTTCCCTTAGTAAACCGTGCTGTTCCTGTTATTACCGATGAAGCTATTGATAAAGAATTCGGGACCGGCTGCCTGAAAGTAACACCGGCTCATGATACAGTCGATTATGAAATCGGGCTTCGCCACAATCTTCCTGTGATTGATACTTTGAATGAAGACGGAACAATTTCCGCAGCCGGACAAGTGTTTGTAGGCATGGATCGTTTCGCTGCACGTAAAGCTGCGCTCAAAAAATTAGAAGAAGACGGATTGATTGAGAAAATGGAAGAGTATTCTCACCAGGTTGGTCACAGCGAACGAACAGATGCTGTCATCGAACCACGCTTGTCGATGCAATGGTTTTTAAAGATGAAAGACATCAGCAAACCGGCATTGGATGCAGTGATAAACGGTGAAGTGAATTTGATCCCGAATAAATTCATCAACACGTACAAGCACTGGATGGAAAATGTGCGTGACTGGTGTTTGTCCCGGCAACTCTGGTGGGGACATAGAATACCGGCATGGTATACACCGGATGGAGAATATGTGGTTGCTAAAACTGAAGAGGAAGCAATCAGCAAGTTGGCACTAAGCAGTAAGCAGTATGCAAAAGGCGAGCTGAAACAGGATGAAGATGTCCTGGATACATGGGCTTCCAGTTGGTTATGGCCGATCAGCGTGTTTGATGGGTATGCAAAACCGGATGGTGAGATCAATTATTATTATCCGACCAATGACCTGATTACGGCTCCAGAAATTTTATTTTTCTGGGTGGCGCGAATGATCATTGCAGGATATGAATACAGAAATGAGAAACCATTTACGAATGTGTATCTCACAGGAATTGTCCGCGACAAGCAAGGAAGAAAAATGAGCAAGTCGCTCGGCAATTCACCTGATCCGCTTGACCTGATTAAAAAATATTCTGCTGACGGAGTTCGTGTTGGCATGTTGTTGTGTTCTCCGGCAGGAAATGATTTATTGTTTGATGAATCGTATTGTGAGCAAGGAAGAAATTTTGCCAACAAAATCTGGAATGCATTCCGGTTGATCAAAGGATGGACTACTGATGACAGCGAACCATCTGAGAAAAATAAAATTTCGATTGATTGGTTCAACACGAAACTAAGTGCCGAGATTGCAAACATCAATGACTTGTATTCAAAATACAGAATCTCGGAAGCGTTGATGGCGACTTATAAATTAGTATGGGATGATTTCTGCGCCTGGTATCTTGAAATGATCAAGCCTGAGTTTGTGGATGGAAATCCTTTACCGATTGATCCATACACCTACAATTCAACGATCGAATTCCTCGAAGACATTTTAAAAGTGTTACATCCGTTCATGCCTTTTATCACAGAAGAACTTTGGCATTTGATCGATGAACGCGATGAGAAGGATTGTATTCTCGTTGCTGAATGGCCGGAGGTGAATACAGTTGATCAATCGTTGCTGAATGAGTTTACGCTTGCCGCTGAAATCATCACGAACGTTCGTAACACACGTCAGCAAAAAAATATTTCTCCAAAAGAAAAACTTTCGTTGTATATGAAATCATCTGATGGAACCAATAACCGTTTCGATGAAATTATCAATAAACTTTCCAATCTTTCTTCTTTTGAAAAGACTACGAAGAAGATTGACAACGCACTTTCATTCATGATTCACAACCATGAGTTTTTTATTCCCATTACTTCAGCCATTAATATGGATGATGAAAAGCAACGACTGATGCAGGAACTGGACTATAACAAAGGGTTTTTAAAATCGGTTCAGACAAAACTTGCCAACGAACGCTTTGTCTCCAATGCAAAGCCTGAAGTGGTGGAAGGAGAACGAAAGAAAGAATCAGATGCACTCGCAAAGATCAAATCCATCGAAGAACAATTGTCCGGATTAAAGAGCTAAAAATTGTTAATTTTGTTATCAGAAATTTATTCCACTAAACTTAAAACTAACTACCATGAAATCAATTCGACTTGGAGATGAAGCACCTGACTTCGTTGCAGAAACCACTGAAGGAAAAATTAAATTTCACGAATGGATGGGAGACAAATGGGCTGTTCTCTTTTCACATCCGAAAGATTTTACACCTGTTTGCACCACTGAGCTTGGCACGGTTGCAAAACTGAAATCCGAATTTGACAAACGCAATGTTAAAGTTATTGCAGTGAGTGTTGATCCTGTCAGTTCTCATCACGAATGGATCAAAGACATTAATGAAACACAGAATACAACTGTGAATTTTCCGCTCATTGGTGATGAGAAAAGAGATGTGGCTACATTGTATGACATGATTCATCCGAATGCAAACGACAGCCAGACCGTCCGTTCTGTCTTCATCATCGCGCCGGATAAAAAAGTAAAGCTAATGTTGACCTATCCTGCATCCACAGGAAGAGACTTCAATGAGATTTTACGGACTATCGATTCACTGCAACTTACTTCGAAATATGCTGTTGCAACACCTGCAAACTGGAAAGACGGAGATGATTGCATCGTGCTTCTTTCTGTTCCTGACGCAGACATTCCTTCACGTTTTCCAAAAGGCGCGATGAAAGTGAAACCGTATTTGCGCATTACTCCGCAGCCGAATAAGTAAAACCTATTTCTTATTAAACTTAAGAAAGTGTGAACGTGTGAAAGTGAGAAAAATCCTCCCTCACGTTCACACTTTCTCACTTTCTCATCTTACCTTATCTCCCTCTCCACTCTCTCCATATATAAAGTACCTTGCACCTGATGCAAAAAGGAATCAAAATATTTTTCCGTCTTATTGAGATCCTTTTCATTCTTCTGCTGCTTTGGTGTGATCTGAATTACAAACTTGTTTCATATGGAATTGACCAGGGAATCGGTGAACTAAAAATTATCAGCAACGCAAGACCGATTGAAGAGATGATGGCAGACTCATCAGTGAATGATTCCATCAAATCAAAACTCCGGTTCATCGAAGAGATCAAACAATTCGCCATCGATTCATTGGGATTGAAACGCTCAAAGAATTATACGACCTTTTATAACCAGCATGGTAAGCCGCTTCTGTGGGTACTCACTGCTTCAGAAAAGTATGAACTCAAATCGTATCAATGGAAATTTCCTGTTGTAGGTTCTGTCGGGTACAAAGGTTTTTTCACTCGCGAAAAAGGAGAGCGTGAAGAAAACAAACTGGTGAAAGAAGGATACGATACGGATTACAACACGACTTCAGCGTGGAGTACGTTGGGTTGGTTTCGTGATCCTGTCTTTTCAAATTTTCTCAACAGAAGTGAAGGACAACTGGCAGAACTTATCATTCATGAGATGACGCATGCAACATTGTATGTGAAAAGCAGCGTTGACTTTAACGAAAATCTTGCAAGCGCTATCGGTGAAGAGGGAGCGGAAGAATTTTTAACTTCCAAATTCGGAGCAGCATCCGAACAACTGAAAAATTACCTCGACCGGAATGATGATTACAATTTATTCGCAGTCCATTTTCTGAAAGGAGCACAACAACTGGATTCCCTGTATCATCATTTTACTGCAACACAATCCGTTGATTCAAAAAATAATTTAAAACAAAAACTGATACGCGCAATCATTTCTTCGCTTGATACTGTTTCATTTCACAACAAAGCACGTTACTCAAAACTGTTTGCTGAAAACGATTTACCAAACAATGCCTACTTTCTCGGATTCACGCGCTACGATGCACAAAAAGAGGAAATGAAAAATGAACTAAAGAAAACATTTTCAGGAAATATTAAATTGTATCTTCAATCCTTGAAAAATAAAAATTAAGATGCTCACGCATGCGCTTAACCGTTCCGTTTTCGGTGATGAGAAAAATTCCGGAAACGTATTATCGAAAGAAGAAGCCAATCAATTACTTTCGGATTGGGTGAAGAATGAACGTCTTCAATTGCACATGAAACAGGTCGCGCACCTGATGAAATGTTGGGCCGGACAAACTGAAAAACTTGACGAGCAAGATCAGTGGAGATGGCAACTTGCGGGTTTGTTACACGACGCGGATTGGGATCAATGGCCTAGTGATCATTGCCGGAAAATCATTGAAGAGTTGGAAAAAAGAAATGTGGATCCGGAAGTGATTCATGCCATCGCATCTCACGGACCATCGTATTTTGGAGTTGATCCTGTTACAAAAATGGATAAGATGTTGTATGCTTTCGATGAGCTCTCTGGATTTGTTCACGCGTATTCGTTGATGCGACCAAACGGATACGAAGGCATGGAAGTGAAAGGAGTGATGAAACGGCTGAAGGATAAAACTTTTGCTTCGAATGTTTCGCGCGATGACATTCGTGATGCAAGCGAACGGGCCGGAATTTCCGTGGAGGAATTAATTCGTTTCATCATCCAAAATCAAACTGCTGAGGTTTAGTTCAATAGTTTATAAGTTGTTACGGTATTCCGTTTTTATACATTTATTTGACGCCAACAACCTAAGAACTATTGAACTTAAGAACTATTAAACTATTGAACTATGAACTTACGTGACACGATTTTGGCAGAACATTCAAAAAAGCAAATGCTGAAGGTGGTGAAGCATGTCGGCAACAACCAGCAGCGCTTTGATGAACTTATGAAATTATTTCTTGCGAGCGAATACCGTGTTACGCAGCGCGCAGCATGGTCGGTGAGTTACATTGCAACAGCTCATCCGAATCTTATCAAAAAGCATCTGAAGAAAATTATCGTCAACTTAAAAAATCCCGTGCACGATGCAGTGAAAAGAAATACAGTGCGACTATTACAATTTATTGACCTGCCTGTTAGTTTGCATGGAATAACGGCTGCCATCTGTTTCAAATTTCTCAACGATATGAAAGAACCGATTGCGGTAAAAGTTTTTTCGATGACTGTATTATCAAACATCTGCAAACAACATCCTGAATTATCAAATGAATTAAGACTTTCTATTGAAGCTCAGTTGCCTTATGGCTCTGCCGGTTTTGTATCGAGAGCAAAAAAGGTTTTGAAAGGACTGGATACAGATTCTTAATAGCCATTAATTGAATATTCAAAAAATTTCAAAAGAGAAAAATTATAATTCTAAAAGTTTAGAAGCCCTACTCCACCAGCAGCTTACTTGTAAATTCATTTTCTCCTGTTTCTACTTTTACAACATAAATCCCGGGAGACAGCCGGTGATTGACAATGGTAGATTTGGAAATTATATTTTGATTATACACCCCTCTACCTGTCACATCAACTATTTTTAGCTTAGCGTAGGGTCCGGTGAATTCTTCAGGAAGATTAATAGTGAAAGTGTGATTAGCCGGGTTCGGGAAAATAGTGATCTGCAAATTTTCATCCGTATTTTGAATTCCGACGATCTCACCTTCACAATAGTTTACCACAATGCAGCCCCTGGTTATGTTCAGTGGCGCATTCGAAGTTTCAAAGTTTGCAGAAGAAACTGTACAGGGTGCATAAAAAACCGCGTTAGAAGAGCTTCCGTGTTCAAAATAGGAGACACTGGTGCTACTCTCTTGACAATTCCACATGTTACCGATCACACTCACTTTATATAAAGCATGATCGCTTCTTGCAAAAACGTATCCTCCATCATTTGCCTGCACAACAGATACTTTTTCCATTCCACCATCAAATACGTCGTTAAAATTTATCCATTCCGGATCTCCGTTAGCGGTTGTCTTAATAACAAGGTGACTATACCCAACTCCTCCTCCAAGGCCTGAACCTCCACCAAGGATATAACCACCATCAGCAGTTTGTTCAACAGAATAAGCGTCATCTGAAAGATAAAGACTGCCGCCATCCACGTATACGCCTCCGTAATGTTGTTGCCAGCCAATATTCCCAATCGAGTCAAACTTTAAAAGATAAAAGTCATTACCGAAATTCACATGCTCCCACCCACACACTACATATCCATTATCTGATGTCTGTCGAACAGCGTGTCCTCCACAGGCATGTATTCTTTTGGTCCAGAGTGTATCTCCGGTAGCATCTGTTTTTATCAGCGCACTTCCTGTAATAATATATCCGCTATCATTGGTTTGGACCACAGATTCTGCAACATCATCCAGGGAATCTCCATATGTTTTCATCCAGTTAATATCTCCGACAGCGTTTGTCTCAATTAAAAAAGCATCGGTTCCTCCGGCGCCAAAACTTTTTGTGCTCCCTGTAATAATAAATCCGCCATCCAGCGTTTGCACAGCACTGTAGCCATAATCATCGAGAGGCCCGCCATAGGTTTTCGTCCATAACGTATCTCCTACAGAATCGGTTCTGATTAAGAGAACATCAAATAAGCCGGCACCATAACTATTCGTAGCACCACAAAAAACATATCCTCCGTCGGTAGTTTGCTGAATTGAACAGTTATTTGAACTTTGATTTGGACCATAATTCCTTGTCCATAAAGTATCGCCGAGAGAATCTGTCTTAACGACCATCGAACCGAACACGCCCGTACTTAAAGGCGACAAGCCCGCAAGTATAAAACCTCCGTCAGCTGTTTGTTTTACTTTACAGGCTGAGGTAAAATCCTGAAATTCGTTATAGGATTTTTTAAATGTTACCTGACCGAAAGAACAGTTGAAGAGAAGGAGCAAAAAAAGAAATAGAATGAACCTTTTTTTCATCTGAATAAATTTATCCATCGTTGGTTACTAACAAACAAATATATACAAATAACTATTTTCATCGCGGTGAAGTTTCCATAGTGCCAGTTTTTGCAATTGGAGCATTTTTTTTTATCTACCTTTCTGCTATTAATCCCTTCATCCCGATATTTATCGGGACGCAAATTCCTTCTATGCTAACTGCATCTCTAAAGTGCCTAACAACTTGAACGAATACTCCAGGAAACTAACTTTGACAACTAAATAAAAACGGCGATGCTGAAAACCGAAAAGAGTAAGCAAAAAAATTAAAATAAATTGAAATGAAAAAAGCAATAATAACAACCAAAGCACTTGCAGCACTTTTTATAGTAGCAACAATAATCACAATAAGCGCTTGCAACAACGGAAATGGAACTGTAAGTCAATCACAAGTTGACTCACTTCGCAATCAAATCAAAGAACTCACTTCGGGAAACGAAATGATTGCTAAAAACCTGGCAACGTTTGAGACGTTAGATTTTACCGTGTTCACCAACCAGGAATGGGTACGATTTCATGAAAGCCATGCAAACGATATTATTGTTCATTGGCCCGATGGTCATTTTACGACGGGACTTGACAAACACATTGAAGATTTGAAAGCCATGTTTGTGTATGCACCGGATACAAGAATTAAAGAACATCCTATTAGAATCGGCTCCGGAAAAATGACGGCTGTTATGGGTGTCATGGAAGGAACTTTTACAAAGCCAATGCCTATTGGAAATGGAAAATCTATTCAACCAACAGGGAAGTCATTTAAACTGCCTATGTGCACCATTGGCATATGGAAGGAAGATGGCACCATGAGCGAGGAGTATCTCTTTTGGGATAATCAAACGTATATGAACCAGCTCGGTTTAGGAAAATGAAAAAGATAACAACGCTCCCAAGAGCAATCGTTATTACAACTTTTTCTTTTGCACAAAACAACTATTCGCTTGATAAAAACCATGCACGACTTTCGTTCAGTGCTTATCACTTAGGCATTTCGCACATCGAAGGCAACTTCAAAACGTTTGATGCAACTTTTGTTTCAAACAAAGAAGATTTTTCAGATGCACAAATTGAATTGACTGCTGATGTAAAATCAATTAACACCGAAGTCGAAATGCGGGATCATGATTTGCGGGATAACTGGTTTGAAGTTGCAAAATTTCCGACACTCAATTTCAAAAGCACATCGTTTAAAAAAGCAAGCGGCAACAAGTACAAACTCACAGGCCATTTGATAGCTGAGCGAGCCCAGGAACGCGAATCATTAAATCAACATACAGCGCTATGAAAAAAGTGATCTTACTTGTAACCATAATTTGTTTTACACTCACTGCATTTCCCCAAACAAACATAGCAACGAATGCCGGAAATAACGGCAAAGAATGTTTCTATGATGTGATGCAAATTACAGACGGAACTTTTCTGGTTGTTGGCTATGCTGATAATTTAACTTGGGTTGGCGCAGCACCGCAAACTACACTTACCTACGCTGCAAGTATTCCCAACTCACTTGGAACAAATAAGTACGGGTTCATCCTTCATCTGTCATCTGATTTGCAAACAATTTTACAGGTAATCCATTTTCCACAAGGTGCTGTTGAAGATATTCGTTTCATCAAAACAAATACGCAAGCTTACACACCCACGGGTGATTTGTTTATCAGTTGCAATACCGCAGACACTGACCCGAACAACGGTGGTTACATCATTGCAAAACTTGACCATAATTTTATCAATGGAATTCCAACTTCGCTTTCATGGGTGAATGTGGTATGGGCCAAGTCCGGACCTAAAGATTATCATCCCTGGGATGTTACACGTGATGGAAAAGTTTATTACATCAGTGGTGAAGCCTACGGCTATGACTGGAGTGCTGTTTATTGTTTGAATCAATATGGTCAAAGAACCGTAGTAGAAAACTGGAGAACACATTGGCTAACGAACGGAACGGAATGGAAGGGAACACCTGCATCTGCCAATCCACTCAGTAGTATTGACTCTGTTAACTATAGTGGCATCGTTTTAAAAATTTGGGGAAGATGTGATTTGCGCTCATGGACAATGACCGATTACTATCAATCGATGGCGGATGGAAATGGCGGAACACGAATGGGGAGATGGCCTGTTGATGTTTTGTTTAATGGACCTTGCGACCCAACTAATCCAACTGCCGTAAGCCCGGGATATTCCGGCTATTCTGCTGCTGCATGCTGTCCTGTTTATGGCGGTTCAAGTATTTGTGTTGACAAAAGAAATAATAACTTATACATAGGGATGAACTTTAAAAGTGTTTCCGATGCAAACAATGGAAGTTCTCCCGACTTTGAACCTGCCGTTATTGCAATGGATTCATCCGGCATGCTGCGTTGGTGGAGTCGCCTCTATCATGAAATAACCCCAACCGGAGATACTGTTGAATCAATACCTGACCAATATGTTGATGCATTAGCGATTGATTATACAAATAACAAATTAGTTGTCGGCGCACGATGCCATGGAAACAATACAGAAAATTTTTGGGAAGGAAATACAATTCATATTGATAGCAATGCGTACGGTTTTCAAAATCAGTTTACAGGAACCAACGGAAACATACATGAATCATGGTTAGGAAAATTACGACTGAATGATGGTGTGATTACAAACTCTACGTACATGGCAGAACTTGCAGAAGGCACCGGTTCCTTGGGAACTCCTCATGCTGACCCGAACTTAGACGGATGGCCTGACCCGAATACAGGTTGGCCGAATGTAAATACTACGCGACTTGCAAAAAACAATATGAAGGTGACAAGCAGTGGCGATGTTGTTGTGCTGGGAGTTGGAAGAAGAACAATCACAACTGCAAATGCGTACCAGAAAATGGTGAAACCGTATTATGGCGGACTAAGTTGCTGGAATAGTTTTGTGAGAGTTTACGATTCGCAATTTCATGTTCCAAAATATTCTTCACTTGTTGTAGGTGTTTGGGATACACTCACACAGGCAGGCGGAAGTAACACGGATCTGTTTGGTGTTTACAAAACTTCCCGAGGTGTTATTTGTGTAGGAAGGCAAACAGCAGATACTTTAGGCGGATCGATTGGAAATAATATACCGGTCATAAATGTAACTCCCTGGGGAACTTCAACACCACAAAATGAAAGTGCAATTTTGGTTTACTACCAGGCAGCAAACCTTGTGAATAACAATGATAACATTACAACAGAAATCAGTCAACCTGAACAAGATTTTTTAAGTGACGATATAGTACTCTATCCAAATCCTGTACAAAAGACAATTACTATTTCATTCCAATCAAATCAGCAACAGATTTTCAATTATCAAATCATCGATTCGTATGGCAGAGTTGTGAAACAAGAAAAATTCAGCAGTCAGACAATTGATATCAGTGAATTGAATAACGGGGCTTATCAATTAAATCTATTTTCCAACTTGCAACAAACAGGAAAGCGGTTTATGATAATCAAATGACTATGTAGTTGGAAAGTGTTTCGGGTAAAGCGGGGACTACCGGATTTTCCTGCATTGGTTTCCAACCTTGAAAAATATAACTTTGAAAAAAACTGAGTGCAAGAAATTCAACTTTCAAAAATGAAATTAACAGCAACAATTTTTATCCTGATTTTTTTTACGACACAAACTTTTGCGCAAGCACCAAAGTCAGCAAAAGCTGACAACAGCAAACCATTTGTGCTGGGTGTGATTGATGAAATTCAGTCCAACCAATTAGGAGAAAAAAGAATTTTGAATATCTATCTTCCGGAAGGATACAAACAAGCTGACACAACAACTTATCCTGTCATTTATTTGCTTGACGGTTCGGCTGACGAAGATTTTATTCATGTGGTAGGTCTTGTTCAGTTCAATAATTTTTCCTGGATCAACCGCGTTCCAAAATCAATTGTTGTGGGAATCGCAACTGTTGACCGAAGAAGAGATTTCACTTATCCAACAACGATCGAGGAAGACAAAAAAAGATTTCCGACCACCGGTCATTCGGATAAGTTCATCGCTTTTATAGAAAAGGAATTACAACCATTCATTGAAAAAAAATACAACGCAACCGGTTCAAAGACGATCATCGGGCAATCGTTAGGAGGATTATTAGCAACAGAAATTTTATTAAGGAAGCCAACATTGTTCAATCAATACATCATCATCAGTCCAAGCATCTGGTGGGATAATGGTTCGTTGTTAAATCAAACGTCCATTATTTTACAGGAAACTTTTTCACAAAAGACGGACATTTATATTGGTTTCGGAAAAGAAGGTCTTGCACCGACTGCAATACCACACGTCATGGAAGTAGATGCAAATTTATTGGCGGAGAAAATAAAAAACACGAAAAGTAAATCCGTGAATGTGTATCTTGATTACTTGCCACAGGAAGACCACGCCACCATTTCTCACCAGGCGATTTTCAATGCGTTCAGGATGTTGAATCCTAAATAGAAAAACTTCAGGATCGTAAATCGTGTATTGAAAATTTTATCTTTGTTGTAATACTAGAATTGAATCAATCGAGCCTAGGCAGATAAATCAAACTGAATCACTATGAATGAATCTCCAAAAAACAAACAACAGGAACCAATGCGCTTTCTTATTTTTTCAGCTTCACTGCGGAATAATTCTCTCAATACACAATTGGCAAAATTGGCTGCCGGTGTGATTGAAAAAAATAACGGCCTCGTTGATTTTGCAAACATGAGTGAGTTTGATTGTCCTTCTTTTAACCAGGATGTGGAATCGAAAGGCATGATACCCGATGGAGCAAAAGAATTTCAGAAACGGATCCTGGCAAATGATGCGATTATTATTTCATCACCTGAATACAATGGTTCGATGCCGGGACACGTAAAAAATTCGATTGATTGGGTTTCACGGTTTCGCCCGCAACCATTCAACGAACGACATGCTTTGCTCATGTCGGCTTCTCCTTCCATGGCCGGTGGTAACCGGGCGCTGTGGTCGCTTCGAATGCCTTTCGAACATCTCGGCACACGCGTGTATCCGAATATGTTTTCATTGGCAACAGCACACAAGGCGTTCACACCGGAAGGAAATCTTGCAGATACGACTTTGGCAAAACGATTTGAAGACAACCTCGTTGCATTCATGGCGTTGGTTGAAGCAGCTAAAAATTATCCTTGTATCAAAAAAGCATGGGTTGAATTTTTGGGAGAACATCCGGATCCGGTTACAGAGCGGGTTGAATAAAAAATATTCATGAACAAATACGAAATGAAAATCCCTAAAGACGTTATCGCATCGTTGGCTTAAAAAATGAACCGAAAAAAATTTTTACAAACCTTGGTCCCGATACTGGCATCGGGACCTTTAGCAGGAGCAGCAATGAAATTGAACGAACTGAATAAAATGACTGCGCCCTTTAGCAGCACGGAACAAATGCCCGTCCTGTTTTTAGGTCACGGCAGCCCGATAAATGCCATTGAAGAAAATGAATTCGTAGCAGGATTCAGAAACATTGCTAAAACAATTCCAAAACCAAATGCCATTTTATGCGTGTCGGCTCATTGGGAAACACGAGGAACATTTGTAACGGCTATGGAAAAACCACCAACCATTCACGACTTTGGAGGATTTCCGCAAGCACTATTCGATGTACAATATCCCGCACCCGGAAGTCCTGACTTGGCGAGAGAAACAAAAACGCTTATTAAAAAAACAGAAGTGGGTTTGGATGAAAAGTGGGGACTTGACCACGGCGCATGGAGTGTCATCAAACATATGTACCCGAATGCAGACGTTCCTGTCATTCAAATGAGTTTGGATTATTACCAGAACGCGCAATACCATTATGAACTGGCAAAAGAACTTTCATCACTTCGTAAAAAAGGAGTACTGATTATCGGAAGCGGAAACATGGTTCACAACCTCGGCATGGTTGCATGGGATAAATTAAATACGGTTGACTTTGCTTTTGATTGGGCAGCAGAAGCAAGAGAGAAAATGAAAAAATATATTTTGTCAAATGATCACAAAGAACTGATCAATTATAAATCGCATGGTAAAGCATTCGATCTTGCTATTCCGACACCTGAACATTATTTGCCATTGCTGTATGCATTGGCGTTGAAAGAAGAAAACGAACAGGTGAGTTTGTTTAATGACAAAGCGATCGCAGGTTCACTTACGATGACATCGCTAAAAATTGACAAAGCTTAAACATACGTTTAGCTGAGATTGGGATTCCCGAACCCGTTCAGACCCGAAAAATTCCGTTTCAGTAATTTATTTTAAAGAATCGGAATCCGGACTTTTTATCTTTCGCATATTAACCTGCATCTATGAAAAAAAATTTACTACTCATTTACCTGCTTCTTTTAATTTCATTTCAACTCACCGCTCAATCGTGGCAATGGGCGCTTTCGGCAGGATCAAATCCGCGATCGCAGGCAGTCACAATAAAACAAGACCACGATAAAAATGTTTACGTTGCTTCCTACACAGATTCTGTAAGCACACGTAAGTCAACTCAATTTGAAAAACGGGACATTGCACAACAAATCGTTTGGCAAAAACAAATTGACGGTGATGCGACCATTACTGATTTGGAAATTAATGCAGCCAATCACGCAGTGGTTGCCGGTTATTTTTTAGGAACCATTTCTGTTGACGGAACTATTTTGACCAGTTTCTCCCCTACTTTCAACAGCGGTTTTATTTTTGAAACAGATGAAACGGGAACCATACAATGGGTTCACGATTTTAATCCCGTTAGCGGAGATTTTAAAACCAAAGATTTATTCATCGCAGCTGATGGCAACATGTATCTCACTTCTGAGGTGTCAGGAAGTTTTGGCTTCTGCGCCTTTCATAAATTAAATGCACAAGGTGTTCTTGTAAAGAATGAATTCAATAATAATTCTGAGAACAGAACCTTCACACATATTTTAACTGACGCGGACGACAATGTTTACCTGAGCGGAACTTGTGGCAACGGAGCTACATTTGATTCGATCAGTGCCAACGCTGCTTTTTCTTACCAGAACTTTTTAATAAAATACGACAGTTCGTTCAAAGCGCAATGGTTCATATCACACGAGTACATCACGTTTGATGATAACAACAGTTTGTCAACCGACGGACAAAATCTCTATTGGGCTTTCAATGATTTTAAATTGAGTATGGATACGGTTAAGATTATCAAATGCGACCACAACGGACAAATACTGAATACGGTCAACGGCCCGCTTGACAATGCCTTTTTTCCTGCTATCAGTTACGAGGCGGATCGATCCGGCAACAGTGTTTTGGTGTTGAATATTTATACACATTTATATTTTTACCGGTACGACAATGCATTCAACATTACATGGCAGGATACCATTTACACAAGCACTTCCGGTTTTCCATTTCACCAGGGGCTCTCTTGTTATGATTCTTCGTTTTATTTTTCTTCTTACTATTTAAATGACACGTTGCAATTTGACAATTTAATGCTCCTCAATCCAAATACAGGTGCGAATTATCCTTCAGATATTTTTATTTCGAAATGGAGTAGCCAACAATCTGTTTCTGTGAATACTATTGAAGAAGATAATTCCGTTGTTCTGCTTCCAAATCCCGCAACGAGCGAATTGAATATTGAAAATTTAAAATTGAAGGATGGCGGAATGATAAAAATTTTTGATGCAGTGGGGAATCTTGTTTATTCAGAACAAGTCACGAGTTCAACTTTAAAAATTCAAACTTTGAATTTTAAAAAGGGAGTTTATTTTTTACAGATGATGAATAAAGAGCACGTTTCTTATGCTCACATGAAATTTGTGAAGATGTGATTTTCAAAAAGTCATTCCTTGATCAACCTGGAAGAAAAAGATTCACCGTTCTCATCGGTTCCTTTGAGAAAGTAAATTCCTTTCGTGAGATCAACAACATTCAAAAAAGATTCTCTCTTATTTGTTACCTGGATTGTTTTGATAATTTCTCCCAATGGGTTTACGAGTTTAATTGTCCCGGAAAAATTATTCGTAACAATTGTAACAACTTCTGAAACAGGATTCGGAAAACTTTTTATAGTGAATTTACCCGGTAGAGAAGAAACAGAAGTAACCAGGCATCCTCCCCAATTGTTGAACAAAACCTGGAGACTGTCAATCGGATCAATATGATTCGGATACGTATTGACACGCTTGTCTAAGTAAAGAGCATTTACGTTATCACCCGGATTTGCAACACGGATAAAAGCTGAGAACGATGAAATACCAAACGTATCACAGCGTGTATCAGCGCCAACCACTTTAGCGCCCTGCAAAGCAGCCATTAACCTGCAGGCAAGAGTTCCCTGCGTATTTAAAAACCTGGACTCCATCGAATCTAGAATTTGCTGCCCGAGTAATGTATTTCCCTGGATTGAATAATAAGAACCTGTGATATGATTCTTATATGGATCACAATTTGTCCCCGTGTATGCTGCACTGCGGCCTCCACCCACCAGATCAACAATTCCATATTGGCGCTTTGTGGGATTATTCTGTACATCATGTGCTGTTAATGAATCAATGATTTGTTGAGGAGACAGGATTCCTAAATTCATTAATGTGCGACCGTAATTCTGGTTTGCTGCATACCAATATGCCTGTGTATGAATGACACCGACTCCCGGATGAACATCGCTGATGATGATGGCACCTGTAGATGCGCTTGTGATACAGGTCGCTCCAGCGCTTCCAACCTGACCTGTCGCAGAATCAACAGCACAAATGGAAAACGTATCTGCAAAAATGAAAGCTGAATAAAAAAAAGAGAATGCAAGAATAAATGTCCTACAGGTAATCGAGTAAATCGTTTTCATTTTTATTCAGGTTTTATTTTAATGTTGCTATTGAAAGTTGTACATAAAACAAAAATTGAATAACAAATATACCTTTTCTTTTAGAAGTCGAAATTGATTTGTGAAGTGTGTTTATCAGCTTAAAAAAAAATCCTCTTTTGGGGGCATCGCCACACTTGACTATATTTGCCATTTACATAACAAATGAAAAAGATCGAACCCTATCATCCGAAAAATAAAATCAGGATTGTAACAGCCGCTTCACTTTTTGACGGGCATGATGCTGCCATCAATATTATGCGCAGAATCATACAGGCAAGTGGTGCTGAAGTCATCCATCTCGGCCACGATCGAAGCGTATTGGAAGTAGTCAACTGCGCGATACAGGAAGACGTGCAGGCAATCGCGATGACTTCCTACCAGGGTGGCCACATCGAGTATTTCAAATACATGTTCGATCTTTTAAAAGAGCAAGGTTGCGAACGGATAAAGATTTTTGGTGGTGGTGGCGGCGTTATTCTTCCCAATGAAATTGAGGAATTGCAGAAGTACGGCATTACACGGATTTATTCTCCTGATGACGGTCGTTCGATGGGTTTGCAGGGAATGATCAATGACATGTTGCAAAAATGCGACTTCGCAACAGGCGTAAACCTGAACGGAGAAATAAAAGAACTTGCCAAGAAAAATCAGAAAGCAATTGCGCATTTGATTTCCTGCGCAGAAAATAACCACGCTGAGTTTAAAAAAATATTTCCAGGTTCCGGTTTTGAGAAATCAGAAATCAGAAATCTGAAATCTGAAATTAGCGAAACACCGGTTCTTGGAATTACTGGAACTGGAGGAGCGGGAAAATCTTCGCTCGTGGATGAATTGGTCAGAAGATTTTTGATAGACTTCAGCGAAAAAAATATTGCCATCGTTTCTGTAGATCCTTCCAAACGCAAGACAGGCGGTGCGTTGCTCGGTGACCGTATCCGGATGAATTCGATCACCAATCCGCATGTGTACATGCGTTCGCTTGCAACACGGCAAAGTAATCTTGCACTTTCCAATTATGTGAAAGACGCTGTTGATGTATTGAAAGCAGCTCATTATGATTTAATCATCCTTGAAACCTCAGGCATCGGTCAAAGCGATACGGAGATCATTGAACATTCGGATATTTCCCTGTATGTGATGACGCCCGATTACGGAGCAGCAACACAACTCGAAAAAATTGACATGCTCGATTTCGCCGACATCATCGCGCTGAATAAATTTGATAAACGCGGAGCGCTGGATGCCTTGCGTGATGTAAAGAAACAATTCAAACGCAACCACCAGTTGTGGGAGACAGCCGATGATGCGATTCCTGTGTACGGAACCATTGCTTCTCAATTCAATGATCCGGGAATGAATCGCTTGTATCGCGCAGTGATTGACAAACTGAACGAGAAACTCGGAACTGATTTCAAATCATCATCGGTCATTACAACTGACGAGTCAGAAAAAATTTACATCATCCCTCCTGCCCGGACGCGCTACCTGAGCGAGATTTCAGAGAACAACAGGAGTTATGACCAGTGGGTGAAAGAGCAATGTGAAGTTGCCGATAAACTGCAATCATTCAGTGAAACGATTCAGCATTTTGAAAAATCAGAAATCAAAAATCCGAAACCCGAAATTGTATCTGAACTTAAAAATGTTTCGAAAGAACTTGAGAGAAGTTTAGATGGAAACAATAAAAAGATCATTGAAGATTGGGAACAGAAGCGTCAGAAGTACATCGATGAATTTTATATTTATAAAGTACGGGACAAAGAGATCAAAGTAAAAACTCATACCGAATCACTTTCACATTTACAGATTCCGAAAGTAGAAACTCCGCGTTACAAAGGATGGGGAGATATTTTACGTTGGAACCTGCAGGAAAATGTTCCGGGGGAATTTCCCTTCACTGCAGGTGTCTATCCTTTCAAACGAACTGAAGAAGATCCGACGCGCATGTTTGCCGGAGAAGGCGGACCGGAACGAACCAACCGCAGATTTCATTATGTAAGTGCGGGACTGCCTGCGAAACGCTTGTCCACAGCGTTCGACAGCGTTACTTTATACGGACAGGATCCTGACCACCGTCCTGATATTTACGGTAAGATCGGCAACAGCGGTGTTTCCATTTGTTGTTTGGATGATGCAAAAAAATTATACAGCGGTTTTAATCTTGCTGATCCGAAGACTTCTGTCTCGATGACCATCAACGGTCCGGCTTCGATCATGACAGGATTTTTTATGAATGCTGCCATTGACCAGCAGTGCGAGTTGTATATCAAACAACATGGATTGGAAGAGGAGATCAATAAAACAATTGAAAAGATATTTAAAGACAAAAAAGTAAAACGTCCTTCTTACCAGGGAGAACTTCCGAAAGGCAATGACGGATTGGGATTGATGCTACTTGGAATTACAGGTGACCAGGTTTTACCGGAAGATGTGTACAAAAAAATAAAAGAAGACACGTTGCATAAAGTTCGAGGAACGGTGCAAGCGGATATTTTGAAAGAAGACCAGGCGCAAAATACCTGCATCTTCTCCACTGAATTTTCCCTGCGGCTGATGGGTGATGTGCAACAATATTTCATCGACCACAAAATCAGAAACTTTTATTCCGTTTCTATTAGCGGTTATCACATCGCTGAGGCAGGCGCCAATCCTGTTACGCAACTTGCGTTGACGTTATCGAATGGGTTTACGTATGTTGAATATTATCTCTCGCGTGGAATGGACATCAACAAGTTCGCTCCAAATCTTTCTTTCTTTTTCTCGAATGGAATTGATCCCGAGTACGCCGTGATCGGCAAAGTGGCGCGAAGAATCTGGGCGAAAGCCATGAAGCTGAAATACAAAGCAGACGAACGTTCGCAAATGCTGAAGTATCATATTCAGACTTCTGGTCGTTCGTTGCATGCACAGGAAATTGATTTCAATGATATACGAACCACCTTGCAGGCACTCTATGCAATTTATGATAATTGCAATTCACTTCACACCAATGCGTACGATGAAGCGATCACTACGCCAACAGAAGAAAGTGTGCGAAGAGCCATTGCGATTCAACTTATCATCAACCAGGAATTAGGTCTCGCAAAAAATGAAAACCCGATGCAAGGCTCTTTCATCATCGAAGAATTAACGGATCTTGTAGAAGAAGCTGTGCTGACTGAATTTGATCGCATCACCGAACGAGGCGGCGTGCTTGGAGCAATGGAAACGATGTACCAGCGGGGAAAAATACAAGAGGAGAGTTTGTATTATGAAACACTCAAACACAACGGGCAATACCCGATTGTCGGTGTCAACACATTTTTATCAAGCAAAGGTTCTCCGACCATCGTTCCGAAAGAAGTGATTCGCGCAACACAGGAAGAAAAGGAATACCAGATTACCATGTTGAAAGAGCTTCACAAAAAAGGCGCGGATAAAAAAGATGAAATGCTGAAACGGTTACAGGTAGCAGCCGTGAAAAACGAAAACATGTTCGCTGAGTTAATGGAAGCAACTAAATATTGCTCACTTGGCCAGATCACCAACGCGCTGTTTGAAGTCGGAGGACAGTACCGTAGAAACATGTAATTACTAAGTACGAATTAATACGAACGTACGAATACCCGAATCAGGCATCGTTACTTTTCATAGACTGTAAAGTCAAAACCTTTCTATTTCTTTATCATAAAACCTGATTCTTTACAAACACTTTTTCCGGAAATCTTACATGCGCACCTTCTCACTTGCGCACCTTCTCACTTTCAAATTATTGTTCATTCGATGTTTTAACGCACTACATCAAAAATATCCTGCACCACTTCATCCACTTTCTTGCATCTGTAACACCCTTCTTTTTACTGCCGGGAAGAGACGGGAATTCGTCCGTACTACCTGTTAAACATACATACAATGAAAAACGAACCTGTAGTAACGTACAATCACATGGAAGAAGATGAGTCAAAACATTCGCATGAACTGTTTTCTTCAAAAGAAAAAGGTTCTGTGCCGATCAGCATCTACATGATTTTTGTCGTGGATGTGATTCTTATTTCAGCGTTGATCTATTTCGCTGCCAGGGCAATCTTTTAAAAAGACTATCTATCTGGATTATAGATGAAGGTTCAGCCTGAAATGGCAGAACCTTTTTTTATTTTATTGCAGCGGGTAAGGGGATATTTATAATTTTGTCCGAATATTTCAAACCAAAAAACCTGCTCTTATGAAAAATAAATTTACGTTGTGCTTCATTGCTGTTTTAACTTTACTGAAAATAAATTCTGAAGCCCAGATCAGCCTTGTTCCTTTTTCCGCAACGGGTGTAGCCAGGCCTACGGATATTAAAAATGCAGGAGATGATCGATTGTTTTTGCTCGATCAAACCGGCAAAATCAGAATCATCGATGCAAACGGAGTAATCAGGCCGACTCCTTTTCTCAACATCACAAGCATCGTAAAATCTTCCGGTAACGAACAGGGTCTTTTGGGTTTGGCATTTGATCCGAACTATAAAACCAACGGATATTTTTATCTCGATTATACATCCTACACAGGTACTGGAAATACGCATCTTTCACGTTTCTCAGTTAGTCCAACCAATCCTGATTCAGCGCTTGCAAGCAGTGAACAGCTTCTTCTTAATATCTGGGATCCTTATTCAAACCATAATGGCGGACATCTTACCTTCGGACCTGACGGATATTTATATGCCGGTTATGGTGATGGCGGCAGCGGCGGAGATCCTGAAAATCGTTCACAGAACCTGGATTCATTGTGGGGAAAAATGTTGAGACTTGATGTTAGCGGTGGAGGTCCTGCGTATGCAATTCCACCAACAAATCCTTTTGTAGGCATTGCAGGAAGAGATGAAATATGGGCGTATGGTCTTCGTAATCCATGGAGATGGAGTTTCGACAGTTGGACAGGTGATCTTTGGATTGGCGATGTGGGACAAAATGCAGTTGAGGAAGTTGATTTTCAACCGGCATCAAGCCGTGGTGGAGAGAATTACGGCTGGCGTTGCTATGAAGGCAATACTGCTTATAATACAGTTGGTTGTTTACCTCAGTCAAGTTATGTTCCTCCTGTATTTACAGATATACATTCAACCGGAAACTGTTCAATCACCGGTGGTTATATTTATCGCGGAGCTAAATATTCCAACTTGTTTGGAAAATATTTTTTCGTGGATTATTGTCAGTCTAACATACGTTACATTGAACGTGATTCCGTAGGTGCATTTATTCAAACAAATTTAGGAACATTACGTGGAAACTCGTTCACAACTTTCGGAGTTGATAAATGGGGAGAAATATATTTAGCAAGCCAAAATGATACGGTTTACAAACTCGTTGGAACAAACTGCAGTCCGACTGCTTTTCTTTCGACGCAGGATACCATCATTGTTTGTGGTTTGACTTCTTCTACCACACTTCACACACCGGCGGGAAATGGTTTTCATTATTCATGGTCATGGAGCGGTGGAATTATCATCACGGATTCTTCTGCCATTGAGGTAACACAGGATGGAGATTATTCTGTGACCGTAGTTGATACAAACGGCTGCTCAAAC
Source organism: Bacteroidota bacterium (assembly GCA_043787975.1). Classification (GTDB taxonomy): domain Bacteria; phylum Bacteroidota; class Bacteroidia; order AKYH767-A; family 2013-40CM-41-45; genus JAPLDA01. The sequence goes on from JAYVUK010000015.1 coordinate 93,553, forward strand.
ACATCTTCCCCCGTATATGTATCTTTTGTGAATCCGCCAACTGTAACTGCTTCCGGACTTGATACCATGTATTGTATTTTTGATTCTCCAATTATGCTGACAGGTAATCCTGCCGGTGGAACATTCAGCGGAAACGGATTGACAGGAACTGATACAATTCATTTCGATCCATCCGTTGCAGGCATGGGCAATGATACAATCATCTATACCTATACTGACTCTGTAACAGGTTGCAGCAACACGGCTTCGCTAATCACACGTGTTGACCTATGCAATGGAATCAACGAGCAGGACAATATTCATGTACTCTCTCTTTACCCGAATCCTAACAATGGTGATTTTACACTCAAGGTTTATTTAACGAAAGATGAAATCCTGAACGCTGAAGTGATTGACGTGATTGGAAAAACAATTTACAAGGAAGAGATTCATGCTGAGTCAGGCATTCATGCTATTCCAATGAATCTGCATCAGCTGGCTAAAGGGATTTATAGTTTGAAAGTTTCGGGAAGCAAAGGAAATGCTGTGAAGAGATTTGTAATCGAATAAAAAATTGACACCACAATAGCCGCAGATTCACGGATTAATTTGTAAAAAAATAATCTGTGAATCTGCGGCGCTGTTAAACAGTAAAACCAAATGAGAAAAATTACTTTCCTGCTTGCACTTTTTGCATTTTCTTTTTTTGCCAAAGCGCAAGAACAATTTACCGTTTCCGTTTCCCCTTCCGTTATGACTGCTGTTCCTGCTCTGCACTCCGGTGCATTTGCTGAATGGAATGGCAAATGGATTTTCATTGGCGGACGTATTGACGGGCTGCATGATTTCCAGGCTGGACTTGGGTTTAATACTCAGTCAAGAAATGATTCTGCATTTGTTTTTGATCCGGCCGGCAACATCAGTTACGCTTCATCTCTTTCTGTGCTTCCTCATTGGATGTACGAAGCAATCGTTTCATCGAACATGGAATATTATCAAAAAGATTCCATGTTGTATATGATCGGAGGTTATGGAAAAAATGATAGCCTGGCGACAAAGATTACTTTTCCAACACTGACTGCGATCAATTTAAACCAATTGGTATATGCTGTGACCCATTCTACTTCGTTGAATTCTTGTTTCCGGCAAATGACGGATACCAATCTTGCGATTACAGGCGGACACCTTGAAAAAATAGATTCAACCTATTACCTCATCTTCGGTCACCGGTTTGATGGTTTGTATGATCAAACAGTCGGATCTACTTTGTTTGTGCAGCAGTATTCAAACCAGGTTCGGAAATTTACAATCAACGATGATGGAACAAATCTTTCTGTGAATAATTTTCAAAGCATCACCGACACGAATAACTTTCACCGGAGGGATTACAACTTAGTTCCGCAAATTTTTCCAAATGGTGATTCCGGGTTCACTGCTTTCGGCGGCGTTTTCCAGAAAGTTGCGCTTCTTCCTTACCTCAGCCCAATTGATATTTACAGGGATTCCACACACGTGAATTCTTCGTTTAACCAAAACCTGAATCAATATGAAACGGCATCGATGCCTGTATTTGATTCAACAAATAATTTCATGCACACGATTTTTTTCGGAGGCATCAGCTTATATACCTACGATACGATTACCCATACGCTTGTGCAGAATATTGAAATGCCGTTTGTAAAAACGATCAGCAAGGTTTCGCGTGATGGTTCAGGAAATTTAACCGAATATAGTCTTCCTGTTGAAATGCCTTTCCTGCTAGGAACCAATGCGCGGTTTATACCTGACCACTCCAATTCTCTTTACAGGAATTCCATTGTTAACCTGAACTCACTATCAGGGATTACACATGCCGGTTGGATTGTCGGTGGTATTGAAAGCGATCATCCGATTATTGCAGCACTTGATCCGGCAAGCATGAGCAGACCGAACGCCACCGTGTTCGATGTCTTTATTAATAAAACTCCTGATGCAATAAACGAACTTCAGGTTAAAAGCAGCATCAACGATTTAGTTGTCTACCCGAATCCATCGCATGGAATCTTCAACATCCAATTTTCCCTCAATGAAAAAGCAAAGGCAGAAGTAACCATTTGCGATGCGAACGGAAAAAAAATAGCAACACTCTATGACGGAACGATGCAAGCAGGGTCTTCAAAATTTATTTGGGATGGAAGTCGTGCAAAAGCCGGAACTTATTTTTGCCGGATTAAATCGGGTAGTTATACTAAAACTGTGAAGATGATTGTGAGATAGTTCTTAGTTCAACGTTCAAAGTCCCTTCTCATTCTTATATTCTCAACAATTCGTAATTCGTATATTCGTTAATAAACACTGGGAGGATTCGTAATTCGTAACTCACTATTCCTCCACCACTGCTCCACCCTTATATAGCTGTTTGCGATATTTTAAAGAAGGCGAAATAATAAATTTCCCGAGACCAAGTTTATCCCAGGTTTCATCGACACGTTTGATAGTTGCTTCATCAGAAGCTAAAATGTTGGGCCAGTCACGTTGAAAATTATCAAACTCTTTTGTTTTGCGTGTTCCGTCGAAACCCAACCCGCTGCTCCCCTCTCCCCTTGGAGAGGGGCTGGGGGTGAGGCAATCGCGTTTCGGATCCACATTATTTGCAAAACGCCACACGGCATCGGCAATATCATTCACATCCACAGTATGATCGAGATAAATCACCACTTTAATTTCTTTGAATGCCTCGTGCGCAAAAAGTTCTTCATTCAACTCACGAATATGATTTTTCCTGTTCTTCTCAACTGAAATAAATACGAGAGAGATTCCTTTGTCAAGTAGAGAAGCATTTATACTTTTAACTTCAGGGAACAATTCAGAAAATTGAAAATTGAAAATTGAAAATTGCTCCTTGTCAACTGCCCACTGCCGACTGTGGACTGTTGACTGCCTACTGCCACTGCCAAGTGCCGCTCGCTCCTCCTCCAACTTCCTCGTTCCGTCAATCCCAATCTTTCCTCCAAACGCCATTACCGAACAGGAATGATCAAGTACATCAACAGGACCTTGCGTGAACATGACATCATTTGCCGGATCAAAATTTTCAGAAACATATTTCGCCACCTCTTCCGTATTGTGAATATTCACATCAGAACCTGTGCTGAGCGAAGTCGAAACATCTACCACGACCATCATCTTCGTAAACATCATTTGCCCGGCTCCCCACAAACTGTGCATCACTTTTATGGCTTGTCCGGGATATTCCTTTTTTATTTTTACAATCACCAAGTTGTGAAACACACCTTCAACCGGCATGGACATGTCGATGATTTCAGGAACCATCATCATCTTAATCGGCACCAAAAAAATCCGTTCTGTCGCTTTACCGATCCATGCATCTTCCTGCGGAGGAATTCCAACAATGGTGGCAGGATACACAGCATCTTTGCGATGCGTAATGCAGGTAATGTGAAAACGCGGATACATATCAGCAAGTGAATAGTATCCTGTGTGATCACCGAACGGCCCTTCCAAAATAAATTCTTCTTCCGGATCAATGTAACCTTCGATGATGATGTCTGCATCAGCAGGGACCTGCACATCTTGAGTGAGACATTGAACCAACTCCACTTTCTTCTTTCGTATAAAACCGGCAAGCATGTATTCATCCACACCATCCGGAAGAGGCGCAGTAGCAGCGTACGTGTAAACAGGATCACCTCCCAACGCAACAGCGACAGGCATTTTCAAGCCGAGTTTCTTATATTCATTAAAATGCCTCGCGGAAACCTTATGACGATGCCAATGCATTGCTGTCATGGTCGGTTCAAAAACCTGCATGCGATACAAACCGACATTCCGTATTCCGGTATTCGGATCTTTGGTGTGAATGATGGGAAGTGTGAGAAACGGTCCGCCATCTTCAGGCCAGCATTTCAGCACGGGAAATTTTGTGATGTCAGGATCTTTCATTACCACTTGCTGACATTCTCCTTTTCCCGAAATCACTTTCGGCATCCACGATCCGATTGAACTGAGAGTTGGTAAGAGTTTCAGCTTATCCAGGATATTTTCTTTTGGAGAAGAAAGTTGTTTGAGAAGTTCCTCAATATTTTTTCCGACATCATCCAAGTGATCAACTCCAAGTGCCATCGCCATTCGCTTTTCACTTCCCATCGAATTAATGAGCAATGGAAAACCGGTTCCTGTGTTTTCAAAAAGCAATGCTTTATTTTGGTCATCTCCTGATTTGGAGATTCGATCCGTGATTTCAGTAATTTCAAGATGCGGATTTACATATTCTTTGATGCGAATCAATTCACCTGCATCTTCCAATGTCTTAATCCAATGTCCGGTATTTTTATAGGGCACGTTGTAAAAATTATTTTTCAAAGATATACCTAAATAACAAATGTGCTGATGTGAAAATGTGTATAGTGGTTCCGTTTAATATTTTCACTTAGTGTTTCTCAGTGTTCTTAGTGTCTTAGTGATAATTTTTTACCACTAAGGCACTAAGAACACAAAGTTACACGAAGACGTAATTTTAAGAAGTTAATCCATTTATTAGTGATTATTCAAACTGACTCACTAGCAAAATGTGAGGATATGCTGATGAGTTGACGGGTCGGTTACTAACTTAGAACCAATTGAAATAATAAATTAGTGGTATCTTCGGCTCTCCATAAAAAAATAACCCATGAAAAAAAATTACGTACTCATTATCTTCATTATCGTTGCACAAAGTGTTTCGGCTCAATTTACTTTTCAAAACGTTACACTGCTTTCCGATTTTGATGACCTGGCTGTAACCGCCGAACCTTCATACGGCATCCGGTATCAAAGCTGTTGGGGATGGGCTGACACACTTTCGGGTAGAGAATACGGAATCATTGGATCAACTACAGGAACTTATATCGTTGAAGTGACCGATCCGACTATTCCGATTCAACGAGATTACATTTCCTCGTATCATACAAACCTGATCTGGCATGAATACAAGACCTACGGAAAATACCTTTACATTGTAAGTGACGGACCTTCCGCAAACCAGCTGCAGATCTGCGATCTGTCCTATCTTCCCGATTCAGTTCATACCGTGTATGATAGCGGTACACTGCTCACAAAAGCACATACCATTTCCATTGAGGGAAATAAAATGTACCTCGCGTCTGTAACAAATGGAGGTTACAAGAATATGCGCGTCTATTCACTTAGCAATCCCGTTGCTCCTGTTTTACTGAGAACACTTAGCCAGGATTATCCTGCAATCAGCCAGGTTCATGATATGTTTGTCGTGCATGACACTGTTTATGCATCGTGTGCTTATGATGGATTATTTATTTTTAAGTTTGATACGGTCACCAATATATTTTCTCAACTGGGATCACTGACCACCTATCCTGACCAAGGATATAACCACAGCAGTGTTCTTTCTGAAGACCATTCCACTTTATATATGTGTGATGAAGTTCCGCAAGGTCTCGGAATCAAAGTTGTTGATGTGACTTCGATTAACAGTCCTTCTTGTGATTCTGTTTTCTATACTCATATTGGTGATACACCTCATAATCCGTATGTAAAAGGACATTATCTCTACATCGCTGCATACAACGATGGTGTATATATCTATGACATCTCAACTCCGAAAGTTCCGGTTCTTGCAGGCTTCTTTGACACGCACCCTCAAAACGGAACAACCTATACCGGAGAGCCGGATGCTGGTTGTTGGGCCGTTTATACCGATCTTCCTAGCGGAACATTGCTTGCTGCCGATATGCAAAAAGGATTGTTTTGTTTGGACGCATCCCTGGCTACCGGAATATCACATGCTGCCTTCAGCAATGAATCGATGTTAGTATTTCCTAATCCGGCACATGACCTGTTAAAAATAAAATTAAGTGTGAAAAATATGGATCACCTTAACATTGAAATTACGGATGTGATTGGAAAACAAATAAAACATATTGTTGCTGCAAATTCCCTTCATGGAGATTTTCAAATTCCATTGAATGATTTCCAAACCGGAATTTATATCCTTAAAGCAACAACTTCCACTAACACTTTTGTTCAAAAGATACAAGTGGTGAAGTAATTTCAATAGGCAAGTCTTGTGGATTCGCGCAATCCAGTATACTGCAACATTCAAAAGAAAAGTCGCCTCAACTTCTGAGACGACTTTTTTCTTGACTTGTGCTTTAGCGTTAAACTATTCCACTACAATTCCGATCGCCTGGATTTCTCCTCCTTGTCTCTCAATGCTTAACAGGTACATGCCTTTTGCATAGCTGCTCAAATCCACTTCCTGTAAATTGATGCCCTCCAGCGTTGTGCCTGGGTAGTTGATCAATACTTTCCCGGCCAGGTCCGTCACTTTTAGTATGTACTTTTCTTTCGCCTCACTGTTAAAAGAGATATTTAATTTTCCTGAAGTCGGATTCGGAAAAGCATTCATTTCAGAAGCAATGGCCGCATCGTTCGCAGTCCGACATCCCAGGTTCACTGAAACCTGAAGTGTTCTCGTCGCAGCTGCTGCTCCGCATGCGTTACTTGCAGTTACAGTGAGTGTAGCAGAAGCAACAGTTGCCGTAGTGAAATTAACGGTTGCACCGGCACCTGCGCCAACTACACTAGGCCCACCTGTAACTGACCATGCATAATTAACTCCTGCAATTGAAGGAACTGAATAGGCAACCGATGACTGACTCTTGCAAACGGATGTTGCTCCATTGATTGCTCCGGGCTGACTGGGACGCGCTGTCACGGTTTGACAACGTGCAACGCTTGTTCCGCAAATATTGTTTGCCGTGACACAGATATTTCCTAATGCAGTGAATGTTGAACCGAAGTTAACTGTGATCGACGAAGTGCCATTCCCGGAAACGATGGTTACACCTGCAGGTGCAGTCCATGTATACGATATTTCGCCTGATACGGCAGCTACACTATAAATAACATTCGACTGGTTACAAACATTTGAAGCAGGTCCGCTTATAACACCGGGTTGAGCCGGAGCAGAACGAACAACTATCACTCTCGCAGGCCCATCACCGCAACCATTGCTTCCATGCACACTTACATTGCCCGATACAAATCCAGGTGGGAATGTAATATTCACACTGAAGACATTACCTGCTGTAGTATATGGATTGCTGATACCATTAATCAGTGAACCTACAGGAGCTATCCAGGTAATTGAACTGGCACCATTGAACGGAGTCACTGAATATGTCGAAGTACTTCCTCCGCATATTCCAACAATCGGGAATATCGCCAACTGAGGTTGGCTTGAAAGAACACCATATACATTGAGCACATTTTCACCGCTTATTCCTGAGCAACTGGCACCATAGACTCTAACCTGACCGCTTGCAAAACCTGCAACAACGTTCACTGTAATAGACGTGGTGCCTTGTCCACTTGCAATCGCAAGACCTGCTCCCGAAACCGTCCATATATAGGATGTTGTATTTGCAATAGGAGGAATTGAATACACCACTGTGGTTGGTCCGCAGACACCAACAGACGGACCGGAAGGAGCAGCAGGAAATGCAGGTCTTCCAGTAACAACGGGAACAGGAATGCAACTCAATGCACTTGTGCCGCAACCGTTGATTGCAGAAACACAAATAAATCCACCGGAATATCCTGTATTGAAATTAACGGAAATTGAATTTGCAGTTGAAGAACCTGTTGCTCCTGTAGGCAAGAACCAATGATATGATACACCCGGTACATTTGTAACACTATATATAACACCTGATTGCCCTTTACATGCAGCGGCCGGACCTGCAATGGAACCCGGCTGTGCGGGAGATGTTCCGGTATTTGAAATTGATGCGATCGCCGTTCCTGTGCAACCGTTATAATCTGTTATAATTACTATATAGTTTCCGGCTGCAAGACCGGTTGCTGTTTGTGTTGTTTGTACCGGAGACGTATTCCATACGTATGAAACGTAAGTTCCGCTTCCACCGACTGGCGTCACAGTAGCTGTCCCGGTTGATAATCCACACGTAGTCTGAGTTACCGTGATTGTTCCTTCAACTTTATCAGGTTCGTTGAGATGCACGTTTCCTGATGTTCCTGTACAACCGCTATTATCGGTTACAACAAACGCATAATCTCCAGCACCGTACCCACAAAGTTGCCCTGTTCCATTGGTGTAAATACCACTGCCCCCGGTTGCTGATACATCCAGACAGGTTGAATAACCATAGCATTCTATGGGCGATGCTGCTGTTGCATGAACAACCATTAGCGATGGTTCAGTTATGTTAAACGAATTCATAACAGTCAACCCATTCGCATCGGTTACAGTTACAATATATACTCCCTGCGAACCACTTATGCTCTGGGAAGTCGCTCCATTATTCCATGTATACGTATATGGAGATATTCCTCCATTAACGGAGAGATGTATACTTCCATCATTGCCACCAAAACAAGCTACGTTTACTATCGTTGGAGTCAACGCAAAAGGACAGCTTGCAACTCTGAATGAAGGGGAAATAACAGTGCATCCGTCAGAATTACCTACAGTCACTGAATAATTACCAGCCTGCAAAGCAAGATAGCTTATAGCCGTCGCTCCGGGAATATCCAGATAATCCTTCTGCCATTGATACGATGTAATTGTTCCACTGCCTGGTGTTGAAGAAGCTGCAGATAAAACTGAAGGATTAGAACCACAGAAAACACTGTCACCTGAAATACTAGCAGTAGGACACTGTGATGGCCGCCCTCCCGTGTAAGCATGAAATCTTCCGCAACCGGCAGAAAGATCGGTTCTGAATCCTGGCGACAGCTTAATGTAATGCGCCGCTTTAAAATCCACACGCACACCACCTGTCACACGCACCGAAGCAGGGCATGTATCGTGTGTTGTGATTGTACCCGGACTGAAATATACATGGCTCGTATTAAGCAGCTGGTTATCCAAAAGTATATCCTGCCCATGTACTTGTAAAAAAAGGAAACAGAAAAAAAAAGTCGTAAGAAGAAATACTCTTGAGACTATGTATACGTTATTTTTTATCATGACTATATACGTTAGTATTTTTTAGTACTCATCCTTTTCACATCTTCTTTCAATTTCTGATTTTCGTCACTTAATTTTTCAATATTTTTATTCATGACTATAATGTACCGGTATAGTTCTTCTATTTTTTCCATCTGCTTTGCCTGCATTTGTCCAACATTGATTCCTCCTGCTTTTCCAATTTCATTGGAAGAAGGAATTCCCGGAAGATGCCTATTGGCAGAAATATAATCTCCTATTTCTTCAAGCGGCGCCAATTGATGAGTTGATTCAAATACATAATCCGGCCACGCACTGTCAGGACAGGCAACTATAACTTCTCTGAAACCTGCCTTCAGACTGTCAACAATAAACCCGTAACCGGAAGGAATCACATTCGTTCCAATGGCCACGCCAACACCATTGTCAAATATTCTGCTGTTACATAAAGAACCCGCACCTGTCACTTTGGGAAGATAATTAGTAACGAGCGTGCAGGAAGTTGAAACACCGGATGTCGACAGGTGTGACACAATGCTGTCAAGTTGTTTGATCCCTGCAATGGCAATCGGAATAATACCTGTGTAATTAAGACTTAGATAAGAGGAACTTGCAGAAACCACATTCCCCATTGAGTCAGTTGCTTCAGCGTAATTCACTGTATCCACTAAACCCGGTAAAACATTACGGATATCCTGGGCAATGAAACCATACTGGTGTTCTGTAGGCAGGCCCAGATAAGGATAATCATCCACTCTGAAGTCGAATGATCTCGGGTTCAGTTGATGTATAATCGTTAACGGATTAGAAATAGCACTTACATTCTGTTTAAGAATTGAATCGCTTACAAGTTTTAAAGAAGTCATAAAACCTTTCCCGTTTATATTCACATCGCCATCAAAATAACCCGCCCAACTCCTACAAAAATAAGTTCGTCTGTTCGGAACAACCCTAAAGTAACCAGCGATGCTGCTGTTTCCGAAAATAAAACCGGAGTTAGAATAAACTTCTCCCTTAATGGCAAATTTTGTATTGCATGCCGAAGGATTAATCCTGGAATAAATACCGTTTCGTTGTCCCGCTACCACATCCAGCAAAGCCGTATTGCTTCCCAATGCAGCAGGTGCAGTTGTTCCAATGCCCACTTCACCGGTATTCAATATTCTCATCTTCTCTGTATTCTGGGTAAATATTCTGAGCGGATCTGTAATGTTTCCTCTCATTCCTATAATATTGTTTGGTGAAACAGGAGATCCTCCTGCGCCTGATAACGAATTCCCACCCACAGCCCAAAAATGACAACTGTTATCACAACAACCCACTACCTCGAACGTGCATGAAGTGCCTGTTTCAGTAGCTGTACTGAGTACTACACTGTAGTGACCAATTGGCAACGGTGTAGAAGGAGTGTATGTAAACCCAACGATTGAAGATGAAACTACATCATAAGGTACAGGATTAAAATCTCTGTATACGGTCCAGGTGAATGTACCTGTTCCATAACATCCGGGAAGATCCGATGTAAAAAAAAGTGGCGTGCCAGAACAGACCGTTGCGTTGTCTACCTGATTGTTGCTCGCATCAAGAACATGTGTAACAATATTCGGACAGGCATTTAAATTGGAATTGCCAAGAGCGAGCGTGCAAACAACAATCAGAATAAATTGTTTAATTTTTTTCATGTCTATAATTTTTAATTTATTTTTAATTTATTTTCTGAGAAATATTCAGTGTCTAAACTCGCTTGAGTATTTTTTTATCTTATTGATCACAGTTAAATATATCAAAGCCACGTTGTGCTAAAAACTTCCTCATCTCTTCCGGTCTATGCGGTGCTTCACTCTGCCAGAATTTTTGATATGTAAGCTGTGCATGCGGCATATGTCGTGTACTTGCATAGTCACAGACATCTCCGGTCATGGATCCCAAATACTGAATAAATTTCGTTTTTGTATCCCACCAAATACCCGGATTTGTACTCCGTGCTATATGACATGACCTGCATGAGGGTGCAACGACATCCAGGTAAAACTGACTTGGAACAATATCGTTTGCAGCTGATACATGATTATAATTTTCAGGCGTGTTATTATTCCATGAATCTTCCGCTGCTGTTCCGGCGGGAGAAACAACTGCATTGTCAATAAATGCCTGCCCCGGCACAGCAGGTTGATTGGCGTAAGATGCATTGATAAAATCTCTAATGGCCTGTGTCTTTTGCACAGACAAAACAGCATTGTTCAGTTTCCTGATATTCTCTTCCTGGTTGTTACGTGTGTATCCTGTGGCAGTGGAATACCAAAATGATTTGGCATCAAACGGTAAAAAGTTTGGCATATCAGGAGTGTTCGCAGGATTATTAAAATAGTTTTGCAGATCAGCAGGATGGGGATAATCATTTGTATAACTCAGTATGGCGCCACCATGACAATTGATACAAAGTCCCGGTACAAATTTGGCCGGGTTTTGATCCAATTGTACACTGCGAAGTAAGAAACCATTATTGGTATCAAAAACGTAAAACTTAGTAACATTTACTCCGCCAGGTACAATCGGAGAATACTCCATACATACAGTCGCAAGAGCGTTGGTTTTATTTATTGCATCGACATCATTGGTGAAATTTGTAACGTAGAAGGAAGAGGTTCCATTAAACGTTTTCTGATGCATGTCTCTCCAAAATCCCAGATCACCGGCATTAAGGTACTTGGCATTGATATCACCGGTTCCATCATCCGGATGAATTGCATTCGGGACTCCGCAATCCCTGCAGTTGACATACCCATTTTTATCTTTCCATTCATTAAAAGTAATCGTGTGCGGAATAGGATTTGTAGCACATGTATAACCATATGCGCCTATTGCCTGATAGTAATTATCACACTCAAAAGCAACATTTTGCTCCAAAGGGGCATTTTGCTCCAGTGTCAAAAAATCAGTCGTATGAAAATCAAATGGTCCTCCGTTCGGAAGCATATTTAGTTTGACAGCGGTGAGATCATACACAGGTCCTGGCATGTGAGGAGGAATACTTGCCGATCCGGGAATAACCGGTCCGGTCTGAACATTCAGTGTGTTAATCACAATTGGATGTATCCCGTTACGAATTACCTGGATGGTAATAGTGGTATTCGAAGGCAAGTTGACAATCGGAAAACCATTGGTAAGATCGTGTGACTGTATATTCGATTCGATTTCGTATGTCTGAATTATTCCTCCTGTTGCTTGCGGAACAAAAAGTTTTATAGATACCGGATCGGGAATAGTAGTAACCGAATTAGCTGGATTATTTAATAGAACGATATACGTTCCGGTATTAAACTCAAGGTCTGCGCTAAGAAACGAAAACCGGTTCGTAATGCCTTTGTAAAAATTTCCACTCTTATTAGCAATACCAATATTTTCCCACAAACCTGTTGATTCATTATAATCATAAAGAGAAATACTTTTCGGAGATTTTTTCAGTTGAGATGATGATACGGGTAAACTTAATTCCGCTCTTGCCGTGTTTGCAAGATTATACTTGATCGAAGGATTACTTTTGTTACGTATCTGTACATCAACGGCTGCAAAACTTTCCAACCTTACATTCTTGCCATCCCTTACACCTCCCAAATTACCAGGCATTTGTGAACTTGCTTTAGCTATGTCTACGGAACGCAATGAAACAAAAACAGGTACAGTGACTACTGCTCCTACAGAATCTACAATTGAGTTATGCGGAATTAACAGATGAGCCGGACTGCGCTTCGATTTAGCTTCATTAAACTTTGTGTATTTATCCGGCCGTTCAGTAATGGAAATATCCAACGCAGGATCAAAAATCTCTGTAGTCGTCCCCACCAATTCGTATACTTTATCAATGGCATCGTTCGAAAATATTTTAGAGCAAAGTGAAAAACCCGGACTCACTACGTTGAGTACATACCGTTCTTCACCATTTTCAGGAACCTTAAAATTGAAATATCCTTGCTTGTCAGTTTTTGTTTTATATTTTCCATTCACCGTTATAATTGCATTTGCAATCTTCGCTACACCACCCATGTTAGAAACAGTACCGGAAAAATTAACCGTTCCATCTCCACCGACAATATCATAGTTCCTGTAATCGACACCACCTAAACTGTCAAACACAAAGAGGCTCATCTCATACCTCCCATTCACAGAAGGTAATTGCCATTGTATTTCGGCAGTATCCTTCGATTTAAATCCCGGAAAATTTCCTGACGGAATCCATTTGTAATGCAACTTGTTTTTCGAGTCGGTTGTTACATCAGCAGCCAGCTGTACTTTATTTCCCGCTCTGCATCGAAGCAGTGCTCTGCCTGAATCATTGTACGCTACGACAGACTGAATTCGTGGCGAGGAATTCGCAAAAGTCAGATCAATTTGATTCTGTCCATTGAGAGATGCAGAAACTTCCGCCTGCTGGCATGTTGCAGTTATCCTTCCTTTGTCTGCAGGATGAATTCCGGCTAACACATAATATCCTTCCGTGTTGCAAACAGACTGCATGGAAACATTCGTTTCAACATGTATCTGCGTGTGTATATCAATATCATACACCTTTTGATTGTAATATCCGGCTCTGCCGTCTTTTAAGAGTACAACTCCCCATATGTAATCCTTCGTTCCTAAATTTATTTTTAACGGGCCCGGATAATTATCAGAATAAACAATATTAAAATCATAACTTGAAACAACATACCCTTCCTTGCTCAAGCCTATTTTATATTTCCCGGGTTTCAGTTTTTTTGTACAGTAGTTTCCATCAATTTTTGTCAGCACTTCATCTTTTAATGTTCCCGTCTCATCCTGAATGGATACTTTAATACCCGGCAAATAGATTTGTTTTCTCTTTCCATTTTTGGTGATTACTTCCGTGTACACACTTCCACGGATACCTCCTTCTTTTGTTTGCATTCCATCATTATTCGTGTAGCCGGTATTTAAAATTACAATACATACGATGACAAAAAACATCGCAATTACTAATTGAAATTTTTTCATTATCTTTTTCATAGGCTGGCAAAACTTAGAAACTGAAAAATAATTAAACCCACTTTTATAACTGTAAACTTCTTTCAGTGAAAGTATGCATGTGTTGCACCACTTTCAAAGATGATTTTCACTTAATAACAAACCAAACCACTTACAAGTGGGTGAATATAACGATGTTTATTAATAATAACCTAGTAAATAGTTAACATTGAATTTATTATTAACTTAAAGAGAAAATACTAAAGGATGCAGTCAACATATAAATGAAAGGAAAAGAATGAAGGGAAAAAAAGTCTTAATTATTCCTCAATCGTCACGCAGCAGAAAATAATTGCAGATTTTTTTTACTTTTGCAGCCCGCTTCTTTGGAAGTTAATTCAGAAAAAACTATTGCCCAGGTGGCGAAATTGGCAGACGCACCACTTTGAGGGGGTGGCGGGCAACCGTACGAGTTCGACTCTCGTCCTGGGCACAAACTAATTTGAAAATGAATTAATTTGATAATTTGATAATTAAGAATGCGCTATCGCTTATTTATTTACCAATTATCAAATTATCTCATTGGCTAATTATCAAATTGCCCGCCCGCATGGCGAAATTGGCAAACGTTGCGGTCTCAGAAGCCGTTGGAGTTATATCCTTGTGAGTTCGACTCTCACTGCGGGCACAGTTATAAATTATTAATTGTGAATGATGCATTATAAATTTATCCGGAACCCATTCATAATTTATAATTCAGCATTTATAATTTTTTATTTCAGGTACTTATCCAGCCATCCGAAAAAAGTTCGCTGCCACATCACACTGTTTTGTGGTTTCAATACCCAATGTCCTTCATCGGGAAAACAAAGAAAGCGTGCCGGAATATTTTGTAAGCGTGCTGCAGTAAATGCTTCGATGCCTTGTTCAACAAGAACACGAAAATCCTTTTCATTGGAGATAATAAGAATCGGAGTGTCCCAATTTTTTACAAAGTTGATCGGAGAGAATTTTTTGTAGTTATCAGGACGTGTTGTATTCCATGCCGGTCCGCCGAATTCATGATTCGAAAACCACAACTCCTCCGTTGCTGCATTCTGGCTCATCAAATCAAAAACACCATCATGCGCAATAAATGCTTTAAACCGTTTGTTGTGATGTCCCTCCAGCCAATACACGGAATAACCTCCGAAGCTGGCTCCCACTGCACCAAGCTTATCTTTGTTCACATAACTTTCTTTCGAGACAGAATCGATGGCGCTTAGTAAATCTTTCATCGCTTGTCCGCCCCAGTCACCGCTGATCTCAGCATTCCACGCCGTTCCAAATGAAGGAAGCCCTCTTCTGTTTGGTGCTACGATGATATAATCGTTGGCAGCCATCAATTGAAAATTCCATCGATAAGAAAAAAACTGGCTCACTGTTGTTTGTGGGCCACCCTGGCAATACAGAAGTGTCGGATATTTTTTTGTCGCATCAAAACCGGGAGGGTAAATTACCCAGGTGAGAATTTCTTTCCCATCGGTTGCTTTGATCATCCTCTTTTCAACCCTTGCCATTTTTACTTTCGATAACAAATCGGCATTCGTAAAAGTGATTTGTTTTGCAATTCCGTTTGAAAGGTTGATGCTGAAAAGTTCGGTCGGCAATAAAATACTCATCATGGAAGTGACCACAATATCTTCCTTCTTCGCATTCATGACAACACTCAATGCGGTGTGGTCAACTTCAGCATTCGTAATTTGACGAATCGGTTTTGTGTTCTTCGGATTCAAGTCATACGAGAAGACCTGGTCTGTCGCGTTAATCCCTGAAAGAAAATAAATCATCTTGCCGCTTTCATTCCATTTAAAACTTTCTACATCATTGTCATAACCAACGGTGAGTTCCTTTTTTGATTTCGCTGTAAAATCATACACAAACATCCTGTTGCGATCCGACTCATTACCTGCTTCATTCATACTGAGCCATACGAGACGCGTTCCGTCATTTGAAAATGCAGGATCTTTATCATAACCGGGCATTCCTTCTGTCAAATTAGTAGTTGTATTTTTTTCAACATCATACAAGTAAATATCCGAGTTCGTACTGATAGCGTATTCTTTTCCGTATAATTTCTTGCATGTATATGCCAACGTTTTCCCGTCAGCACTCCAGGCAATTTCTTCATCGCCTCCATCAGGTTTCAATGGTGAATCATATTTTTCATCCTTCATAATATCCGTTGCAGTTCCGATTTTTCCGTGATCGAATGAAGCAACAAAGATGTGGCTGAATGTTCCGTCATGCCAGCTATCCCAATGGCGGAACATGAGATCATCATACAACTTTCCGCTGGCTTTCGGAAGATCAGGATAGATTTCTTTACCGAAAACATTTTCAATTTTGACATCCTGTGCAAACCAAATCATGTTTCCTGATTTTGAAATACCGTAGAGATTAATATCCTTATCCAGTTTACTTTCCTGTACTTTGTTGCTTCCGTCAGCATTCATGCTCCAGAGTTGGTTGCTTCCGCCACTATCATTCAGGTAATATATTTTTTTACCATCGTTGCTCCATCGCGGCATCGTTTCATTCGACAATGAATCGCCTGCTATTTTTACAGCAGCTGAAGTAGCCACCTCCACTTTCCAGATATCCGTGTTTCCTTTGTTGGTCGCAAGTGTATAGGAGCGCACATTGTACAATGCCTGCGAACCATCCGGTGAAAGTTGCGGATCGCTTATCCTACCCAGCTTCCAAAGAAATTCAGGTGTGATTTTTTGTCCGCTCACAATCGAACTACATACAATGCTGAGTGCAGCAACGAGGATGTAAATTTTAGTTCTCATATTGATTTGTTTAAGCAGGGCGAAAATAGAAAATAAAAAACGTTCCGCTATTTTCATAACGGAACGTCTTATAACCAACCTGTAAGCCGGGTTCTGTTTCGCCGAGGCGAATTCTATCATTTATCTTGTTCCGGCATCACTGCCGGAATCCATCAACCTACCCGCCAGTATAGAGCGAGCAGCTCACTGACTTATTTGGTCTTTCAACTCCTGAGGTTTACCCATTCCGAATGTCACCATTCGAAACCGTAAGCTCTTACCTTACGTTTTCACCTTTTCTCGCAATTGCTCGCAAGTAGTTATTTTCTGTGGCACTTGCTGTATTCAGTATTGCTACCGAAGCCTTCCCGTTAGGAAGCAGGATGCTCTGTGTTGCCCGGACTTTCCTCTCCCAATTTGCATTGAAAGCGATAGAACAGTTGGTTATTTTAAAGAACAGTTTGTTGGCTCAAAGATAGAAAAACTAGTCGACAGTCAACGGTCAACAGTGGACTGTCGACCAATTCTCAAAGTTTTCCTTTTTGCAGGTTCTTAAATTCTTTCCTATCATTGAAATCATTTTTTAATTTTAAAAGAGAAATCCATTTTGAAGACTTTTTTATTTTTCGTGCTGTCAATGTGCATCATTACCAAACAGGTGAATGCTGGTAAAACAGATGATATTTTATACCTGAAAAACGGAAGCATCGTTCATGGAATTATCCTTGTAATAATCCCGAACCAATCGATAAAAATTCAAACAACCGACCATCGTATTTTTGTTTTCAAGATGGATGAGGTTGAAAAAATTACCAAATCATCGCCAGGGTTCAACTGGAATAAAACATTTCCTCAATTTAAAAAACCGGAAGATGTGGTGTACCTGAAAAACGGGATTATTATGCGCGGGAACATTCTTGAAATCATTCTACCTGAAAATGTAAACATCCAGGTTACAAATAATGAGCGCTTGGTTTTAAAGATGGATGAGATTGAAAAAATTGACAAATCAATTATTGAATACAACCCGGCAGATGATCATGACTGGGTAATGAATCTGGACCTGGGCTACCGTGCAGGAATAGGAAATGCTAAAAGCACTTTCAATCAGCAAAGTGTTCGTCAGAAAAACAGCGATTACGGATTATCCCTTCGGCTCAGTAACGATTATAAATTCACTGACCAGTACCTGCTTGGGCTGGGTATTGGTTTCGAAAGGTATTTCAGCAATGATTTATATTCCGGAATTGCATTCATCCCGGTTTTCATCGACACAAAATTTTTATTCTTCACGAAAAGCGATATGGTTCCAAGTTTAGACCTGAGCATTGGTTATGATATCGGCCTGACAACCGATGAAACAACATTAGCCGATTATTCCGGTGGACTTTTTATCAACCCGGCGCTCAGCTTCTATATTGCATCCGCTACAAATACATCCCTGAATTTCAAGTTTGGATATGAATACCAAAGTCATTCAATCATTGTTTATCAAATCCGGCCATCTATAGAAACTACAAGCGGTTACCTGACTTTAAGCGCCGGCATGAAATTTTGAGATGCAATCATGAAAATAAAGTTCCTGTTTCCCTTTTTCTTTTTCATGCTCACGCTCACTTTGAATGTGAAATCTCAGGATAGAAGGATTGATATCGTTTATTTAAAAAACGGGAATGATATCCAAGGAAAAATTATCGAGTGGACGCCACAGCAAATAAAAATACAGACTACTGATCAAAGCCTTTTTATTTTCAATACGAATGAAATAAAAAAAATATCAAAAGATACCCTTGATTACCGGAGGAAGAATATCAAAAAATTCCTGGTTGATTTTGATATCAGCTATATGCTGGGTACTGGAAAAAGTGTTGCCGGCGTTTCGGGACATAGTGAAATTCATACAAATAATTATCATGCATTCGGATTGAGATTTATTGAAGCTTACAAATTCTTGAAAAATTCTTCCATGGGTTTTGGTATCGGCTACGAAAACTACACGACCGATGACAAAACTTATTTACCCAACACGGAATACATTCCTGTTTTTCTTCATGCCCGGACTTCCTTCCCATTGAAAGCCAACGTACTTCCCGGATTAAATATGGATTTGGGTTATGACATTGGCATTACAACAGCTGAAGGGGTGATATTCAAAGGAGGAGCATTTTTAAATCCTTCATTGTGCCTTCAACTAAAATCGCAATCCGGACTTTCAACCTTTTTGTATTTCGGGTATGAATACCAAAGCCATTCCTTTAAACTTGAATTAGGAGCAGACGATGCTATTCCGTTTTTGCTGTCAAGTCATTTTCTCACATTCAGAGCCGGGATTGAATTTTAATTTTTCAATTTCTATTTTCTAACTTACTTCCTCCGACTTCCATCCTCCATCCTCCATCCTCCATCCTCCATCCTCCATCCTCCATCCTCCATCTTCCAACTTCTATTTCCATCTTCCAACTTCCCTTCTTACTTTTGCACACCTTCAGACAAATAAATTTCTGGTTGATCCGTCTTCAGGTTAATACAACTTCCATTTTATGCGTAACCATTTTTTAAGATTTTTTTTTCTTTCGGTTTTTCTATTCCAATTCACGAATTCGTATTCTCAGGAAAAATTTACAATTAGTGGTTTTGTAAAAGAAGCTGCCACCGGTGAAAGCTTATTGGGAACAAATGTTTATGTGAAAGAAGGGCTTCAGGGAACAACAACCAATGCGTATGGTTTTTATTCAATCACGTTGCGAAAAGGAAAATACACGCTCGTGGTTTCTTTTATCGGCTATCTTGATCAGCAGTTTCCGATTAATCTTGATAAAGATGTAAGGCAAAATGTTTCCATCGAAAATAAACCCATCGAAACAAAGGAAGTAACGGTAACAGCAGAACGCGAAGACCGAAATGTACACAGCACAGAGATGGGAAAAAATACGCTGGAAGTTGAAAAAATAAAAACACTTCCCTCTTTTCTGGGAGAAGTGGATGTGCTGAAATCGATTCAACTCTTGCCGGGTGTGCAATCTGCCGGAGAAGGCAACACGGGTTTTTATGTTCGTGGTGGCGGACCTGATCAGAATTTAATTTTGCTGGATGAAGCCACCGTTTACAATGCCTCTCATCTCTTCGGATTTTTTTCCGTCTTCAACGCTGATGCTGTTCAAAATATTACATTGACCAAGGGCGGAATGCCTGCCAATTATGGCGGACGCCTTGCTTCCGTACTCGACATCCAGATGAAAGAAGGAAACAACCAAAAGTTTCACGGAGAAGGTGGATTGGGATTCATCGCTTCACGGTTTACGATTGAAGGACCGATTAAAAAAGATACTAGCTCATTTATTATTTCAGCGCGGAGAACTTTTGTTGACCTGCTATTGGGAAAACCTTTTGTAAGTGAAAGCTCTGACATTTACGGAAACAAATACTACTTCTACGACCTGAATGCGAAAGTAAATTACCGTTTATCTGACAAAGACCGTTTATTCCTGAGCAGTTATTTCGGTCGTGATGTGTTCAAATACAGAAGTCCGAACTCCGGTTTTTATATCAATGTTCCGTGGGGAAATGCGACGGCAACAGCGCGATGGAATCACCTGTTCAACAGCCAGCTCTTCATGAACACGTCGGTCATTTATACGGATTACAATTTTCAGTTTGAAGGGGGACAGGATAATTTCAGTTTCAAACTCTTTTCAGGAATTACAGATTACAATGCAAAAGTAGATCTCACCTGGTTGCCCGATGTGCGCAACACGATCAAGTTTGGTGGCAATTATATTTTTCATGTGTTTGTACCAAGCAATGCTTCTGCGAAAGAAGGTGACGTATCTTTTGACATCGGAAAAATTCTGCGTGAGTACGCGCACGACGGAGCACTGTATGTGAATGATGAATTTGATTTGTCAGACAAATTGAAACTCAACGGCGGATTGCGTTACACGGTTTTCCAGCAAGTCGGACCTTTTGATCGTTACCTGCTTGATCCGATCAACAAAACAGTTGTTGATACGATTACTTATTCAACAGGACAAAATGTAAAAACATATGCTCACATCGAACCGAGATTTTCTGTTCGTTATTCATTGAATCATCTTTCATCCGTGAAAGCTTCGTATACACAGAACTACCAATACATACATCTTGCATCGTTGTCTTCCATTTCATTACCAACGGATGTTTGGATTCCAAGTTCATCCCTGGTGAAACCACAATTCGGAACGCAGTATGCGCTTGGTTACTTCCGTAACTTCAAAAATAATTTGTACGAAACTTCGGTGGAGGTGTATTACAAGGAAATGAAAAGTCAGATCGAATACGAGGACGGATACCTGCCGCAAAATTCAGTGAATGGAAATGTTGACAATAATTTTGTATTCGGAAAAGGATGGAGTTACGGAGCGGAATTTTTTATCAAAAAGACAAAAGGAAAATTTAACGGATGGATCGGCTACACGCTTGCATGGACGAAACGGAATTTTCCTGATCTGAATAACGCAAATGATTTTTATGCGAAGTTCGATCGAAGACATGATGTTTCACTGGTACTTGTTTACGAAATCAGTAAACGATGGACGCTCGGTGCAACATGGGTTTACGCGACAGGCAATCTGAATACATTTCCGGTGCGATTGTATTTTCTCTCCAACGGAAACATCGTGCAGGATTATGGTAACGAGCGGAACAATTATCGCCTGACTCCATATCATCGCCTGGATGTTTCAGCAACGTGGTATGGAAAGAAGACAAAGAAATTTCAATCGTCATGGAACTTCAGCATATTCAATGTTTACAACCGCTACAACCCGTACATCATTTATTTCGAATCCACTTATCAAACAAATAAAATCACGATTCAGGCAAAACAAATTTCATTGTTCCCGTTGTTGCCAAGTGTCACTTATAACTTCAATTTCTGATGCACAGAGAAAATAAAATCATTCTTTTTCTAAAAAGAAATTTCGGAAACGGAGAAGCGGAGAAGGGGAGAAACGGAGGTACCCTCCCCCGGCCCCCCGGTCTCCGGTTCACCGATTTAATATTAAATAAGGTCATAAAAAATTATTTGCAGGCAGGTAAAATATTCATAATAATAATCTGTGTAATCTTTTTTATCTCTTGTGAAAAAAATATTTCCGTGGAGGTTCCTCATGCCGAAGCAGAAGTAGTGGTGGAAGGATACATTGAAGCAGGCGGACATCCGTATGTATTTCTTTCAAACTCATTGCCATTCTTTGGCACGATCAGCACGAACCAATTGGACCAACTTCAATCTACTATCCAGGGCGCAACCGTTACAGTTAATAATGGAATTGTGACCGATACGTTGCAGCAAATCCCGGGCTACGGAGTTTATTATTCCCTGAACATGATTGGCGAAGGAGGAAAAACATATTCTTTAAAAATTGAGACGGGTGAAAAAATTCTCACCGCTTCCACGTTCATTCCACCTGCAATTCATCTCGACAGCGTTTGGTTTAAAGTGGATGGGAACCGCGATTCACTTGGTTATGCATGGGCCCATCTCACCGATCCTGATACGCTTGGAAATTGTTACCGTTGGTTTGCCCAGCGGATCAACCATTACACCTTTGGCAATTTGATCGGACAGGAAAAAGACACAGCACTAGTAACACCGCGAGGTTCAGTCTTTGACGATAAATTTATCAACGGAAGAAGTTTTGATCTAGCCTTTGACAGGGGAAAATTTCCGAACTCCACCAAAGAAGACGATAACAATGACGAAGAAGGATTTTTCAAACGAGGTGACACCATTGTTGTAAAGTTCTGTACAATCAATCGTGCACATTTTGAATTCTGGAGAACAGAGGAATCACAAGTTGCAAACAACGGCAACCCATTCGGCTCTACTGCTCCTGTTACAAGCAATATCACAGGTGGATTAGGAATTTGGGGAGGATACAATGCAACATTTGATACCATTATAGCACATTAAAGTAGTGACTCTGTTTTTAAAAAATTTCACGCAGAGAACGCTGAGTTGCGGAGAGCACAGAGAAAAAATAAAATTAATCTCCTCTGCGACCTCTGTTTCTCTGTTATCTCTGCGCGAAACCAAAGTGAGTCACTATTCACATTAAAACTTACATTCGATTATTCCATTTCATTTGTACTTTTGGGACCGAATCTTTTCTGATTTATTATGACACAAGAAACAGAACGAGTGAAATGCCTGATCATTGGATCAGGTCCTGCGGGGTACACAGCCGCTATTTATGCAGCACGCGCTGACCTCAAACCGGTGATGTATCAAGGCTTGCAACCGGGAGGACAACTCACCATTACCACGGAAGTGGAAAATTATCCCGGCTATCCGAAAGGAACAATGGGACCTGAGATGATGGAAGATTTCAAAGCGCAAGCTGAACGTTTTGGTACTGACATTCGTTTTGGATACGCTACAGAAGTTGACTTCTCCTCTACTCCTCACAAAGTAATTGTGGATGAAACTCACACCATCCTGGCTGATGTTGTGATCATCGCAACCGGTGCTTCCGCAAAATGGCTGGGATTAGAATCCGAACAAAAATTAAATGGTTTTGGCGTTTCAGCCTGTGCTGTATGTGATGGGTTTTTTTTCCGCGGTCAGGATGTTGCCATTGTAGGAGCGGGAGATACGGCTGCCGAAGAAGCAACATACCTTGCCAAGCTTTGCAAAAAAGTATATATGATTGTGCGAAGAGATGAAATGCGCGCCAGCAAAGCGATGCAGCATCGTGTTGAAAACACGCATAACATTGAACTGCTTTATAACCATGAAACAAAAGAAATTCTTGGTGAGAAAACAGTACACGGTGTAAAAGTGTTTAACACGAAAACAAAAACTGACCGTATTCTTGACATCACCGGATTTTTTGTTGCCATCGGCCATGAACCGAATACAAAAATTTTTAAAGATTGGATCGACATGGATGAAACAGGCTACATCAAAACAATTCCCGGTTCCACAAAAACGAATATTGAAGGTGTATTTGCAGCAGGAGATGTAGCAGATCACGTATACAGGCAGGCAGTTACTGCAGCCGGTACCGGTTGTATGGCTGCGATTGATGCGGAACGATACCTGGCCGCTAAAGGAATACACTAAAGAAATTTTAAATGATGAATTTTAAATTATAAATTTAGATGGCTTCTTTATAAGCCAGCCCATAAAAATGACATTACGCTGATAAAGCCTATTGCTAAATTTTCTTTTTTTGCCGCTTGAATATCCACCCATATCTCTCCGTATGAAATCCATTTCATTTCTGCTGCTTCTCGCTTTTGTTGTTATTGCAAGTTCAATGAAAATTGTTCAGCCTGCATCTTCCGATGCAATTGCTGAAGATTCTATCGTTCATTACAAACAGGAAAAGCATTTGATGAATGTACGTCAACTGACTTTTGGAGGCGATAATGCCGAAGCTTATTTCAGTTTCGACAATTCTAAAATCACTTTCCAGGCTACCTATGAAAAATGGAATGCACATTGTGACCAGATCTTTTTTTCAAATCTTGACAGCTTCAATCCTACTCTGTTAAGCACTGGCAAAGGAAGGACAACCTGTTCTTATTTTCTCCCGGGAGACACTACCATTCTATATGCTTCCACTCATCTTTCCGGAAGTGAGTGCCCGCCAAAACCGGTTCCAAGATCAGATCACAAATATGTATGGCCCATCTATGACAGCTTTGATATTTTCGTTGCTGACTTAAAAGGAAACATCACAAAGCAACTCACAAAATCGCCGGGTTATGATGCCGAAGCGACGGTAAGTCCGAAAGGTGATAAAATTGTTTTCACGTCTACACGTAACGGAGACATTGATCTTTACACCATGAACATTGACGGAAGTCATGTGAAACAGATTACGAATGAACTGGGTTATGACGGAGGAGCTTTCTTTTCTCCGGATGGAAAAAAACTGGTGTTTCGGGCATCGCGTCCTAAGACTGAAGAGGAAATTAAAACTTACAAAGACTTGTTAAAAGAAAACCTTGTTATGCCTGTTGACATGGAAATATTTACCTGCAACGCTGACGGCTCGAACATGAAACAAGTCACACATTTAGGAGGAGCAAACTGGGCGCCTTATTTTACACGTGACGGAAAAAAAATAATTTTCTCCAGCAACCATGTTTCAAAAGGGTATCACTTCAATTTGTGGATGTGTAATGCCGATGGTTCCGGTCCCGAACAAATTACATATGACAATGTATTCGATGCATTTCCTGTCTTTTCAGGAGACGGAAAAAAGCTGATTTGGTCATCCAATCGCAACAACGGTGGTACGCACGATACCAATCTTTTCATTGCTGACTGGAAAGAATAATCAAGTTGAAATCTTAAAAATCACTCTATTATCTCTTTTTTATAATTCATAGGAGGTCAAATTCGTAGTTCCTTTTGATTCGTAATTCGTGGAAGACTTGCTTCAAATCTCAAAAGATTGTATCTTCACTTTTGAAAATCAACCACAGATAAATTACTGTTATGCGACTTCTGAAATCATCAGTACCGAAATTACTTTGCTCGATCCTGTTTATGGTTATTGTTTCAAAAGCGAATGCGCAGGTTTCGCTTTCGCTCATTATTACAGACAACATCATTACTAACGCATTTACATTCGACCCGCCAAAACCAGCTGCTCCAAAGAATGTTTTTAAAGCCGGAGGTGATAAAGGTATCCAGGTGTTCTTTTATTTCAATGCTGCGGGAACAGCTGACCTTGAAAAATCTTACAGAGTCAGGTTAATCGCCCATCGAACAGACAGCGGAAAAGATGTATGGACAAATGAAATGACATATCTCATCAGGAAAAATGATAAGTATGGAGTTGTTGCTATGAATTTTTTTGATCCGGGTCAATACAATATCGTGATTTCAGATAATGTGGATCAATCAAAAATATTAGCTACAGGAAACTTTTCCGTAGAAAAAAACTGATTTAACCCAATACAATTTTCCCGGTTTGTAAAGAATTTTCTTGACGCAATCAGTCTGTATGCTTGATTGTGTGGTATCTTTGTTATTCAAATCTTTCAACATTCAGCATATCATGCACGAGGAAATTATCCAGGAACTTGATCAGACGTCAAAAAATTTATTAGCCGCTATTGGTGAACTTTCTGATCAGCAATTAAACTACAAAGTCAATCCGCACATGTGGAGCATTCACGAATGCGTTGAACACATTGTAATTACAGAGATTGCCGTCTATCGTATTTTGATGCAGCATGATTCCGCAGGCTCAGGTTCATCTTCTGAAATCGAACGAATCGGAAAAGCAAAAATGGAAAAATTGCTGAGCGACCGCTCCATCAAAACTGATGCACCTGACGATGTGAAACCCATTGGAAGATTTAGCAGTCTGGATGAGTTGCGTGATAAATTCATTAGCAACAGGAAAAGGATTGTAGATGAATTGAAAGACAATCGTATTGTTTTCGATAGCCGGATGATCGTACATCCCGTGCTCGGGGAAATGACCAAAAAAGACTGGCTGCATTTTATGATTCATCATTGCGAGCGACATGGCAAACAGATTGAAGAAATCAAATCGTTTATTCAGTTTCAATTAACCTGAATCGTTCCTGTTAAAGTTTGTTAATTCAATACATTTAAAAATCTTCTTTTATTCAACCTACGTAGGTTGAATAAAATTCCAATATGAAAAATACATTCCTTAGTTTAATCTGTTGTTCATTCATTACTGCATCGCTCAGCTCATGTGCTCAACAGAAAAAAGAAAATCAAATTCAACAATCAACTCAAATTATGTCAGCAACAAATCTTGATACGGCTACATTTGGAGCAGGATGCTTCTGGTGTGTGGAAGCACAATTTCAGTTATTGGACGGAGTCATTTCTGTTACTTCCGGTTTTTCGGGAGGTACTGTAAAAAATCCAAGCTACAGGGAAGTCTGCGAGGGCACAACCGGTCATGCGGAAGTTTGCCAGGTTGTATATGATACAACAAAACTTTCCTATGAAGACATGCTCCAGGCATTCTGGAAATCGCATGATCCGACACAATTGAACAGGCAAGGCAATGATCATGGAACACAATATCGCTCAGTAATTTTCTACCACAATGAACAGCAACATACATTAGCAGAAGAGTACAAGAAAAAACTGAATGATTCAGGTGCTTACAATGATCCGGTGGTAACGGAAGTTTCTCCTTTTACTGTTTTGTACAAAGCGGAAGATTACCATCAAAATTATTTTGATCAAAATGGAGATGCTCCCTATTGCAGTTTTGTAATTCAACCAAAGGTTGAAAAATTCAGAAAGGCTTTTAAAGATAAACTAAAAAAATAAAAAGTCAACGAATTACGAATCTTCTTACGAATATACGAATTACGAATTTCATGTATTCGTACATTCGTAATAAAATCTGTCGACGAATTACGAATACAATCCGAATTTACGAATACACGTATCCCTACATTCGTTAAATGATTCGTCATCTGACAGCAATAACTACATCCGACTAATTACGACTGCAATCCGAATCTACGAAAGGGGAATTCGTGCATTCGTAAATTCGGATGGTATTCGTAATTAGGTGCAAAAAAAGGCTGCCTCATACATTGAAGCAGCCTTTTTATTTAACCTATTTTACTTTTAGTTACAACCCATTCCACCGGAACCGGAAACAACTGAGAGTGTAAGATCACCACTTAAATCAAACTCACCGTCTTCATTGATGAAACCCGCAACTTGAAAATACTCTCCATCAAAATCCATGTTTCCTGCTGTTACAGTTATAGTTCCACTTTTCGACATAAATAGTCTGCCATTTTGGAAATCTAAAACAAACGTGAAGCATTTTTTATCAATGCCTGCAGAAGTCGTATCACTCAAATTATCATTCTGCCAATCAACAACAGGATATGATCCTGAAGCCGGATTATCATAAACGATGTAGAAAGCCAGGCCATGAAAGAGGTCCGCGAAATCAGTAGTGTCAGCCGCATTTTGAAAATTCTCAAAATCGCCACTGATTCCAATTACTCCTGACATTCCGCTTGTCATTGCATTTCCTGTGTTGAACAAATTCAATCCTACCCCATTTGCTGCCGAAGCAAAACAAAATGTATATGACATATCGAGCGCTGATTCTCCGGCAATTACAGTTCCTCCGGAAGTATTAGCTCCAAATGAATTGTAATTTACATACACTGTATTTATAAGTTGCGTATACACTGTATTTGCAAGCGTGGTAAAATTGGTTCCATTACCAACTGAAGTAAAAGTTCCTGTCGGACCGGCGGATGTAAAACTGAGAGTATGGCTTCCTGCATCACTCGAAGATCCACGCAGTAATTTCATAACCGGAATGTTCTTCATCACCTGCTTAATCTTTCTCTCGGTTTTTTGTTCCGGAGTTTCAGCAGTTGTCGGACAGTCATCTTTCTTTGAACAGGATGAAAGCATCAACACTCCACCCATGAAGAGGGCGATTGCCCAACTATATATATTTTTTTTCATTTTAAATATGTTTTATGATTACAATGATCTTAACTATAATTCGGTTCTGCGAATTCAAATGTAAGAACATGTAAGATTAAAACAACCAACCCAATTTTAATTTTGCGTTTACATTCGGGCCAACATTCATAGAACTACCCTGAATTTCCTTATCATCCGCTTTAATTTCGGCCGCACCGGTAGTTGTATTCGTCACTACAGATTCGTCTTCAATATCAGGCATGCTTGTGGTCTCAAATCCAAAGCCGAATTCAGCACCCAATGATAAGTTTTTAACAAAATAATAATCAAAACCGGCAACAAGACCAACTCCAATAGTTGAACTCGCTCCCTCATTCTTACGTGTAGTTGTAAACATTAAAAAATCTGATGCGGCAGTTGTATTATTTCCATTTCCTAGTGTAGCCAATTCATCGGTTTCTACTTTAGCAGTTACCATCGTATACCATGCCTCTATACCCCAGTAAGGAGAAAGATTCGCTGTTCCTGCAAAATGCTTTTCATAACCTGGTCTGATGCTGAAAGTCATTCCTGTAGTCTTTTTGTCCAGTTCAGGTGTAGTGCCTCCAGTGGTTAAGTGATTATAATGTGCAGTATCAGGTTGACCAACAACTTCGGTCGTGCTGTTTAATCCAAAGAATAAATTCAGTCGCCATGCAGCAGTGCCTGTTGCATTAAATTTTCTAAAACTAATTCCACCATAATTAAGACCAATAGGATTGTTTCCAAGGGGAGCAAATAATACCTGGAAATTTTTTTCTCCACCTGCTTGTTTTTGTGCCTGAGCCGCTGTTCCGATGAACATAGCTGCTCCTAAAGCTAATACTACTAATTTTTTCATTTTTTGTTGTGTTTTTGGGTTTATGGGGCAAATGTAAACTCTTTTACCAATCGACCACACATCATAATTCATATTTATTCACAATGATATGTTTATTGGCTGACAAGCAGAGGTATAAAAATATTTTAACCAAATGAAAATAAAAAAGTCCGTCCCGCTAGGCGGGACGGACTTTTTCGTGAACTAAATTAGATCTTAAAAATAGAAATGGAATACTACATTTCCAGTGCCGCTGGTATTGATATTACCGTTAGCAATATTAAAGTCAGAAGATCCTCCTGATTTAGTATCTGTTGTTTTAACGGTAACCAATTGAGAACCTGCAGTTGATTGAGACGCTGATTCAGTAGAAGTTGAACCTTCGCCTGTTGAAGATAAAGAAATTCCCCAATTGTATTCTGCACTGAAAGACATTTTAGGAGCGAAGAAGTACTCAACACCTACAAAGCCATCCACACCAAAAGAGAAACCGGAGCCTGTTTTGTTTTCAAGAGTTCTTGAATTTGTGTAACCTTCTGATCCTGTACTACCATTATAGGTATTCGCTAAACCGGTATGAGTGGCACCCGCAGCAGTATCAGAAACAAATGCATTACCATAAGAGGTCGTCGTTGTCGTACTTCCGCTGAAACTGATCATCGCTTCAGCTCCATAGATTCCATGTAATCTTCCTTTGCCTCTGCTTTTTTGAATACCAGCACCTAACGTTATACCCATGCTTGACACCTTTACATTATCAGTCACATAAACAGGAGTTACAGGAGGAGCCGGAGTTGAATAGTTGGCACTGATAATATGATCTTCTGAGTGACTCTTAATATTAATACCCACTCTTCCACGATAAGCTGTGTTTGCATCTTTCATGTAAAGACCAACAAAAGTCATGTCCTGCTGGGGACGTACACCGGCACTTGAAGGTGAAACACCAAATGGTGCCATAATTCTGGTTTTGTCAAATACCCAGTCAATAAATGGTGTCGCTTCAATTCCAATACTCCAATCACCGGCTTCAGGTAATATCGGAGTTCCCTTTTTACTCATCATTTCTTGCGCATGTGTAGTTGCGACAAACATACAAGCACCTATTGCTAATAAGACAATTTTTTTCATTTGTTTTTGGTTTTTAGGTTTGATGGCGACAAATTTAAACGCATTTTCCTGTACCAAGCAATTATTAGAACCTATTTATCAACACAAGCTTGTTGAACATCCTGATTTTGAATTAGAAAAAAAATGTTAATTAAGTAAACTAACCACTTAGGGTTAAATCGCTTAGAGGTTTTTAAGCGAAAAACGTATAAATAGGTAAGGACTTTAAAAATATACGTGCAGAACAATCATTCCTCCTCCATTATCTATGTCGGAGCCAAAACTAAAT
The DNA here is from genome assembly GCA_043787975.1 of Bacteroidota bacterium. Lineage (GTDB taxonomy): Bacteria > Bacteroidota > Bacteroidia > AKYH767-A > 2013-40CM-41-45 > JAPLDA01. Next base: position 124,027 of record JAYVUK010000015.1, read on the forward strand.
TTTTTTACAGTTTGAGCCGTTGTCGAAGTGGTGGCCAAGCCATCCCACTGTTCTGAAGTTTCTTCTCCCGCACCGTTCATTTGGTAAAGAATGCTCCATCCATATTCTGCACTCAAAGAAATCTTCGGGGCGAAAAAGTACTCCGCTCCGATAAATCCTCTCACACCAATTCCGAAAACGGAACCGTTGTCGATTGCAGTTTTCCTCACCAGGCCGACGCTACTGTCAATATTTGCCGGTGAAGGATTCGAAGGATCAGGATAATCAACTACCCAATTGGTACTCTTGGGCGTATGATAGTTTTCATCAATTACGTTCCCATAGGTGTATGAATTTTTACTTGTGAAAAAACCAAGCAATCCTTCAAAACCGTAGTTGCCACGCAATCTTCCCTTGCCTCTCGACTTTTGCATTCCCAAACCAAGTGTGATTCCAAACTGGCTGTAATTGCGTTCATCATTTACCGTTAATGAATTACTCAACTGATCAGCAACCTGCGCTGTCCATTTTTGAGACGCAAAACTCAGCCTCACTCTTGCACGATACGCCGTGTTGGCATTTTTTACATACAACCCGACAATCATTAATGAATCCTGGTAAGCCATGAGTGTATTGTTGTTGTCTGAATGATTGAAAAAATTTCCCACGTATTTTAAAAGCGGAGAAGCATCAAAACCAATACTCCAGTCTTTTGGTTCGGGTAAAATGGGAGTTCCTTTTTTACTCAACAACTCCTGTGCATGAGCAGTGGCTGTCAAAGCAATTACCGCGATCACTAAAATTATTTTTTTCATCGTATTTATTTTTGAAGTTAGTTTTAAAGAATGGGATATGTTCCTCCGCGCAAACGAAAATCTGTAAATCTTTATGGGACCTTTTTAGCGAGAATTGCAAAGCAAACAAATCAAATTCAATTTCAAAAGACTTTTTTTCGACAAAAAAATTTTGTTAATAAAGTGTTAAGTGTATTTATTTTTTTTATAGCTTGTAAAAAATTTCAACGAAGTATTGTTAAACCAAAAACCAAAACTATGAGAAAAGCCAGTACGTTACTCGCATTGCTGTTTGTTTTTGTTTTCATGCAGGCCACTGCACAGGACAGAACAATTACAGGTAAGATTACTTCATCAGATGACAACAAAGGAATTCCGGGAGTGAGTGTCATGGTAGTGGGCACCACCACAGGAACTTCTACTGACGTTGATGGAAAGTATGCGCTTGTTGTTCCGTTAACGGCAAAGCAGATTAAAATATCGGGAGTGGGCATGAAATCAAAAACAATTGAGCTTACCGCTTCAAATGCTGTAGACGTTGTACTTGATCCCGATGTATTGAAACTGGATGAAGTAGTTATAACCGCTTTGGGTGTATCCCGCGAAAAAAAATCGCTTGGTTATGCTACACAGGAAATTTCAGGAGACCAGGTAACCGATGTTAAAAGCGGAAACTTCGTCAATCAGCTTTCAGGAAAAGTTTCCGGAGTGCAAATAAAAAACGAAGGTAACATGGGGGGATCAACAAATATTATTATCAGGGGAACAACTTCATTGTTGGGAGATAACCAGGCTTTATTTATCGTAGACGGTGTTCCCATTGATAATTCCAGGAGTAATGTTCAGTTTCAAAACGAAGGAACAGCAGGATATGATTTCGGAAGTCCCGTTTCTGATATCAACCCGGATGACATTGAATCGATCAACGTCCTGAAGGGTGCCGCAGCTACCGCACTTTACGGTTCACGAGCTGCAAGAGGAGTAATTCTCATTACAACCAAGAAGGGAAAATTGACTACTGCCGGCACGAAAAAAAGATTTGGTGTCACTGTGAATTCCGGTTTGACTGTTGGCATTGTAGATAAATCTACTTTCCCGACTTATCAAAATGAATATGGTGCAGGCTATGGTCCTTTTTATGACACTCTTAATAGTCATTTTTTTAATGGCTTTATTAATGACGGTGATACTGTACCTCATGTACTTGTAACACCTTTCACTGAAGATGCATCGTATGGGGAACATTTTGATCCTAACCTAATGGTTTATCAATGGGATGCTTTTGTTCCTGGGTCACCTAATTATCATAAGGCAACTCCTTGGGTTGATCATGCATCTGATCCGAACACCGGTCCTCTTTCTTTTTTCAATAATTCTACTTCATATACCAATAGTGTCTCGTTTGATGGCGGATCAGAAAAGGGCTCCTTCAGAGCTTCGATAGCAAACACTGACGAAAAAGGAATTCTTCCAAACAGTAGTTTAAAAAGATATAATTTCGGTATCAATACCAATTACAATCTCACTGATAAATTGACTACAAATGTTTCGGCCAATTATGTCAGAACCGAAACGGTGGGTCGCAATGAGACGGGTTATGACAGTAACATCATGACCAGTTTCAGACAATGGTACGAAACGAATGTAAGCGTAGCTGAGTTGAAAGATATGTATGAACTTACTCAGGCAAACTATGGTTGGAATCCGAGAAATTCCCAAAATCCCGCCGTTCCGATTTTCTGGGACAATCCTTATTTCATTCGGAATGAAAGTTATACAACCGATGGCAGAGACCGAATCTTTGGTAACATAGGTTTAAATTACAAGGTGAATAATTTTCTGAGTTTAATGACTCGTGTTTCTTTGGATCAGTATTCTACCTTACAGGAAGAAAGACTTGCAAAAGGAAGTATTGCCAAAGAATTTGGAATAGGTCCACCAAACGAAGCGGGCCCACTTGTCGGATCAGGATATTCAAGACTGAATAAAGATGTTAGGGAAACAAACCTCGACTTGATGGCAAATTTCAAAAAAGATATTAGTACTGATTTTAGTTTTAGCGGATTGCTCGGAGCAAATTTCAGAAGAAATTATTTGAATACAATATTCGCCTCTACCAATGGCGGATTGGTGGTTGACAAACTATATTCTATTTCCAATTCTGTTAACAATCCCAGTGCATCGGTCGAAAAGGATCAGTCGATTGGTGTGAATGGTTATTTTGCCAGCGCATCGTTTGGCTACAAACGATTTTTATATTTAGATCTGACAGGCAGAAATGATTATTCATCAACTTTACCTCCAGATAATAATAGTTATTTTTATCCAGGAGCTTCAGCCAGTTTTGTTTTTTCTGAAAAAGTTAAAGCGAAGTGGCTGGATTTCGGAAAAGTCCGCTTTAATATAGCCCAGGTTGGTAATGATGCTCCGTGGGGTAGTGTAAACGACATCTATGCCAAGCCAATTGCATTTGGAAACACAACACTTTTTTCACTTCCAATAACCAAAAACAATAGCCTGTTAAAACCGGAACTTTCCCTCACAAAAGAAGCTGGATTGGAAATGGTTTTCTTAAATATGAGACTGGGTTTTGACGTGGCAGCTTACATAACCGATACGAAAAATCAGATTCTTGCTGTGGCGGTAGATCCTTCCACAGGTTACTCTTCGAAGTATGTAAATGCAGGAACAATTCAAAACAAAGGAATTGAAGTAACCTTATATGGTACGCCGGTGAAGACTCGGAATTTCAGCTGGAAAATTAATCTGAATTATTCTTTGAATAAAAACGAAGTTGTTGAATTATTTGGAGGCGTTGACAATATTCAACTTGCCAACTTCCAGCAAGGTGTAACCTTAAACGCTACCAAGGCAGAGGCGTTTGGAACCTTGCAGGGTTCTGATTATGTTTACCTGAATGGAAAAAAGGTAGTGGGAAGCGACGGTTATTATGAGATGACAACCACTACTACGAATGTTCTTGGAAACATTAACCCGAAATACCTGGCAGGCATCACGAACACTCTTTCATATAAAAAATGGACGCTTAGTTTTTTAATTGATATACAAGTGGGCGGGTCTGTCTATTCATTAGACCAGGCTTATGGATTGGCTACTGGTATTTATCCAGAAACTGTCGGAACGAATGATTTGGGAAATCCTATTCGCAATCCTCTTACTACAGACAATACAAGTGGTGGTGTTATACTCGATGGCGTTCAGGAGGATGGCACGCCAAATAAAATACGTGTTGCAGGCGATGATTATACGTTGTGGGGTTATGTAACAAATCCGAATTCAAAATTTATTTATGATGCATCTTATGTAAAACTAAGGGAAGTAACAATTGGATATAAGTTTCCTTTGAAAGAGAAATCCTTCTTCAGCAATATTTCAGTAGCACTGGTAGGAAGTAATCTTTGGATCATCCATAAGAATTTACCTTATTCAGATCCTGAAGCCGGTCTTGCAGCAGGAAACATACAAGGTTACCAGACAGGTGTTCTGCCTTCTACCAGGAATTTGGGAATTAATTTAACCTTTCAATTTTAATTTTAATCTTAAACAGAGCTAAAATGAAAAAAATAACAATTATCCTCATACTCACCATAGGCATCAGTATTGTATCCTGTAAAAAACTGGAAGATTATAATATAGATACGAAGAGCGCTACCGATGTACCAAGTTCAACTTTGTTTGCAAATGGATTAAGAAATTTGGTTGACCAGGAAACAACACCGAATGTCAATTTGAATGTCTTCAGAACATTTGCTCAATATTGGACGGAAACGACTTATACAGATGAATCAAATTATGATATCACAGCCCGACAGATTCCGGATTTTGAGTTTAGAAATATTTACCGCAATGCCCTGGCAAATTTTAAAGAAGCAAAAAGAGTGATTGCAACAGAATCGAGTATTAACTTCAGTGCTGCTGTAAAAAAGAACAGAACAGCAATTACAGAAATTCTTTCTGTATATGCGTTTGAAAGAGAAGTTGATATTTTTGGCAATGTACCTTACACAGAAGCATTGGATATTGACAACATCAACCCTGCTTTCGATGATGCAAAAACAATTTACAGTAAATTATTTGCGCGTTTAGATGCTGCCATTACTGATATCGATGTTAATGCACTTGGTTTTTCAAGGCTGAATGGCAGCGGTAATACTGTGCCCGATGGTGACCTGATTTATGGTGGAACAGGAGACATGGCCAGGTGGAAAGCGTTTGCCAACTCCCTAAAATTAAAAATGGCGATCACTGTTGCTGATGTTCCGGACCTGGATCCGGGAGGAAAAGCTGCAAGTGCTTTTGCGGGAGGAGTATTTACCTCATCTGCAGATGATGCATTATTTCCTTATTTATCAGCTTCACCAAATACAAATCCTGTGTATATTGAGCTTGTAGCATCGGGTCGTTTCGATTGGGTTGCTGCAAATACGATTATTGATACAATGAATGCTTTGAATGATCCAAGAAGGCCATTTTATTTTGAACAAAATCTTGGAACAGGGATATATACCGGCGGACCTTATGGCCTGAACGATCCGTATGATAACTATACTCACGTTACAGAAACTCTTCAGGCTGCCGACTATAAAGGCACGCTGATTAATTATACGGAAGTTCAGTTTTATTTAGCGGAAGCTGCAGCCAGAGGTTTTATTGCCGGAACTCCTGAGACCTATTATGATGCTGCAATAACTTCTTCAATTATCGATTGGGGTGGAATGGCTTTGGATGCAACGACCTATTTAGCAAATTCGGCTGTTGCTTATGCAACAGCTCCCGGAATAGATTATCATGAAAAAATTGGCAGACAGGCTTGGCTTGCATATTACAACCGGGGACTTCTTGGTTGGACAACATGGAGACGTTTGGATGCTCCACATTTTAATCTTCCCCCATCTATATCCAGTTATTCTGAAATTCCAAAAAGATATACATATCCTTCAACAGAACAAACATTGAACGGAGCGAATTATACTTCGGCTGCTTCTGCGATGGGTGGTGACTTATTGACTTCTAAAATATTCTGGGATATCCATTAATAATTAACTATCAATTTTTTAATAAAAG